>QIAB01000149.1 GCA_003225455.1 Acidobacteriota bacterium
CCAGCCCTTTATCGAAGCTGTTTGGACACGCAACGTCAGTACGGACGGTGCTCTACTGAAAGGCATTCGTCGAAAGCTGCAAGCAGGCGACATAGTGGGAATAACTTACGCGCAGAAGAAAGCGCGGCTGCGGGTCGTTTGGATCGGACAGGCTGGATCGGCTGAAGAAGGCCACGTTGGGCTGCAAACCTTACCGGGGGGAGAGAACCTTTGGCCGACACTTTCAAAAAAGACATACACAGACGTGTATAGCCGACCGCCTAGAAAAAACCAAAGGCAATACGAGCGCTTGAAATGCAATATCAAAGCCAGATTGCGTGTACCAGGCAAAAAATTTGCCATCTGGGGCATTGTGGAAGATATGTGCGTAGGCGGCTGTTATGCACAGACAGCAATGCCGCTGGCAGCAGGAAGCGAAATCAGCATCGTTCTTTTCATAAATAACGACAAGCTGTGGGCGGACGGCATGGTGATTAGCAGCCATTCGGGGGCTGGGATTGGCATTAAGTTTACTCATATGGATCGGCAATACCGGGATTGGCTCGAAGAGTTTGTCAGATGCACTGATCCTGTTTTAGCTGCTTCTATGCCCGCAAGCCTAGATTGGATCAAGCTCTATCAGACGGTGTTGAAGGAAACCGATCCGCAAAAGCAGCACGCACAAATCAAAGAGGCAGAGCGAGTGATAAAACAGGCATTACGAAGCGCAGTTAAGGAGGAAGATTCCGATCTACGGCGCAGCCTATCGGATGCCTTGCACTACCTGAAATTGATTCAGGCTGGGCAAGTGACTCAGGTTCCGGCTAGTGAATCAGTCTGATTTCCAAAATCGGTTTGCTGAATCATCAGCCTCCAGAATTTATCACTCTTCTGAGCAGTTCGCTATAGAACAGAGTCAACCGTCAGCTTTTTGCTCTTATCAAAATCTCTGCTGGTTGCTTTTTAGAGGGTACTCATGACTTCGGAACTGGAATGGATCAAGCTGTACAGGGCAGCCCTGCGGGAAACCGATCCTGAGAAGCAACCCGCTCGGTTGAAGAGGCGAAAAATGAGATGAAGCAGGCGCTACGGATGGCCGTCGAGTACGAGGATTCCGATCAGCGGCACGCCATCGGTGAGGCCCTAAGCCATCTCGAAAATATTCGACGGAGCTAACAGTTTAGCCTTGGCGGAACTTAGCCTCAAGCTCCTGCACGATTCTTGAAGATTCACGCAGCGTTGTTTGCGGTTTGGCCTGTATTCGCAGCGCTCTGCTTGTCGATGCTATCTGCTCTTACCTCTATTGGTGAGCGCTTGACTATTGGTGAGCGCTTGACTATTGGTGAGCGCTTGACGTGCGCTCCGTTTGCGCTTTCCACCAATTGCGTATTTCAACGAACGCAAGCCAAATGCCCACTAGAAACATCGCCGATGCAATGAGCGGGAGAAGAACCTGTGTCGCCATGTGAAGTGTCCTGTGCGGCGAAGGCCGGGTGCTCCTCAACTGTGATTCGTGAGTTATGGCCTGTCAATACGGAGAACGCTGTACTCGCGTTTTGGGCGTTCGGTAAACCGTCAGAGGGTGACCTTCCCTACAGCAGCCGTCCTTGCGTACGTGCGAAGGCTCCTTCGAGGTAAATCGGTTCTAGACCAGACGCCCAATACTCGACGGCGAGGCGGTTGGGCTGTGATGTCTCTTGTTCAGTGCGCAACACCGATTTGCGCTTATCGGTCGGATGGAATTCAAGCCAGCCCTCCCAAGTGCCATCAGTTCTCTGCCGTGCGTAGATGCGCACGACGTAGGCCGTGCCGTCCTCGTCCTTCACGCGCGTTGAGTGTTCATGAATGAATTCTGCCATCGCTGTACTCGTTCAACTCTGATTTTTCATTTCGTGCAGGTTTTGTCGAAGATACCGGAGAATAGGCAATGGCTAGGGCATCGACGACGCGAAAAGAAAAGTGCCTTTGTGCCCTTTGCGTCCTTCCGCTATCTTCGGAACAACGCAAAGACGCCTGTGAGTATCAAGAAAAAGGACATCACAGCGCCGACAACAAGCAGCAGGAGTTCACTCAGGAAGTCTGGTTCCATCAACTGCTGTCTACGCATGAACCACCTCCAACTTGCACTCTGATCTTCCCTCAGCGGGCCAGAAAACACGATCCAGTAACACCCTCAATTCGCGGTTCGCTACACTGGCGAATATAAAGCAAAAACTTACTAAATGTGAGCACCGCGAAGACGCCAGCCCAATGCAATAAGCGTCTTGTTCGCAACATATTTGCTAGGTTAAAGTTTTGCGGCCAATTTTTCTGTGGATATTGGCTAAAAATCCGATCAACGGAGCCGATCCCAAACGAGGTAGAGAAAACCAAGTAGCGAAATTGCGATCAGGACGCAAGGCACGAGGAGGGACCAATCGTATTTTGGTTTTCTGCCCATCCGAAATTGGTTCTGCTGGGATTATGCCGATGTGGGCTGCAAATGCGCTCGTTACGAACGTCACGAAGGTTCAATTCAGAAGGTACTCTGGAAATACAGTGGAAATACTGTACACACCGTATCGAACCTAGACCGAGTTTCTGGCATTCTCTTAGGCAAGCTGCCGTGCCCTCCTCCACGCCAATATCAAACCTCACGAAGCCGAAAGACGAGAGTTTCCGTGACCACGTAAGCGATGAAGCTGAGGATTCCCTGCTAGAACGCTGGACGAAGCTAGGCGAGGCTGTGCTTGCTAACGGCGTGCCGACATGACCGCTCTGGCCCGTTCCGAGCAGGATCAGATCAAACGGAAGCTCAGGCGAACTGCAAAGGTTTATCGGCAGGGCCAATCGAGGCATTAGATTTGCCGTTCATCAGGCACAGATACGTTTAGCTTTTTAAACGACTGTACCGGAGAGACGGTAGCTGTAGACATAGCCTTTGCTATGTTAACCCAGACCATCACCAACCCCGGTGGTCCCTTTGAGCAAAACCATTTCGATTCTCATTTCACGGTTCTAGGCACGGGAATAGGACAGACAACGGGCATTCAGTATGTCACCAACGAAACGTTTCACAACTCCGAAGCCGGTAAATGGTCTTCCCGTTTATCCAAACTATTACTGACAACTTTAGATTTGTAAGCAAAGGAGGCAGTTCTAACCTCGCATTCAGCGAAACGTTCCACCTCACAATTACTGCGACCGGTGAGACTGCCGTGACGTTCGACAACGTAAGGACGTATTGCCAGTAGGTTGAACCGGCTTCGATTTGCTTTTTTGGCCAGAATTTGGCAAAGAAAGCAGTTGCTGCGAAGCGTCGCAAGGGAAATGGGCCGCATAGCGCAGCGTTGCAGCCAACAACAACGATTAGGTTAGGACTTTCGTTCACCCCATCGCAACAGGCCGCACATCATCGTGCGGCTTTTCTCTTTGCTCAAGATACCCTTTAAATGCCCTTCCGAACGCAAACAGGTCTCATTGGGTATTCCGAATGAAACCTGTTGGCGAGTTTACTGCACGGAACTCGCTACGGAAGAAAAGACGTTATTTGCGTTGCTGCCGACCAGACGAATCGTGCCGACAACAATCACTAGGAAAGAGACGCAAGTGGCAGGTGAAATCCATAGCAGGGTTACGGCCTCTCTGTGCGGAGCAGACTACTCCGAACTCCAGCTTCGTGTCAACGAACAGTGAGCAACGTGCGGCGGGTTTTAGCGTGCCCGTAGCGATCTCGCAATAAACCATCCCAGATAGAGGAAGTCGCACACTACTCCCACGAAAACCAGACGCCAGAACCATTCTTCGAGCGAATGTGTTTTCAATGTCGCTCGGATGGGCGAGAGTCTCATGGAGAACTCCGGGGAGGGCTGGACCGCCATTTCGGTATGGGGGAGGGTGCTGGCGCTCACGACCCAACCTACTCTAGCAGCCATAATTATTCGCGTTAGAACACCAGAGTTGAATCGGGTCTTTACTGTAGCTGGAGCAACCCTTGCCCGCAAACCCGCTTCAGGAGCGGCATTGGCTGGAATTGCGGAGATATCAGTGTAATCAGAGTAGCACCATTGGGCCATTCCATCTGCTGAGGTGCGGCGAGACAATTCTGCTCTCCCCTGGCAGCAATCACGCTGAGGAGCGTGCCAAGGGTTGTGGCTAGTATCCTCTGCATTGACGACGATCCCAAAGTTCTTAACATCTACAAAGCTCTTTTAGCGGCAAAGGGCTACACGGTTCTGACCGCGCCCGATGGTCCCACTGGCCTTGCGATTACTCGCAAATACTCAATTGGTCTGGTCGTGCTCGATTTCAGAATGCCGGGGTTGGACGGCAATCAAGTCGCTCGGGTGCTGATGCAGGAGCATCCGAAGCTGCCCGTGGTGATCTGTAGCGGCTTTCCTGACGACATACCTGAATCCCTGAAATGGTTTGCGGATGTGGTGTTAGAGAAGGGCGATGGCCCCGAGACCCTGCTCTCGGCAATCGACAAACTGATCGGCAGTGAGACGAAGAAAGCAAGTGCATGAAGAACTACCAGAACAAGCGGACGGCTCATCGGCACCTAGTTCCAATGGAACGGTGCAGGTCAGCGGAAGACACAGCATCGAAGCGTGATCCTCATGTAAGGAAGTTGCGTAAGATGGCTGATTCAAATCGAGAGGACTGGAAGGCACTGGCGCGAAAAGCTGCCAACGAGCAAGACCCGAAGAAACTCCTCTCCATCGTTGAAGAACTCAATAAAGCTCTTGAAGAACGTGAAAACCAGCTTCGCGTCTCAAGAAGAATTGCCACAAAGAGAGAGGGCGGCAACGAGCTTCTCTTCGTGGATGATGAACCGAGCATTCGTCTGACCCTTCCGCCTATTCTGCAGGAACGTGGGTTTCACGTGCAGGTCGCAGCCAATGTATCGGCGGCGCTCACGGCGATAAAGGCTCGCCATTTTGATGTACTCCTGTCGGATATCAATATTGACCGAGAAAGCGATGGATTCACCGTCGCCGAGGCCATGCGAGAAGCCAATCCCGATGCCGTGACAATCCTCTTGACGGGGTATCCGGCTTTTGAAACCGCACTCCGTAGCATCCGCGTGGAAATCGATGACTATTTCACAAAGCCTGCTGATCTGGACGCGATTGTCAACGCCATAGATCGGAAGTTGCTCGCTCGCGGTATACAAAGAACCGTCTCGACTAAGAAAGCCAGTCAGACAAGCGGTAGATGATAAAACACTCCCGTGATAAAAGGCTCACGACGGGTGCGCGCGGGTGCAAAACTGCGGGCGATCCGTCAGCAACTCGGATTGTCCTTCCGTGATGTTCATGCAGCGAGTCTGGACGTTGCGAAGAAGCACCGCCAACCTGCGTTTGTGATTCCTCCCCGCTCATCTCGTTGCTCCGGTTCGAAACCTAGTTGGCATCAAATTCCGATCGCCGATGCTGATGCCCGGAGTGGCTCAACCCGCTATACAGGAAGGTAAGTACGTTGCGGACGTCATGTTGAAAAGATGAGAACGGCAACGCCACCATTACGACTTCGTTTCCTTGCGTTGAGTCCGGTTTTGCCTCAACGAAATGGATACAGGCTGGTAACCGCAACTAACATATGCGTGTCGCATCTTGCGACCGCATTTGAGGAAATGCTCAATCGCACAACATGACGATCCTGCATGTGACGAGACAAGCAAGTAGGTTGACTAGAACCTATCTCATAAATACCCGTCCCCCAAGTGGTCAAAATTGCACAGATTAGTGTGTATCGAGGAAGTTACCATACGGTCGTTCAAAATGTTGTTCGCAGTGGAGCGTGTCGGTGAATACAAACGAAAGACAAATCGCACTATCCGTCCTCGAAAGCCTCAGGGGGGACTTGATTTATGCGCACCTGAACAATGGAAGTCGCATTCTTGACGTAGCCGACCTTCGGCAGTACATCTACGAACAGATGGGTCGGATAAGGACAAACGCCCTTGTAATGAATGGACTTTACGGCAACGATAATGGCCACGGGCAAGACATTAGTAAGGGTAATGGTCACAATGGGGAATCACATCCAGAGGGAAAGTTCTGGCGCGAGCCACCGCAGAGCTGAGGCGCGCCATTATGAGATGAGTTGTATTCTTATGAGCGATAATTCCGACCAAGTGGCGGCTCTCATTAAGGAGCTGTTGAGTCTGAACAGGTCAGAGAGCGCTCCGATGGACCATCCTCCGAGCGCGGACGAATTCGAGCAACAACAGTCCAAACGGAAGAGAGTCAGGCAAAAACTGGTGCTAGCCCTCTCTCTTCGCGGCCTATAGGGTTTCTTTGTGTGGTGTAAGTCTGGCTTGCTGGCATCACAGCAGGTAAGCGGCATTGAAACGGGCAGACGCCCTTCGCTGCTTGACACACCAGAACAATCAGCGTAGGGTCAAGAATGAGCGAGTAGTTCTATTCCTCTTTCAGGTTTTCTGAGCTAAGTCAGTCCATCTGAAGTATCTTCCCCCTTAGTAAACGACGGACCGGAGGTTCAGCATGTCTGATTCCCACGCGTCTACACCAGCAAAGCCCAAAACTCTTACCGTCCCGAAAAAAACTGCACAAGTGGCGCCGATCTCCC
>QIAB01000150.1 GCA_003225455.1 Acidobacteriota bacterium
TTCGTCGGTGCTATACACGCCAGTGGCTGGCATAACACCAAGCATCTGTCGGGCGATACGTGCCCCTACTGCCGGGCATTGTTCAATCCAATCTTCGAGCATTGCACCATCAATTGCGCGTACGTCTTTCCACAGGTCTTCTGCCAGCCTCTCTTTTCTCCATGCATCAATACTCATAATCGTGTGCACCCAACGGTGAGGGGTCACGAATATGAACGTCGTTACGTCGTCAGCCACGTGGACATCTTCGCTTGTCCCCTGAACTGGTTTATGTGTGTCAAGGCCGCGAGAAAAGCATCCTGCACTGCGTCTTCCGCGTCGGGTACGTTGCTCAGATGGCCCAGTGCAATTCGGCGAAAGCGAGGCGAGCAGCGGGTAATAATATCTGTTAACTCCTGAATTTTAGTCTGATAACTCTCGACTGCAATCGGTTCTTGATTCAGTTGTAAAGCTGTCGCCGCCGCCATGGATAACTCCCTTTCAGTTTCGAGTTTGAATGTATGCAGCCTTCCACTCGTGTTCAGCAGTCCTCTCTGCGCTTTTATGCATAGCCATTTGGGAGATCTGGATGTCCTAGTCAAAATAAAATCAGAGCTCGAACCGCTGCGGACAAGACATTCTTTGAATACAAGGCAACGAAGAATGATCCCCACCGGCAGGTGATTCGTCACCTTAGTACGCGGGATTCCGCCAAGCATGAGCTAGAATCCGCCTTTCCGTCAGTGCCTCTTGCTGTGGGTTGCAACCCACATTCACCGCGAAATCGTGACTTGGGGGATCACATCGTCCGTGTGCTCGCCGGTTTTGCGCTCGCGAGCGCAGCGTTCGTACACGTACGCACGGGTCACGTGAATGGCACGAATTCGCCGTGTCGATATCCGACCAACGCAACGCCAGGATCTCGCTGACACGAAGCCCCGTTGTGCATCAGCCAAAACCAGCACTCGATGCATGCAGCTGAGATTCGCCAGAATGCCAACACATTGCGACAGCGTGAGCACAACGGGCTCGTAGTTGCCGACGGATGACTGCCGCACGAAAACCATGGGATTGGCTTCTTGCGCTCTCGGCAAGAGTCCGTACCTTTGTCCGTGCTTAAAAATAGCAACCATCACGTTGCGAATTTTCACCAGCGTGGAGTTCGATAGCCGATTGATGTAACGCCGATACGAAAGACAGGCGCCAGGGTTCCGAAGGCGATCGAGGCCCGCAGAGTCCATCGAAGGCCGGCGAGACTAGGCCGGGATCGAGGCGAACCGCTGATCTCGCTCTGCGGAAAGGTTTTGGATGGCTTCTGATGACAAGAGACTTGAACGACTGACCCTCGATTCGATTGACGCGGAAAGTGATGAGCAATTGGAGGCCTTGATGGCCCAGGTGCTAGCCGAAGGCAACAAGGTGTATGCGGCACAACGAGCGGAGACAGTACAACTGGGCATCATCGACGAACAGGGTCGCCTCCTGAGCCTGCCCGAATACAAGCGAATTCACAGCGAGCAAACGCTTCACAACGTGAGCCAGTGTGGGACTGCGAGCAGGCAGCAGAATTCCTACGCATCCATCCCAAAACTGTGACGCGCATGGCGAGCACCGGTTTCCGCGTCGGAAATCCGTGGCGATCTCGTCCGTCTGAGCTAGACGAGTGGGCACACTCTGGAATACTCTCGAATCACTCTTTGCGCCGCGAATGAGCAGAGACTCTTTTGCGGCGACACACGTACCAGTTTGGCTGGGTCGAAAAGCAGAAACGATCCAGAGGGCCCGCGGTTTGGGTTTGGCGATTTCGTCAAAGGCAAGCCGATGGGCGAGATAAGAAGCTGTCGGTGCTGCTTGGCACTGTCCACGAGATCAGGACTGAAGCCGATGCTTGGAGGAAAGCCGAAGGGCACCGCATACATGCCGACTCGCGACGAGCGACGGACGGGCAAGTTTCGTTTGGCTCTCTTTGCAATCGGTACATCACGGAAGCCATGCCCTTGCGGCATTCAACAAGAAAATCCTATACGACCATCCTCAACAAGCATGTGATCCCCAAATGGGAGAATGTGCCCATTTCCCAGGTGCGTCCCATGTACGTGCAGGAATGGCTCATCAACCTGAACCTAACCGCGACCACCAAGGGAAAAATCAAAGCCCTGATGCACCGCCTCTTCGAGCGGGCGATGTTCTGGGAATTGATTCGCAGTCTTGGAACTCCTGATCGATCCGTATCGCACTATGGTGGTTGTAGCCCAGTGCCTGGGACTGCGGGTCAGCGAGATTCTGGCTCTGCAGTGGCCAGACATCAATTTCGCTGAACTCACGATGCGGGTGAGCCGCGGTGTACTAGATGGCATCGTCGATGAGGTCAAAACGGAATATTCCGAAGACGACCTTCCACTCGATCCTGATCTGGCTACAGTACTGCTCGATTGGAAACGGCAGTGCCCCGAGTCCGAGGAGAAATGGGTGTTCCCGAGCCCGATCACTGGGCGCTGCTATCACGCCAGCCCAATTCAGCAGGATTACATCCGCCCTGCGGGTCGCAAGCTCGGCCTCGGGGACATTGGCTGGCACACCTTTCGACACACCTATCGGTCGTGGCTGGATTCAGCCAGCACGCCGATAGGCGTACAACAAAAACTGATGCGCCACGCGCAGGTCGCAACCACCATGAACGTATATGGCAACGCGATGATGGAATCGAAGCGCGAGGCTAACAGCAAAGTAGTCCAGATGGTGCTGAAGCAGGAATTAAAGGGGAGCAAAAAGACGGGTCATTTGAAGCGGAAGTATGAAGAGGCTAATCAACTGCCCCTTTTTGCCCCTGCGGTGAAAACGTCCGAAGCTCGTCACTCAATGAAAAGTTTGGTTGCGGGGGTGGATTTGAACCACCGACCTTTGGGTTATGAGCCTGACAGGTCAGTGTAACTCATTGTTGATTCGACGACTCTTACATCCCTCGGCACCGTCTTTTGACCCCTATTTCGCCTCGATTCTTTGCCCAAGT
>QIAB01000151.1:0-4634 GCA_003225455.1 Acidobacteriota bacterium
TGTTCATCGCGACATCAAGCCCGCCAACATCTTCATTACAACGCGCGGACAGGTGAAGGTCCTCGATTTCGGACTGGCAAAGTTCAGCCCGAGAGCGCAAGAAGCTGTGCTCGCTTCTACTGCTATGACGGAACTGACCACCGCAGGCAGCATTCTGGGCACCGTCGCCTATATGTCGCCCGAGCAGGCGCTCGGCGAAGAACTGGACGCCCGCACTGACCTGTTCTCATTCGGCGTGGTGCTGTAGAAATGGCGACGGGTGCGCTGCCGTTTAGAGGCAACACGCCTGCGGCGATCGCTCATGCCCTGCTCGGCTCAGTTCCCGCCGGTCCAGGGCACCTAAATCCCCAAATTCCGGCCGCACTGGAACGTATCATCACCCGCGCGCTGGAAAAGGATCGTGACCAACGCTACCAGAGCGCGGCAGACATGCGTACCGATCTGCGGCGCATCCCGTATGAGACCGAACTGGGCAGTGCAGACGCTCGTGCAACCTCGGTCCTTTTGCCTCTTTCTGCTGAACATCCGTCGGTGGCACCGTTCTCGCAGCCATCACACGTGCGCAGGTACTCGGCGATAGGCGTGAGTTTTTTGGTTCTATTAGTCTTGTCGGCGGTCGCGTTTTTCAAGTGGCCGTTTGCCAGGCATGCTGGTGATCCGGGCAGCATTCGTTCGCTTGCGGTTCTGCCCTTGGCCAATTTCTCCGCTGACCCAAACCAACAATATTTCGTGGACGGCATGACGGAGGAGCTTACTTCTGAGATCAGCCAGCTCCATTCGCTACGTGTGATCTCTCGCACCTCCACCATGCAGTACCGGGATACGAAAAAGAAAGCTCCCCAGATCGCAAAAGAGTTGCATGCCGACGGCCTGATTGAGGGATCCATCTTGCGGGTCAATGATCGCGTCCGTATCACCGCCCAATTGATTCAAGGACCCACTGATACGCACCTCTGGGCCAAAAGCTACGAGCGCGACCTCCGCGACGTCATCGCTTTGCAGCATGAAATCGCCAGCGATATCGCGCGCGAAGTCCGGATAAGCGTTGGTCCACAAGAACAGGCACATCTGGCACGGGCGCGAGAGGTGAGCCCCGAGGTGCACGAAGCGTATCTTCGCGGCCGTTTCCACCTGCAGAATGGCAGCGAAGCTTCAATCCACCGAGCTTTGGATTATTTCCAGCAGGCGATCCAGAAAGACGTCGAATATGCGCCAGCCTATGCCGGGGTTGCGGATGCTTATACGGCAATGCGCAGCATCTACGCTGCTCCCACCGAGGTCATGCCCAAGGCCAAAGCGGCAGCTCAAAAGGCTGTCGCGTTGGATGAGACGCTGCCAGAGGCGCATGTGTCGCTCGGTGGCGTGCTGATGACTATGATTGGCCGAATGCGGAACGGGAGTTTCAGCGAGCTCTCGACATCAAACCCAGCTACGCGGAGGCTCACGATTATTACGCTATGTTTCTCGTCGCCAACCGGCGTTTCCAGGCCGCAGTCGAGGAGATCCTGCGGGCTCGCCAGTTGGATCCGGTCTCCGGGTTGATCGCTGCCGATGCTGCCTGGATCTTTTATCTCAAGCGCGATTACGATCAATTTTTGGAACAGGCGAGAGCCGCGGTGGAATTGGCCCCGAACTATTTGGTGGCGCAGCAGATGCTCGGATTGGCCTACGAGAAGAAAGGCGACTTCGCCCGAGCCTTGCAGGTACTCGAAGAAACGCGGCGAGTGGACAACAGCGTCACCACTTTGGAGATGCTCGCTGGCACCTATGCTGCGGCGGGACGACCCGCAGAGGCTAGGAGGGTCACCGAGGAGATGGTGCAGCGTTCGAGAAAGCGTTATGTCTGCGCGTACGAGGTTGCTACCACCTATGCGGGTCTCAGAGATCGCGAGTCAGCCTTTGCCTGGCTGCGAAAATCGCTCGACGAGCGGGCGGACTGTTCGCCCTGGATCGCCGCCGACCCCAAGTTAGATCCCCTCCGTTCCGACCCGCGCTTTCAGGATCTATTACGCCGCCTAGGAATTTCCGTCACCAGTTCACGCTGAGCTCGCAACCACTCGCTCGGGCCGCTTCAATGTCCTGATAATAGTGCTACAGCGGGCGGGGGTTTTGAAACAGCGCGTTGGTAATGCGACGTATCCAGCGCCTATGGGTATAAATAAAAATGGGCCGGCACCGAGAGGTACCGGTCCAGAATTGTAAAGCTACAATTTCGCGGGCTATGCATTCACGACTTTTTTTCTGTTGCCGAGTCTAGTGTTCTCGTCCCTAACGCGCTCCAGTTGGTCCGACTCGGGAGCCAAGGCGCGGAAACAGAGGCGGGCTTTTTCCGAGAGTTCTCCTAGCTCTCGTCCAATCCCCCGACCCACGCCCTGTTCTCTGGCAAAGCGCTCTAAGGCTTCTCCAAACACCTCACATGCGGTGACAGGAGATGGCTCCTCCGCCCGGCTCGAAGCCCCAGGCACTTCGGGAGGGATGATGATCCCGCGCGTGTAGAGAAGGCCGAGAGCATAGAAGAACTGAGCCGTGGCAGCAAGATGCGCTTGCTCTTTCACGTCCTCGTTCTCGTGTTCCAGAGCGGGAGCAACTGTTCGCAGAGCCTTGCCGCAGCGGAGCAATTCCGCACGCAGAAACACGTAGAAACTCCAGGAACTCAGGAGGGAGATAGTTCCCAGCCGTTTTGCCAAAACCAGAGATGAAGTTCTCCGGCGAAAGATACTCGGGCACGCCGAATCCCGAAAAACCTACTGGAGACATCCCATGTGCGATCTCGGGTGAAACGGACACAGGAGGCACATGGAAGACGGGTCTGGGGAGAATACCTGCATAGTAGGGGTTCGTCTCAAAACCTGGAAACGCACCCCTGTAGATAGCTGGATTGTAGGGAGTTGGATTGTACATAGCTTGATAAGCCGCTGGATCAAACCACGGGATCGGCCTCTGATACATGCTGACGTCGATTGGATTAAAGTTTTGCCAAGGCTGAACGTGCGTCGAGAAATACGGATGCATAAGCTGCTCCTTTTTGAATTTCGAACGGTTTCTTGAGCTTTACGGCGCGAGCGAAACCTCTTCGCGGTAAGGCTTTTATGTGTGTCGGGATTTTGACTTCAAGACCTCGATCACCTGGGGCTCATGGTGTCGAGAATTCCTCAACTCTGAAATTCCTGCAAAAGCAGGCACGAAGCCATTCGGACGCCGGAATGATGGTCTCGGTTGAGCAGGAATGAGATCCATCTTTAGCGACGTGATGATTTTCTATGTGTAAACGAGTCCATGCTACCTCTGTCACGATTCAGGCCAATCGGGTGAAAGCTGTATTTTCGGCGACAGCCTGTGAAAATCTTCTGACACAGTGAGATCGTCAACTGCTTCAGTGCATTACGGCGTACAGTGGATGTAATCCCTTTGCTCGCTTTCCCCGAGACCTACATTTCGTAGCTTTAAGAATTGTGAAGAATCGCGCGCGCAGCGGGCCCTGAAAAACACTTCGACCCTCATCGGAGCAGGTCCTTGGCGCCGTGTTCAGAGTCACAGCTGCGGAGCGCTTCAAGTTCGATTCGTGCTTCGGCATCGAATTCTCAGCTGTTTGTAAGTTATTTATTTTCCTCGCCCTCGCCGAATCGCATTCTTGGGATTTCCGAAAACACTAATGCACTGTTCCTGCATCCAAGAAGCTGCATGACGACCATTGAGATAAAAGGCGCGTTGTGGCGAACCTATAGCGATCTATCGCGCAACCATACTCTTCAGATGGCCGCGGCGCTCTCCTACTACTTTGTCTTGTCTCTGTTCCCATCGCTGATCTTTCTTTCGGCGGTGGTGGCGTACTTACCTGTTCCGGATTTGTTCAATCAAAGCCTGCTCTTGATGTCGCATTTCCTGCCGGCCGATGCCATGGGCCTGGTTCGCAGGGTGCTGGCGGATGTAATCACGCCAAATAGAGGAGCATTCCTTTCGCTTGGGATTCTGGGGACGCTTTGGACGGCATCGGGTGGCTTCGCGGCTACGATTGAAGCGCTGAATATTGCCTACGAGGTGCATGACGATCGTCCCTTCTGGAAGACACGTCCTTTGGCGATCGGGTTGGCTCTCGTTACCGGATTGTTGCTCCTGACTGCGCTATCCGTGATGGTCGTCGGACCACGGTTTGGAGAATGGCTGGCGGCGAGAGTTCACCTTTCTGCGCTGTTCGTCCTGCTTTGGCCCTACATTCACTGGACTATTGCTATAGGATTCACGGTCTTGGCTGTCGAGGCTTTGTACTACCTTGCTCCAAATGTGAAGCAACGCTTTCTTGCGACGCTGCCGGGCGCGATTCTTGCTGTCGGCTGCTGGATTGGACTGTCTTATCTGCTCGGCCTATATTTTCGCCATTTCGCCAACTTCAATAAAACTTATGGAACGCTGGGGGCAGCGGTCGCGTTAATGACCTGGTTGTATTGGACAGCTTTCGCGATGCTGGTGGGAGCCGAATTGAACTCCGAGTTGGCAAAGATAACCAAGAAAGGCAAGCTGCAAGAGAAGCAGCAGGCATCTTCCATCACCAGGATTGATCTGGCCGCCTAAACCAGAATTCGCGAAATTTGGCTCACCTGAAGACAAGATGAATCCAGAGTTGGTGTACAAAGGCA
>QIAB01000151.1:4723-13029 GCA_003225455.1 Acidobacteriota bacterium
GAAAGTGCATATGAGAGAGCGCACGGTTGGGGCACAACTGCTGGCATTGTTATTGGCAGCTCTAATGGCGACGCCCTGGGCGCTTGGGGTTACGGAGCCACCAGAGTTGCCGAACCCAGGGACAGTGGCCGTCAGCAAGCAGCAGCAGGAGCAGCTTGGGTTGAAGGCGATGTCTGAGGTTTATCAGCAGATGCCGGTGCTGCCGGATTCAAGTCCGGTGACGCAGTACGTGCAGCAATTGGGAAAGAGGTTGATGCAGGTGATCCCGCAGCAGAATTCCTGGCCGTACCAATTTCATGTGATTCCGCAGAAGGACGTGAACGCATTTGCGCTTCCAGGAGGCCCTATCTTTATTAATGTGGGCACGATTCTTGCCGCCGAGAATGAAGCCCAGCTTGCCGGCGTGATGTCACACGAAATGTCGCACGTCTACATGCAACATCAGGTGAAGGAAATGCAGAAGTCTGGGATGACGCAGGGGGTGGCGGGAATTGTGGGCGGCATTCTGGGCGCGGTTCTCGGCGGAACGGCAGGCACGCTGGCGAATATGGGCGCGCAGTATGCCGGAGGCATCCTCAGCTTGAAATATTCGCGGCAGGAAGAGTCGCAGGCGGATGCCGTGGGCGCCATCATTATGTACAAGGCGGGTTACAATCCGCGATCGCTGGCGGAGTTCTTTCAGAAGCTGGAAAAGCAAGGCGGGGCCGGCGGGCCGCAGTTTCTGAGCGACCACCCGAATCCGGGCAATCGGGTTGAGGCGGTGGATAGCGAGATTCGCGACTGGCCGCCAAAAAGTTACAGAGGGAGCACACAAGAATTTGCCAATGCAAGACAAGATGCCGGACGGGTGAAGCTCTACAGCGCGCAAGAGATTGCTCAACAGTCAAAGCAAGGAACCTGGGCGCGAGAAAATGAGCGAAATGGTTCGGTGCCAGCGTCCGTGCGGAATGTATCTGGCGGCAACCAAACCGCGCAACCGAGAATCGCGAATGTGAGCTATCAGGACGTGAGGCCGAGCGGCAATTTCAGGCAGCTCAGGCAGGGACCGGTGAGCATTGCGTATCCGGATAACTGGGAACCAGTGAGCAGCCAGAACTCGGATGGGATCACGATTGGGCCGCGGGCGGGGATTTCGTCGGGCGCTGTGGCCTATGGCGTGATCATCGGCGGAGGACAGGATCAGAATGCGAATTCGCTGGACCAAGCCACGCAGGATTTGATTCAGGGCATGGAGCAGTCGAATCCAGGGCTGCGGCAGCAAGGCAGTCCACGGCGCATTCAAGTGAACGGAATAGAGGGGCGATCAGTGACGCTCAGTGGCGCATCGCCCATTGAACAGAATGGCAGGCCACTTTCGGAACGTGATTGGCTGGTGACACTGCCCGACTCGCAGGGAGGTCTTCTATACCTTGTGTTTATCGCGCCGGAAAAAGATTTCGGGCAGTTGCGCTCTACTTACGAACGGATGCTGGACAGCCTGCAGGTGAGATGAGCTGCTCGTAGCCCGAGCACTGGAGCACGGGCAGGCGCGGGTACTTGGGGAATTTCGGGTCTGTGGCCGAGTGCTGGCAAAAATAGAAGGTAGAACCGCGATCGGATTTGATCAGGCGCACGTGGCGGCAATCGGCGCAGAGGCCGATGCGGGGATTTTTTGTTTTTACCATTCTGAAGGATAGTTTAATTTGTGGGCTGCGCGTCGCGATCATGGTTAACGATTGTCCCTATTACCCGCCCTTTCCTTTTCTAGTGAGTTTGAAAAAGCCCCATCTTGACACGTTCGCAATATGCGAACTATGATATTCGCAGAATGCGAAGCATGTGTCGGGTGTCCCGTGCATGTGATCAGCCGCAAGAAGCTGAAGGAAGCGGCATTGCGTCACCCCGAACTCGAAACGGCATTGGGTGTCTGGTTTCGCATCGCGAAGAGAGCGTTCTGGCAAAGCCTCACGGACGTCAGAGAAACCTTCGCCACTGCCGATGCGGTAGAAAAATGGACTAGCTTCAATGTCAAGGGAAACAAATGCCGGCTCATCACCGAGATCAACTACCGATTCCGGCGGGTGTACATTCGCCACATACTGAGCCATGCGCAATACGACCAGGAGAAATGGAAACGATGAGCACCGCCACTGCCCAGCCTGAATACGCCGCCCTTCTGGTCAGAACTCTGCCCGCGGTCATTCACAGCGAGAAGGAGAACGAGCGCTGCATCTCCATGCTCGAAGCTTTGGATCGCAAAGCGGAGAAACTCACCGCCGCCGAACGGCGTCTGGCCGAATTGCTTACCGTGCTCATCGAAAATTTCGAGGAGAAGGCCTACGCGCTCAAGCCGGCCGGCCCAGTCGAGGTCCTGCGCGAACTGATGCAGGCGAACGAACTCAAGCAGAAGGATCTGCTCGACATCTTTGGCACGCCCAGCATTATCTCTGAGGTGCTGCGCGAGAAGCGTAGCCTCACCGTCGAACATATCCGCAAACTCAGCCGCCGTTTTCACGTCTCGCCCGAAATGTTCTTCTTCTGAGGTTCGCCGGTTTCTCCCTCGTCGTCCGGAGCGGACCGAAATCATCCCAAGTCTCGAAAACCGCGAGACCTAGGGCACCAGGCTTGAGACGGAGACGGAGACTGGACTGATTCCCGACCAGCAAGGTTAGTGCGACGCGTTAGGGCCTAAATTCGTCGGCCTGATTTTCATCTACTCTGGAATTTCCTTGAACGTAAGTAGATGCTTTCCTAAACTCGTGCTCCAGACGAAGTGGCGCAACCGAGGGCGGAGGTCTTCAGACCAGAAGCTCGCCCCTCATTTTTCACGNNGGTCAGAGAGATTCGTAACCTCCCCCAAGGGCAAATCTCAGAGAGCGCAATGTTCTTGCGACGTCCGGTGCGGTGAAAGAGCAATTGTGAGTAGCCGCAGCGTGAAAATCGGATGCTGAAAACATGGCACTTAATTCCGCCAGTGTGGAAATGTTTTGGGAACACTAGCAAGGAAACTTCACATGGCTAGGCAAGAATGTTCACATATGAATTTATCTTCCCTGCTCCTCTGCCTGCATGATTTACGCGTTTCCCCACGAAATCCTTCCGCCGCTCGGCCATCCGAGAGGATTGCAGACTGAACTTCCTTCGCTTGTACAATTTGTTCCGGCACTGGGCTGCGGCAATTTTTGCCCTTTCCCTCCCGACGGTATTTCTCTTAAGTCCTTCGACTCCCCAGGGCAGTTGTTTGGTTGCGTGTGCGATTGAACCGCGCTCGCCGTTCGTGAGGACGTAGCAAGTCGCGAAGATCAGGCCGCCACCAAAACGCGACGTAGGGCCTGGCGATTTTCCACAGCCTCACCCATTTTGCACAGAGGTGGGCGACGTACAATGCCCGCGACAAGTGGCGCACATGCCCCGCATTTATTTTCCCGCCGCCTCTGGCGGTGAAATCCACACACTAGGTGCGGGGCATCACCGTAATCACCCAGAAACCAGGCCTGAGCCATCGCTCTTCGACACCGAAGAGAAAACATCAGTAGGGAGGCATGCGGAAAGCTAAGATTCTCGCCACTGCGACACTCTGGGCGGCGCTGATCTGGCTTCTCAGTCTGATGACGTTGACGAAATATCGGATTGTGGGCAGCCTTACCAGTGGTTTGACGGTCGGAGTGATCTATTTTCTGCTGCGCAGCTACAGCTATCGAAAAGCCTATCGTCAGCGTGCCATTGATTACGAGGCCTTGCGCGCCGAAGTTCGCTCCATCCTATCTAATGTGCTCTATGCCCGTGACGAGCACTTGATTCGGGAATTGCAAACCGCGATCAAGCGTATCGACAAGGCGATCAACCACTATCGACCACGAGATGCACGCAAAGGCGAACCACGGCCTTCGCGGGAAGAAGACGAATGGCTATGGAAAAAGAAAGCCTGAGCAAAGAACAATTGCGGCAGGAAGCAGCCCACGTAGAAAGACGAGAACTCAATCGCGGATGTTGCTATTTCAAGTCGGAAACCATATTTGGGCCGGCGGGAAAACTAATGCCAGATGCGAAAGCGGCGTTACGCAATGCAGCGATACGGGGGAAAAGAAAGGCTCACGATCTCACCTAGGTAACCTCAGAGCAAACCACCACTACCTCCAGGCTTGGCTGTGAGTGATGACCCCAGCGCATCTGACTCGCTCGCGCTCGCCACAATCTTGCACCAGCGCAGTCATTGTCCAGCCTGGCCCTAGCTGGGCGCTGTAACCCCCGCCACTCAACGCCAGAGCGGGTTCTCCACTCAGGCTGAATCTGCCCTCGAAGCCGCTTGCTATGTGACCGGATCAGTGCGGCAAACGCAATATCCTATAATTATCCGTGTCAATTCCATCAGCCCGGGCTCGAATCAGTATGCCGATGCTCGCCCGCTCCGCGGCACACTTTGCACCCGACGTGCCCAGGGAGACCACATTCGTACGCTTCGGCGCGGCTCATCCGCTCGGGCGCATCGGCACACCTGAGGCAGTCGCGGAACTGGCAGCCTTTCTTGCATCGGAGAAAGCGGGATTCTGCACGGGTGGCGATTTCCTCGTGAATGGCGGACTGCTCGTCGGTATCGGAGTGCAATGAGCACGAATACAGTTTGTGTCGCGCCAACAGGCGATGTGTGCGGAGAAGGCGCAGTCTGGCATGCGGCGCACAAGGCCGTTTATTGGGCCGACATCAACCGCTTTTTGGTCCATCGCTTCACGCCCGCGGATCAGTGCGTGCGCACGTGGTTTTTCGACGAGCCGGTGACAGCGCTCACCTTGACCGACCGGGATGAAGTTCTCACCGTGGTTCTTGGCTCCCGTCTAATCTTGTGGGAACCGGCTATCGACGTGCGGAATGATCACGGGTTCCACCTCGAGGGTTGGCCGAAAGTCCGCCTGAATGATGCGCGGGCCGACCCGCGTGGCTCGCTGTGGGTGGGCTCGATGCGCAACAACGTGAATAGCGATGGGTCATCCGGCGCTGCGGGCGGACGGGATGGCGTTCTCTTTCGTGTCGATCCGGACTCCAAGGTCACGCAGTGGCAGCGAGACATCGGAATCTCTAATACCCTAGCCTGGAGCCCGGACCAGCGTCGCTTCTATTTCGGGGACACGCTCGCCAACACTGTTTGGGTCTACGAGTACGATCCAGCCGCGGGTACGATCGCGAACGAACGACCGTTTCTGGAGGGCTTCGCGCGAGGCCTGCCCGACGGCTCGACAGTCGACTCCGATGGCTATTTGTGGAATTGCCGTTTCTCTGGCGGGTGCATCGTTCGAGTCGCGCCAGATGGGCGAATTGATCGTGTGGTGGAGATGCCGGTGAAAAACATTACCACCTGAAGACTCTCTACGTCACGACGGCGTCGATCGAAGCGCCGCCGGACCGTCTAGCGGGCAGCCTTTACGCGATTGACACCGAGGTGGCGGGCCAGCCCGAAAACCGGTTCTGCATATTCGGCCGAGGGGGCTGAAGGAAGCATAGCGTCCTCAGCTTGTTTCGGACCACATGCCCGGAAAGTCATCTACAATATTTTCGGACTCGGCATCTGGGCTGTGCTCGCCGGGTGCCGCGAGGTCCAGAATCTTGTGATCTCTTCCAGCGAACGTCCCTTGGTTTCGGGGACTAGCAGGCCTACCAGAATGATGGTCAACAGTGCGCCCGCGCTGAAACACCAGAAGGTACCGTCCGGTCCTAGGTTCTTCTGCATTATCGGGAACAGTTGATTCCCCAGGTAGCCGACAAGCCAAAGCGCAGTCGTAGCGATCGACATGCCGCGCCCGCGAACCTTGGTGGGATAAATTTCCGAGATGATAACCCAGCATGCCACGCCATTGCCGAAGGCATGGCCGGCGACGAAACTCATTACACAAATCAGGACCGCCAGACCGCTCCCGTGAATGTGATACAACCACCCGACCAGGGCGAACGAGATAAATTGCACCGTGGTTCCGGCGAGGATGAGTGCTTTGCGCCCAACGCGATCCACTAACCAGAGCGCAAAGAGAGTGAACAACAAATTGACTAGGCTGACCAGCACGGACTGGAGAAATGCATCGCCGGTCGCGGTTCCGGCGTAGCGAAAGATTTCCGGCAGAAAAGAGAAGAGCGGAGTGATCCCGCTGATCTGCTGCAATCCCGCCAGCATGATGCCTAGCAGCAAAGGCCGGCGGAAGGTGGTGAGTAGTTCTGAGATGTGGCCTTCTTCGAGAGCCAGAGAGTTTTCGATTTCGGCAGCTTCGTGGGCTGAAAGCTCAGCGTCGTTGATCCGCGCGAGAACGCGGATTGCCTGATCGCGACGGCCCATCTTCATCAGCCAACGCGGGCTTTCCACAGCGGGGAACATCATGCCGCCGAACAGAAGCGCAGGTACGATGCCGGCGAAAAACATCCATCGCCAGCCGGCCGAAGTGTTCCAGGCCTCATCGCCCATGCGCTGGATAAGCATGTTCACGAAAACTGCGGCGAGAATTCCAACGACGATGCCCAACTGGTAGAGGGTTACGCAGCGGCCACGAACTCGCGTGGGAGCAACCTCGGCGATGTAGTTGGGCGATATGACCGACGCCGCCCCAATGCCTAAGCCGCCAATCAGCCGCCAGGCCACGAACTGATGGAGGTTGGCGGCGAAGAGCATGCCGGCCGAAGACAGAGCGAAGCAAACGGCGCAGAGAGTGAGACCCTTCCTCTTACCGAGATAATCCGTCACGGTTCCGGCACCAGCGCAGCCGATGATGCACCCGATCAGGGCGCACCCGGCGGCCCATCCTATGCCTGCTGTGTCAAGATGAAAGAGTTGGCTCAGATAGCCAATGGCACCGCTGATCACAATGTTGTCGTAACCGAAGAGCAGGCCGCCCAAAGTAGAGACGCTGGCCGCAATGAGGAGTGGGCCGCGAGCATGGGTTTGGATGGATGAGGACGACAGTTTAGCGGCCTCGGTGCGTGGATTCGGCCACCTGTGCGCTGGAGCAGTTGGAAGATTCAAGCATGGCCTTGACGGCTAAGATGAAGCCCAAAGTGTGAGCCATCCCGGCATGCCAGGGAGCTGTGCAGGACATTTGCGGAGTATGATCCGGAATGATCACACCGTCGAAGTGGTTGCGCTCGAGAATGGACAGAATCCGGATCATCTCCACATCGCCTTCGTCGATGAAGGTCTCTCGATAGTGGGGGACCTTCCCGCTCACATTCCGAAGATGCAGGTAGGCGATCTTTCCTTGCCTACTGTAGCGGTCGACAGCGTCGTAAACATCCCCTTCCGTCATTTCAGCGATGGTTCCCACGCAGAGTTCCAATGCGTTGCAGTGGCTCGGGACCGAATCAATTAAGCGTTGATACATGTGCGGTTGATAGACGAGGCGCGGCTGCCCGCGCATGCTGGGCATGGGCGGATCGTCCGGGTGGGCGGCAAGTTGCACGCCTGACTGTTCTGCGACGGGGATCACGTCCTCAAGAAATCGCTGCAACCGGCGCCAGAGCTCTTCGTGGGAGATAGGAGGCAAGCTCCCGGCGGGAGCGTTGAGGTCATAGATCATGTTCCACACCATGCCGTTTGGGACCGGCTGGTCATCTGCTGGTCCATCCATTCCCACCGTCATAGCCCTGCCGCGGCCTGAGGGCGTCGTCACCCGTCCACACACACCAGCGAGACTGAAGTTATATCCCAAGACTGGAATGGCCGCTTCTCCTATGCAGCGTATGAGCGTCTTCGCCTTCTCCACCTGTTGGGAACGCTGCGGACCATCCAGGAGAATGTCATGCCAGTGTGCAGGGTCGAGATTCTCAATGGCCGCCAGCACCAGGCCGGCATCTTCGATTTCCTGGCGAAGTTTCTTCAGTTCGTCAACGGCCCAGAGCTTCTCCGGATCGCCGGCCACTCCCCAGGGCTCATACTTGGCGCCCGTCGGCTGATTGTTGCGCGGATTCGTGGCGCCTTTGTTGAAATAGTCCACTAGGTGAACGACTACATGAGTGCATCCTGCTTGCCGCGCAAAGTCGTAGTATTCGCGTGCCAGCATGTGCCGGTATAGCCCAAGTCCCACTTTCATAGCCGGTTCCCGACGCCCGACCCGTAGTCGGCGCTTAGAATCTGGCCGCTGATCTCGGAGGCTAGCGGCGAACACAAAAATACGAAAGCATCCGCTATTGACTCGGGGCTGTTGCGTTTCCCAAGGGAAACACGGAGGACAAACTCCCTGTAGGCGGGATCTTCTTCGAAAACCTTAAGCGAACTTCCCGCCGCAACATTCCCGGGCGAAACTACATTCACGCGGATGCCTGTGGATGCATACTCCAGAGCCATGCACCGGGCA
>QIAB01000116.1 GCA_003225455.1 Acidobacteriota bacterium
ACCCTCGTCAAAGTTAGACGGATGCAGCTTTGCGCGTTTTTGTGTTTATTGTGCGGTCCAGAAACTCATGCATCAACGACCCGATCCGCTCCACTTCTTCTTCCAACGCGAAATGGCCCGTGTCGAGAAGATGGAGCTCCGCGCTGGGAATATCTCTTTTAAAGAGTTCAGCACCCTCCACCGTGAAGATTCCGTCGTTCTTGCCCCAAGTGATCAGCGTGGGCGGCTGTTGTTCACGGAAATACTCCTGCCAGTCGGCAAAGACATCCAGATCCCTTTTTGCGTTGTAGAGGATCGAAAGTTGGATTTCCTTGTTTCCTGGTCGGTCCTGATAAGCCTGGTCGATCACCCAATTGTCAGGGCTGATCTTCGACGGATCGCTAACACCATGCAGATAGTGCCACTTGGTTCCTTCAATCGTCAGAAGCCAGTCGCGTAGAACTTGGGCATTCTTGTCGCTCCGATCGTCCCAATAGTCAATTAGCCCCTTTGCGAAGTCCTTATTTAGAGCTTCTACATGGGCACCGCCGTTTTGGACAATCATCGCGGTCACGCGTTCGGGATGCATGATGGCTAACCGGAAGCCAACCGATGCGCCTATGTCCGACAGAAACAGCGCATACGAAGAGAGATTCAGCTCTTCGGTGAACTTTTCGGTCACAGTCGCTAACCGTTCGAAAGAATAGTCGAAATGGTTGATCGACGGTGCTGAGCTTTCGCCATATCCAGGGAAGTCTGGGGCGACGACATGATATGCATCCGCAAGCATGGGAATTAGATTGCGGAACATATGAGAGGACGACGGAAAGCCGTGCAAGAGCAAAACGGTGGGAGCATCGCGGGGACCGGCTTCGCGATAGAAAATTTCCAGCCCCTCCATGTTAAGCGTGCGATAGAAAACGGTCGGCGTAACAGATTTGGTCTCGGGCGTCATAGATGTCTCCTTGGGAAAGTCCGCAATAAGCGGCTTCAATTGCATGAATTCTGTTGCGGATATGGCCGACTTGCGCGAGGCATCGAAACACTCGCTCAAATTCGGACTGGAATCGCTTTCTTATTTAGGAAGCCAAAGAGGTTTTCTCATGTCGGCGCGGAAGCTTCCAGTTAGGCCGAATGAAATGGCAAGTGTAACCATTAGGATAGTGCTCCAAATAGTCCTGATGCTCCGGCTCGGCTTCCCAAAAAGCACCCGCGGGCGCGACTTCAGTCACCACTTTACCGGGCCAAATCCCCGACGCGTCGACATCGGCGATGGTGTCACTTGCAATTCGTTTCTGTTCGTCGCTTGTGTAGAAAATGGCGGAACGATAGCTGGTTCCCCTGTCGTTGCCTTGGCGATTCAGTGTGGTCGGGTCATGAATCTGAAAGAAGAATTCCAGCAGCGTCCTGTAACTGAGCTTGTCAGGATCGAAGATGATTTCAATTGCCTCGGCATGAGTGCCGTGATGACGGTAGGTCGCATTGGAGACGTCGCCACCCGAATAGCCGACCCGTGTCGAAATCACACCAGGGTAGCGGCGCAGTAGGCCCTGCATGCCCCAAAAGCAACCGCCTGCAATAATTGCGCGTTCGGTAGATGTGCTCACGTTATTACTCCTTATTTTCGGTCTCGAATAGCTCGCGATAGGTGCCGTAGCCCTCCCTCTCGAGTTCATCGAAATGAATGAATCGCAGCGAGGCTGAGTTAATGCAATAGCGGAGTCCACCTGCCGCGCGTGGGCCATCGGAAAACAGGTGCCCAAGATGACTGTCGCCATGGCTTGACCGAACTTCTGTCCGCGTCATGCCGTGGCTGATATCGGTGTTCTCTACGATATTTTCGCGCTCGATCGGTTTAGTGAAACTCGGCCAGCCTGTATGGCTGTCAAATTTATCGATCGAAGCAAACAGTGGTTCGCCAGACACCACGTCCACATAAATGCCAGGCTCTTTAGTTGTCCCAATAGGCGTTGTCAAAGGGACGCTCAGTCCCGTTAGTTTGAGTAATGCGGTATTGCTCGCGAGAGAGACGAGATACCGCGTCGGGGTTCTTGCTGTATGTCGGCATATGTTTTCCTGTTTTTCGGAGAATTCTGACTGCGGCATGCGCTCTAAACCTGAGGCCAAGATCAGCGTCCTAAGGCATCCCACATTGAATAATATGATTGGATCGCGTTACCTTCTTCATGCAGCCGGTCGATCCGGAAAGCGCTGGCCGGCCGCGTGTATCAATTCGCGCGTGTCGCTCACGGATGACCGCGCGCGGATGATTGTCTTTCCCTTGACCCGCTCGGTCGGGTTGAAGGCGACGACGGCATCGTCCAGGGCGGCCACCTTGCCGATGTTTGTCCGCAGCCGACCGTCCCGGACGCGCTGTACGAGTTCACTGAGTTGCGCGCGATCGGGTTCGACGACGAAATCGATAGTCAGGCCGCCAGAGGGCCGCGCCTCGGTCGGGCCGGTGACGGTCACCAGCGTTCCTCCGGCGCGAATCAGGCCCGCAGACCGCTTCGCGATGTCACCTCCGAGGACATCGAAAACCAGATCGACTCGGCCGACATCTTCCAGGGCGTCGTTATCGAGGTCGACAAACTCCTGTACGCCGAAGTCGAGAGCCGTCTTATGAGCGCCAGCGCGCCCCGTACCGATGACGTACGCACCGGCCCCACGTGCGAGCTGACTCGCCATCGAACCGACTACGCCGGCCGCACCGTGCACGAGGACGCTCTGCCCCGCGCGAAGGCGGCCGTGCTCGAACAGCCCCTGCCACGCGGTCAGGCCCGGCATCACGAGGGCCGCGCCCACCGTGAAATCAACGTCGCCCGGCAACGGTGTGAGGCTGCGTGCCTCGACGGCCACGTACTCCGCCAGCGTGCCGTCGCGATACCAGTCCGTCAGGCCGAACACCCGCTGTCCAATCGACAGCCCGGTCGTGCCATAGCCGAGAGCGGTGACCACTCCCGCCAGTTCGTGTCCGGGAATTGAGGGTGTCCGGTCACGGCCGATGCGATCGGTCCAGGTCGAAGGCCACGACACCTCATCCCCGGTGAGTGCCGAAGCATGGAT
>QIAB01000117.1 GCA_003225455.1 Acidobacteriota bacterium
GACCGCCGGGCGCGCCGGGAAAAAATGGGCGCGTCGTGCTTTGGCCAGACACATTTAACAACTTCTTTCATCCGGAGACGGCAAAGGCGGCAGTGGAGGTGCTAGAGGATGCTGGGTTTCATGTCGTCGTTCCGGATGTCGATCTTTGCTGCGGCCGACCTCTTTATGATTACGGGATGCTCGACACCGCGAAGCGCTGGCTAGCACAAATTCTTACTGCGTTGCGCAGCGAAATTGAAGCGGGCACGCCGGTAATCGGACTTGAACCGAGTTGCGCAGCGGTTTTCCGTGACGAGCTCACTGAAATATTCCCGCAGAACGAGCAGGCCATCCGTTTGTCGCAGCAAACATTTACGTTCGCGGAGTTCTTCAAGAAATTCGCGCCCAAGTACGAGCCGCCCAAGTTGGCGCGTCAAGCGCTCCTGCACGGTCATTGTCATCACAAGGCGATTATGAAATTGGATTGCGACACGGAGCTGCTCGAAAGACTCGGTCTCGACTTTGAGGTTCTTGATTCCGGCTGCTGCGGCATGGCTGGCACATTCGGTTTCGAGAAAAATCATTACGACGTTTCCGTTGCTTGCGGCGAGCGCGTGCTGCTTCCCGAGGTCCGACGCGCAGCGAAGGACACGCTCATCATCGCGGACGGTTTCAGTTGTCGCGAACAAATCCGGCAACTAACCGATCGCCAGGCGTTGCATACTGCACAGGTCTTGGAAATGGCCGTCAACGAGGGTCCGCGCGGACCTTCGGGGAATTTGCCGGAACAAAAATATGTCGCTTATGAATCACGTGTCTGAAGTTGTCGTGATCACGGGCGCGTCAGCGGGAGTCGGGCGCGCAACCGCGCGCAAGTTTGCGCGGCATGGCGCGCGGATCGCCTTGCTGGCGCGTGGAACCGATGGCTTGGAAGCAGCGCAACGCGAGGTCGAAAAACTTGGCGGCACGGCCATTGTCGTTCCTGTTGATGTTGCAAACGCCGAACAAGTCGAAGCGGCGGCTGCACGGGTCGAGGTCGACCTGGGCAAGATCGACATCTGGATCAACAACGCGATGGCGTCGGTCTTTTCGCCCATCAAGGAAATGACGCCCGAGGAATTTCGACGCGTGACTGAAGTAACGTACCTTGGCTGCGTTTACGGAACACTCGCCGCGCTGAAACGTATGTTGCCACGCG
>QIAB01000118.1 GCA_003225455.1 Acidobacteriota bacterium
TAAACCGTGCTCTCTCGCTGGATGCCTCTGATAGACAGCTAAATCTCACAGCAAGCCATGAACTGGCGCGAATGAAAAAAATGGATGCGTATATCGCAGTGCGAGGCAGCAACAACGTCACAGAACTCTCCGATGTGCCGCCGGAGACAATGAAATTGATCGCCAGGAAAATGCGGTCGGTACAGGATCAGCGAGTCAAAAAGACCAAGTGGGTAGTCCTGCGCTGGCCCACACCGTCCATGGCACAGCTTGCAGGAATGAGCACTGAGGCCTTTGAGGATTTCTATTTCGAAGTCTGCACGCTAGATTATCGGAAGCTTCTGCCGGGCATGAAGGCGCTCCATCGTTTGATGGAAAAGACCGATCGAGTCGAAATCAAAGGTCGCGGCACCGATCTCCGTTTTAGCAAGAAGGGGATTCCAGCCGTGATCTGCGGTGGCGATCGCAATATACCCGATGGTGAGGTGTTCAGCTGCCCCGTGAGAGATTCAGTCGAAGGCCACGTGACGTTCAACGCGCCAAGCATCTATCAGGGAATCGCCTTCGATGGCATCCGTCTCGAATTCAAAAACGGAAAAATAGTTGACGCGACAAGCAACGAAACGAAAAAACTGAACAAGATTCTCGATTCAGATCCCGGCGCGCACTACATCGGCGAATTTTCACTCGGATTTAATCCGCGACTTTTACATCCGATGCGGGACATCTTGTTTGATGAAAAAATCGCCGGCTCGTTTCATTTTACTCCCGGGCAAGCTTACGAAGAAGCAGACAATGGAAACCGAAGCCAGGTGCACTGGGATATGGTAAGCATTCAGCGCCCGGAATACGGCGGTGGAGAAATCTATTTCGACGGTAAGCTGATTCGAAAGAACGGAATGTTTCTTCCGAAACAACTGCGCTCGCTAAACTGGCACTGAGCTACGGAAGCTGCCTTCTTCCAGAAAAGAACCTTCGTCTGGGTCAGGCGCGCTTTGGCGCGCTAACCGGGTTCAGATGCATCATGCCGATCTCGCCGCCTTCACCTAACTCCAGGTTTGCTATCTCAAACATTGGCGCGCCTTCAGCCGGGGTCGGCCCGGCGCCCGGCAACTGAACAGCTACCTGCTTGGAATTCGAGTTTAGAATAACGGATGCTATTTCGAGAGAGGGCGCAAACTCAAGTGTGGTAATCTGGAACGGAACAGTGATGAGGACGGACGCTCGTCCCTGTTGCGAGGGGGTGAGTTGGACTGGTGCGGTCTCAGAATTCGGAACCACCTGTAATCCCGCAACTGCGAATGATGGCAAACCGCCTGGAGTGGGTCTCTGCTGTTGCGACGGAACCATTCGGATCCTGCCGAGCGCTCCTGCGGCGGGCTGAATCTTTGCGATTTCGAAACTGACCTGCAAATTCAGAGCGGACTGAGGCTGCTGAGCCGAAGGCAACCGCATCGTGACCAGCTTCGATATGGGACGCACCTTGAGAGCGCCCATTTTAAAACTGGAAGTCAACTGCATGGCTGCGATCTCGAACGAGAAAGTAAGCTGCACGGATGTTTGCATCACGGCAGGCGGTTGTTGTGGTTTTGCCATCGGCGGGGCCGGGGCTTTGTTTGCGTGAGCGATTGGGGTTTGAGTTGTTTCAGGCATGATTGCGGGTGTTGTTGTTTGCGAAAATACAGGCTCTGCAGAAGCGGCCCTTGGTGGTGAATCAGAGGGAAGCATAGCAGCCCTTGCGAGCACTGGGGTGGGAATCACGGTCGAAACTGTTTGATCGGGCACTGTCGGCTCCAGAGTGATCGATTCAACAGGACGCTCTGTCAACGTTGTCACCGCAGGCAATGCGACTTCTGCATCTGGTAGGATCTCAGCAGGCTCCTCAGGAAACGATGCGGTTTCAATCGCGCCATCGAACACGTCGCTCGCCTCATCTGTAGGCCATGTGATTTCCTCAACGCTTTCGGGAACCTCAACCGTCGCTTGCGGCGCTGTCGCGGTGACTTCGGTCAATTCGTTGATCGCTAAAGCCGCGGCCTTCTCAGGCTTCTGCGGAGTCTCCGTATGCAAGCTTTCTCCGTTCTCTGCCGCTTGTTCGACAACTGGCCCGACGACTGGTTCAGCCTCCGCCTCAGATCCAATGAGCGGCACCTCGCGAATTGGCTTTTCCATCTGATAGGCCGAGTCTCGTGACGGCTTTGCTCTCATGTTTTTGGTCAGATCAAGACCACCGCTAAGGTCGCGCGAAGGAACAGCGCTATGTCGCAATGCTGGTTTCGATGCCTTCAATTGTAGCGAAATCTGACGGGGCCCTCCGACAAAGCCGTTGCCCTGTAAAGTCTTCTTTTGCGGCGATGCCGACGCCGCTTTCGGCTTAAACAGAGCAGGCGCGGCAGCAGAGGGGGCTCGCGAGTAACTTGGCACATCAAAGACATAACGACGGCGAAGGGTAGGCACGATCACCCAAGCAAGGATGACCAGCGCCGCTAAAAGTAATCCGCCTACCAACCACATTCTGCCTCTCGCCAGAATGCTGGACGACGCAACTTTGACAGGCATGACTTCTGCGGCGGGACTCGGGGAAACGCTCGTTTGGGCAACAGCCGCCGCCTGACCATTTTGCTCTGTGGAAGCGGGCGACGTCTGCGGTGACTCAGCGGGCGATGCCGCAATCGTGGATTCGCTGCCACCTGAGGACAACGCCGATGCCGGGGGCTCAGGCTGCGAGCCTGTTCCCGAAGCCGACTCATTCGATGCAGAGATGGAAGTCTGCGTAGCTGTTCCAGTGCCGGCGATATCCAGTCCAGTAGCACCTGGCGCGTTCACCGTTGAGCTCAAAGCCAGCCCTTCACCCTTCGAAGTGTCACTTTGGCTATTCGCAGCGAAAACCTTGTCCGGAATGGGACTCGGCTCGACTGCTGGACTCCCCTCAGCCTGGGCTGTGTCGAATGCGGGTGTCGGCATGGTCGCAGCTGCTGGCCTTTGCATCCAACCAACATCGTAAAAAGCGTCCGCAAAAACGCTGTTGAGTGCCGACGAATAAATCTTATTCGCCGAAGCAGTCCAATCCGAGGCCTTCTCTGGATTGTTATGTTGAAATTCCCAAGCTGCCTGGGCGTAATAGAGTGCGGGC
>QIAB01000002.1:0-3658 GCA_003225455.1 Acidobacteriota bacterium
CATCGTTCGCGACCGCCTGCTTCACGTACAACTTGTCTACATCGACATCGATATTTTTCTCGCTACTCAGGTAATTGGCATTCTCAACCGCTGAACGCAGTAGCTTCTCGACTGTCGCCGCCACCCGCTTCTTGGTGAACGCCAGCGTGTTGAGCGCATCTTCCACCTTGCGGCCTTTGATTAGATTCAGCACCAGCCGCGCCTTTTGCGGCGAGACGCGCATGAACCGTGCTTGAGCTCGAAATTCCATAATTCAGCCTTTAGCTCTTCCCATTGTCCTGAGCCGAAAACAAATCACTGAACACTCCATGCTTTTTAGGGCTTCGGCGGCGCTGGAGTTGCCGGAGCCGCCGCTCCTGCCGCCGGAACCGGAGCTCCCGGGCCGCCTGGGACTCCTGCCGGCCTGGCTGCTGCTTCCGTGGCTGCCCTCATCGAGTGCCCCTTGAATTGGCGGGTAAAGCTGAACTCTCCCAGCTTGTGTCCAACCATGTTCTCGGTGATGTACACCGGGATAAATTTCTTCCCATTGTGCACCGCGATGGTATGCCCGACAAATTCCGGAATAATGGTCGAGCGCCGCGACCAGGTGCGCAGCACTTTTTTCTCGTTCCGCGAATTCATGGCTTCAATCCGCCCTTGCAGATATCCATCCACGAATGCCCCTTTTTTTGTTGAACGTGCCATAAAGCAGCTTCTAGCTGTTAGCTCCTAGCTTTTAGCTTAAAAACCAAACCCTTGTCATTCCGAACCGCTTCAGCGGTGAGGAATCTGTTTTTCACCGGACGACGTGCGACGAATCACTACTTACTCCTGTTGACGATAAACTTGTCTGTCCGCTTGTTGTTCCGCGTCTTGTAACCACGGGTTGGCTGTCCCCACGGTGTGACCGGATGCCGGCCGCCAGAAGTTTTTCCTTCGCCGCCACCGTGCGGGTGGTCCACCGGGTTCATCGAAACTCCACGGTTCACCGGACGCCGCCCCAACCAGCGCATGCGTCCAGCCTTGCCGATGGTAATGTTTTCGTGATCCAAATTTCCCACTTGCCCGATTGTGGCCATGCAATCCTGCGCCACTTTGCGAGTCTCGCCCGAAGGCAATTTCACCAGCGCGTAATCGCCTTCTTTCGCCACCAACTGGGCTGCCCCGCCCGCCGAGCGTACCATCTGCGCGCCTTTGCCGGGTTTCAACTCGATATTGTGAATCGTCGTGCCCGGAGGAATATTTTTCAAAGGAAGCGCATTCCCCACCAGGATGTCGGCCTCAGGTCCGCTCACAACTTTCTGGCCAAGTTTCAATCCATCCGGCTGCAAGATGTAACGCTTCTCGCCGTCGGCGTACGCCAGCAACGCAATGCGCGCCGAACGATTGGGATCGTACTCGATGGTGGCAACCGTCGCCGGAATGCCAACTTTGTCCCGCTTGAAGTCAACAATGCGCAGCTTGCGCTTGTGCCCGCCGCCGCGATGCCAGCTGGTAATGTCGCCCGAGTTGCGCCGTCCGCCGGTGCGCAGTTTGGGCTCGACCAGCTTTTTATACGGACGCGTGCTGGTAATGTCTTCGCTCGACAGCGTCGTGCGATAACGCAACGTCTGGGTTGTCGGTCTGTAAGTCTTGATTGCCATAAATCAGCTCTTAGCTGTTAGCCTTTAGCTCTTCGCTTTTCGTGTCACTGCTGTCGTTCGGTTTGGCCAATGACCAGCGACAAACGACCAACGATGTCCTTACAAATTCTGCGCGTACTCCGGCATCTTCTCGCCGGATTTCAGGCGCACGAAAGCCTTCTTCCAATCCGGACGGTAGCCCGCGAATTTTCCGCGCCGCCGCTCTTTGCCGGGGTAATTCGCCGTACGCACCGAATCGACTTTCACTTTAAACACGGTCTGCACAGCTTCCTTGATCTCGGTCTTCGTCGCCTTCGAAGCCACCTGGAACACCAGCGTGTTCTGGTTTTCCTTGATCGCGAGGCCTTTTTCTGTAATCACCGGACGGCGAATAATCTGATACGCGGATTTCATCAGGCCACCTCCGCCGCTTTTTCATGCCGCACGCGGCGCCGTGGCGACCGCGTGGCTTTCTTGGGTTCGCCCTCGCCTTCGGCGGTCTTCAGTTGCCGCTTGGAAACCGAATTCTTCAACGAAAGCTGCAATTTCTCGATGGCTGGCTGAGTAAAGATGGCGCAGTCGTAGCGGAGCAGATGATAGGGATGCACTTCGCTTCTGCGTACCAGCTCAACTCCATCCAGATTCCGCGAACTCAATTCCAGATTGCGGTTGCCGTTTTTCGCTTCTTCAACCAGGAGCGCCGTAGAGGCTACTTTCAAGTTGTCCAGCGCCTCTCGAAACAGCTTAGTCTTCGGTTCTTTCACGTCGAACGCATTCACCACGATCAGCTTGCCATCAGCAAATTTCGCCGCCAGCGCCGAGCGCAGCGCACCCAGAAGTTTCTTGCGCGGAAACGCGTAATCATAAGAACGCGGCTGCGGACCATGCACCGTGCCGCCATGCCTCCATAGCGGAGAACGAATGGAACCGACGCGCGCGCGGCCGGTGCCCTTCTGCTTCCACAGCTTCTTGCCCGATCCCGAAACCCGCCAGCGATTCTTGGTGGCATGGGTGCCTGCATGCTTCCCGGCGCGATAGTGCTTGACCGCTTCCCAGAGCAGGTCCTCGTTCACCGCACCGAAGATTTCGTCGGCCAGTTCGAGCGTCCCGACTTTCGCTCCGCTTAAATCTTGAATATCTATCGTTGCCATTTGATTCTCGTATGACGCGGGCGAGGCGCCCGCGCTACACTATCCCTTCTTTGCCGCTCGCTTTGCCGCCTTCAATGGATCAACCGTACTTAGCCCAGCAAATCCTCGACGCTCTCTGGGCGGCTTCTTGGCCTTGCTGATCATCAAATACCCGCCATTTGGCCCGGGCACGCTGCCTTCCACAATCAGCAGGTTGTCATCTTTGTCCACACCCAGCACGCGCAGGTTGCGCACGGTAACTCGCGCATTGCCCATGTGGCCGGACATCCGCATTCCTTTAAACACGCGAGAGGGGAATGCGGACGATCCAATCGAGCCCGTGATTTGAAACATCGATCCGTGCGACTTCGGTCCACCGCCAAAATGATGGCGCTTCACCACGCCCTGGAATCCGCGGCCTTTGCTCATCACCTTCAAAAATATCCACCAGCACGCGATCGCCGGCTTTTACCGCGCCATCGCCCTCGCCTTTTTCATCAATTTCGAGCGGCACTTCGCGCACGAATTTAACCGGCGGAAGATTGTGCTTTCCAAGATGTCCACGCATTGGCTGGGTGAGCCGCGACTCCTTGACAAATTCCACTAACCCAATCTGCGCTGAGACGTAGCCGTCCTTGGTTTCCGTCTTGTGCTGCGTGATCACGCACGGCCCCGCCTGCAACACAGTCGCCGGATGCACATCGCCTCTGTCGTCAAAGAGCTGAGTCATTCCGACTTTTTTTCCTAAAATTCCTGCTACCTTGGCCATGTCTTTCTCCGGTTCGTGTGGCGCGGGTACGCTCGCGGAGCTTCGCTCCGCCGGACAGCCGAGGGCGGCTGTCCCCACGCGAGTTACTTATGTACCTTTCCAAACGCTTTGATCTCCACATCCACTCCGGCCGGGAGATCCAGCTTCATCAGCGCATC
>QIAB01000002.1:3738-4245 GCA_003225455.1 Acidobacteriota bacterium
AGCGGAATCGGTCCTGCAATTTGCGCGCCTGTACGCCGCGCGGTTTCGACGATCTCGCCCGTGGACTGATCCAGGATGCGGTAATCGTAAGCCTTCAACCGGATGCGAATTTTTTCGTTTCCTATCACATTTGCTCTCTAACCCCTCCCGGCGATCCGGGCGGAAAGAACTGGCGGCAAGTCGCAAGCCGCTTTGTAGCGCCGGCCTCTGGCCGGCTGTCCCGCGGGCGTCCCGCCCGCAACCGGGCCGCCGAGACGGCGGCGCTACCCTACTGCACAATCTCGCTGATGGTGCCCGCGCCCACCGTGTGCCCGCCTTCGCGGATAGCGAACCGCAGGCCTTTCTCCATGGCCACCGGCGTGATCAGCTCAATCACCAACTGGACGTTGTCTCCCGGCATCACCATCTCAGTGCCAGAGGGCAGCTCCGCCACTCCGGTCACGTCTGTCGTTCTCAGATAGAACTGCGGACGATAGCCCTTGAAAAATGGCGTGTGCCGTCCGCCTT
>QIAB01000048.1 GCA_003225455.1 Acidobacteriota bacterium
TCGGCGCGTTTGAAGAACTTGTCAAACGCTATGACCGGAACGTATTTCGTATTGCGCAGCACATTACGCAAAACCGCGAGGATGCGGAAGATGTGGTGCAGGACGCGTTCCTGAAAGCCTACAGCAACCTGGGACAGTTCCAGGGCCAGAGTAAGTTTTATACCTGGCTTGTGCGTATCGCGGTAAACGAGGCGCTGATGAAGTTGCGCCGCCGCCGCCCCGAGCGCATGGTGTCGCTGGACGAAGAAGTCAAGACCGAAGATGATTCGCTCCCGCGTGAAGTCGCGGATTGGAGCCCGAACCCGGAGCAGCAATACACGCAAGCCGAGCTGAGGGACATCTTGACTCGCACAACTCAGGGCTTACCGCCGAGTTTTCGGACGGTATTTGTCCTGCGAGACGTGGAAGGTCTCTCAACCGAGGAAACAGCTGATGCGCTCGACCTCAGCATTCCTGCGGTAAAGTCGCGGCTGCTGCGGGCTCGGCTGCAGTTGCGGGAACGGTTAAGCCGTTACTTCCAGAAACGTGAGAGCGGAGATGGCACAAAGTGAAATGTTCTGAATTTCTGCACGAGCTGACGAACTACCTCGACGGCGTGCTCGACGACCGCACCAAGGCCGAACTCGAAGATCATCTTGCGTGGTGCCACAACTGCTACGTTGTCTGCGACACCACCAAGAAGACCATCGAGATCTACCGCGATTCTCAGCTCTACGAGCTACCGGAAGACCTCCGCACCCGGCTTCGCTCGGCAATCGTCTCCAAGTGCCAGGCGAAGAAGAAAGTCGGGCCGCAGGAAGTGTGACGCCGCCGTAGCGCCGGCTGTCCATCGGGCATGCTCGCCCGATGCGCATTATTTTTCCCACAAAATATTGGAACTTTCTCCTTAGTCCTGTCGTAGCTTAACTCGACGGCACACCGCGAACTTGCGAGGATTAAGGAGCACACCATGTCCGACAACGTCATCGGTCTAGCGGCAGTTATCATGATCTTTGGAATTCCCATGGCAGCCATGTACACGTTTTACCGCGTGCGTAAACTGCGCACCGACGAACGTCTCGCTGCTCTGGCCCGTGGACTAGAGGTCCCCATGCAACCTGAACTGCCGGAGGGAGCGCGCTCGCGGCGTTTCGGTATTTTGCTAACGGCAGGAGCGATCGGCTACATGGCGACTTTCGCGCTGATCGCACGGGTCGAACCCGATGCCTGGATGGCAGCCGCCTTCGGCATAATTCCCCTTGCCCTCGGTTTGGGCTTCTTCGTCGATTCCGCCCTGATCCGGAGAGATCTGCACGCGTAGCCGACGGCCCAATTTCGGGTGTCCCATCCTTTTCGCGTTCTTTGCGAAAGTGTGGGGATTTTGAATTTGGGTGGCGCAGCGCTTCAGCGCTGCGGCTCCGGCACCCAGACTGGACGGCTCTAGCCTCTTAGGGCCGCTGCTCTAGCTCACTCCTAAACTTGTCATTCCGAATTCACTCCTAAACTTGTCATTCCGAATCCGCTTTAGCGGTGAGGAATCTGCTTTTGCGAGGGGGTTGGATTTCCTCCATGCTATGCAGGGGCAGCTGTCCCCGTGTGCCCGGGTGCGACTCGGGCCGAAGCCATGACTCTGCATCTCAAATCGTGCTACGACGGAAGTTCCGGGTAGAGTGAAAGCATCGAAACCAAAGAAATCCAGGGCTGTGGAATCCCACGTTTCGAAACCCGCGAAACGTGGGCCACCCGCGGTTTTAGGTGGAGCAGGTTCAGCCGTGCGTCAAACGGAATAAGCTGGGATTTTTCGTACGGTGAGAGTGCAGCCCCGGCAGAAAGTCCCCGCCCAAGCGAAGCTTGGACGGGCCACCCTCGAGAGTAAAGCTCACCCGTCCCTCGCTCAGCATGCTGGGTGTACAATTTATCTGCTGCTTCTAGGACTTCGGCGGAAGCACCTGCTCGGTAACATTCGACAAGCAACTCCTCAACCACGAAAGTTTTCTGACAGAGGAGGTCCTCCCAGTGATTTCGTTCAGCGTGAACAAAAGGCCTGTAAAGGTAGATGTTGATCCTTCGACTCCGCTCCTGTGGGTTCTGCGGGAAAATCTTGAATTGACCGGGACCAAATACGGCTGCGGCATGGCGCAATGCGGAGCCTGCACAGTACACATCAATGGCCAGGCGGTGCGGTCATGTGTAGCGCCGGTGTCGCGAGCCGCAGGAAAGGAGATCACGACTATTGAGGGGCTCTCGCCCGATCTGAGCCACCCGTTGCAGCGCGCCTGGCTTGAGATAGACGTCCCGCAGTGCGGGTACTGCCAGTCGGGACAGATTATGAGCGCGGCGGTGCTTCTGAACGAAATTCCTAATCCGACGGATGACGACATTGACCAGGCGCTTACAGGCAATATTTGCCGCTGTGGGACGTATCCGCGAATCCGGCGCGCCGTTCATCGCGCAGCCGAGATGATGGCCAAGGGAGGCGCACGATGATTGCAGAACGTCAGGCTCACGATCGCAGTGTTGTGGGAGCGCTGCCCCGTCGCGACTTCCTGAAGCTGAGCGTGGCCGCAAGTGGCGGATTGCTGATCGGGCTCTATCTCCCCGCCTCGAAGGCTGCGGCAGCGGCTACGTTTGCGCCCAATGCATTTGTGCGAATCGGCACCGATGATTCGGTCACAGTGATTGTGAATCATTCTGAAATGGGTCAGGGAGTCTTTACCGCCCTGCTCATGATCCTGGCGGAGGAGCTCGACGCTGACTGGACCAAGGTGCGCTTTGAGCCGGCGCCGGTAGACCCGGTTTATAACCATCCCGTGTTCCACATGCAGATAACCGGCGGCAGCACCAGCACGTGGTCGTCGTTCGATCAGTTTCGCAATGCCGGTGCCGCCGCCCGCGCGATGCTGGTAACGGCGGCTGCGCAGCGCTGGAATGTTGACGCAGCAAGCTGCCGCACAGAAAAATCAATCGTGATCCATAGTGCCTCGAATCGGCGGCTCTCGTATGGGCAATTGGCTGAGAGCGCGACAAAAATCACTCCTCCGCAGCAGGTCGCGCTAAAAGATCCGAAAGATTTCAAACTGATTGGCACTCCGCTGAAACGGCTTGACACGCCGGAAAAAACCAACGGCAAAGGCATCTTCGGCATTGACGTCAAGCTGCCAGGAATGCTGACGGCAGTTGTGGCGCGTCCCCCGGTGTTTGGCGGGAAGCTCAAGAGCTTCAACGCGGACAAAACTAAAGCGATGCCGGGCGTACGCAAAGTTGTGGAGGTGCCCTCGGGAGTTGCCGTGATTGCGGACGGTTTTTGGACGGCCAAGCGCGGACGCGATGCATTGCAGATTGAGTGGGACGAAGGTCCGATGGCCGATTTCGACAGCAAGGCGCAACGCGAGCAGTATGCGGCAATGGCGAAACAGCCAGGCCTGGTGGCCCGCAAGGAAGGCGACGCTGGCAGCGCGATTTCATCTGCGGCGAAAAAAATTGAGGCGGTTTATGCGGTTCCCTATCTCTCGCACGCGATGATGGAGCCGCTCAACTGCGCGGTTGATCTTCGCGCCGATCACTGCGAGATCTGGACGGGCACGCAATTGCAAACCATCGATCGTATGAACGCAGCTGCCATCGCCGGATTAAAGCCAGAGCAGGTGCAGATTCACACCACGCTTCTGGGCGGTGGCTTTGGCCGGCGCGCGAATCCGGTATCCGATTTCGTAAGCGAAGCTGTGCACGTAGCTAAGGCCGCGGGCGCGCCAGTCAGAGTGATCTGGACGCGCGAAGACGACATGCATGGTGGCTACTACCGGCCAATGTTTTATCACTCGCTGGTTGGCGGGGTGGATGCGGATGGAAATCCGCTGTTCTGGTCGCACCACCTGGTCGGGCAATCGATCGTGGCGGGTACTCCATTCGAAATGATCATTAAGGACGGAATTGATCCGACTTCAGTAGAAGGAGCTGACGACGTTCCATACGCAATCCCAAACCTCAGCGTCGAGTATCACCCGGCCAAGATTGGAGTGCCGGTGCTGTGGTGGCGGTCGGTAGGACATTCGCACAATGCATTTGTGAAAGAAAGCTTCATTGATGAGTTAGCCGCGCTGGGCGGCAAAGATCCGTTTGAGCTTCGCCGGAAACTGCTGACGAAATCTCCACGCAATTTGGGAGTGCTCGAATTGGCGGCCGAGAAAGCTGGATGGGGAAAACCGCTGCCGGCCAGGCGAGCGCGGGGCATCGCCGTGCATGCATCGTTTGAAAGCTACACCGCGCAGGTTGCGGAGGTGTCGGTGGATTCGGACGGGAAGGTGCGGGTTCATCGAGTAGTGTGTGCGGTGGATTGCGGCAGATACGTGAATCCAGGAATAATTGAAGCGCAAATGCAAGGCGGAGTGATTTTCGGCCTGACTGCCGCTTTTTACAACGAGCTCACCTTCGAGAAGGGCCGCATTCAGCAGAGCAATTTTCATGACTACCCGATGTTGCGAATCAATGAAACTCCTGAGATTGAAGTACACATCGTGAAGAATAATGAAAAATCGGGCGGCATAGGCGAGCCGGGCGTTCCATGCGCCGCACCGGCCGTCACAAATGCGATCTTCGCTGCCACGGGAAAACGCATTCACAGGCTGCCGATCAGGATGAACGAAGCCGTCGGAGGCTCGAAAGAAGATTTGAAATGATCCGCTACCGAGATGTGTTACGAAGTATTTTTTCTATTCTGCTTTGTGTTGTGAGCTGCCTTGTGAGTGCAAACGGGCAGCGCAATGCGGCTTCTGCCGCTGCATTTGAGGCGATGCTCCCCGTCCTGCATCACCCGCGATGCATGAATTGCCATTCAGCAGGCGATTTCCCTCGCCAAGGGGATGACAGCCATCCGCACGCGATGAACGTGCGGCGTGGTCCGGAAGGCCGTGGAGTGACGTCGCAGAAATGCAGCACCTGCCATCAGGATCACAATCTCGCTGGGCTGCATATGCCTCCCGGTGCGCCTGATTGGCAAATGCCCCCGCGCAACACGCCAATGATTTGGGCTGGGCTTACGGATAACCAATTATGTGAGCTTCTCAAGGAACCGAAACAAAACGGCCATCGGAACATCGATCAGATCGTGGAGCACATGACCACTCCCAAGCTGGTTTTGTGGGGATGGAATCCAGGCGAGGGCCGCACACCTGTTCCCATGAGCCAAGCCGACTTTGCTGCAAAAGTTAAAGAGTGGGCTGTCGGAGGGGCGGTCTGCCCCGCGGCTTCCAGCTCAGCATCTCATGCCGCAACTCAGTAAACTGCTCCATGCTTTGCCATGCCACGCACACAATCGCTAATTCCGTCATATTGCAGTAGTTCCGCAGAGCCCAGAGCAGAGTCGAACCTTTTCATCCAGAGTTGAATCTAAGTAGATGAAGAAGGTCTCAGGTGAAGGGCTTTCGCAGCCTTCTGGGAGGGCCGGATGTTGGGGAAATTGTTTGACACCTTATTTGGCTGTTGGCACAGGCATTACAGCTTTCCTATTACCGTCCGCAAAGGTTCGCGCCGCAACGCCGCGGCTGCCATCACCGGAACATACGTCGTATGCCTCGATTGTGGGAAGGAATTTCCTTACGACTGGCACGAAATGAAGATGATTGATTCCGCTTCAGAGGGCAGTGGTCGAGTGGGGTCACTCGCTACAAAAGAAGCTGCGTAATAGAAGTCGCCGAATATTTTCAAGAGGCCGCGAGTTTTGCTCGCGGTTTTTTAGCCAACAAAAAAGGCGGCCTCATTGGCCGCCGTTAATTTGTTGCACCCTGATTACTGCTGGTCCTGTCTTCGCTTTAGAGTCGGACGATCGTCATCGTTGCCCTTATCATCTTTGCCATTCTTATCCGTTGAGGACGTCCGTCGCAGGCTTGGCTTCTTGCCATTATCTTTCTGATCCAGCACCCGGCGACGATTTTCAAGCGCCGCCAGCCGTCCTTTTACATCATCAAATTCCGAGGTAGAGACTACGTACTGCTGCTTTGCCGGCAGAATCTGCGCGATTTCTTGCTGGGACTTGGCAATTCGGTCCGGAGTCTGAGGGTGGTCAGAAAAGACTTTGGCCATCGTGCCCGGCTTTTTCTTCTCTTGCGCCTGTACCTTCTCGAAGAAGTTGACATAGGCCTGCGGATCGTATCCCGCCCTGTACATGTACTGCACGCCTAAATAGTCAGCCTCGGCTTCGAAGCCACGATTGAACTTCATGAAAGCAGCAGGCACAGCTAACCCCGCGCCCTGGTAAATGCCGTATCCTGCCCAGCCACCCATGAAAATCAATGGGATTGTGGCGAACTGCGCGAGGTTGCCGCGCGTCATTTGACGCGCAATATGGCAGGCCGCCACGTGGGCAATTTCATGCGCCATCACGCCGGCCATTTCGGCTTCTTCGTCGGCTGCCAGAATTACTCCGGAGTTTACGTAGAAGAACCCGCCAGGCAGCGCGAAGGCGTTAATGTCGTCCGCGTCAATGACTTTGATCGTAAACGGGACTTGTGAATCAGAGTTCCGCACCAGATTCTGACCTATGCGGTTCACGTACTCCGTGATCACCGGGTCTTGGATCAGCTTGACAGTGGATTCAACCTGCTGAGCGTACTGCTTTCCCATTGCGATCTGCTTTTCGACCCCGTACCAGTTGCCCATGCCGGTCTTGCACCCGACGTTGCGATTGCCGACCGCCTCTACGTCTTGCTTGCCACCGTTATGCTTGACCTTATCTGGATCAGGCTCCTGCACAGGTTTGGCGGTTGGCACCGGGGTCTTGTCGTTTTGCGCGGCTGGAGCACCTTGATCGCTCGGGCTGGCGCTGCCCTGATCTTGGGCAAAGCTCCCTGGCACTGCATAGCTGAGGGCCAGCAGCGCGGCCGTAATTGCCAAAAGCCGTAGTTTCATATGATTACTCCCTTGCGAATCCCGCCGAGGGCCAATTCAATTATACGCCCGCTCACAGACAGCACTCCCCGGATTTCCTCTTATGCTTTCCTCTTAAGTTCGACGCACTATGAGCGGAGAAGGTTACCTCGTTCGAAAGATTAGACATTACTTTGACACGATATCGAATTCGACCCTCAATTCGTTCTTCACCTTCACCGTGCCGCCCGCCACGGTAACCGGAGTGATCCCGAAATCCTTTTGTTTGAGCTCCACTATTCCGCGATAATGGCCATTCTGCCCCTCGACTCGCACTTTCACCGGCCGCGTCTCACCACGGATGGTTAGATCGCCCAAGATGGCCCACTTCCCTTCTCCAAGCCGCTCAACGCTAGTTGACTGAAAACGGATTTCTGGAAATTTCTCGCTGTCCAGCACTTTGGGACCTAGCATGGTCTGCTGAATCTCAGTACGATCTTTTTCGGAGACATCTTTGTCCATGACCCGCATTTTGCGGGCGTCTACCATTAATTCGACTGATGCTGGATTTTCCGTGAACGATCCTTGCTGGATGGGTGCGCTGATTTCGTGTTCATGGCCGAAAGCGGAAAATACTCCCGACTTGAATACGCGCACCGTAATGGATGATTTCTGAGGGCCGATAGGGGTCGGCGCAGCTGCGTCTCCCGCGCAGAGCAATAATGGGAGAGAAATCACGAGCAGAAGCCGCACCAGCGTCGTTATCAATTTCATATTGCTCCTCTCCCATTCGATGCGCGCATGAACTGCTCCGCAGCTTGCTCATGCGTCCAGCGGAGTCGTAACATGACGCCTTCTTACTGTCAGGAGGCGCCGTTATATGCTAAATCGCCGCAGCTTTCTTGCTAATGCCAGTGGGCTGGCCGCCACTCTCATCTTCCACAACAGCCTGCTTGCGCAACTCGAAAAAGCTCCTTCGAACCTGCCTGAGCAAAAGCTGTACGAAGAGAAAGAAGACGCCTACTGGTCTGAACTGCGTAAGCAGTTCCTTATTCCCGAGGACGTGGCTCCTGGCCCCGAAAGGTTCAGGTTTTCTGTACGTTCGCGATGAAGTAATCGACCGCCTGTGGAACACAATTGCCACAGAAGGCTGGGACGATCCCAAAATTCGTGCCGAACGCTTTCAGCGCATCGGGTCATCGAATGTGCCTGCGCTGTGGGGAATGCGCGCAGCGATCAAGTTGGCAAATGATATTGGGATGGATCGGGTTGAACGACGCCATCGTCGGCTCTGCGATTACATTCTGGGCGAGATGGCGAAGCGCGGCACCGAATCGTGGACTTCGCCCGACCCTGCATTGCGCTGCGCCATTGCGACAGTCAACGCCCCACCGATCCAGCGCATGGAGCTGGAGAACTGGCTATGGAAGACGCACAAGATCCGCATCCGCGGCGGCGAACCCAGCAAGCTGCGGTTTTCGACCCCGTACTACTTGCAAAAGAAGGACATCGAGCGCTTCCTGCACACTTACGACCAATATCGAAAAGAGAAGAACTTACTCTGAGATCGTCATGTTGGGATCTTTCAGGGACCGTAAATCTGTGCGCCAATTCTGCGATGCTTTAGCGATTTCTCTCATTGTCTACCGTGGCAAAAAGCAACTCCGGCTCGACCAACGCAATCTCTTGCAGAGATTGTTTATGACCGAACTAAAAGAAAAAACTCAGAATGCGCTCGATGAAGGACGCACCTTGATATTGGGCGCGCAAATCCTGCTGGGAGCGCCCTTCCGTGTCGTTTTCGAGCCTGGATATCGCGAGCTTCCGGCGGCATCGAGATATCTCGTTCTCTGGGCACTCGGGCTGATTACTGTCGTGGTAGCTCTGCTCATGGCGCCCGCTCCTTATCACAGGATCGTAGAAGGCGGTCAGGATGACGAGGAATTCAATTCGTATGTCATGAGAATCATGACGATCGCGCTTTTACCTTTTGCGTTATCAACGGGCTTGTCGATTTATATTTTCATCGCCAAAGCAGTAGGGCCGGTCTACGGAATATGTGCCGGCGCTGGTGTCACGCTTGCAGCGCTGTTTCTTTGGTACGGGTTGCGGCTGCTGCCGCGCGATGCGTACAAAAAGTGATGACTGGAAATAGTGGAGCACGACAGGCAGAGCTTAATGAAGAGATTCGCCATGTGTTGACGGAAATTCGCATGGTGCTGCCGGGAGCGCAAGCCCTGCTGGGTTTTCAGTTGATCACTTTTGTGCTGTCTGATTTCGAGAAGATACCCTACAGCTCAAAGGCAATTCACTCGGTCAGCTTGATTCTGATGTGTGTGTCGGTAATCGGCTTGATGACGCCGGCAGCCTATCATCGCGTTGTCGAGCATGGCGAGAATACCGAGCACTTTCATCGCTTCACCGGAGCCATGCTGCTGGCGTCACTGGTTCCGCTGGCTCTGGCCATTTGCGGAGACTTCTATGTCGTTATGAAGACGGCCAGCGCCTCGCAGTGGCTTCCGGTCACCTTGACGGCTATTTTGCTGCTCTTTTTTGGTGGGCTGTGGTTCGGTCTGCCACTGTGGAAGCGGCGGCGGTAGTATAATGGTGGTATGAAACAGAAGACATCTGTCACACTCTCTAGGGATGTCTTGGAATCGGTTGACAAGTTAGCCGGATCAAAGCATTCCCGCTCGGCCGTGATAGAGCGCGTGCTCCGCCTTTTTCTGCGAGAACGGGCTCGGACACAAGCACAGGCGCGGGACCTTGATCGCCTCAATCACGCGGCGGAACAGCTTAACGCCGAGGCTGCCGATGTAATGCAGTACCAGTCGCCGGAAGACTGATTCGGGGGCAGGTGTGAACCGTGGCGAACTTTACCGGGTCCGCAAGCCAGGTGGCGACCCCAAACAGCACCGGGTTTTTGTGCTTGTCAGTCGACAGGTGCTGATCGATTCGAGATTCTCTACCGTCATCTGCGCGCCGGTTTTCACTAGCGGACAAGGCCTCTCAACCCAAGTTTCGGTCGGCGTTGACGAGGGACTCAAACATCCAAGCTGGATCATGTGCGAAAATCTTGTAAGTCTTCGCAAAGCCGATCTTACCCAATTTGTAGGCTCTCTTTCCGGGCGGAAGTTGGTGGAGTTGAACCGAGCTCTCAGGATGGCATTGGATATTCCATAGGAACTGCATAACGGACCATCTCTACCCGGAAGGGATGCGACGCCTTCTGCTATTCGTGACTCGCGACACTCAGTCGTAATACTCTAGGCCCAAATGGGTAATCAGCTCTTCTCCTCGCAGATGCCGCAGCGTGTTCTTCAGCTTCATCAACTGGATAAACAGGTCATGCTCGGGATACAGTCCCGGAGCCGTCATCGGAGACTTAAAGTAAAAGCTGAGCCATTCTTGAACGCCAATATCGCGAAGCTCTGATGTCCGTTGTGCCAAATCCAGGAAGAGCACTAGGTCCAACACAATCGGCGCCGCCAAAATCGAGTCACGGCAGAGGAAATCGACTTTGATCTGCATGGGATAGCCGAGCCATCCAAAGATGTCGATGTTATCCCAACCCTCTTTGTTATCACCGCGCGGTGGATAATAGTTAATGCGAACCTTATGGAAAATCTTGCCGTACAGTTCGGGGTAGAGTCGCGGCTGCAAAATGTGCTCCAGCACGCCCAGCTTTGATTCTTCCTTGGTTTTGAACGACCCGGGATCGTCCAACACCTCACCGTCACGATTGCCCAGAATATTTGTTGAGTACCAGCCGCTCAGCCCCAACAGACGCGCCTTGAATCCGGGCGCGAGAATTGTCTTAATCAGTGTCTGCCCGGTTTTAAAATCCTTGCCGCAAATCGGAGCTTCGTTGCGCCGCGACAGTTCGTGCATGGCCGGAATGTCAACCGTCAGGTTCGGGGCTCCGTTGGCGAAAGGTACCGCCTCCATTAGAGACGCATAGGCGTAAATCATCGAAGGGGCGACTGACTCGTCATTCTGAGTCAAGGCCTTTTCGAAGGCCTTCACCGACTGGTGCGCCTCGCCTGGTTCAATAAACGTCTCCGTCGACCCGCACCAGATAGTCACCAGCCGGCTCGCTCCGGAGCTTTTCTTGAAGTCGCGAATGTCCTGTCGCACCTGCTCGGCAAGATCCATTTTGGTCTTGCCTTTTTTCACGTTCGGGCCGTCCAGCCGCTTGACGTAGTTGCGGTCGAAAACGGCTTTGCGCGGCTTGATCGAGCTGAGAAACGGCTTCACTTGATCGAGGAGTTCGCGCTCCAGCACGCCAGCGTTGGAGGCGGCCGCGTGCATGTCATCTTCAAAAATGTCCCATCCGGTAAAGACCAGATCGTTCAGTCCTGCGAGGGGAACAAACTCGTTTACCTTGGGAGCGCGGCTTTCTGTGCGGCGTCCGAGGCGAATGGTGCCCATCTGTGTGAGGGAGCCAATCGGCGTGGCAAATCCCTTCCTTACTGCCTCCACGCCAGCCACAAAGGTTGTTGCTACGGCACCCATGCCGGGAATCATGACCCCGAGCTTGCCTTTGGGCACCTGAATCTCGCTGCCGGTCTTCGGCTTCTTGCCGGTTTTGACACTCTTTTGCCGCGTCGCCATGTTTGCGCTGCTTCCTTATGACTTCTGTTGGACTAAGACAAACGGGTATGTTCTCGTATCAGGCGGTGATTTGCAACCGAGCGATGGCGAATGCCGGGGATGTCAATCCAAGTGCGTCAGCGCGGGATCGATTTGGAGGGTCTAGCGCCCGGCGTGCGTGTCCTCTGTGCCCTCTGTGGTTAGAGTTTTTATTTCGCTTCCATATCCACAGTCTTCACCGGCAAATCCCAGTGTGCATCGAGAATCTCGAAGCGCCGTTGCTCTTCTTGCTGGTAAGTCTGCTGATCGGGAAACAACTGCTTCTTAAGCGCGTCTTCGTCGAACGGTTCGTTGGCAACGGTCGCGTTCTTGAACACAATTGTCACACGATAATCCCAGCGTCCATCTTCGGTAGTGTGGTAGCGCGGCTGGTCCATCCAGACTTTAAGCATCCTCCCCATTTCAACTTCTTTTTTCAACAGCGGATAATGATTCTTCTTGAACAACTTTAAGAACTCGTCGGCATGGCCCCACTTGGTCTTGTAGTAATACTCGACGACGAAGGGTTTATCGGGAACAGACTGCGCCAAAATCCCGGTTGGCAGCAACAGAAGGACGCACCACAAAAACATATTCCTCATGAGAATTCCTCCAGTGGTTAACTCAGTCGCGCCGCGGAAAAAGACAGTTGTCAGTTAGCAGTCTCAGTTTTGTGACGCGCTCATCCGGTTCTTCCAGTGTGACCACACGAACCAGATCACGCCAAGAACTAGAATCGCGCCAATGACAACATCGAATTTGTGAAAATACTTCCCCAGTTCGCGCCAGTTTTCGCCGAGCTTCATACCCAGCCAGGCAAGGCCCAAACACCAGGGCCATGATCCCAGGAAAGTGTAGACGTGAAAACGCCCCCGTGGCATGCGAGCGACACCTGCCGGAAGAGCGATGAACGTTCGGATCACTGGCAGCAAACGCGCAATGAACACGGCCAGATATCCCCAGCGCGCAAAGAAGCGGTCGGCCAAGTCGAGTTCGCGACGGCCCATTAGAATCCATCGGCCATATTTCTCTACCAGGGGCCTGCCGCCGTAGCAGCCGATCTCATATGCGATAAGCGATCCGAGATTGCAGCCAATCGCGCCAACCGTGGCCACCCACAACAGCTGAAATCTGCCTTCATATACCAGATAGCCGGCGAACGGCATGATCAATTCCGAAGGCAGCGGGATACACGCCGACTCAATTGCCATGAGGATTACGATCCCGCCGTATCCGGTGGCGGCGATTACCGATTTAATGAAAACGAAAACTACAGCGAGGATTTTTTCAGTCATGAATGGCGGAAGAGGAAAGAATACAGCACGGACGTTCAGCAATCAGCATTTTGCATCGGACCGGAGCCGGCTTTGCCAAGATCCTGCAGAAATTCCCCAGCGCCAATGGCTGCTTTCAGAACGCTGCTTCCTGAGTGAAGGTGTAACCTGGCAGCGTCGCACCCTCGGCGTTCTTTGTGACTTTGACGCGGACAGTTTCTGCGTCAGGAGCCGACAGTCCCGCTGGCCGCAGCACAGCATATTGGCTGAAAACTTCACTGTACAGCTTGGTTACCAAATAATCGTTGCCGTCAGCGTCGTTGCGCCAAACTTGCCCGAGTTGAATGGATTTGACTGCCACTGGTTTTTCCTAAGACGAAATGTGCCGGGACGTCCTCTGCTCCGTCCGATGCCCGAATCGTAAGCACTGCCTCAGATTATCGGGACACCGGATTCGCGTCAATCACGCAAGCTGGTTCGGCGCGACACGAAGGGGCAACTCCCTCTGCTAACATGAACATTCGACTGCAAGGAGCATCCATGCCCCGTGGCATCGTCCCCCGCCAACCCGCCAAAACTGGACGCCAGGATCGCGCAATCCGCGTCCGACCGGCTAAGCAGACGATTCGGCCCGCGCGGAGCCGCGTGCAATCTTTGGTTCCGGGCGGAGCGAGAGATGCTGCATCGAAACGAACAACGCGCGCTGCCAGAGGCTACAATCCGCTCGCGGCGGAACGCATCAGCGAAATTATCAATCGCCTTGATCGCCTATATCCCGCCGCGACCTGCGCGTTAAAACACAACAACGCCTGGGAGTTGCTGGTCGCCACCATTCTCTCCGCCCAATCGACCGACGTGGGGGTGAACAAAGTCACGCCGGTGATTTTCGCCAAGTATCCTACGGTTCAGGATTTTGCCGCACTCAACCCGGAACAACTCGAGGTGGATATCCGGTCCACCGGGTTCTTCCGAAACAAATCAAAATCGGTAGTGGGCGCGGCCAAAAAAATCGTCAGCGACTTTGGGGCCGAGGTGCCCTCCGAAATCGATCAGCTCCTCACATTACCCGGGGTGGCCCGCAAGACTGCGAACGTAGTGCTGGGCACCTGGTTTGGACAAAATGAAGGTGTGGTCGTAGACACGCACGTACAGCGCATTTCACGCCGGCTGGAGCTCACTCGCAATGAGGATCCGAAGAAGACCGAGCAAGACCTAATGCACGTAATCCCACGCGCGAAGTGGACGCTATTCGCTCATCAGGTGATCTGGCACGGACGCAAGCTGTGTATGGCACGAGCTCCGAAATGCGCGGAGTGCCCGCTGGAGAACATCTGCCATGCAGCCGACAAGACGTGGAGCACAGTAGAGATTCATAAGAACGCGAAGTAGGCTGCGCACGCGCGAGGACGCGCGCGCCTACATCGCGGGGAAACCAATATTAAATTTTCGATGTAGGCGCGGGCGTCTCGCCCGTGCGAGAATCTCTCAGATCAGGCGACCAAGCCAACGGTATTCTTCTGGACTATTCACGAGTCCGGCTCGGACTGGATTTTCACAAATGTACTGCACCTTTGCTGGAATGCTTTCTTCACGGCGCAGCACGTGATCGAAAGATTCATGCTGCCAAATCTGACCAGCTTGGTTTAGTGTGCGATTGATCCGGTGCGCTGACGTGCTCTTGATACCCTGCATAATTTCAGGAATACAGTACAAACCGCTCCCGTCGTACAAGGGAGTCAGAACGAGATGAACATGGTCCGGCATAATAACGAGCCCATGAAGCGTGAATCGCTTACCATTGCCCCAAAGGCAAGCTTGAAGCGTTATGATTCTTGCTTCCGGAGGCAAAATCCAGCGATGATGAGTGCAGAACGTTACGAAGATGGCTTTGTTGTCGCTCTGAAAGTGCGGTAGGTGACGGCGGTACTCATAGATGCGGTTCACCACAGAGAAGGAGTATCACGAATGAACTTGCACGCGCGAGGACGCGCGCGCCTAATCGAAAGTTTAGTTCTGAAATGAAACAGCATGCGTAATCGCGCGATATTTCTGATGATCATAGCTATGTCTACTGTTGCAATTTCTCAGACGCTTCCCACGCCCCAAGCCATCACCGACCCGAAGCAGGTCATCTCCAGACCTGACGCTGAGGTTGAACAAGGCGAGCAGTCTCTGTCGCTGGAGCGCCTGTACATGACGCGCGCTGTCGGAAGCACGGCCTGGTCGCCGGATGGAAAGACGATTGCGTTTGTCACGAACATTACCGGGCGCAACAACATTTGGTTGGTGCCCACCGAGGGCGGCTGGCCAATGCAGCTTACGGTGAGCGATCAGCGCCAGACGGCGCCGGCGTGGTCTCCGGATGGCAAGTGGATCGCCTACCAATCTGACTACGATGGCGACGAGCAGTGGGATATTTTCCTGGTTTCGCCGAAAACCGGGCAGGTAGTGAACATCACTAAGACACGCGAGATTGCGGAAGAAAACCCTGCCTGGTCGCCTGACGGACGATACCTAGCTTACATGGTTAAGCCTAAGACATCTTCCGTGTATGAGATCGATGTCTTCGATACCGTGACGCGCACTACAAAACACGTCACCAGCGGCACGCCAAAAGACAAGATGAACGTGAGCCCGGTGTGGTCGCGAGGCGGAGAATACCTGTACTACACGCAGATACAGGCGAAAGGGACTGATTCGAATGTCTTCGTTGCCGACCTGAAACGCGGCAAGCTAACTCTCCTGACGCCACATGAAGGTGAACAACTGTACGAAGCAAATGATGTTTCGCCACCGTTTAAAGACGGAGAATCTGTGCTAATAAGCTCGAATGCGGCGAATGGATACCAAAACGTCGGAACCCTCGACATTAGTGACAAGGGTATTGTGCGCCCAGGAAAGATCCGCTGGCTCACCCAAGATAAATGGGAAATTTCCGGCGGTAATTTCTCGCCAGATGGAAAATCCGTCACGTGGACTGCGAATGTTGATGGCAACACGGATATCTATCTGCACAATCTAGATCCCGGCAAAACCACTTCCCTGCCGCTGCCAAAGGGTGTGAACGATTTGGGTGGCGCGGAGTCGGCTTTCACGCGCGACGGCTCCCGCCTGCTCTACTACCACAACGGCCCCAACTCTCCCAAGGATGCCTGGATTTACGACATCCCCGACGGCAGCACGCACCAGGTGACGCACTCGCTGTTGGCTGGAGTCCCAGCGAAACATATGGTTGAGCCGCTACTCGTGCATTATCCCAGTCGCGACGGCAAGTGGACGATCTCGGCGCTGCTCTATGTGCCACACAATATACGGCGCGATGGCCAGAACGCGGCCATTGTTTTCGTCCACGGCGGCCCGACTTCGCAAACAGTCAATTTGTTTAACCGGTTCATTCAGCACATGGTGAATCAGGGCTACATGGTGATCGCGCCGAACTATCGTGGCTCGACGGGCTACGGTAAAGAATTTCAGCAGGCCAATTTGTTCGATATGGGCGGCGGCGATCTCCAGGACGTTCTTGCCGCGGCCGACTGGATCAAACAAACCGGCTACCTCGATCCCAAGAAGCTGGTGATAGCTGGCGGAAGTTATGGCGGGTATATGAGCATGATGGCGGTGACCAAGGCTCCGGATGTCTGGGCTGCGGCGGTGCCGATCGTGCCCTTTGTAAACTACTTCACCGAAATCCAGAATGAAGATCCCGTTCTGCGGGAGATGGACCTCGCCACCATGGGCGATCCCCAAAAGAACAAAGACCTATTGCGCGACCGCTCTCCGATTTTCTTTATCGACCAGGTTAAAGCACCGCTGTTGCTGCTGGCGGGAGGCAACGACCCGCGGTGCCCAAAATCAGAAACGCTGCAAGTAGTGGATGCGATCAAAAAGCGTGGAGGCGTAGCCGAGTACAAAATCTACGAGAACGAAGGCCACGGTTTCGCGCGCGTCGAGAATCAGATCGACGCCTATCAGCGGGCGGCAAACTTCATCAAAGCACAGGTCCCACCTGCGGATTGCGGCTGCTCGCTGAACGAGTAAACGAGCTACCTAACCCTGCTCGCAGGCTTGCGTGCGTAAGCTTGGGCAATTGCCTCAAGCAGACCCGGAATCGTGTACTTCCCGGCTTCAATATGCGGAGTCATCCCAAACTCGCGCAAAGTGGACGACGTCACTGGGCCGATGGAGGCGAACTTAATTCCATCTAGCAAAGCCGCATGACCCAGGCGTTCCTGCCTGCGGCTCTTCGCGCTTAAAAGTGCAACAAAGTTTCTGACCGTCGAAGAACTGGTAAACGTGATCACATTCGGGCGGCGCTTTGGATCGCGCAGCAGAGCGAGTAGCCGCCGGGTGGAAGACAGTGGTATAACCGTTTCGTACGCTTCCACCACGTCCACGCGCGCGCCCAGCTTACGCAATTCGCGTGGAATGACATCGCGCGCAACTTTGGCCCGCGCCAGCAGAACACGTTTTCCCTTCACCCGATCGCGCAAGCTCTTCACCACCGACTCCGCCACGTATTCCTTAGGAATGACATGAACTTTTAGCCCGAGCCTCTCGACGGCATGTGCTGTGGCGGGGCCGATAGCCGCTATTTTCAGATGAGCCAGGTGAGACTTGCGCAGCTGCAGCCGCTTGATTCGCTCGCCAAGCGCTTCCACTCCGTTCACGCTAGTAAGGATTAGCCATTCGTAAGTGCGGACATTTTTGAGAGCTGCATCCAGCGGCTTGAAAGAACTCGGCCTGCGGATTTCGATGAAAGGGATTTCAACGACTTCTGCGCCCAGGCTGCGCAAGCCGGCCGACAACGCGCTGGCCTGGTGGCGGGCACGGCCAACCAGAATGCGAAGGCCAGTCAGCGGTCGCTTTGGCGGCATTCGCGAATGCGTGCGACCAGATTTCATAGCCTGCAACAGATAAACAAAAAGGCAGCCTCACGGGCTGCCTTTGAGGTTACTTCGATTCTTTACTGTGGTTTCGGTTTCGTGGGACGGCGCCGTGCTGGCGACTTCTTAGCCGGAGCAGCCTTGGTCAGCAGAGTCCCCTTTTCCATGGTCATCACAAATGGGCTCGGCGTGTAAGAAACCGGCGTACCCTCGAAATCCAACGTACTACCTTCCTTGGGCATTAGTCTGGCTGGAATCACTCCGGTCATGGCTAGGATAATATCTGCGCGTTTCTGATCGATGTCATCCTGGCTGCCCGCAATTTGCAGTTCCTTCTCGGAAGCCTTGATCACTTGACCTTCCATCTGAAGCGGCACGCCTTTAATCGCATTCCAGACTTTTTCTGCATCTTCGGGCTTGCCAGCGGAGAGCACGAGTTCCCACTCCGCGAATGACATTTCCTTGGGCTGCTTGGTTTTCACTAACTCCGCTGCTTGCTCTGCCGGAGTGGGCGGCACGTATTTCGAGATGGTGAATCCGGCGGGCGGAAGAGGCGTGGTTTTTGCGGTGGCCAGCAGCTCAGTCCATCCTTGATCAGAACCGTGATATTTCGTGTACACGCTCTTGCCGTAGTTGCTGATTTGGGTTTGCGCCTGACCAGCAGGCGCCAAGCCCGCAGCGCGGGCGATGAAGAAAAGGCCGTTGACCGTATCCGGAGGGTTGGCAGACAGGTAAGCCAACGCCAGCGGATAGACATCTTCCAGATTGTTTGGATTGGCTTCAACCGACGCGCGCAGGTATTTCTGGGCGTTGCCATAATCCTTGAGCTGAAGAGCCGAAAATCCCGCAATGCTGTTCAGCGCCGCAGTCAATTGATCCTTTTGCTTTTGGAAATCCGGGTCGGAAACGCCATCCGGTTTCTGCATTTTCGGTACGGCTTGCAGTCCGCGAGTCGCGTGCTGAAATGCATCAGTCCATTTCTGTGCGGCCCTTTCAGTAACGGCCAGAAGAGCAAGGGCACGCACATTATCAGGATTCGCGGCCAGCAGCCGGTTGGCTGTATCAGCCATCTTGGCCGCGTTGTTGGCCTTTTGATAAGCGCCCATCAGCGCTTCCAAAGCGTCCTCCTTGACAACGCTGTTGGGATACTGCGTCAGAAAAGCTTCCAGCCCGCTGATCTGGGCAGCCGGATCCTTCTGCTGCACGGCGCCAACGTAGGCGTTGTATTCCGCGGGATCCTTGATCTCCTTTTTCTGCGGCTGCGCGGATGCGCCCGCCTGCCCTGCCCCGGCTGGTGCAGTTCCGGGCTGTTGTGAAGCGGCAGGCTGCGAACCCGCGGGTTGCGCCTGTGGTTGCGGCGCCGTGGTTTGCCCGACTGCGATTGCTGAAAGCGCAAGCACAAACGCCACTAGACTGGTCTTCATTCGAATGGCTCCTTGAAAATCTTGGGAAATCAGCGAACGCACATCGTACCCAGGCGCGACCCGAGCCCGCTCACCTGGATCTTCATGAGCTCCGCTCATGTGACAGGACCGGAGAAACCTGGCGGCTCAGGAAAGCATCCAGACATCCGCACCGTTTTTCCGGTGAGCCGGATTATAAGGATGTGCTTCGCCTAAGGCAAGTTTGCTTTTTCGAGTTAGACTTGCCCTCTTGTAAGATGCGGCGATCCGGCCGGCCGGATGGTTTCTTAAATGCTTGGCTCGCCTTGATTGAGTGCCCATGCGTGAAGCGAACCTGAATCCCTTAAATGAGCAGGTGGCGGTTGTTACAGGCGCGGGCCGCGGCATTGGGGCGGCGATTGCTCGCAAGCTGGCAGCTCTGGGCGCCGTGGTCATTCTCTGTGGACGCAAGCTGGAACCACTGGAATCCACCGCTGCCGAAATCAACCGGGCCGACGGCCGGGCACAAGTATTACCGTGCGATGTTACTGATTTGAGCTCGGTCGAAGCCGCCGCTCAACACGTGGATACGAGCTACGGGCGCGCTGACATCCTGGTGAATAATGCTGGCGTCGGCGGATTCGGAGGGCCATTGCACCAAATGCCAGCAGAATCATGGGATCAGGTTTTGCACACTAATCTGCGCGGCGTCTATTACTGCATTCGTAGCTTCGCTCCGATCATGGTCCGCGCGCAAACTGGGCACATTATCAATATCTCTTCACTTGCAGGAAAAAATCCGCTGCCGAATGGTGCCGCGTACGCCGCTTCCAAATGGGGCTTGAATGGGCTGAGCTATTCCGTGGCTGAGGAGCTGCGGGTTCACCATATTCGGGTTTCAGTTGTTTGTCCTGGATCGGTGGACACGGAGTTGAGCCCGCATACAGGGAAAGATTCCACGAAAATGCTGCAGCCGGACGATGTGGCTCACGTTGTCGGGATGCTGGTGACGCAGGCACCGCAGTCCTTCGTGAGCGAGGTTTTGCTGCGGCCGACGATGAAGCCCTAAATTTCTGGGCAGGAAACACTCATTTCTTGAATAAATTATCAAACGCTTGACGCGCGTCTTGCACTTTCGCGCCGGGTGTGGAGGTCTCCTTTTCAACCATTACTCGCATTGCGTAGAACGTGCAATCGTTCCGGGCATCCTTGCGCGGGATGCGTTCCGGAATCGGCTGACTGCACTCGAATCGGCTTGAGGGATCAAAGTAGGCGCACTGTTTACAAGAATGCAGCTCGAAGCCACACTTGGGGCACTTCGCTGCCGAATCAGCGATCCCCTCGATCAGGGCGCCGCATTGCGAGCAGCGGGAAACGGTGCGGGTCCCCGGCATTTGCAAAGGGCGTGGACCGAAGGTGTTGTCTTTCCTGACCGGCTTTTCTACCGGCTTCTGACGCGTGCTTTCATCGCTGCGGTCCTGATAGCCGCGTTGGCGGTATTTCCGATCTGACATAGACAGTTCCTGTCTGCGCTAAATTGTAGCGGCTACATTGTCGCGCTCATGTGCGCGGGCCGCAAGCGCCGGGTTCCATTCCTTCAGTTCGGCGCTTCGTTGGCCGCGTATCATGAAAGACTTGCCCAAATGGGCTCTGAAACGTCAAGTCCAGATCGCCTGGACCAGCTCTTCCGAGAAAGGACAACAATGGAGCCGAGGACCGATGTATGGCGGAAGTGGGACCCGAACGATCTGAAGGCGTAACTAAGGAGGCGCGATGAGCAATACGACAACGATCAGCATTCTTCTATGGGCAACCAGCATGGCAGTCATCACACCAGTGACAAAAGCCCAGGAAACCCCGAGTGATTACCAAGAGGTCTTGAAAATTGTAGGCAAATCGGGCGACTACAAATCGAACGTTCTGAAGGTGAACATTCCACGGAATGACCTGCACGTGAAGGTCGCAGGCTACTCAGTGCCGACTCCTTTTGGTTTTGGTGGCTGGTTTGCGATGACTAAAGGTGATGGTGGGGAAGAGGTCATGATGGGAGATCTGGTCCTGACGCAGGATGAAGTAAATCCGGTAATGTCAGCCCTGCTTGAGCATGGACTGGAGGTCACTGCGTTGCACAATCACTTCTTCTGGGAAGATCCCCGCGTCTTTTTTATGCACATCCATGGACATGGCAAAGCCCTCGATTTGGCAAATCAGGTCAAGCCAGCCCTCGATTTGATAGGACAGGCGAAGCCGACCGAACCCGGCGGTCACGACGCTAGCACAGCACCGAAGCAAGGCGTGCTTGACACTGATCGGATAGCGAAAATCGTTGGCTATGCCGGTGAGCAAAATGGTTCTGTGTACAAAATCACTGTAGGCCGCGATGATCTCGACGTAAGAGAAATGGGAGCCAGGATCAATGCACGCATGGGCCTCAATACCTGGGCGGCGTTTGTCGGAGCCAATGATGATGCTGCTGTGGCTGGCGATGTCGCGATGCTGGAAACCGAAGTCACTCCAACTCTCAAGGCGCTTCGTTCGCATGGACTGGAAGTTGTGGCGATCCATCACCACATGACGAATTCCAGACCGCTCATAATCTTTCTGCATTACTGGGGTCGAGGACCGGCGGATAAGTTGGCGACTGGCTTCAAAGCTGGGCTCGACGAACTAGGCAAGGGTAACAAGTAATAAAAATAAAACATGAGCCAAGAGCCGAAGCGACAACCACAGATGGTGGACTGCGCCTCGACGGTGTCGTTTACTTTGCGAGAGCTGCTGGTCTATTTCCTGCGCCTCGGAACCCTTGGCTTTGGCGGGCCGATCGCGCTCGCAGGGCACATGCAAAAAGACCTGGTGGAGGAGCGCCGGTGGGTCTCGAAGCAAGATTACCTCGAAGGTCTGGCCTTCTCCCAGCTTTCTCCCGGACCCTTAGCTGCGCAGTTAGCGATGTATTTGGGGTGGCTGCGTGCGGGAGCCCTAGGAGCAACCCTGGTTGGCGTCGCCTTTATCTTGCCTTCTCTCCTGATGGTGCTTGTCTTGGCTGCGCTTTATGTTCACTTCGGCAGCCTGCCGTGGATTCAGGGCATGTTCTACGGAATCGGCGCGGCGGTGATTGCAATCATCGTGCGCAGCGCAATAAAACTTGTGCGGACTACAGTGGGTAAGGACTGGCTTCTTTGGACGATCTTCGCTGCTCTGGCGATTACGACAGCTTGGACCAAATCCGAAATCATCTGGCTTTTCATTTTGTGCGGCGCTGTCGCGATGTTGGTTAAGGCGCCTCCCGTTGTCCCGAGCCGCGCTACCTCGGCGATGTTTGTTGGCGGATTAGGTCCGCTGCTGACCGGGATTCACGGTCTGGCGTCAATCGCAACCGTCGGGGTCCTGTTTCTTTTTTTCTTGAAGGCTGGCGCTTTCGTATTCGGCAGTGGGTTGGCAATTGTTCCGTTCTTGTATGGCGGGGTTGTAGCAAAGTTCCACTGGCTCACTGAGCGCCAATTTGTCGATGCCGTTGCGGTCGCGATGATCACTCCTGGGCCGGTTGTTATAACGGCTGCGTTCATCGGGTACGTGGTAGCGGGGCCGGTGGGGGCGCTGGTTGCAGCGTGGGCAGTTTTTGCTCCACCTTATTTCATTGTTCTGTTCGGCGCACCCTATTACCGCCGCTTCGCTCAGAACCGGCAGGTCAAGGCCTTTGTTCAAGGCGTTACCGCGGCAGCCGTGGGCGCTATCGCCGGAGCTGCATATATCTTGGCCCGGCGATCTCTAGTAGATCTCCCAACTGTCCTCATCGGGTTCGTCACACTGGTGATCCTAATGTTCACGAAGAAGATCCCTGAACCCCTCGTGATTCTTGCTGCCGGGGCTGTTGGAGTTTTCCTACACGGAAAAGTGGGATGAGTGTCTCTCTTCCTGAGCGATCGCAGATCAGTGCTTGTGTGTTCGTTCTGGGTCTGCTGTGCCATTCATCCCTGCTTCTGAACGCGCAATCTCAGGCGAGTCCACAAACCAAGGAAAGGCAAATTAGAGTTCAAGAGCCTCTCCGAACCGCGAGCGCCAGTCGAATTGACCTAGCGCCCAAATTAGACGGAACACTCGACGATCCCATCTGGCAACAGGCCAGTGCGATTGACAACTTTCTGCAGCGGGAACCCTTTGAGGGGCAACCCTCGACTGAAAAAACCGAAGTCCGCATTCTCTACAGCAAGCATGAAGTCTATTTCGGCATTACGTGCTTCGACTCTGATCCGAAAAGGATCGTCGCGACCGAACTGCGGCGTGATGTCAGTCAGGAGTTGGATGATTACTTTGAGATCATCATTGACTCTGCCCATGACCGGCGTAATGCGTACGTATTTCAAATCAATCCGCTGGGCACGCAACGCGATGCTCTGATTACCGAGGAGCAGCGAACGGATAGTGGTACCGGAGATGGGGACCCAGGCTGGGACGGCGTGTGGACATCGGAAGCTCGCATCACAAAGCAGGGCTGGACGGCCACGGTCGCTATTCCGTTTTCGACGCTAAACTTCATGCAGTCGCGGGATGTGATTTGGGGTATCAACTTCAAACGATTCATCCGCCGGAAGAACGAAGAAGACCTTTGGTCAGGCTGGCGGCGCGTCTATGGTGCTGCCCGGATTAGCCAGGCCGGTGAGTTGCATGGCATCTCCGAAATCGGCAGCGGTCGACTATTCATCGTCAAGCCCTACGGACTGGTCGGCTTTAGCCATTTTCCGTCGAGCGCTGCGGGAACCGGACTGACACCAGGAACCAGTGCACTCTACACCGGAGGCGTCGATGTCAAACTCGGTCTGCGCTCGAACCTGGTTGCGAATTTCACCGCCAATACCGATTTCGCCGATGCTGACGTGGACACGCAGCAGTTTAATCTCACGCCATACAAGCTCTTTTTTCCTGAGAAACGGCAGTTCTTCTTGGAAAATGCCGGTGTCTTCAACTTCCCCCTGGGCGGGGACAGCGGCGATCTGCTCTTCTTCAGCCGCCAGATTGGAATTGATCCCATTACTGGCGAGGAGGTCCCGATCAACGGCGGCGCCAAGGTTACGGGATCGATTGGTAATTTCGAACTCGGGGTGATGGACGTGGACACTCGGAGTTCCGGGCCGAATCCTTATGCAAATTACGCCGTCGCACGGCTGAAGCGCTCGCTA
>QIAB01000049.1 GCA_003225455.1 Acidobacteriota bacterium
CGACGCCGGACCCGTGCTGATGAATGAGCCCCGGAGAGCGGAAATGCGAGTGAACCAAGTCTCCTGATGTCAGCAGCAGGAATGCCCACGCTTCGAACCCCAAGAAGCGTGGGGCAGCCGCTTTCGTGGTGACCCCCGGCAAAGCTGGGCCAGCCCCCGCAGGATTCTACTATCTGGCATCCCAAACAATTTTTCCGCCCACGATCGTTTTCAAAATCCTTAAATCGCGAATTTTCCCCGGAGCAATGGAGAAAATATCGTCGCTGAGCAGAACCATATCTGCCAGTTTCCCGGGCGTGATTGAGCCTTTGTCGTTTTCCTGGAATTCCGCATAAGCAGAGCCCATCGTGTAGGCCTCGATCGCTTCTTCAACCGTGAGTTTCTGCTCGGGAAACCAACCGCCGGGATTTTTGCCGTCCAGAGTGGCGCGGGTGACCGCAGCGTACACCGTGAGCATGGGATTGAGCGGTGCAACATCCCAATCGGTGCCGAGGGCGAGGCGAACGCCGTGGTTCAGGAAAGTACGGAATGCGTAGGTGCGGCTGGCGCGGTCGTGTCCAATGCGCCTTTCCGCCCAGCGGCCGTCGTCGATTGCGTGATACGGCTGCACGGAGGCGATCACGTGAAGCTGAGCGAAGCGCTCGAAATCTTTGGCGGCCATGTGCTGCGCGTGCTCGATGCGGGAGCGGCGATCAGCTTCGCCATGGGCTTTCGCGATCTCGGAATAAATGTCGAGAGTCATCGAAATACCTTGATCGCCGATGGCATGGGTGCAGAGCTGAAGCCCGGCGGCATCGGCTTTCATCATGCGGTCGCGCATCAGCGAAACTGGATGCATTTCGTCGGAGAGAATTCCGTGGTTATCCGGCAGATCATCGAAAGGCTGAAAGAAATAAGCCGTAGCTGAACCGAGCGAGCCATCGGCGAAAGCCTTCACTGCGCCAATGCGAAGAAACGGCCCGCCGAAGGCATGGCGGATTCCGATTTTTGTCTGGTCGTCAACCTGTGTGATAAGCGGCGCGGCGTAGATGCGCGCGGTAAGCTCGGCCTTTTCCACGAGCTCGGAATAAACGGCGATATCTTCGTATTCCGGATTCATGTTTTGCACACTGGTGACGCCAAGCGAGGCGGCATGGGCGAGAGCGCGCTTGACAGCTTTCATGCGCTGATCATGCGTAAGGGGAGGGATGACTTTGTTGACCAGATCCATGGCCGCATCTTTCAGAGCTCCGGTCGGATTTCCTTGAGCATCGCGGACGATGACTCCGCCCGGCGGATCGGCAGTCTTCGCGGTAACTCCAGCCAAACGCAGCGCAAGCGAGTTAGCCAGCGACATGTGCCCGTCATAGCGGCTCACGAAGACCGGCGATTCTGGTGTGACCGGATCGATCAGTTCTTTCGTGGGCAGCTTGACCGGAATCCATTTGGTTTCATCCCAGTCGCCGCCCATGATCCATTGGCTTTTAGGGGTCTGCTTGGCGCGTTCGCCGATGCGGTGGGCGAATTCCTCGGCACTCGTGGCATCGTTCAACTGGACTGCATCGAGAGCAAGGCCACCACTGACAAAATGCACATGCGAGTCGTTGAAGCCGGGGAGAAGAAGCCTGCCCTGGGCGTCAATCACACGCGTTTTAGGGCCGCGCCAATTATCGACATCAGAATTGGATCCGACTGCGACAATGCGGTCTCCGAGAACAGCGACCGCTTGGGCCGTTGGATTGGATTTGTCTACCGTCCAGACCTTTGCATTGGTGACGATGAGGTGGGCAGATGGTTTGGTCTGGGCTGATGTTACAAGAGCACACGCGAGAAATATGATTAGTCCAGCAAGGCAGATAGGTCTTCGCATGGTTCTCCGAGGTCTATTGACCAATTTACTTCGTGTGACTTCGTGTCCTTCGTGGTTTCGAAAAAAGAAAAGAGCATGAACCACGAAGAACACGAAGGTGTGGCAAGACTAGCAGGTGCGCCGCTATCTCTGTCCCCATTTCAGCTTTGTACGCAGCACGTCGAAAAATGTCCCGTGCGTGTGAAGCAGTTTCACCTGGTATTGGGATTTGCGGCACTGTAGACGGTCTCCGTCGAGCATGGGCATGCCCACCTGGCCGTCGACGCTCAAGTAGGCCTCCTCATCCCCGGTTCTGACGACGATTTCTATCTCTGAGGTGTCGCGGACCACGAGGGTTCGATGAGTTAGCGAATGCGCAGACACCGGTGTGATGACGAAGGCTTCGACCGATGGCATAAGAATTGGACCGCCCGCTGCCAAAGAATACGCGGTCGAACCGGTCGGCGTGGAGACGATCAGGCTGTCCGCCTGGTAACTTGAGACAAAGTTTCGGTCGATATACACATCGCAGTGATTCAGGCGCGCGATTGTACCTTTGCCGACGACAATGTCATTGAGCGCATCATACTGCGCAATCTGCGAATCCTGACGAACCACATCACAGTGCACCATGGAACGTGTTTCCACGTTGCAGCAGTTTTTTTCAATTTCCTCGAGCGTCGGATAAAGATCGGCTAGCGGCACTTCGGTGAGAAATCCCAGAGAGCCAAGGTTCACGCCCAGCACTGGAATTCCGGCCTTAGAAACGGCGCGCGCAGCCGACAAGAGAGTTCCATCGCCGCCGAGGACGACGACAAAATTCAACGAACGACGCCCCATCTCGTCGCGTGTAAGGACTTCCGTCCCGTGGGCATAAGGCGCGGTTTCGTGGTCCACAACGATGCCGTATCCGTGTTCGTGGAACCATGTAAGTAGGTCGGGAACGATTGTCGCAATTTCAGGCTTGCCCGGTTTGGAAATGATTCCCGCTGCCTTGGGCGTTGTGCTCATGTGAAGATGGAATTGTACAGAAGTCTTCCGAAAACCTTGAAACCACAGAGGGCACAAGGGATTGTGTAGCGGCGGGTCTCTGACCCGCCCGGACGGGGGCAAAGCCCGTCCCCACACGAACCGCCGGAGACGGCTATTGAAAGGATGTAGCCGAGGAAGGAAATCAAATTCAGCACAGAGGCTCAGAATACGCCATAAAGCAGAAATTCGCGGTTGCCTTCAGCGCCGCGGATCGGCGATTCGATAACATCCGTTTGTGTGCAACCGAGAGCTATGAGTGCCTCTCGCACTTTCTCTACCGCGGCGGACTGTGCCGCTTCGTCGCGCACGATTCCACCTTTCCCAACGTGCTCGCGGCCTGCCTCGAACTGAGGTTTTACGAGAACAATGACGCGCCGGTCTCGTCGCTCGGAAGTGTTTTGTCTAAAACCGGCCGAGATCACTGCAGGCAAAACCAGCGTGGCGGAGATGAACGAAACGTCCACCACTATTAGGTCAACTATTTGTTTGACCTGCTCCCGCGTCAGATAACGAGCGTTAGTTTTCTCCAGCAGCCGAACGCGCGGGTCCTGGCGGAGGCGAAAATCGATCTGGCCGCGACCTGTATCTACGGCGATCACTCGGGTCGCGCCATGTTGCAACAAGCAATCTGTAAAGCCGCCAGTAGAAGCGCCGATGTCGAGACAAGTTTTCCCCGCGACGTCGACTTTCCAATGTTCAAGGGCTCTTTCCAGCTTCAGACCGCCGCGACTCACGTACTTCAAGTCTTCTCCGAGAAGCCGGACTTCGGCATCGTGATCGATTACAGCACCTGATTTCTCGATTTTTTGTCCGTTCACCAGAATTTTGCCGGCAATGATGAGCGCCTGGGCGCGCTCGCGTGAGGTTGCCAGCCCACGTTCCAGAAGCAATTTGTCGAGTCGAAGCTTCAAGTTGTCTTTCAGGGCAGATGGCTAACACCAAAGTGCCAGCAACCAAGCCAGTGCAAGGTGCTGAACTTACTCTGGCTTAATTACTTAGGGACGTACTTTGCCGTTTTTCCACAGAATCTTGCACCGGAGTGTTGAAAACTGTCGCGACGCCTAAACAGCAAAGCCGCCCATCGCGGGCGGCTCCGATTCCACGCTCAATCTTAGTCTACGTCGCCACTTCTTCCAGCAGTTTCTGGTCGATATCGAAATTGGAGTGCACGTTCTGCACGTCGTCGTGTTCTTCCAGCGCTTCGACCAGGCGGATCATCTGCGTGGCTTGCTGGCCCTCTAGCTTTATGTAATTTTGAGGAATCATGGCCACGCTGGAAGACGTAGGAGTGATGCCCGCCTTCTTGACCGCTTCCAGCACGGCTTCATACGAAGAGGGATTGGTGAGGACTTCCCAGTTCTCGCCGTCGTCGCGCAGATCGTCGGCGCCCGCGTCGAGGACGACTCCCATAAGATCGTCTTCTTTTGCTGCTGATTTTGGAATAACAATGTCTCCCTTCTTGTGGAACATCCAGGAGACCGCACCGGCTTCGGCCATGTTGCCGCCATTTTTTCCAAAGACGTGGCGAATTTCGCTCACCGTCCGATTGCGATTGTCGGTATTGATGTCGATCAGCAGCGCTACGCCCCCTGGACCGTAGCCTTCAAGAGAGAATTCTTCATAGGTCGCGCCGGGAAGTTCGCCCGTGCCGCGCTGAATGGCACGCTTGATATTGTCGGCAGGCATGTTTTCGGCCTTGGCAGCGGCAATTGCGGTTCTCAGGCGCGGATTCGTATCAGGATCGCCGCCGCTTTTGGCGGCAATGCTGATTTCCTTAATCAGGCGAGTGAAAATCTTGCCGCGCTTGGCGTCGAGCGCGCCCTTTTTGTGCTTAATTGTGGCCCATTTTGAGTGGCCGGACATGGGTATACCTCGTATCTAATGAACTTTGATGGCGCTGATCTCAATACGTTGGATTCGCCCGTAAGAAGAGATCACAGGATGCCTCGAAACGGTGCAGGCGAAAGAGGATTATAGCACGGTGCCTGCGCCCGGAGAGGCTGTGCCTCGGTAATCATCACCAAATCTTGTGCATCCCGTATAATAACCCCTTCATGCCCAGATATTCGATCGTCGTACCCCTGCACAATGAGCGGGAGAACGTGACCGATCTCTATGACCGCCTGAAAGCGGTTATGGAGCTTAACGGGGAAAGCTTCGAGATCGTGCTGGTCGACGACGGCTCGACCGATCGTAGCTTTCATCTGCTGCGCGAAATCGCGGCGGTGGATAGCCGTGTGACGGTAGTAAGGCTCCGCCGCAATTTTGGGCAGACTTCGGCGCTTGCAGCCGGATTCGATCACGCGCGTGGCGAATACATCATCGCCATGGATGGCGACCTGCAACACGATCCGGCCGACATTCCCATCTTTCTGGAGAAAATTGCCGAAGGCTACGACATTGTCAGCGGCTGGCGCAAAGAGAGGATTGATAATCTCTGGCTGCGCCGCATTCCGTCGCGTTGCGCGAACTGGCTGATGGCCAAGCTGAGCGGAGTTGACATTCACGACTTCGGCACCACGTTCAAAGCCTATCGCCGGGACATCCTTGAGCAGGTTCCTTTATACGGTGAACTGCACCGATTTATTCCCGCGCTTGCCTCGTGGCATGGCGCATCTATCGTTGAAGTCCCGATTCGCAACGTGAACCGCGAACGCGGTGTGTCTCACTATGGCATTTCGCGGACGTTCCGGGTGTTTTTTGACTTGATTACGATTCGTTTCTTGCTACGGTATCTTTCTCGCCCGCTTCATTTCTTTGGCACAATCGGGATGCTCGGAATTTTTGCGGGCATGGGGCTCACATGTTGGCTGGCCATTGAAAAATTCATTCGCCATGCCTCTGTAATGGCGACTCACGGCCCGCTGATGATTTTTGCCGCCGTTCTGCTGCTGGCAGGATTGAATTTATTAGCAGTCGGCTTATTGGGCGAATTGCAGGTCCGGCATTATCACGAGCCCACGCGGCGCGCACCCTATTCTGTCGATCGCGTCCTTCGCGCCCACAGCGAAGAGCAGAGCGTACCGGAGTAAGAACAGTCACTACAGGCGCCATCTCATAAATACCCATTCAGCCGTCAGTGAGCGTAATCGCGATGTTACGCCAACTTGCGAACTCCTGCGTTGACTTAGCTCTCAACCAGTGAGACGATTCGCTCCAAGGGTATGCTGAAACATACGGCACTCGTTTTCCTTCTCTTTGGACTGGCGCTTTCGCAGACCTATACCATCGAAGTTCATTTAGACCAAATCAGAGGAGTGAAATGCAAGGGTGCTCCCAAAGATTTTGCTTGCGCGATATTCTTTGATCTTGATCCACCGCTTTATGAGGGGATCGGCATTGCAAATGTGGCAAGCGCGAACGGTAATTCTGTCCAGACTGCCCCCGTTCCAGTGATCCGCGCTGTTTCAGTCATACTCGACGGTACGCTTTACACTGCCGTGTACGACCCACCCGTGACACGAGACGACAAAATCTCACACCTCTGCGCAATAGCAGGCATTCCTGCGCGAGTCGATGGCGAGGATTTATTCATTCAATGGCCTGACGGGGAAGTCGTAAAGGGTAAGATCGTCCGGCGGGAAAAGATCAAACCCAATCGGGTGCAACCGGCGTAGCGCCCGTCCACCGAATAGGCAATTTCGCCACAAAATCCAATAAGTGCTATAGGGATTTTTCGCCAATTAAGGACCAACCGAAGGTCACTTGGACCCTCCGGCCACGCGAACTATTGAGTAGCTTGTGGCACCAATAGCGGTCGCTCCGACCACGCCGGCACCTCGCGTTGGTCTTGAACAATCCTTTCATGCTGCGGGAAAGATCCGGAAGCGAAGGAGGCCGTCAGTAAGCTTACGGCCAACCTCGGATCCGAGGAGGTTGATGCGGGGCCGCTGACAGAGTGCCGCGTGCTTAAAGCATTTGCCGCGCTCTGGATCTGACTTCCCCTCGTGGTACCTACAAAGCGAAAGCTTTGGCGGTTGTGCTTGGCCATTGATTGCCATGCTGCCTAACCAACCTGCAGTGAAAGCATTTGCATCGAAAGACGATCACTTGAACTGGTACGCTCTCCTGCAAATGGCCCAAGCAACAAGACGGACTCCCCCATGAAGCCACATCGAGCTCCAATTGTTTTGGTGTGCCTCAGCTTATTCAGTGGTTGTGGCGCCGGCAGCCTCGGTCCGGGCGTTGGTGGTCCGTCACGATCCCTGGTCTCGATCGCTATAACACCCGTCAATGCGGCCTTGCTCCTCGGCACCCTCCAACAATTCACGGCTACCGGTACATATTCCGATCACAGCTCGCAGGACATTACTGACTCCGTCACCTGGTCCTCGTCGGACATAAGCGTGGCGTCGATCGCTGGAGGTGGACTGGCAACAGCTCTCGCTCTGGGCTCGGTTACGATCTCCGCCACTTCCGGCTCGGTCACCGGAAGCACGACGGTGAATGTCCAGTCTGCCGTCCTATCTTTCATCACGGTCCGGCCTGTAAGCAAGAAAATCGCGCCTCTTACCAGCGAGCAGTTTCAGGCAATCGGCACCTACACCGATGGAAGCACTCACAATGTGACCGGACAGGTGTCTTGGACTTCATCCAACAGCGCCGTGGCCACCATCAGAGTCAGGGGCCTAGCGAAGGCTCTGACTCCGGGAACCACGACCATTACTGCGACGCTTCGTTCTATCAGCGGCTCGACCACACTCGACGTCACGAATGCCACGATCGTATCTATCTCCGTCACTCCCTCAGGACGCACCATTGCTCCGAACACCAAGTTGACCTTCGGCGCGACCGGCGTATTTAGCGATCACACTACACAGGTGATTACCAGAGATTCGACATGGGCCTCTGACAATCCTGCAGTGGCCACCGTCGGAGGGCAGAGCACCGCTACCGCGATTGGCCCCGGTACGGTCAACATTTCTGCCACTTTTGATGGAGTCTCGGGCAGCTCGGCGCTGAATGTCAGCTCCGCCACGCTCACTTCGATCTCCGTGGCTCCGGCAACCGCCGTACTCGCGCCAACCACTTCCGTAAACTGCGTCGCCACCGGAACGTTCAGCGACGGCAGCACTCAGGTGATTACCAACCTCGTCAATTGGACGTCATCCGCACCGAACGTGGCGAGTGTCAACGGTGGCCAAGTGACCGCACGATCCGCAGGAAATGCAACTATCACCGCACTACTCGGCACGCTGAGCGCGAATTCGGCCATTGTGGTCGACGGTTCCCCACTGACGTCCATACAAGTTTCACCACAAAGCGCAAGCATACCCCAGCAGACTGAAGTAGCTTTCGTGGCGACCGGCAGGTTCGCAGACGGCAATACTCAGGACCTCACGACGTCGGTGTTGTGGACATCCTCGCCGGCATCGGTTGCCACCATTAGCAACGTGCTGGCAACAATGGGTCAGGCTACTGGACTCCAACCTGGAACGGGAACCATCACGGCATTGTTCGATGGGCAGGTTGGAACGGCGTCTTTGACCGTCACCAGCGCGACGCCCACTTCACTGCGGGTATCGACCACAGGTACAAATCTCGAACAAGGCGGTTCCACACAGTTCACTGCCCTCTCTGATTTCAGCGATGGCACCACCAAAGACGTCACCTCCTGGGTGACCTGGACGTCTTCCAATGCAAGCGTGGCAGTGGTCACTCCCAAGGGCGTCGCCACGAGCGTTCGTTCTGGAACGACTGCTGTGACAGCCACCATGAATGATCTGAGCGGAACAGCTGTTCTGACGGTTTACTGACAGACCGCAAGATGGTGATCAAATTGAGTGCTTTGCGATTTTCAATAAGATTGTCCATCGTGTCGTTACTATGCGCCAGCCCGTTACTGGGGCAACCTGAATTCCGTGGCGCGATCCCCGCGGTCAAAAGTCCTGAATGTGACGTCGCTGTCGGTTACAGCTACGGTGCCGTGAATTTTTCAGGAAAGCCAACGGTCAATATGAATGGCGTTGATCTGAGCGGATCGTGCGACTACACTCGGCGTTGGGGAGCGACCTTGGATTCCAGCTATGTTCGTGCGGGCCGGGACCCCGGCTCCGGCCATGCCAGCTACGTCCTTAGTTTTCTCGCAGGTCCAGTGTTTGTTCCGGCTCAGAACGAGAACACCCGATTGCTCGTTCGTGCCCTCGCGGGCGTGGGCTTGGTAGATGGCTCCGTTCCGGTGAATCAACTGTTTTACCGGGGATGGCTGACGCGCTTCACGTGGGCAGTAGGAACCGGGATCGAACACAACGTTTCCGGGCCATTCGCAGTTCGCTTTAATGTTGATTACCTGCGCACGAGATTTGTGAGCTCGGCTCTTACCGTGCAGCCGCAAAACAACATTCGTGTCAGCGGAAGTCTGGTATTTCGGTTCGCTGCTCGTCGCGAAAAGCGCCACATGGCTGCCAGGCGGCCTTAACTACCAACACGGTGTCCTTCGCAGGCCGACGGACTTCGGCCCTACCTTGCCAAGCTCAATGTCCCGTCTCTTTCTGAAAGATGTACGCAAGTAACTCCGTCGCCCCACTGCTGTAGTTGAAAGCTTTCCCCGGGTCTTGAGCCATTGGTTTGTCAATCACGTATTGCACCCAATCATCCGTTGCCTCCATGAGGCTCGAATCGCTGCGTGGGTCGTCATAGGGAACCTTCTCATTCCAACTCAAGCCAGTGGTCATGGTTAGAACGTTCTTAAGCGTCATGCGGCGCTTGCGGTCGTCCACATTCTTGACTTTCGCGACATCGAAGAACTTCAACACAGGGGTGTTCAATCCGGCCTTGAAATCGCCCCGCATGATGGCCACGCCGAAAATCACTGACGTGACGGTCTTACTGACTGATTGCATCGTGTGCATGTCGGTACCGTGATAGAAGGGGTGCCAGTCGGGATCGAAATAGTTGTATCGACCGATCAAGCGCGCGTTCAGCGGTCCTTTTGTTTTTGCCTCTTTTCCGTAGATATGATCGTAATCATGGGCATATTTTCGCGAGAAGATTTCCGTTCCACAGCGGAAAACCTGGAAGCTATCAACGAGCATGAATTTGCCGCTGGCCAAGTCCGCATCAAAACCTAACAGGGTCTGTTCGTCGAGGCCGAGATTTGCCGGTGTTGCCTTCGGCCAACCGTGCGTAGGCCACCGGAGAGCCGAACTATTTGTGCTTCGTGTCTCATCCGCGAAACACGTGCCAACCGGGAGCAGAACCAGTAAGCCGATAACCAATGCCGGTAGAGCTATTTTCTTCATCATGCTCAATGTCCCCGTAAAGTTCAGCAAACAGGCAGTTCACTAACTAGCGATATTTGTGAGCTTTCCAAACGCTTCTTTATTTACCACATATGGCATCTTCGTGATATCTCCACCGTAATTGCCTTCGAGGACATCGATCAGCCCTTGCACGCAGCGTCCCGCCATACCTTTATTGGGATCGGTCGAGAGCCGGGTAATTTTCCCCGCGCTGGCGAAATGCGGATAAAGGCGGCAGCGATCTTCAATCGCAGGATCGCGTAGCGGAGAATCTGCAGGCAGTGGCTCTTTTTCATATACATCGAGAGCAGCCCCGGCAATCCAGTTTTCTTTGAGCGCCCTTGCCAACGCAGCTTCATCGACGACCGGACCGCGTGAAGTATTCACCAGGAAAGCCGTTGGCTTCATCATTTTCAGATTCTTCTCATTGAACAGATGGTAAGTTGGCGTTTCACTCTCTCCTTCCCTCAGCAGTGGCACGTGCACGCTGACAAAATCTACTTGCTTCAGCGCGTCTTCGAAACTTGTGTACTTGATCCAAGTTTTTTCCTTTTGAATTCCTTTTGCGTGGCGGAGATCCATCGTCTCCTGAATCGCCTTCACGTATTCGTGATTCTGATATGCGGGGTCGTAGCACAGGATATTCATATCGAATCCGCAGCATTTCTTGATCATCGCTAAACCGATTCGTCCGGTGCCGATTATGGCAATCGTTTTCCCTGTGACTTCGTCCCCAAGAAAGGGCAAATAGGGATGCCAAAAACTCCACTTGTTTTCACGCGTCAGATGCTCGGCGGACCACATTTTGCGTGCCAGGGCCCCCAGCATGAAAAACGCAAACTCGGCCGTGGCTTCGGTAAGAACATCAGCAGTATGGGTGAAGGGAAGTTTGTAACGGTTGGCATCAGCCCGGTTGATGTTGTCAAAACCAACGGCCATTTGCGCCACAACTTTGAGGGTATCTTTGCCGGCGGCGAAGATCTCGGCATCGATGGGATCGCGTAAGGTCGTGATCAGGCCATCAATTCCGGACTTCACTTTTTCGATAATCAGCTTTTTCGGCGGCGCTTGCGGTTCGGGATAGACTTCCACTTCGTATGCCCGCTTACGAAGCAGTTCGAGGGATTCTCCAATATCGCACGTAGCAAAAACGCGGAATTTCTTGCTCATGAGTTTTTTATATTTCTGAGGTTTAGGTTACTGGCAACTGAGAACTAACAACTGAAAACTGATTCTCATAAGCGAACGGCCTTCTTCTCGCCAGATCTTATTTCAGCGTTGACGCTACGGGCAGCTTGCGCGAGTGTTGCCTGCAATGCTTCAAGATGACGTTCTTCCGTGAGATAGCTGATCACCATCATGCGCAGCACGCTTCTGCCGTTCACTATTGTTTCAGAAATCCAGCGCTGACCGTCGCGCGTGACCTCGTCTACGATGCGATTATGCGCCTCGGCGATCTCGGGTTCAGATAGCTCAGGCGCTTTAAGCCGGAAAGTCACGATTGGAAGAGGATGCGGCAGGGCGATCTCAAAATCAGAATTCCTGATCCATGCAGCAAAGCTTGCCGCGAGCTTGAGCTGTCGATCGATTAGTTCTTCGTACGCCTTGCGGCCATGAATGCGCAATGTAAGCCACAGCTTCAGAGAATTCATGCGGCGTGTCCACTGCGTGCTGATGCGCGAATTGTCGGGCAACATTGCTCCGGCGGCTTTCGGCATGTACGGCGCCGCCACGGAAAAGGCGCGCTCCAGAATCTTTGGGTGAGAGGTGAGAATGACTCCAGCAGCGAAGGGGACTGCGAGCCATTTATGAGGATCTATCGTCAGGGAATCGGCTCGTTCGATGCCATGTACCAGATCGCGATGTTTGTTAGAAAAAATTGCTGCCGCGCCGTAGGCTCCGTCCACATGGAGCCAGAGATCATAATGCCGGCAGATGTCGGAAATCGCAACCAGATCATCTACCGCGCCCGAATTCGTTGTACCGGCAGTCGCGATCACGCAAAATGGCTTTCGGCCAGCGGCGAGATCGGCGGCTATCGCCTTCTCCAGTTCATCTGGGTCGAGTTGGGCGCTCGCGTTCACTCCAATTCGCCGCAATGCTTTGCGACCGATTCCCAGTAGCCCGGCTGATTTATCCAGCGAGTGATGTGACTCGGTAGAGGCATAAGCTACCGGCTGTGCGCCGATCGAGGCGATGCCGTGTTCAATTGCGTCCGGAAACTTCGCCGCAAGCGCCAGAGCCAAGCCGCTGAAATTTGCTTCGTTTCCGCCACTGGTAAACGTTCCATTGGATTCGCCTGGCCAGCCTACGCGCTCGCCGATCCAGCGAACAGTTTCGATTTCAATCTTTGACGCCAATTGCGACCGTGCGAGGGTCGCGAGCTGCGGATTCAGCGCAGCCACGAGTGCCTCAGCCAGAACCCCCATATAAGTCGGTGTGGGATTCATCAGCCCAAAGTAGTTGGCGCTGGGGACGTTGAAGCCTTTGTCTGTCATCTCCCGGCAGATTTCGTCCAGCACTTTGGCGGGATCGTCGCCGGATTCGGGAAGGGCATCTTGCAGCACTCCGTACGTCCGTTGGTCGACAGGAAGTTGCACCGGGCGGTCGGAAAGGGACGAGAAGAAAGCGTCTATGTGATCGATGAGACGATAACCTAGGCGGCGGCGCGTGGCGGAATCGAGGTCGAGGCCCATATAGCATTATCGGCTGGCGGTTTGCCGTGAGGAAGCGACAGTTTCCGTCAGAAATTTAAGGTGCAAATTCTTGGCGCAAGGCCGAAGTGCAGCGTCGCATGCAAAAACAAAATACAGAGATTCTTCCTGCTTCGCTGCGCTCAGCGTCAGAATGACATCGTTAATCATTTGTGTTTATTGTGATTCTCGTCTTCCATCGAGGGCTTCTCCGGCCGTAAAAGCGGAAACAGAATCACATCGCGAATAGTGCGGGAGTTGGTCAGCAGCATGGCGAGTCGGTCCACGCCAACCCCAACGCCACCCGCCGGCGGCATGCCATACGACAAAGCGCGAATATAGTCTTCATCCATTTGATGGGCTTCTTCGTCGCCGCGCTCACGTTGCTTTAGTTGTTCCTCGAAGCGCCGACGCTGATCTTCAGGATCGTTCAGTTCGCTGAAGCCGTTCGCGATTTCCATTTGGCCGACAAAAATTTCCCAGCGCTCGGTCCAGTCAGGCTCGTCGGGTTTCTGCTTGGATAGCGGGGAAACAGCAGTGGGGAACTCATAGATGATCGTCGGTTGCATGAGATGCTCTTCCGCCACAGCCTCGAAGAGGTTGGCGATCGTTTTTCCAGGCGGCTCATCGGGATCATAAGCCACATGAGCGTGCGCGGCATTGAAGCGTTCTACCAGCTTCTTCACCGAATCATGAGTTGCAAAATCAGATAGTTCTGGCTTGGCCCCGGCCCGTTCCGGCCAAAAACGAATGATTGCTTCGCGCATCGTCATCCGTTGCCAGTTGGATTCCGACCAATCAATTTCCGCGTCGCCCCACTTAGTTTTTGTGCCCCCAGTAACGTCTTTGGCGGCTTGAATAATCAGTTCCTGCGTTAGATCCATTACGCCGCGATAATCGGTATAGGCCTGATAGAACTCGAGCATGGTGAACTCAGGATTCCAGCGCCAGCCTAGGCCCTCGTTGCGAAAATTGCGATTGATCTCGTAGACGCGATCAAGTCCTCCAACCATCAGCCGCTTGAGATAAAGTTCGGGCGCGATTCGCAAGTAGAGATTCATATCGAGCGTGTTGTGGTGAGTAACGAATGGACGGGCCACCGCGCCTCCAGCAATCGGCTGCATCATTGGCGTTTCTACTTCGATGAAGCCGTGCGCATCCATGAATCTCCGCATCGACTGCACCAGCTTGCTGCGCTTGAGAAAAACTTCGCGGACTTCCGGATTCATCACCAGATCGACATAGCGTTGTCGATAGCGCAGCTCGACATCGGTTAGCCCGTGCCATTTCTCCGGCAAAGGCAGTAGATCTTTCGATAAAAAGGTGATTTCTTCCACATGCACGGTGAGCTCGCCAGTTTTGGTGCGGAACAGATATCCGGCGACTCCCACGTGATCGCCGAGATCAAGCAGTTTGTAAAGCTCGAAACCGTTTTCGCCGACGGCATCTTTTTTCACGTAAATCTGGAGCCGCTGCCCATCCTGCTGCAAATGCGCGAAGCCAGCTTTTCCCATCAGGCGAATCGCCATAATCCGCCCGGCCACGCGCACGTTTGCCTTGGGATTTTCCAGTTGCTCTTTGGTTTTCGGTGAGTACTCAGCGAGGATCTGCGGAATCGAGTGCGTGAACTCGTATTTTGTCGGATAGCTCTGCTGCCCAAGAGCCTCAATGCGTTTCAGCTTCTCGCGCCGCAGTTCGTAAATATTTTCGTCGAGTGCCAAGATCTTCCTTAGTCGCTAAGATGAGACAGAGATTATAACTAAGCAGTCCTGGCCCGGTAGACAGCTTCCCGCCAAACGAATTAGTATGCAAAAACCTGGGGCAAGCTGTCCGCATCTATAATCGGGAATCTCTGAATCGATTCACCAGCCGCATGCGATTCGTAAAACCCTCGATTTGGTACGCTCTCCTGCCCGCGCTGCTCTGCGCCTGCACGGTCGTGAAGGAGCCCGCAAACGCCGAACTGCGTTGGCAGGACGGAAAGAAGGAACCAATCCGGGTGCGAATCGTGGCACTGGCGTGGAGTCACTCGCGGTCGTCGTTCTTCTCAAACGAAGAAATTTTTGTGGCAGAGAAGGCGCTGAGCCAGAGCGAGTCGAGGCTGGTAAAACTGGTGTATGGCTACCTTCCGTATCAGCCGCGGCTATCCGATGGGGGCCTCGATTATGCCACCGTGCATGAGATTCGTGCGGTGCGCGATCCCGAGTGTGACGAGACACTTTCGCAAATCACCTCGCCGCACGGACCACGATCGAGCCTGAAATATTCCACTGATTCGCCGACCTTGAATGTCGAGCGCCGTCGCGCACCGTTGCCATGCTATATCACGACAGCGGACGACTACGGAAAAGCGGTGCACGAGCCCGTCAACGATTAATTCTTACGTTCTAGCGCGACGATTGGCAATTTTTTTCCAAGGGAGATCGCGTTTCTCAGCAAGGGAATGCTCACTACTCGTGGATCATGCCTTTCTCGGTTTTCTCAGAACTAAGACGGAAATTGCGATTGCGGCGGCGATCGCGATCAGGGAAGAGCCGGGTAATGTCCGGGTCATGCTGGAGGGAATCAGCGAGAGCAGCATGACATTCAGCAGGCAGAAGAAGAAAAACTTTCCTGAGCGGCGGGCCAGGCTGACTAGCCAAGTGCGATCGGTTTCTGTGCCGAATCCGAGCAATTGCAGTAGGGATTTTGGCGCCCGGCTCATCCAATAGAAAACGATCAGGCTGCAAATTACGATGAGGCACTCGCCGAACGTGAGATGGAGCTGGTTCTCCATTGACCTGGCTAGCCGCGGGCTTCCGCCTTGGCATTGGCCAGGACGGTGGAGAGTTTCTGGGAGACTTTTCGGCCGGAAAGCTCGTCATCGATCTTAGGGAAAAGTTCGGCGATGGTTTGGCAATAGCCCCCACGGAGATTGTGGTAGATGGCCTGGGGAGTAAAGACGAAGCCCCAGGGGAAACCCCACCATCCGAATAACAAGCTGACCAGGATGAAGGTCGAACGGGTGAAAGACGGATCGCGGCCTACGAGCAGAAAGCGGGAGCGGAAGCGGCTGGTGATGATGAGGAATGACATGCAGGCCTGATATTGCGTGACTTCTGTCTGCGGCGTGATCTTTTGACCTCTGTAATAAGACCATCCTTTTTCTATCTCAGGCTGCTTGGATTTGAGCCACTCAAGAAACGCGCGGCGCTCTTTGGCCTCGCGACCCATGAAGTATATGACGAAGCCGAGAAAAGCGGCGACGCCGAGGAGCAGACCTCCATCGGCGAAATGGCCGAGAAAAATATGGACGATACCTGCGACGGCGAAAATGCCAAAGAAGAGGACAATCATGGCTGCACTCCCAAGTGTCACAAGATTAGGACGGAGCGGTGAAGAGGACAACTAACGGAAGTAATGTTTGTGTTGTGGTGTTGTGTCGTGCCAGGGCGCACACAGCACCCCTGCCCGGCAAAGCGCTTCGGGACTCGGTCACCGTGTAACAGGTGACTTGTTCAGCAGGCCGCAGTTGGCTCGGCATTCGACGGCCTGCATCTCGATTCCGGCCTTTTTATGCGGAACTTTTGTGGCCGACTCGGGGACAACGACCAGCGATTGCCGTCCATCTGCAAGATTCACTGTGCATTCGAAACTCAGGGTCTGCACCCCTCGCTGTTTGCATAAGGTATTCGCGAGCGCTGAGCTAAGAGCCTCAGGCTTGTCGTAAACCTGGTCGGCAAATTGCGATGGTAGAAGCGCAATCGTCATCGGCACCGGAGCCTTGATTCGCACGCTCACTTGCTGGCCATCACGCTCAGGCGTCAATAAACTGTAAATCTTCGGGACTGATGTAAGCTCGTACTTTTCTCTCAGCAACAGCACCCATTGAAATTCCGGTCGCAAGCAGTTCTGTGCGCACGACCAGCTGTAGTATGTGATGCGAAGGTCGTTGGGCAACACCAACTGCCGCGCTCCCGGGCCCAGCACTGCGCCAACTCCTTGGTAGATCGCGCGATCAGGCATGCGCTCGTCGCGAACTACAAGCACCATGGGACGGTTTGGGGGAAGATGACATTCGTAGACGGTGTTGACCACGTGCTCGCGCATGCAGCGAAATTCAAGGTCAGGAATGGTTCCCGGGTGCTCTTGCGCCTCATTCCACTCTTTGCTGAATGCCATAGCGATCGTGACCGGCTGCTTGGCTTCGATATTCACATGCATGTTGCCGCCGTCGTTGCCCGGGCGGTACACGCGCCCAGCGTGATAGTCAGCGGGATACAGTTGTGCGAATTCATCGCTGGCGCGAACCCAGTCAAAGATTTTTTCCTGCGCCTGGCACGATGACGCACAAATAACCAATAACCCCAGCAACGTGGCTTTTCTCATAACGCCCTACGGGTATCTAAGGACACTCTCGGGCGACCGCTCAAGCAGATTCGCGGCTTCGTGATGACGTAAGTAACAGGAAACTAGGCACTTAGAAGAGAGGCTGGCGATAACCCAAGCTCCAGTTTGCACTTTTGTTATGTACCTTGGTACATTGGTACGCATGGAGAGCGAGAAGCTGCTGGTCGAGCGTGTGCAGACTGGAGTGCGAATCGAAAAGCGCCTGGTCAAGGTACTCAAGGCGTTTGCCGAATATCACGACCTCACCTTGGGCGATCTGCTGGAGGGCATCGTGCTGCATGGTTTCGACGGGAAGTGCCCATTCAATCAGGCCTCGCTTGAGCGCATTCGCGAATTGAAGAAGTTCTATGGCCTGGAGCTGGATTCCACGGTAAGCCATCGCCTGAAAGAAGTGCGCTCTGGACAGCGTAAACGTAACAAAGCGTAGGAGGCGGCATGGACACCTCCACGATGAGCACACAAGAACTAATTGAGGGCTTCGAGCAAGGAAAGCAGGAGTCATTTCACCATTCCGATCACGTCAGAATGGCCTTTGCGTATCTGTCTCAGTATCCGGCGCTGGAAGCCCTGAGAAGATTTTCTGACGCCCTCAAGCGCTTCGCCGCCGCACAAGGCAAAGCTGATCTTTACCATGAGACGATCACGTGGGCGTATCTGTTAATCATCCGCGAGCGAATGGCGCGGAGTGCAAATCCCCACGAATGGGACGAGTTCGCCCGCAACAATCCTGATCTATTTGTGTGGAAGAACGGAATCTTGAGCCGCTATTACGGTGAAGAAACGCTCAACTCGGAGCTTGCGCGGAATGTATTTGTCTTTCCCGACAGGCAGGAGAGGTGAAACGTTGGATCGCGGGCGAGGGCGCCCGCGCCACGCAGGCCTATTTCCCGATGGCCACGGCTGTGGCTTTGTAGTTCTACCGATGAGCACGCCCGCGGCCCCGCTCGAATGCGACGAATTGGGATCGGCTGGTTGAGGCCAGCGTGTCCCTGGCGGTACTATTACAATCTGCTCTCGATACGCGGGGAAAGTAGATGCCACAAAATTACGTTCCGATTTTCATTTTTGTTGCCCTGATTGGCGTTCTCATCCCGGTAACTCTGCTGGCCGCCAAACTGGTGCGCCCGGACAATCCAAACAAAACGAAGCTGATGCCTTATGAGTGCGGCATCGATCCGGTGGATCACGCTCGCGGGCGCTATACGGTACGTTTCTATATCGTCGCCATTCTTTTTGTCGTCTTCGACGTGGAAACGATTTTCCTTTTCCCCTGGGCGGTGAAATTCAAAGCGCTGGGCGTGTTCGGGCTGATTGAGATATTGATCTTCCTCGTGATCCTGATCGTCGGCTATATCTGGATTTGGAAGAAGGGTGCGCTGGAGTGGGTGTAGTGCCAGGCGTCCTCACCTGCCGAGTCGAGCTATCCTTTGCGGCCTTAGCGCACTCTGCGGTTAAAGCTCTTCTTCGAATCGTTAAACCGCAAAGACCGCGAAGGATTCGCACAGTTCGCAGAAAAAACCCAGGTGATTTCTAACAAAGATGAATCCAGTTGATTCTCAGAGCGCGACGTTTTCCGCCAGCCGTTGGACCAGGGGCAATCTTTTCTTTCCCACTCGCATCACCGTGACTCCCCAGCATGTGAGCCGCGTGAAGCCGCGGCTTTTCGGCAGCAGCGAGGAAAGCATCGCCATCGGCAAAGTTGCCTCGGTACAAATTTCAACCGGGATCATCTGGTCGAATATTCGTATTGATTCCTCGGGTGGCTCGGATCCGATTACCAGCCATGGTCATCGCAAGGCGGATGCGCAGCGAATTCGGGATTTGATTGAGTCCTACCAAACGGCACAGAGGAAATGACGCGTTCCTCCGGCCGTCCGTCATTGACACCCTGTTTGCAAGCTGTTAGAAGTTAACGTTCCTTGTAATAGCGTGCGCCGCCGGAGGTTTGTTCCCCCGTAACCATGCCCGAGGAGACCAAAGCCCCAACCCCGCCGCCGAGCGGCCCGCCCAAAGCCGCTGCGCCACATGCGCCGGCTGCTCCGGCGAAACCAGCCGGCCCCACCCCCGAGCCGTGGAGCTCTGGTTTGGTGACGACTCTTAAGAGGCAATATGGCTCCGGAATCCGCGAGGCCAGTACTTACCTCGGCCAGAATTACATGGTCGTAGATTCGTCTCTGATTCCTGAGCTGCTGCAGGTTCTGCGCGATCAGGAGCAGTTCGACTACTGTGTGGACATTACCGCAGTTCACTATCCGCAGCGGGAAAAGCAGTTCGACCTTATCTGGATTCTCTACTCTTTCGCGCGCAACCAGCGAATTCGGGTGAAGATCATGATCGCGGACGGAGAAGTCGTGCCCAGCTCGGTTTCGATCTGGCCGACGGCCAACTGGCTGGAGCGCGAAGTTTATGACATGTTCGGCATCCGCTTCGAGGGCCATCCCGATCTGAAACGCATTCTGCTGCCAGAAGGCTGGAAAGGTCATCCGCTGCGCAAGGATTACGGCATTATTCAGCAAGACAACGAGTGGGTGCAGATTAACCTGGGAATCGAAAGCGGACAATGACGGAGCGCAGCTCGCATTTGGAATTGGAGCAGGCTGACAAGACCTATCTCGATTCCAACGAACTCATCATCAATATGGGCCCGCAGCATCCGGCAACACATGGCGTGCTGCGCGTGATTCTCAAGCTGGATGGCGAAAAAGTTCTCGGCACGGAATGCGTCATCGGCTACCTGCACCGCGGCGTCGAGAAAATTGCCGAGAACCGCACCTACACCATGTTCAATCCGTATGTGGACCGCATGGATTACGTGGCCGCGGTCTCAAACGGATTGGGCTATTGCGAAGCAGTTGAGAAACTACTGAACGTCGAAGCCCCATCGCGCGCGAAATACATCCGCGTAATTTTGACCGAGTTGAACCGGCTGGCGAGCCATATGCTGTGGCTGGGAACGCATGCGCTCGACATCGGTGCCATTACGCCGCTTTTCTATACGTTCCGTGACAGGGAAGAGATCCTTAAGATTTTTGAAAAATATTGCGGGGCTCGCCTAACCACGCATGCCTTCCGCATCGGTGGATGCCAGTACGAAACCTACGATGGTTTCGAGGAGGATGTAACCAAGTTTCTGAAGTTTGTCACACCGAAAATTGACGAGTATGAACAGCTGCTGACCACAAATCGTATTTGGGTGGAGCGCACAAGAGGCGTGGGGGTCATTTCTGCCGCGGATTGCAAAGCGCTTGGTGTGACCGGCCCAGTGCTTCGCGCCAGCGGCGTGAAATGGGATTTGCGCAAAGCGCAACCGTACGCCGCCTACTCCGATTTTGATTTCGAAATTCCCACTGGCCAGAGCGGAGACACCTACGACCGGTATCTCGTCCGCATGCAAGAGATGCGGCAGTCGCTGCGTATTATCGAGCAGGCGGTCGGCAAAATTCCCGATGGCCCAATCATGGCCAAAGTTCCGAAAGTTATGAAGCCGCCGGTGGGCGAGGTCTACCACTCCATTGAAGCGCCGAAAGGCGAGCTGGGATATTTCATCGTCAGCGACGGTTCGACCCAGCCGTATCGAGTACGCGTGCGGCCCCCATCGTTTGTTAATTTGCAAGCTTTGGACCAGATGGTCCGCGGTCAGTTGGTCGCCGACGTCATTGCCGTGATTGGCACGCTGGACATCGTGCTCGGCGAGGTGGATCGCTGATGCTCGATTACATTACCTCGTATTTGAAGAGCGATACCACCCCTGGACAAGCCGGCAATTTTTTCTGGGCATTCGTCTACATTCTCTTAATTTTTCTCGGCCTCTCCGTCGCAGTGATCGCAATGAACTGGCTGGAGCGAAAAATTCTCGCTCACATGCAGGTTCGCCTCGGACCGATGCGCGTCGGCCCACACGGCCTGCTTCAGCCGATCGCAGACGCATTGAAGTTGCTAATCAAAGAAGACATCATGCCGGCGGAGGCGGATCCCGTCGTTTTCTGGATCGCGCCGCTGATCGTGGTCATCACTGCTTTCACTGTCTTCATAGTCGTTCCGTTCGGTCCAACGCACGCCGTGACTGATATGAACATCGGCGTGCTTTTCATGCTGGGAGTTTCGTCGCTGAGCGTGCTGGGGATCGTGACCGCAGGATGGGCCTCGAACTCACACTATCCGCTGATTGGCGCATTGCGCTCCAGCGCGCAGATGGTCTCTTACGAGATCGCTATGGGCCTGGCCGTAATCTCGGCGGTTCTGATGACCAGCCTCAATACGGACGGCACCGGCACGCTAAGCATGATCGGAATTGTGCAGGCGCAGCAAGCGCAGCAGACGTGGTTCATCTTCAAATTCTTCCCGCTGGGCCTGATTGCATTTTTCGTTTTCGCGGTGGCCATGGTCGCGGAAACCAACCGCGCGCCGTTTGATTTGCCGGAAGCGGAATCAGAATTGACCGCCGGCTTTCATACTGAATATTCCGGTTTCCGCTGGTCGTTATTTTTCCTGGCAGAATATTCGGCGATGATCGCGGTGTCATCAATTGCGGTCACCCTCTGGCTCGGCGGATGGATGCGCCCCTTCCCGCACTGGCTCACGGGCGAAACCTGGGACCTGGTGTTCTCGTTGTTTCCGGGCGTCACGTTCGTGCTTTTGGCTTTGATCACGTTCTACAGCACGATTCGGATGCCGAAGCATCCGTACTTCCGCGTTCAGACCATCGGGCTTGCCGGATTTGGTGCGGTCTTAGGACTGATCGGCCTGCTTTTGTTCGTGCCGCCGGTGCGCGACCGCATTCAAGATATTTACTGGTTCGCCGTTAAAGTTGCTGGTTTCATGTATCTCTATATTTGGTATCGTGGCACATTTCCTCGCTACCGCTTTGATCAATTGATGAAAGTAGGATGGAAAGTACTGCTGCCCATCGGATTGGGCGTGCTGATCGTAACCGGAATTTTGGGAGTGGTGTTGTCTTAAATACGTGCGTAGGGGCGGGTGCCCTCACCCGCCCAGCCGAGCGAAGCTCGGCCTCTTGCCCGGACGAGGGCGTCCGGGCCTACGTGATCTGAGACTATGCAGCCTGTCGCCACAACATTTTTCTTTTACTTTCTGTCGGCGGTCACGGTGATCAGCGGCATTGCGGTGATCACACGCCGCAATCCCGTGCATTCCGCGCTAGCCTTGATCGTCGCTTTGCTCGGGCAGGCGGGATTGTACTTGATGCTCTACGCCCCGTTTGTCGCTGGCGTGCAGATCATTCTCTATGCCGGCGGCATTATGGTGCTCTTCCTGTTCGTAATCATGCTGGTGAACATCGAGCGCGCGCAGAAAGAAGAGCAATTCAACAAGCAATGGATCGTAGGAATCGTGGCGGCACTGGCTCTGGGTGTGCTTTTCGTACTCGTCTATATGAAGGGGAAGGGGCTTTTCCCGCAGACTGTTGCACAGTTGCCTGAAGGCGAGAACACACAGGGTATCGCGATGCTTCTGTATCGGGATTATATGTTCGCTTTCGAGATCGCGTCATTGCTGTTGCTAGTTGCGATCATCGGGGCGGTTGTCATGGCGAAGAAGAGGATTTGAATTGTGAACGTACCTTGAGAACTTGTCATTCCGAGCGAAGCGAGGAATCTGCAGTTCTGTGGGCAAGCCGAAAAACGCAGATCCCCAATTCGCTCTGAGTCGGAATGATAAGTTCTGGAAATCAGAGATATGGTTCCTATCACTACACTGCACTATCTAGTCGTTGCCGCGGCGCTGTTCGTGCTCGGCGTCATCGGTGTGCTGACGCGCCGCAATGTCGTCATCGTGCTGATGTCGATTGAGCTGATCTTGAACGCGGTGAACTTGAATCTGGTCGCATTTTCGCGGCTTTATGGCCTGCATGGCCAGATATTCGCGATTTTTGTGATTACCGACGCCGCCGCCGAAGCCGCCGTCGGCCTGGGAATTTTGATTGCCTTCTTCCGCAACAAAGAAACGGTGAATGTGGATGAAGTGGATTTGTTGAAATGGTAAGAACGGTACCGATGTCATTCTGACGCTGAGCGCAGCGAAGCGGGAAGAATCTATGTATTGCGAGAAAATGCACAGGTCCTTCGCGGCCCAAAGCCACTCAGGATGACCGTTTAGAAGACTAACGATCAACCGACTACGAATGCTCTTTCTCGACCACATCTGGCTCATTCCTCTATTGCCTGCATTCGGCGCGACGATGATGTTCTTCTTCGGCCGCAAACTGCAGAAGCAGGCCGTCGATGCCGTCTGCGTCGGCGTCGTCGTGCTGGCGTTTCTATTGGCATGCGGAGCGGTTTGGCAGTACACGGCATATGCACACGACAATCCCGGCAAGCCGTACGAGAAAATTCTTTACACCTGGCTTGGCACCGACACCGGGCATTTTAATTTAGTTAAGAAAGATGGCTCACCCGCGTCGTTCCAGGCCGATGCCGGTTTCCTGCTGGACCCGCTCTCCTCGATCTGGCTGCTGTTCGTAACCGGCGTCGGCATGCTGATTCACATTTATTCCGTCGGCTACATGGCGCACGAGGGCGGCTATTACCGCTTTTTCGGCTATTTGAACTTGTTCATGTTCTCCATGCTCACGCTGATTCTGGGGAACAACTACGCCATGCTCTTTGTTGGATGGGAGGGTGTGGGCCTGTGCTCGTACCTGCTGATTGGGTTCTACTTCCACCGGAAGTCCGCGAGTGACGCTGCTAATAAGGCATTCATCGTGAACCGCATTGGCGATGCGGGATTTCTGCTGGGCATGTTCACCATCGCCTGGTATTTCGGATCTTTTCGCTTTACAGAGATCACCGCGCTGGCACGCGATCCGCAACTCTTCCGCATTGGCGATCCAGTTATCACTGCGGCGTGCCTACTGCTGTTTGTAGGCGCGTGCGGAAAATCAGCACAGCTTCCCCTCTACGTGTGGCTTCCCGATGCCATGGAAGGTCCAACGCCAGTTTCCGCACTCATCCATGCCGCCACCATGGTCACTGCGGGCGTGTATATGGTCGCGCGCTCGAACGCGCTTTTTGTACTTGCGCCGACCGCTATGAAGACGGTCGCGATCGTCGGCGCTCTGACGGCTATCTTCGCGGCTTCGATCGGGCTTGTGCAGAACGACATCAAGCGTGTGCTGGCCTACTCCACTGTCTCCCAATTGGGATATATGTTTCTCGCGCTTGGCGTCGGCGCATTCGCGGCAGGCGTGTTTCACGTCTTTACTCACGCATTTTTCAAAGCCCTGCTTTTCCTTGGTGCAGGCTCAGTAATCCACGCGATGAGTGGCGAACAGGACATGCGCAACATGGGCGATCTGCACCGCCGTATCCCGATTACGCACTGGACCATGTTCATTGCGACGTGCGCTATTGCCGGAATTCCCGCCGGCTTTTTCTCGAAAGATGAGATTCTCTGGCAGGCGTGGTCATCGGAGAGGGGAGCGTATTGGTATCTCTGGCTGATCGGCTACATCACCGCTCTGATGACGGCCTTTTACATGTTTCGTTTGATGTTTCTGACGTTTCATGGCCAGCCGCGAATGAGTCATGAGGTGGAGCGTCACATTCACGAGTCGCCGAAATCGATGACTGGCCCGCTGGTCGTTTTGGCTTTCTTCTGTTTATTCGCTGGATTTCTGGGATGGCCGCATAGCTTGGGAGGATCGAATCGTTTTGAAAGATTTTTGGAGCCGGTGTTTGCCCGAGAAGCGCACGTCTTCGCAGCAGAAGGCCAGTCAGGCCAACTGGCGGCTGGCGTGAAAGAAGAAGAGCACACCAGCGGCACAGAATATTTTTTAATGTTCCTCTCCGTTGGCGCAGGAATCGTCGGTTGGGGAATGGCGTGGAGAGCTTATCGCCACGCGGACAAAGGCTATGTCGAGCCAATCGCGCAGAAGACGCCGTCTGTTTACGGTGTGCTGTACAACAAGTATTACGTAGATGAAGGCTACGATTACGCATTCACCGGGCGCCGCAACGTTGGCAAGCTGCGCCTGGGCGCGATGGGATTGGGTGAAGCGTCATCGTGGTTCGATTCGCGCGTGATTGATGGAACCGTGAACGGAGCAGGCTGGATCACGCGCCTCACCGCAACTCTCTCGATGTGGTGGGATAAGTGGATTATCGATGGAGCCGGCGTGAATGGTCCCGCGATTTTCGCGCGAATGCTTTCGTATCCCATGCGCTTGCTGCAATGGGGACTGGTGCAGTGGTACGCGCTGGTGATGGTGGTTGGATTGGTAGGATTTGTCGCCTATTACACATGGCATTGAAGCCGTAGCGCCGGCCTCTGGCCGGCTGTGGCGAGGGCGTCCCGCCCTCGCATCGGCGGGCGTGACGCCCACCAGACAGCCGCCGGGACGGCGGCGCTACCTTTAAATTTATGCAAAGCCACATTCTCTCGATCATTCTCTTCACGCCACTCGCCGGCGCATTCTTGCTTCTCTTCGTGCCCAAAGAGAACAAAGATGCCATCCGCTGGATTGCGAACATTTTTGCTGCCGCTGGCCTGCTGGTTTCAATCCCGCTCGTGCCCTGGTTCTGGCAGCAGCGCTTTGAGCCAGGCTTCAAGTTCGTAGAAGGCGCGGTGAACAATTGGATTCCCTCGATCGGTGCGGGTTATGTGTTGGGTATCGACGGCATTTCATTTCTGCTGATCATGCTCACCACGCTACTAGGATGGGTCTCGATCCTTTCCTCATGGGAGGCGATCCAGAACCGGGTGAAGGAATATTACATTTGGTTTCTGATTCTCCAGACCGGTATGTTGGGCGTCTTCATGGCGCTGGATTTCTTTTTGTTCTTCGTTTTCTGGGAAGCGATGTTGGTTCCGATGTATCTGCTGATCGGCATCTGGGGCGGCCCGCGCAAGCTTTATGCCGCGATCAAGTTTTTCCTTTATACGCTGCTCGGCTCGGTGCTGATGTTGCTCGCGGTGCTGTTCCTCTACTTTTACAATTATCGCCAGACGGGCACTTACACCTTCAGCATTGAGGCACTGTACAAAACCGCGCCGCACATCTTCCACGATCCTGCATATGGCGCGACGTTCGCCATACTCCTGTTCCTAGCCTTCTTTATAGCCTTCGCGATCAAAGTTCCAATGTTCCCGTTCCACACCTGGCTGCCGGACGCCCACGTGGAAGCTCCCACCGCCGGCTCGGTCATCCTGGCAGGCGTTCTGCTGAAGATGGGAACTTATGGCTTCGTCCGATTCGCGCTGCCATTCTTTCCGGATGTGGCCATGCACCCCAAGGTGCGCGGCTGGATGATTGCCCTTTCGATTATCGGAATCATTTACGGTGCGCTGGTTTCGCTGATGCAGAAAGATATGAAAAAGCTGGTGGCGTACTCATCAGTCAGCCACCTCGGTTTCTGCACGCTGGGTATTTTCGCTCTGACACCGCTTGGGTTGAGCGGATCGGTGCTGCAGCAGATCAACCACGGCATCTCGACTGGTGCGCTCTTCTTGATCGTTGGCATTCTTTATGAACGCCGCCACACGCGTGAAATCGCCGAGTACGGCGGCATCTCGAATGTGATGCCGGTTTACGCGACGATCACGATGATTATGTTTTTGTCCTCGATGGGACTGCCGCTGCTGAATGGATTCGTCGGCGAGTTCACCATCCTGCAGGGCACGTTCGTGGAAAACTGGCGCTGGGCAGCGTGGGCCGTGCCTGGGGTGATTCTGGCGGCCGCCTATCTGCTGTGGCTTTATCAGCGAGTATTCTTCGGAACGGTTACGAATCCTAAGAATGAAAGACTGCACGATCTCACGCCGCGGGAAGTATTAACGTTTGCTCCGTTGATCATCATGGCGCTGTGGATCGGCATCTATCCCAAGCCATTCTTCCAGATTCTTGAGCAGCCAGTGAACCAGATCGTGCAGACCGTTCGCCCGGGATATCCGGGCGCAGGGGGCGCGGTGAACGCGTCGGTACCAGTATCGTCAGCAGGCACGTCCGCGCAGCTTGCCTCGGAAAACGCGAAAGGGAACAAGTAAGTGATCGGCTCGATGGCGCAATATTTCACTCTGAGCGACTACTCGATGTCGCTGCCGATCATTCTGCTGACTCTGTTCGCGCTTGACATTTTGCTGATTGACCTGTGGATTCCGATTGATCGGAAGTGGTTCAACGCAGTCACAGCCTTTGTCGGTGTGCTGGTCTCGGCGGCTGCCGTGTATCTTCGCATCCAGCGCCCGCTCGATGCTGCCGGCCTTCCTGCGCAAACGGCATTCATGAATGCCATGCTGCTCGACCACTTTGCGATTTATTTCTGGTATCTGTTTCTGGCGGGAGCGGCGATTGCGATATTAATGTCTGTTCGTTATTTGGAAATCGAACATGAGCACCATGGAGAGTTCTACGCTCTGATTTTGTTTTCAGTTGTGGGAATGATGTGCATGGCCGCAGGCATCGACATTGTGCTTATCTTCATCGGCCTAGAACTGATGGCGATTTCGACCTATGTGCTGGTCGGCTTTTTGCGTACTGATCGGCGTTCAAATGAAGCTGCTCTGAAATATCTTCTGCTGGGCGCGTTTTCTTCGGGAATTTTTGCCTATGGCCTCTCGCTGTTCTATGGCCTAACGGGAAGCACAAATCTTGTCGTAATCCAGAATCGCCTCGCCCGCGAGATGGCGGGACAGGCTCATGCCAATCCGATCGCTGTGATCGCTCTGCTGACTACGGCGACAGGCCTGTTTTTCAAAATCGCTGCCGTTCCGTTTCATCAGTGGGCGCCGGACGCATACGAAGGCGCTCCGACCAGCATGACGGGATTTATGTCAGTCGCGGTGAAAGCAGCAGCGTGGGCCATGCTGCTGCGGATTCTGATCTGGGGACTTGCGCCTTTACGTCCGGTTTACGTTCCGCTCCTTGTATTTGTCTCGATTGCAACCATGACCGGCGCGAACCTGGCGGCTCTGACACAGAATAATCTCAAGCGCCTGCTGGCGTATTCTTCCATAGCCCATGTCGGTTACATGCTGCTCGGACTCGTCGCCGGGGATGCTCACTCGCCGATGGCAGATGGAATCAAAGGTATTCTCATCTATCTGCTGGTGTACACGTTCATGAATCTTGGCGCATTCGCGGTAATAACCTCACTGCGTCAGCGGGAAGTGATCGGAGACGAACTCGATGATATCGCCGGTCTCTACTCTCGCGCTCCGACGGAAGCCGTCTTGATGCTGATATTTCTGTTATCGCTCGCCGGAATTCCGCCACTGGCAGGCTTCTACGGCAAATACTTCATCTTTCTCAGCCTGATCGAAAGCAAGCACTACGTGCTCGCGTCGCTGGCGGTTCTCTATGCGGTTTTCGGACTCTATTACTACATGAAGATCGCGAATGCCATGTTTATGCGCGAAGCTCTGGATAAAACGCGCCTGCCAATCAGCCTGGGAATGCGTACTGCCCTCTGGATTTCGGCATTTGCGACTCTCGTGATCGGAATCTATCCGGAGCCGTTTATCCGGGCGGTAAACTGGTCGCTAGGCATCGCGCAAGTTGGGCCAGTGGCCAGTTTGGTACGTTAGAAGCTGCCGCACGGTGTTCTGTCATCAGCCCCATGCCCGCCGGAAACGATAACTCAGAAAAGAAGAATCCGCTGGTGCAATTTGCGAAGTACAGTCAGCTCGCGTTTATCTTTCCCGCGGCAACAGTCGTCGGATGGCTGCTTGGCGCGGCTCTCGATAAATGGCTTCATACCTCATGGCTCTATCTTGCCGGCCTGATTCTGGGCAGTATTGCAGGATTTGTGGAACTTATTCGGCTGGTCACATCATCCGATTCCAAGTAGCTCTTTTATCGAGCTTACCTCCAAGATCTCATTGGCAATGGACCCAAACGCAAGCAGCGAGGCTTTTTACTCCGGCGCGCTCACCCGAATCTCGAATTCCATGGTTGCGCTCGGGCTGCTGTCTACCTGTATCTCCTGGTTTCTTTATGGCTGGCGCATTGCGGCCGGACTCGCCTGTGGATGCGTCATCGCTTACTTAAACTTTTACTGGCTAAAGCGGGTGGTGAGCGCACTGGCAGACCGCGCTAGCGAATCGGGCGAGGCGCAATCGAGCAAAGGAGTAGTGCTGCGTTTCCTGCTGCGCTACGTTTTGATGGGTCTCGCGGCCTATGTTATCTTTAGTGTTTCTCCCGCGAGCCTCTACGGACTATTTGCAGGCCTGTTCCTGCCCGTAGCAGCGATCGCGTGCGAAGCCGCTTACGAAGCGTATGCCGCGCTCGCGCGCGGAGTCTGAACCCCTTGCAGATGGAGCTAGAAAGCTAGGAGCTATTAGCTAGAAGCTGTTCTATGCCCGAACAACTCTGGTTTACAGAAATACTGAACCACCTCTTCGCCGCGCCGGTCGCGGGACTGCTGCAAGCGCTGCATATTCACCCTCAAAATCCAGAGGCGCCGATCACGAACGCCGTGGCCATGGAAGTCCTGGTATTTCTAATTCTGATCATTTTGTTTGCGCTGGTGCGTTCACGGCTCTCCGTAGATGAACCTGGCGCGTTGCAGCACGTTTTCGAGGGCGCCCACAGCTTCATAGAAGGGCAGAGCCGCGACATCATCGGCCCTCATAGCGAGGGCTACACCGCTTTCCTTGTGGCGCTGGGTTTGTTCATACTCACGTCAAACCTGCTCGGCGTGATTCCAGGGTTCGAGTCGCCCACTGCCGACAAGGTTGTCCCACTGGGTTGCGCGATTTGTGCCTTCGTCTACTATCAGACCCAAGGATTCAAGCACGCGGGGGTTGCATATCTGAAACACTTTCTTGGTCCGATTTGGTGGCTATCTTGGTTGATGGTGCTGATAGAAATCGTCAGCCATCTAGCCCGTGTGCTCTCGCTGACCCTCCGTCTT
>QIAB01000176.1 GCA_003225455.1 Acidobacteriota bacterium
ATGTCACGAGGTGATCGTTGACCATGCCGGTCGCTTGCATCAACGCGTAGCAGATCGTGGAGCCGACGAATTTGAATCCGCGTCGCAGCAGATCGCGGCTCATCGCATCGGATTCGGCCGTGCGTGCGGGCACCTGTGCCATGCTGCTCCAGCAATTCCGGATTGGCTTGCCCCCGACAAAACTCCAAAGGTACGCGTCGAAGCTTTCCATTTCCTCGCGCACCCTGAGAAACAGCCTCGCGTTCTGGATGGTAGCAGCAATCTTCAATCGGTTTCGCACGATCCCGGCGTCGCCAAGCAACCGCTGGACATCGCGCGCGCCGTAGCGGGCGATCTTCTCCGCGCGGAATCCATCGAATGACTTCCGATAGTTCTCCCGCTTCTTTAAAATGGTAATCCAGCTCAGACCCGCTTGCGCGCCTTCCAGAATGAGAAACTCGAAGAGCATCCGATCATCGTGGACAGGAACGCCCCATTCCTCATCGTGATAAGCGATGGCGGGTTCAGTGGTGGCCCAGGGACAACGCGGCATCTCGTCCACAGATTAGCAGAGATGAGCGCAGATTAGTGCCAAATCTGCAATGTTCGGATTGAGAAGAGAAATTTCGTTTGAACATTTCTGTTGCCCTGTTCTTGAAGGCGTGATCGCGCGGAAAGGAAGGAAACGAAAACGTTGCAGGCAGACTTTGGATTAGAAGGAATGGTTACAACCGAAAGGATTAGCTATGAAATCACGAGATGAACTTCATCAAGAATTGCGACAAACCATTTTGTCCTTACCCGGTGTGACGGAGCGACAGAATGCGGGGATTCACGAAGACGCGTTTTTTATCGGGCGGACAATGTTCATGCATATCCATGGCCGCGGTCACTGCGACATTCGATTGTCGAAAGATGATCAAGAGCATGTTCTTGCGGTAGGCAAAGCACGTCCGCACGGTTGGGCGCCGGAAGCGGGATACGTCACGTTTATTGTGGAAGGCGAAGAGAATTTGAAGCCAGCGATGGATCTGATTCGGATGTCGCATCATTATTTTGCCGGCAAACAGAGTGTTCTGCGAACGGGACACCAACAACACCAGAAAGGATCGTAATAACAAGAAATCGATTATGAAACTATTTGTTCTAGGAGCAACTGGTCGGACCGGCCGTGAGATTGTTCAGCAAGCTCTCGAAAGAGGTCATTATGTAACTGCGTTTGTTCGGTCACCAGAAAGCATGACCTTAAAAAATGACCGACTTACAGTCCTCAAGGGAGATGCCATGGACGAAAATCAACTTTTTGAGGCAATGCAAAATCACGACGCCGTCCTTTCGGCATTAGGACCTCGAAAAGTATTCAAACCGAGTTCGCTTCTACACGACAGCGCACTTGCGACAACTCGCGCGATGAAGCGTGCGGGAGTGAAGCGGCTGCTCGTTCTCTCGGCTGCCGCACATTTTCCTGGTATTCCCAATCGAATCGTCAGTTTTGTTCTGCGCAGTCACATGCGCGATTCGCGCGCCATGGAAGAAATTGTGCAAGCCAGCGGCCTCGACTGGACGATTGCTCGGCCTCCACGTCTCACTGAGGAAGACTCCACGAGCTATCGAAGGCGGGAGGGTGCCGCGCCCAAGATGGGTTTCACGCTGGCCCGCAAAGCGGTTGCGGCATTCATGCTCGACGCGATCGAGCAACAGAAACATTTTCACAAGATCGTTGGCATCGCGAAATAATCATTGAAGCTCCCTATGTTTGCCGCCTACGTCGCTGTCACTGTTCTGGCCGCCGCCGCTAACGCCTTGTCGGCCACGCTGGATTTCATCCGCTACAAGCAGATCCTGATCAACATGGCCAAGGTGGGCGTGTCGGAATCCTGGATAACGATCCTTGGCATCCTTAAAAGCAGCGGGCGCGCTTGGACTCCTGATCGGCATTGGCGTACCGTTGATCGGGATAACCGCCGCAGTCTGCCTCGTCCTGTTCTTTGTCGCTGCCATCATCACCCACCTGCGCGCACGCGATTACTCGTTCGGTCTGGCACTCGTGTTCCTTCTGCTGGCGGTCGCCGCGCTGGTGTTGAGACTAACCTCGTTGTGAGCAACGAGATGCTGGAGCAAGTTTCGCGTGACCAGTGATGGTACGCTTATGAATCGACCGACGGCTAAGATCCCGAGCTTGCCATTCCAATGGAACCTTCAAGACAGTCGATGTCGATCTTGCGGCTATGACATTGCCGCAAGATTTGAAGAACAGCGCGGGGAGTGGGGAGCGCGACAGTGTCGGTGAGGCTGGCGCTAAGCTGAATTTTCAAGTTATGGTTGCCAGCGTGAAGACATTCAAATCATGCATGTAGTCATTCCAACAAACCGCGACTATAACAATAACATCCGCCTGTTTCGTCCAGCTTGGCTGAAAACACGCCCAAGCCTCGAAGAAGGCGAAGGAAATCGAAGTTTGGCTGACGGCACGCAAAGATCTTGCGAGTCAAACGACCGATCACGGCGAGAGCCGAATCAGAAGCTGTGTGAAGTATGACTCGGAAACGGCTTCCGCTTGGTGAGCGTGGATTACGGTGAGATGTCGTTCTGCTTTTCATCGGAGACCGCGCAGAGTCGGATGGGGTGGGTTGAGGCACCGCCCACGAAAAAGGGACTGGGATGTTTTGCCAGAGGCTGTCTCATCCTGGTGGTTTTTGGGATTGTCCTGGCCATCGCTTGTGTCGCCGGTCTGTATTGGGGTTTTCAGCGGCACTCGGCAATAGTGCATGGTGTTTACTGGCTGGCGAAGACGCACTCGATTGCGCAAGCACCTGACCCGGTTCCTGAATTCGCCGCTTCGGAGGAGCAGATTCAACGCGGGCAAGACCGCTGGAGAGATTTCGAACAGAAAATCCGAGCACGGCAGCGGACTGAAATCGAACTGACGGCGGATGAGATCAACAGTTTGATTGCGGCGAACCGAGACAAGCGCTGGAAGGCTTTTGTGTCGATGGAGGAAAATCGCTTGCGCCTCCAAACGAGTGTCCCGCTTGGGGATTTTTTGGGCCAATCCGGTTATTTTAACGGTGACATCATGATCCAATTAAATGGCGCGCAATCTCTGGAGCATCTGCAATTAAATCGGATCGCCGTAAACAGTAAACCCGTGCCGCGGGATCTTTTGAACTGGAAATATCGTTCCAGACGATTACGAGATTACATCGCAGGGTATCGGAACGATTATGACATCGGGACGATCGAAATCCGCGACGGGAAGTTAATTCTGCGATCGCGCACCGATTAATTCGGCTGCATAATTTCCCGCACGAAGACGTTGAGCTGTCCGTCTTCCTGTTTGCGTACCTCGGTTATTTCGTAAGGACGCATCTCATCTCTACTCACAACCGCGCCCTGCTGTGGCGGAGTGTAGCCGGATGGAAATTCTACAATGATGCGCGTCGATGAACCCGCGCCAAAATGCAGCACTTTATCCGTCAACTTGGTCCGCGGGCGCAGCACGGCGCGATTGGCATCCGAAAAATTCACGATGAATTGTCCTCTCAAATAAACGCGTTCGCCGGCAAGTCCGTGCTCGGCAACATCTCGCAGATCGCTAGCGCCGATGAGCCGTCCGAGCGGCATTTTCCCCGGTGAAAAAGTTTTCCAGCTGCCTCCTCCGGCGTTTGAAGCGAGGGCCACTCCGGATGCATCAGCCGGAACAGGTTGCGCCGGTAACACTGGAACTGGTGTGGCAGTTGCGGAAGGCGAAGCTTGAGCAACGGGGACGCCGGGTGCAGCAGCAATCGTCGGCGCGGGCGTGGGAACCGGAGGTTTCGGCGGCGTCGGCGCTGATGCGACAGCGAACGGCGTCGAAGTTGGCGCGGCCGATTTTTGAGCGACAACCGGCGGAGCAGGAGTCGATGCCGGAGCCGGAGATTCGAGCTTTTGTTTCTTTGCCAATTTTCTGCCTTTTGGCAACGGCGTTGCTCTGGCAAGTTTTTCACCCTTCGCCGGAGTCGGCGTTACCGCTGGGGCCTGAACTGGCTTGGCTTGTTCGACCCGCACCAGCTCATTCTGCGCAGGTGCAGGTGCAACGGCAGGCCCCACAGTGATTGGGACCTGGGGTGCTGCCGTTTTTCGCCGATAATCGGCGTATTGCTTCTCGGCTTTGACGCGTGCTTCGTCTTTAAATAACGGCCAGCCGGCGGCGAGGTTGAGAGTAAGCGGCGGCTCAAGCCGGAATGTCCCCAAGCCGCGTGTGACGGTATAGCTCCCATAAAGCAGTGGGACGGCAGTAATCATAATGCGGCCGTCCACCAGTCGCTCGGCATGAATCACGGCAGAGAGATCGTGTGTGCGTTCAAGTTTGATTTCCAAACCAACATTAAGCGTCTGCTTCATGAGCGGCAGGACTTCAGGGCTGGCCGGATAGAGATGCTCCATAAGCAATTCGCCGCTGTCGATGGCGTTCGTCAGGGCGACCATCCCGGAGGTAAAGACGTCGCTAGGCCCGAGTTCCCGCGTTCCCACGATCGTATATCTGCCAACGATGTAAGGCACCAGACCGCGCACTTGCTGATAATTTCGAATGTAATTGCGCGTCAATTCCGCGTTTGTCTTGGCCAACTCGGCGGCGCCCATCCCGACATAGCGATCGTAGAGTTGTTTCGCGCTCAGGAATTCGCCAGCCGGTGCGGCGGTCAATTCGAAACGTTTCGTCGGATCGATTTTGTGCAGCTTTTGTAAGATGCGATAGCTCTCCGGTCGCTCCGGCTGATCGAAAATATAAAAACTGCCCAGCCATGCTGCGAACGCGAAACCGGTCAAAAGAAGAATGGTGATTGTCCACCCAAAATAGTTAATCCGTCGCCGTGGAGGCGAGTAAGTCTCTTCGTAGCGAGAAGTGCCGTAATTCACTTAAACGGGAACGACAGAATCCGCTGGTTTCAAGCTGAGTGCGCCGTTTCAAACGACGATCCGCATCCGCAGGTTCGAGACGCATTTGGATTCACAACGTGAAAACCAACGCCGGTCAAACCATCACGAAAATCCAAAGTAGCGCCGCGTAAATGTGGAACACTCTCAGCATCGATAAGAAATTGCATTCCATCGCGCTCCACTACAACGTCGCCTTCCTTTTTTGCATCGAGCGCCATCTCGTATTGAAGCCCCGAACAGCCGCCCTTTGCAATCTGCACGCGCAAACCTTTTCGGGAGCTTTCCGCCTGCGCCCCAAGCAAAGCTCGGAGCTGTCGAACAGCGCTGTCAGTGACATTAATCATCGCTGGATAAAATACGGCTGCGGCTTGCCAAGTCAAAAGGTTGCAAACGTAGCGGACTCCGTTTTTCTTCGCAATTCGCACGCCGAAATCTAAAATCAAAGTGAATGAGCCGGATTCGATTGCTGCCAGACACCGTTGCCAGCCAGGTTGCGGCTGGCGAAGTGGTCGAACGTCCTGCTTCCGTGGTGAAAGAGCTAATCGAGAACAGTATCGATGCTGGCGCCCGCAAGATTGAGATTATGATTCATCGTGGAGGAATTTCGCTCATCCGCGTGGTTGACGACGGCTCGGGCATGGATCGCGACGACGCGCTCCTTTCACTTGAACGCCATGCCACGAGCAAGATTCGCTCGGCCGCGGACCTGCAAGCGATTGGGACACTTGGATTTCGCGGCGAAGCGTTGCCGAGCATCGCCAGCGTTTCGCGTTTTCGATTGACCTCTCGGGAGCCTGATGCCATCGCTGGAACGGAAGTCCTTGTGAATGGCGGCAAGATCGACATCGTGCGCGATGGCGGTGAAGCGCCAGGAACGCAAGTGGAAGTGCGCTCACTCTTTTACAATTTGCCGGCGCGCCGAAAGTTTCTCCGCTCCGAAAACACCGAAAGCCGCAATATCGAGCATCAAATTCACCTGCAGGCGATCGGTCATCCTGAGATAGGCTTTACTTTGGTGCGAGACGACCGGCTCGTCTCTCAACTACCGGCCACGGCAACTTTAACGGATCGAATCCGGGATCTGTACGGGCCCAGCTTATTGGAACGGTTGATTGAGATAAACGGAAACGCTTCGTCCAAAATTCAGACCAGCGGATTCATTGGGCAAGCCGGCCTTAGCCGGCAAACGCGTGCC
>QIAB01000050.1:0-25311 GCA_003225455.1 Acidobacteriota bacterium
TTGCCACAGGCCGCTGACGCCCGCTGCCGGTTTCATAGTGAACTGGCGTTCGTTAGCGAGTGCCGGGGGATTCCCGGGCTGGAATCTACCAAGAATCAGCAGCGGCGGCGCCAGCGACTCATTCGGGCGCCACAGCAGGAAATGCGAAGCTCTGCGTGCGAGTAAATCGGCAGTAAGAGGCATAAAGCGGTAGTCATCCTAATTCTTCGGATCATCGGAGAACTCATGCAAGAAACGAGTAACAGCTTAGTTCTCACAAGATGACTTTCCACAACTTTAGTTTGTTGTTCTGAAAACAGAACACGCCCAGAGCTACCGCCAAGCGGACGCGATGGCGTCTTGCTTAGTGCATGGGCCCACACCAGCGCTTACTCTGCGCGAAGATCTGTAACCTCTCTGAGCGATCCGAATCTTACGCTTAGACGACGAGGCAAACGATATTTGGTGCTCGGTTCGGAAGAGGTTACTATGACGCGACTGATTCAGTTTTATGTTCCGCAGAATTTCAAACCACCGAAGAGGCAGTGGGAGTCTCTGGAACAGCGTGGCAAGATCATTGAGTTCCAAGGTGCTGTGGTAAAGAAGTCTGCCTAGGCACTTCACAGAGGAGCAGGTCTATGGAAGCTAGCCGGAATCTATTCATCCCGGTCATTCTGGGTACAGCCAGAATGGGTCGCATGAGCCTGCGGCGCGCATTGTCTCGGGTGAACTGGGCAAATGCGACGGCGTCGAGACCGACCTCATCGATATCGCAAAGCTTCCCCTGCCCACGAACGATGCTGGCGAGGCGATCAAGCATCCCGACTTCTCCGCCAACATGAGCAGGGCAGATGCTTTAGTCATCGTGTCGCCGGAGTACAACCATGGCTACTCCGGGCTTTTGAAGCATGTCCTGGACAGTTGCCTCAAGGAATACATCCATAAAGCTGTTGGAATAGTGGGGGTGTCTGCTGGACCGTTTGGGGGGACCCGGGTAATTCAGAATCTGTTACCCGTGATGCGAGAACTCGGGCTGGTTACCATCTTCTGGGATGTTAATTTCTCGAGCGTGCAGAAAGTTTTTGCCGATGACGGCAAACTCCTCGATGAATCCTACATCCGGCGCATCGATAAGTTTTTGAGGGAACTGATCTGGATGGCTAAGACGTTACGCCAGGGCCGTGAGCAGATATCGCTGGACTGATCTAAGAACGTGAGGATGCCGTGGTTAAAATTGCCAGCAAGATGATTTGTCCACGCTGTGGAGTGGAAATGAACCACCACTGTGACAAGCTTGTGTACGTTGCCGACCCGCAAGACGCGGGTGCGACCGATCCGAGCCTGGGAGGATTCATCGAGGAGTTTCATAGCTGCCCCAAGTGTGGCGGCGGAGCGTCTCGTCACGCGTAGGCGTTCCTTCTCGAACCCTTCGCTTCTCTTTGAATCATTAGCCAGGGCTTGGGTCTCGAACGCGCAAGCCCTACGTCCACTACACTCCTCCCAGCTTCGCTCTCCGCTCGACTTCAGCCACCAATCTACGAGTTACCGGCACATCCAGACCGTGTCGGAGAGCGGCCCGCAGGATCGGCCCCGCGACAGCGTCGAGCTCTGGCACATTCCCTCGCTCAACATCCTTCTGCACGGAGCTGCGCGTGTTGCCTGGCAGGTTCTTGATAGACGAGATCACCGCATCAGCATCAACCCTCGCGCCCTCTGCGCGTGCAACCGCACAAGCCTCACGGAAACAGAGCTCGAGTTGCTGCTCCCAGCTTACGTCCGCCGCGATTTCGCCCCTGGTCTTGTTTGCAGCCGTCATTGCCAGGGCCAACGGGGCCAGGAAGACGAGCTTGCTCCAAAGCAGCGTTTGCTCATCGTCTACGAACTGGCAGGTGAAGCCGAGCCTCTGAAGATTCTCAAGAGTGCTCTCCATCAACGCGCGCCCGATCGACGAGACGTTCAACTGAGCGAACGGCGAGCGATGCAGAATGCGTCCTGGAGCAATTCGCTCAGATTCCACCCTGATGGTTGCCGGGACAACGCGGCCTGAGCCGTATCGCGAACGTAGCATCGCCACGTGGTCGATGCCATTGAGCAACGGGACAAATGCGCCTGCTGAGTCGCCATCCCCCAACGAAGCCAATGCCTGCTCGAGCTGCGTGGCCTTTACGGCGATCCACAACACATCAACTGCCGGGACTGTTGTCGCCCGATCGACTTCGACACGGAATTGTCCAAAAGGACTGTCAAGCTCCAGTGTGTCAGGATACTGATGTATCGCCTCGCTCCTCACCACGAGTGTGACTGCGTCTCCGGATTTGGCCAGGGAGGCTGCAATCAGTCCACCCACCCCGCCAGGGCCTATGATCGCGTGCCGCATATGTATGCAACTCGACTTTCTCACCAGAGGCGACCAAGTTCCAATATCGTCATTGCGTCTGCGAATCTGACTAGAACAATTTTGTGGAATCCAGCAGAATGGTAACCGGCCCATCATTTACCAGCTCCACCTGCATCATTTCCTGAAAGCGGCCGGTTTCGCAGGCCAGCCCGGCAGCGCGGACGCGGGCGATGAAGTGTTCGTACAGCTTGCGAGCCTGTTCCGGACGTGCGGCGGCAATAAATGATGGTCGCCTCCCGCCGCGCGTATCTCCGTATAGAGTGAATTGGGAAACTGCCAGGATAGCCCCTCCGGCTTCCGTAACCGACAAATTCATCTTGCCATCTTTATCCTCAAAAATGCGCAAACCAGCGATTTTTTCGGCCAGATACTCGGCATCGGTTTCGGCATCCGACGTTGAAACTCCAAGCAGAACCAGCAGGCCGCGGCCAATCCGGCCCGTGATTTCGCCGTTCACGGTCACCTGAGCGCGGCTTACACGTTGTACGACGGCTCGCATGGATTACTTTGTTTCCGAGAGCAGCGACTCCTGCCCCGCCACCGCGAGCCAACGCCCCTCGCGGTAGACAAAGATGTCAGTGAAACGGACTCTGGCCAGAGCTTTGCCGGTGGGATCGACAACTGTGTTCAACCCGCGAACATAGCCAAAATCGCCATACACATGAGGGTGCAATTCGTTAAGCTGGTTGCTGCCGACCCGCCGATGTGGAATATTCGCCAGCGTTTCGGCACGGTCATGCAAAGCGCCGTTCGGATCCGCATCCTGAAATTCGCCGGCGAGAATGCAGCTGACCCCCTCCACGTCGTGTTGTTCGAGAGCTTTCGCCCAGGTCTGCTCAAGTTGCACGAGAACGGCTTCATCTTTTGCTTGACCGCTGGGACATGACGCCCTGCAGGCAAGCGGCACGAAGATCATCAGTGCTAACCACAACATTTGTTTCACGTCTGACTCCCAGAATGGGTGCGCTTTCACATCATAGCGCCCGCAAACTCTTTTGATTGACGTTGCTTCGGTTCGCTCCTAGAATCCCTTTTCTTGCCGTCTCGCTGTCCAGAGAGGAAGCCGGTCAATGAATCGCCTGACGATAGGTCTTTTTTTCTTGAGTGCAATGATGATTGCCAGCGCGGCTGGGCAACCTGCCCCTTCTTCTGCGCAGACCGCCGCGCACAAAGAGGTCTTGATCAAGAACGCCGTCGTGATGACCGTTACACGTGGAAATATTCAAAATGGCAGCGTCTACATCAAAGACGGCAAGATCGCGGGAGTGGGAGCGAATTTGAAGGTTCCGCAGGGAGCTACGGTCATTGACGCAGGCGGAAAATACTTGACACCGGGGATTATCGATTCCCACTCTCATATCGCGCTCGATGATGACGTGAACGAAGCCACCAGCCCAGTCACGCCGCAGATGATGATGATCGATGCCTTCGATTATCAGGACAAGGCAATCTACCGGGGGTTGGCGGGCGGGGTGACGACATCTCTCCTGCTGCACGGCTCGGCCAATATGATTGGTGGCCAGGCAATTGTCATTAAGCACAAATATGGGGCTGGCCGGGATGCCATGCTCTTCGCCGGCGCGCCTCGTTCCATTAAGTTTGCGAGTGGTGAGAATCCCAAGCGCGTGTATGGCAGCAAGGAACAATTGCCGTCCACTCGCATGGGCAACTTCGCTGTCCAGCGCGAAGCGCTTGTGCAGGCGCAGGATTACATGCGGGAGTGGGACGAGTACGAGGCCAAAGTCAAACGCGGCGACAAAGAAGCCAAACAACCCAAACACGATCTGAAGCTGGAGGCGCTTGCTGATGTGCTCCGAGGGAAGCTGCTGGTTCAGATTCACTGTTATCGCGCTGACGAACTTCTCACTGAGATGGAAATCGCCAAGGAGTTCGGATACAAAGTGCGGGCGTTCCATCATGCGCTGGAGGCATACAAGGTTGCAGACAAGCTCGCAGCTAGTGACGTGGCCATCGCCACATTTTCCGACTGGTGGGGCTATAAGAACGAGGCATGGGACGCAATCCCCTGGAACGCTGTGATCTCCATGCGCAAGGGAGTTCGCGTGGCGATTAAGAGCGATTCCGATGACTTTGCGCGGCGGCTCAATCAGGAGGCGGCAAAAACGATGCGCTACGGCGGCGCAACTGAGGAAGAAGCCTTGAAGATGATTACCTTGAATCCAGCCTGGATTATTGGCGTGGAGGACCGGGTAGGCTCGATTGAAGTGGGAAAGGACGCAGATTTCGTGATCTGGGATGGCTATCCTCTCTCCAGCTATGGCGTACCTGAGAAGGTTCTGATAGATGGTGACGTTTACTTTGACCGTTCGCTGCCAGGGTTTGGGATGCCGCACTACAAGGAGGGCGAATGAATCCATTTTCAGTCGCTAATCATTGGTCCTTGGTCAAGAGCAGATTCCTCGCTGCGCTCGGAATGACAATTATTTTTGGAATTGTGGTTCCTAAGAACGTGAGTGCACAGCAGGCCATTGTGCTTAAAGGCGGCAAGTTACTTACGGTTTCGCATGGGACGATTGAAAATGGCGTCTTGGTGATGGAGAACGGGAAGATCACGGCTGTGGGGTCAGCAGCAGCAGTGAAAATTCCAGCTAACGCTCGAGTGCTCGACGTGAGCGGCATGACTGTGTACCCGGGCTTGATTGATTCTGAAAGTTACCTCGGCCTGACAGAGATCTCCGCCGAACAGATGACCAACGATCTGGTCGAGCCCAGCGACGAAATCATGCCGCACATGCACGTGTATGACGCGTTCCATGCGGAATCCGAACTGATTCCGGTGGCGCGTCTAAATGGGATTACAAACGCGATTGTCGCGCCCCAGAATAAAGACACTCTGCCCGGGCAAGATTCCTTCGTTCAGTTGGATGGCCGGCCGTCCGATGAAATGCTGTTGGTGCGCGATATTGCTCTACCGTTGAACTTCACCGGTGAGCAGCGGCGGAATGAATCCTGGGAAAAGCGGAAATTCCCGTCCACCCGCATGGGGCTTGCGGCGCAATTGCGGCAGGCATTCCTGGACGCGCAGCACTATTCCCAGGAATGGGCGGAGTACGAAAAGAAAAAATCTGAGAAGTCTGATGATAAAGAGAAAAAAGGCCCACCATCACCGCCTAAACACGATTTGAAGCTTGAGGCACTGCTTCCCTATCTCCAGGGCAAGAAGACGATTGTTCTGGCAGCCGAAGAACCAAGCGACCTTGAGGCAGCAGTGAATCTCGCTCGCGAGTTCAACCTGAAATTCGTCCTCAACCACATCAGCCACTCCCAGCCGGTGCTCGATTATGTAGCCCTACTCAAGGTGCCGGTGATCGTCGGCCCAATTTACGAAAATCCCAAGCCTCATGAGCGTTACGACGCGGTCTACAGCCTGCCGGCGCAGTTGTACAAGCGCGGAGTGAAGATTGCCTTCGCGTCATACGATGCGCATAACGTGCGCAACCTGCCCTATGCGGCTGGTTATGCGACTGTCTTCGGTTTGCCCTACGACGAAGCCCTCAAGGCCATGACTCTGAATGCGGCGGAAATCTGGGGAGTCGGCGACCGGCTTGGATCTCTTGATGCCGGTAAATCTGCCAATGTCGTGGTCGCAAGCGGCGATCCTCTTGATGTGAGGACCGATGTAAAAAAGGTGTTCATCGAGGGCCGCGAGGTTCCGATGACCAGCCGGCAGACGCGTCTGCGAGACGAATATTCCGGGCATTAGCCATTAGCACGTGCTGTTTTGCCGGGAGTGTTGACCCCGCTATCAGCCAGCAATTAGGATTTGTTTTTGGACGATCCCAGAGCTGCCGTCATGCGAATTTCGGTGACGGTTCCTTTGCATCCATTCGTGCGGCCCAGTACACTACTAATTCCTTTTAAAGTTTCAGGAGGCGCATTTATATGGCTGATGAAAAGAAAGATTTGGTCGAGAAAGTGAAGCAAATCATCTCTGAGCAGTTGGGAGTGGATGAAGGAGAAGTCACCCCCAGCGCTTCGTTCGTCGATGATCTGGGCGCCGATTCGCTGGATCAGGTTGAGCTTGTCATGGCGCTGGAAGAGGCCTTCGGCGTGGAGATTCCGGATGAAGATGCCGAGAAACTTCGCACTGTGCAGAACGCGCTCGATTACATCGAGAAGCATGCGAAGGTAAGTAAATAAGGGTTTAGATCAAGGTGCGAGGACATGTGTGTCCTCGCGCCAGCCACGAGTAAGCGAGGACAAACATGGCACCCGTTGACGAAAAAGTAAAGCAGATCATCGTAGAACAACTGGGAGTGGACGAGGGCGAAGTCACGCCAAGCGCCTCGTTCGTGGACGACCTGGGCGCCGACTCGCTGGACACCGTAGAACTGGTAATGGCCTTCGAAGAAGCCTTTGAAATCGAAATACCCGACGAAGATGCGGAGAAGATCCGTACTGTGCAGAATGCGGTGGACTACATCGGCAAACACGCGAAAGGTGGGAAGTAGTTGGGACGTCGCGTCGTAGTCACTGGCATCGGCCTGATCTGCGCGGTTGGCAACACCACCGAAGAAGTCTGGCGCAACCTGCTTGCCGCAAAGAGCGGCATTGCCCGCATCACGCAGTTTGATAGTTCCGGTTTTGCCTGCCAAATCGCAGCGGAAGTCAAGAACTTCGACCCGCAGCAATTCATCGACAAAAAAGAGCTGAAGAAGATGGGGCGCTTCATCCACCTGGCCATGGCCGCGGCGAATGAGGCCATGCAATCTTCCGGGTTGCAGGTCACAGAGGAACTTTCGCCTCGCATTGGCGTTCACGTCGGCTCGGGAATCGGCGGATTCGATGTAATTGAGCGTGAGCACTCAAACCTGCTCAACGGGGGACCGCGTAAAATATCTCCTTTCTTCATTCCTGCCGCCATCGTGAATCTTGCCGCTGGGCAGATCAGTATCCGCTACAACGCCAAGGGACCGAACGAGGCCACCTGTACTGCTTGCACATCAAGTGCGCACTCGGTCGGTGACGCCTTCAAAATCATTGCCCGCTGCGATGCGGAGGTGATGATCGCCGGCGGAACGGAAGCCGCAATCACTCCAATGGGTGTCGGCGGGTTCGCGGCCATGCGCGCTCTCTCCACGCGCAACGACGAGCCGGAAAAGGCCAGCCGGCCCTGGGATTCGGCGCGCGACGGTTTCGTCATTGGCGAGGGAGCGGGAATCCTGATTCTCGAGGAGCTGGAATTTGCCCGCCGTCGCGGCGCCAAGATTCTGGCGGAGATCATCGGCTATGGAATGAGCGGAGACGCCAATCACATTACCCAGCCGGCTCCGGAAGGCGACGGCGCTTATCGCGTGATGTTAAACACCTTAAATGACGCGAAGATTCAGCCGGAGCAGGTGGGCTACATTAATGCGCACGGCACTTCAACGGATCTTGGCGACAGACTGGAAACCGTAGCGATCAAGCGGGCTTTCGGCGAGCATGCCTACAAACTAGCTGTAAGTTCTACGAAATCGATGACTGGCCACCTCCTCGGCGGCGCTGGCGGCCTCGAAGCCGGCATCACCATTTTGGCCCTCCGCGATCAAATTCTGCCGCCCACCGCCAACCTGGAGAACCCTGATGCGGAGTGCGATCTGGATTACGTGCCATTGAAGGCTCGGGAAGCAGGCATTGACTATGCGATGTCGAATTCATTCGGATTCGGCGGGACGAATGGCGCATTGCTGTTCCGGCGGTGGAATGAGTAGCCTGAGAGTGAGCCACAGACTACCGTCCCGCACAAGTCCACTCAGGTAATGACACTTTTGTACCCACCCCTGCCCATCTAACCCTTTGCCATTGTTAGAAGTACAGGCCACAATTGGGATCACATGGCGACCCCCACCAGGCTTATTGATAAGGCTTTGGCCAGCGCTGCCGCGGTTCCAAGCAGCAGGAGAAATTCGGCTCGGGTTGCGCTCATCAATGTGAAGGACTCCGCCCGGATCGTATTGTCGGAATGTTTCCGGCAATTTGGGATTGGGACTGTCCTGATGACTGAGTGTGCCGCAGATCGCCTGAAGAAAGAAAAGTTCGAAGCGTGTGTGCTGAGGCTGGATGAGATTGCGGAAGTCATAATGGAGTCAGCACGCACGTCCCGGTCAAACAGCCGGATGGTGATCTACGGACTCGGTGGCAGCGCGCAAGAAGCCATGCGATTCTCCAAGTACGGGATCAACGCCATTTTTAACGAACCGCTGGAGCGCCCGGCAGCCCTGAAGTTGGTCCGCGCCACGCAAACGCTTGTCCTGCACGAGTTCCGGCGCTACGTTCGCATTCCCGTCATGACTGAAATTGCTCTCACCACGATCGAGAATCGCCGGCTCACCGCCACCAGCCATGAGCTGAGCGCCGGTGGCATGTCAATGCGCAGCGAGGAAGACATCTCGACCGGGACGGCGGTAGAAATATCGTTTGCGCTGTTGACTCTTCCGCGCATCTGGGTTCGCGGCACCGTGAGCTGGCGCAAACCCGACAAGACCTTCGGCGTGCGTTTTGATCCGCAAGATGAGCGTCGCGCCCGAATCAAAGAGTGGATTGAAGCCTACCTGGAAAACTAAGGCAAAGCGCCGCGCCTGACTTCACCAGACATTCCTCATCCAGAGCAATACAACGACTCCTGCTTCGACGGCATCTACTCGCGACGCCACTGACCGTCTAATTCCGCACCCCCTCCAGGAGAATGCCTATGAAATCATTCCTCTTGCAGCCACTTCTGTTCTTGGTTACGGCGTCCGCTGTTCTTGCCCAGGCTCCCGCGAACGAGCACAACTGTGCCAGTCCCTCAGCCACCGCCCCTTACGTCGGCAGCGGCACGCAGACCTTCAGCCCCAACCAGAACCTCTGCCTCCCCCAACTAGCGCCTACCCCAACCGGGCTTAGCCCGTTAGCCTTCATCGTTGCTGGCGGCGAGCCGAGCGACCGGGTGGACTCTCAAGGCTCGATTTACGTGGTTTCGATCCGCGGTGTGCCTGGCGGCGTAGATTTGTGGCGCTGGTATTCGCCCGATGATGGAAGCCCGAACAAAAACAAGACCCTGCCGTTTCGCTACGAGGGCCAACCCGACAATTGCGGGATATTTTCCTTTGAAAATGGTGGATGCGCCAACAACACCGGCAGCGCGACGAATCTTGGACTAGCGCCCGGAGGCGGCGATGCTGACATCGCGGTCAATTCGCCGAATCCGGTAACGAACGTGCCCAATCTGGCATTGACCAGCCTTACTGTGGCGCCAGGCGTAACCGCTACGAATTCCAGCGATCGGGGCAACAGCTTTTTCAATCCTCCCAATGTCGCAGCGGCGTTGATCCCGGCTGATGACCGGCAATGGCAGGACGCGATCGATACTTCAACAGTTTATTTAAGCTACCACGACGCGGCCACGTTCAATATTGACGTGCAGCGCTCGAATGATGGCGGCTTGACCTATGTCAACGGCCTGGGCCAAGCCATCGATGCTCAAACTGTTCCGGCCGCCACCACACCAGCGGGGTCAGCAAACACTGCCGGGCAAATTCGCATCGATCACAGCAGTTGCTCCAGTCGCGGAAATCTGTATGAGATTTTTACAGCCCCGGACAGCGCCGCAGAGAATGTGACTAGCGCTCCGCAACGCACGGTTTATGTCGGAGTTTCGACGGATGCAAAGCTTGGAGGCCCAAGTTTCACCTTTGCTGATCACAAAATCTTCACCAGCCCACTGGGCTCGCTGGGAGCCACCAACGGCAACGATCAGATTTTCCCGGCACTTGCGACAGATAACTTCGGTTATCTCTACGCCGCTTGGTCCGACAATTCCAATATCTTTTTCTCTTCCTCATCGAATTTGGGAACCACGTGGAGCACGACCCCGCTTCGACTTAATCAAGGAGCAACCGTCGGGAAGTCAAACGTGTTTCCCTGGGTAGCGGCCGATGCCAATGGGCACGTAGTGGTCGTATGGTTCGGCACAAATCTTGCCGGAAATTCGAACGACACCACCGTGATGGAAAAAACCTGTTCGAATGGCACCACTAACTGCTGGGCACAGTGGAATGTGTATATGGCCGAGAGCGTGAATGGCCACGCTGCAAGCCCGAAATTCACGCAATTCACCGCCAGTGACCACTTCATTCACTCCGGGACGGTGTCAAGCGGAGGAACCTTCGGCAGCGCTAATCGCAACCTGCTTGACTTCTTCCAAGTGGCGCTGGATCTGCAGCATCGCGCCAATATCGCTTTCGCTGATGATCACTTGGCCAGCACGTTGTGCTCGACTCAGTCACCCGGTCATTGTGCAAACAATGACCCCCAAACGTTTCGGGTGGGGGTGCCGTATTTCACATACCAGCTAAAGGCCAATCCCAGTATCGTTACGGCGGGACAGTGCGCCGCCGGAAGTTAGAGTAGATTAGAACAAGATAATCCGGCGTTAGTGGGCGACTGCAGAGTCGCCCATTTTTGTAACCGGCGGTCGCGTGTGGGGGACGAGCCATGTAAAATCAAGCCATAGATGGCCGCCACCTCACAGCTTGTGCAAATCGAGCTTGGACCCCCGATCCGGCAGCCCAAGCCGGAGTGGCTCAAAGCCAAAGCTCCAGTCGGAGAGAACTTCCATAATCTTAAAAAACTGGCTCGTAGCCTGGGTCTGCATACGGTTTGCGAATCGGCGCAGTGTCCCAATATCGGTGAGTGCTGGAACCATCGCACTGCGACCTTCATGTTGCTGGGCGATATCTGCACGCGCCGCTGTGGCTTTTGTGCTGTACCCAAGGGCAAACCGGGCCCGATCGATACGGATGAACCGCGCCGCGTGGCGGAAGCCGTAGCGACTCTCGGTCTGAAACATGCGGTCGTGACCAGCGTCAATCGTGACGATGACAATCTGGGCGGGGCACGGACTTTTGCGGAAACTATTCGCCAGATTCGTGAACTCTCGCCCGGCTGCCGAGTTGAAGTTCTGATACCGGATTTCCAGGGGCTGGGCGAAGCGCTGAGAATTGTTCTTGAGGCGCGGCCTGACGTGCTCAATCACAACACTGAGACCGTGCCTCGCCTGTATCGCGTGGTGCGCTCTGGCGCGCGTTACGAGCGCTCTCTACGCTTGCTGGAAAATGCAAAGAAGTTTTCACCCGGAATGGTGACCAAGTCAGGCGTGATGGTTGGCCTCGGCGAGACTATTACCGAACTCGTCGACGTCTTCCGCGACCTCAACTCTCGCGGCGTGGACATCCTCACCGTGGGGCAATACCTGCGACCCTCGCGCGACCACCTGCCAATAGCACGCTTCTACACCCCTGAGGAATTTGCCTACCTGAAGCAAGAAGCCTTGCGCTTCGGCTTCCGCCACGTTGAATCCGGCCCGCTGGTGCGATCCAGCTATCATGCGCACGAGCAGGCGGACGTTACGGCTGTCCGATAGATTCCATCAATTAAGTTACTCATGGCTGGATCATCGAAGCCAACGTGACTTGCCAAACGCCCAATGCTGGAGTCACATTAAAAATGTGAGCAACAAGAGCACACATAGAGCGCACATCCTGCTGCCGGATGATCTGGTTACTCAAATTGACGCGCTTGTAGGTCCGCGCGGACGGAGTGCCTTTCTGGTGGAGACCGCCCGCAATGAGCTTCGGCGGCGAGCTTTATCGCGGTTTCTGGAAGACCGGAGCCAGCGTGGAAAGATGAAGATCATTCCGAACTTGCGGAGGGGGCGGCAGCCTGGGTTAGGCGATCGCGAGCGGAAGATGGCGCGTCCCGCTCCCGTGAGCAGAGAAAACGCAAACGCTCATGCAGGTCTTAGTAGACACGAGCGTCCTGATCGACGCACTTCGGTTGCGCCGCCAGCGTTAAGACCAGTTCACCAGACCCTGCACGCGTTCTGCCGCACCATGGGCGCGTCTGCCTTGCAGTGGTATGCGTCACGGAACTCGGGCATGTTGGATACGACGCCGTTGATTCGCCACTTTGCGGGTGAGTGCGGGTCGACTGCCACCAACATGCGAGCTAATTCATCGGTGCGGTTCTGGCACCACACGTTGGCCCAGCCCAGGAAGAATCGCTGTTTGGCAGTCAAGCCATCGCTCGGCGGAGGCTCCTTCCCGGCAAGAATATCCATGAGAGCCATATACGCAATGCGCATACCGCCGTTATCGGCGGTGTTTTCTCCCAGAGTTAGCTTGCCGTTTACTTTTAGATCATCCACTAAGTTGAAGCCGGAATATTCATCAGCGACGCACTGCGTGCGCTGATCGAATTCTTTCTTGTCTTGAGCAGTCCACCAGTCGCGCAAGTTGCCCTGAGCGTCGAATTGGCTGCCCTCGTCGTCGAAGCCGTGAGTAAGCTCGTGCCCGATCACAGCTCCGATGCCGCCGAAGTTCATGGCATCATCGGCCTGGTTGTCATAAAACGGAGGCTGCAAGATTCCGGCAGGAAACGTGATGTTGTTCTGTTGCGGATTGTAGCTGGCGTCAACCGTGCTTGGCGGATAAGGCCAGTCGTTCTTGTCTACCGGCTTGCCGATTTTGTTCAGTTGCCGCTGGAATTCAAATTCATTTGCGCGCATGGAATTGCCGAGAGCATCACCGCGCACGATCTTCAAGCTGCTGTAATCTCGCCATTTGTCGGGATAGCCGATGCGATTGGTGATTGCTGTCAGCTTCACGAGCGCTTGCTTTTTGGTTTCTGCCCCCATCCAGGGGAGATCCTGAATATCCGCCCCCAAGGCCTTCTCCAGGGCTTGCACCATGCGCAGGGTGCGATCTTTCCCTTCGGCTCCAAACGTAAGCTCGACGTATTTTTGTCCGACTGCTTCGCCCAAATCGTTGTTCGTGTAACGTGTGCACCGTTTCCAGCGCGGACTCAATTCTTTGGTGCCGGCCAATGTCGCGGAGAAAAACTTGAAATTCTCATTTACGAATCTGGCGGGAAGCACGGGTGCATTGGAGTGGACTACGTGCCAGCGCAGATAGGTTTTCCAATCGTCCAACGAAGCCGTGTTCACGGCGGCATCCATCTGCTTGAAGAATTCCGGTTCGGTGACGTTCAGAACTTGAGTCGCAGGAGCGCCAATACCGCGAAGATAAAGATTCCAACCAAAGTCGGGGCTTAAGGCCGCCAGGTCCTTCTCTGTCATCTTGTGATAGACCTTGTTGGGATCGCGCCGGCTCACGCGATCCAACGCGCCCTTGGCGAGAGTGGTTTCGACGTCCATTACGACCGTTGCTTCCGCAGTAGCTTTTTGCGGCGGATCACCGAGCAACTCAAACATTTTCTGTACATGCTCGACGTATTGCTCGCGCAATTTCACCGATTTTGGATCGTCTTTCAGGTAATAATCGCGATCGGGAAGTGACATGCCGCCCTGATCGGCTTCCGCAATCACTTGAGTGGCATCTTTGAAATCCTGATCCGAGCTGAAGCTAAACAGGGCGCCAATTCCTTGTCGATGCAGGCGAATCACTTCTTTGGCCAGCTCTTCCTTAGATTGAAGCGCGTCTATGGTCTTGAATTCATCCTGCAGCGGCCGCGTTCCGGCACTCTCGATGGCGCTCTCGTCCATACAAGATTCGTAATAGTCGCCGATTTTTTGTTCGACGGGGCTTCGCCCGGGAGTGTCCGAGGAAGACTTTTCCAGAATGCCGCGGATAATTCCCTCGCCGCGTTCCTCCAGTTCGTCGAAGCGGCCCCACCCGGAACGGTCCGCAGGAATGGGATTCTGTGCCTGCCACTTGCTGCAAGCGTAGGCGTAAAAATCTGTGCAGGGATCAATATTCTTGTCGAGCATGTCAGCGTTGAAGCGGACGTTAGGTCCCTGCGGTTTATCGGCAGACGGCGCCATCTGCGCCAGGCCCAGGATTACAGCGAATAGCACGAAACTGATGATCCTTAGAATTCGCATAGCACCTCGCACAGAATGTTCGGAGAAACTGAGGCCAGAGTGGATCCAGGGCCGAACTGGGATACGAGGCCACGGAGAGGGAAGTTCCCCACCCGCAGCAACCCGATTAGACGTCCAGAAACAGGAAACGTTATCCGCATGTGGAAGTGTGGCGCAGGCGCCCGCACCCGCGAAGGAAGCGTCTACGCCTCAGAAAATCTTGAGCCGAATCGTCAGATACTGCTTCGGATTCTGTCGGATCGCCTTAATCAGGCCTCGCGTTTCCAGCAGCAACTGATCAGTATTGTTGTACATGGAGGGATCGCGCAGAAATTTGCCTGCCGAGCCTTCGCCTGCTTCCAACCGGTCGGTGATGGTTGAAAGTTTATCCATGGTGTTCTGCAGCTTGGCAGCGAACTGTTCGTCTTTGGTGAGTTTGCCAATCGCTCCCTTCCCAGCGTTCACATCATCCGTAAGCTTTTTCACGTTGGCGACTGTCTGGTTGGTGTTGTCGTACAGCGCAGGATCTTTCAGGAATTTGCCAAAACTGCCCTTGCCCGCATTCAGGTCATCGATCATGACATTCAGCTTGTCGACCGTGGAATTCGCCTTCTGATAAAGCTCGTCATCGGACACCAACCTGCCCAGCGTACCGTTGCCCTCGGTCACTTCATTCACCAGTTTTTGGAATTCGGTCACCGTAGCATTCAGCCGGTTGTATAGCAGAGGGTCGTAAATGAGTTTACCTATCGAACCTTCCCCGCTTTCCACGAAGGCCACGATGCGGTCGAGCCGCTTCAAGAGCGCGTCCATGTTTTGCAATGTGCTCTGGCTGGCGCGGACCACATCCTGAAGATCGGGATGCTCGCGAGTCGGCAGAGTATCTTCATCCGCAGCTTCCGGACCCTTGGCGGTGGAGCTATCGATATCGATGTAGGTTGATCCCAAAACGCCTGCGGTCTCGAGGGAGGTCACTGAATCTTTGCGCAAGTTCTGGTGATAGCGCGTGTTCACCTTCATTGTGACTTGGACAGGAGTCAGTCTCCTGGTTGGATCGGAGACCACGCGAACGTTAACTACATTGCCGATATCGACTCCGCTGAGCCGCACCGGCGCGCCCTCCTGCAAACCAGCGGCGTTGTCGTAATAGGCTCTCAGCTTGATTTTGTGGGTGAAGATGCCGCCGGTGCCGCTCATGAGGAAAATCAGAACTGCAAGCGTGACGCTTGCCACCAGCACCGTAACCCCAACCTTCAGTTGAGACCACTTCAACTGCTTCTGGCTAGGCACATCTTCCCCCGATCAAGATGATCAGCGGCCGTCTTTTGCGCTGCGCCAGTGTGCCCATTTTTTCCTGCATCATAGCAGAGTGCAGACCAAGGTTCATGCGCGGCTGGGGTGGAGGGTTCTAGTAAGGAGACAGGCTGTGAGATAGGCAGCAGCGCCGCACGCCAGCGTCACGTTGAGTCCGAATTGGATGGCAACGACCATGGCCAGCACCGAACCGAGCACACTCGAAGCGGCATTCATGGCCCAGGCCCATTCGACGGCGTTTTCATTGGCGTCCAGCACTACGGATGACGGATCGTTGGACAAAGCTCTCAGACCCGTGGGGAAGGGCATACCCATGACAAATCCGAGCGGAATCAACAGCGCGCCGCTGATGATGAGCTTCACCGCGAACGGCAGGCCTACCAGCGCATTCAGGAGCCCGGGAAGAATAAACACGTAGAGAAGCAGCGCGGCCACGATCAGCACAATTGGCAGCCAGGCGCTTTTGGTCTCAGCCAGCCACGTGCGTGAAATCAGACTTCCGGCGCCACTTGAGAGCAGCAGCAGGAATATCACCACCGTGAGCGCGTAAGTAGGATGCCCGAGGAACAGTACGAAGCGCTGAATGAATGCGATTTCAACCAGGATATAACCGAGTCCCACTGCGATGAAATAAAGCAAACGCAGCGGTTGGTGTTGTCTCGCTCGTGCCCGCACGGCTAATGGGATCACTAGAAATGCCGGAACAGCGAGCAGAGAAATGATCAATACTGCTCCTAATACAGCGACTCCGAGGTTGACCTTCCAATCGATACCTTGCTCGGCCGTGTCCCCGTGGAAAAACTGACGCAATTTCAGAGTGAAAAAAAAGAATGGCGCGTTGTCGGTAACTGGCGAAACATCGTACGGGTAGCGCGCCGCGAATGTGCGGGGATCGTTGAGCTGTATCAAATCGGCGAAAGAATCTGAGCTGGGGCGATACTCGGGCAAGCCGGGCGGGCCGAGGATCAAATCCCGATCAACAGCACAGTAGAGCAAATCTAGCGCGGGATAGGCCTGCAGATGTTTCTTGACTTGTCCCTGCTCGGAGACGGTGAACGGCGTGCGCTTGGCCAGCACAAGCACGGGGATACCGTCTTCGTCCAAGTCCCCTTCGGAGACCACGATGAAGTTGTCTTTTGTATCAGTGACGCCCATTTCATGCAGAGCTTCCATCGCAACGGAAACCACGCGCAACGCCTCGCGTGGTTGCTGAAACTCCCAGCGCGTGATGGCGATCACGCCATCGGGCTTCAAATGCTCGAAATACTCGCGGAACGCCTCGACCGTGTAAAGATCGTTTTCGCTCAGCGCGAACGCGCCTGCGGCGGTCGAAGCCCAGGTATCGACCAGCGTCATCTGCACGACGTCGAATTGCTGTCGCGAATTTCGTATGAACGAGCGGCCATCCGCCACGTGAATTTGTACGTCGGGGCGTTCATAAAGATGCTGGGCGTAATCTGCGTAGCGCCCACGCATGATCGTGTTCGCGATGATCGGATTGATCTCGATTCCGGTAACGCTGCGACTTCCGTTCGCCACCGCGCGCAATACGTCTACCCCACCGCCGGGACCGATGATGGCGTAGTCTCCGTGTGGACGCAGAACGTTCACTACTGCCGGCGGGGCAGACATCAAACTCTTCTCCCATTCCGTGCCTTGCCATTGCTTCGGATTAGCATTCATGATGTAGGTGGAGGCGTCGGCATCAATCACAATGACTTTGGCATCGTCTTGCCGATCCACTTCCACCCGCGAAATCGCGTTCCAGCGCGCAAACTCGACCCAGGATGGATCGCGTAGCACACCTTTGGCGTACACAATGTCAATTAGCCTTCCAGAGCGATTTGCGGCGATGAGCAGCAGGAGCGCTGCCACGATCAGAGACAGCGCTTTTCGAGTCAGAGCGGTGGCTGCCCAAACGGCAGCGGCAAGGCCGGCGACAGCAGCAGCAAACAAAATTGTATTCGGACCGCCCACCCCGTTGAGCAGTGGGACAATTCCAACGCAGGCCAGCGCGGCTCCGGCGAGGTCGGCACTATAAAGGCGAGGAATGTGACCAGATTCGCGTGCAAACAGGATCGAGAATTGCAGTCCCGTGATGAAGAATGGCAACGCAGAAGACAAGTAGATTTCCGACAGATTAAGAAAGTTAGCGCCAGTCAGCTTTAGCGAAACCGGCACATGCAAGACGATCTCAAGCACGACTGGAATCAGGAGCGTGTTCACGGCCGATAATCGGGCGAGCAGCGTGCGGGTTTCCAAGCGCGCCAGTCTGATCTTGGCCAGATATGCGCAAACTCCTCCTGCTCCCAGCCCAAGCAGCGCAATCGAGATTGCTAGGAACGCGAAGTGATAAAAGAGGACTACTGAGAACAAACGGGTGAGGGCTAATTCCAAAAGGAGTGCCGCGAAGCTGCTCAGCGCAACTCCCGCGAGCACAGCGCGCTCGCAGGACGATGCCACAGCGACAGGCGTTGCAAGATGAGTTTGGCTCATTAGGCGATGAGAATGCGACAGTCTAGCAGAAGGCTGTCAGCTATCAACTTTCAGCTCGCAGTGCCGAGTCTCTTCGCGCTAGTCATGGTTATTTGCCGTACGCAAAGCTGACAGCTCACAGCTCCTTAGCTTTCCAAAATCACTTGTGCGATGGCCTGTTCAGCAGTGTGGGAAATCGAAAGCGCGATGTGCGCTGCCCCTAGTTTCGTAGCAAACTCGGCGGCCGTGCCGTGAAAAATAATCGTGGGACGCCCACCGGGCTGGCGGCATACTTCGACATCGCGCCAGCGAACGCCAAAATTCCATCCCGTTCCGAGGGCTTTCATTGCCGCCTCTTTCGCCGCGAACCTCGCTGCGTAACGCTCTATCCGGTTTGCCTTTGCATCGCAATAGCGAATTTCGCCGTCGGTAAAAACGCGTCGCAGGAATTTGTCCCCAAAGCGCGCAATGGCCTGGGCAATCCTCGGCACTTCGGCGATATCGATGCCGGTACCAACAATCATTCGCCTACGTTAGCACGGTGAGAGCTTGAGAGCGGGTGGTTGTGCGGCTTCTCAAAGCAGCCGGTCTCCGCGATAGATCACCTGTCCATCGACCAAACGCGACTCGGCGGTCAGCTTGTGTGGTTTGGCTGGACCCGTGCCATCGATGTGCAGCACTTCATGGCCGTGCGCAACCAGCCAATCCGAAATCAGCATGCGATGGCAGCGGAAATAGACGCGCTCGGCGCACATATATGCAGTGCGCGACTGCCCTGCTAGTTTGATGAGCTCGGTGACACTCTGCTGGAACGGGTTCGTCAACATGTAATCGGCGTAATTTCGAAAGCTGGGGCTGCGCAGCCCGATATTTGGGGAATCGTCGCGAATTTTCTTGCGCCGGCCACCCAGTTCCTTCATCCACAGATACTTCACGCCCACTTCGGGTAAGGACTTCTCCAGCGATTCACGATTGAATTGTGGCAAGCGGCGCGACATGGGAAAAGAACGGATATCGACCAAAATTTCAATCGAATGCGCCTGCAAAGCTTCAATCAATTCTTCGAGAGTCCGTGTGGAATGGCCAATGGTGTAGAGGGTTGCCACAAAAGCGAATGCAGGAGTAAAAATTCAGAATGCAGAATCAATCATTCTGCATTCTGAATTCTGGCTTTTGCACTCCGGCTTTCTATTCTGGCGATTGCCTCTACCAGCAGCGGATCCTGTTCAGGAAAAACGGTGCGCAGATCCAGCAGGACACGGCCTTCTTCGACTCGGGCAATAATCGGCGGGTCGAAGGCACGCAACCGTGCGGCGACTTCATCTGCGCTCAGGGCTTTGTGGCTGACGGCCAGCAAGCGCGTCGGCAAAACAGCAGACGGCGCGGCCCCGCCGCCGATCACGGATTCGCCGTCGATTACTTCGACACGCAGTGTAGCTGACCGAACCTTTTCCGCAACAGCATCAGCTCGTTTGCCGATTTCCTCTTTTGATAGCCGCATCATCCGCAGCGCGGGAATCGCGTCGTGATCGCGTTTGACGTAGGCGAGCAGCGTTGCTTCGAGAGCGGCGTAAGTCAGCTTGTCTACACGCAGAGCGCGAAAGAGAGAATTCGAGCGCATGCGGGCGATCAAGTCAGCGCGGCCGCTGAGGACTCCGGCTTGCGGGCCTCCAAGCAATTTGTCGCCGCTATAGGTGACAACATCTACGCCGGCCTGCAAGCTGTACAAAACGCCCGGTTCGTCGCTTACGCCGACAGAGCGCAGATCGAATAGGGCGCCACTGCCGAGATCTTCTACAAGCGGGATATTTCGTTGGTTTGCTAATGCAATCAAATCTTCAATTCGCGGCTGCTCGGTAAATCCGGTGATCTGAAAATTCGAGCGATGCACGCGCAGAAGGAGGCGAGTATTTTCGTTGATGGCACGTTCATAATCTGCGATGCGAGTACGGTTGGTGGTGCCCACCTCGCGCAGGATGGCACGCGACTTCGCCATTACGTCGGGTATGCGGAACGATCCGCCGATTTCGACCAGCTCGCCGCGCGAAACGACAACTTCGCCGCCCTCAGCCAGCGTATTCAGCGCAAGCAGGACGGCAGCGGCATTGTTGTTCACAACGATCGTAGAGATGCTGTTAAGTGTGGGGACGGGTGCAAGTGTGGGGACGGGCGCCCTCGCCCGTCCAGCCGAGCGCAGCTCGGCCATCTCCCCCGAAAGCAGTTTGCGAAACAGTCGATCGACGTGAACATCACGTTTACCACGTCCCCCCGTTTCCGTATCAAATTCCAGGTTCGAGTAGCCTGATGCGACCTCGCGAATGTCGTCCAGCGCCGAAAGCGCGAGCGGCGCCCGACCGAGATTCGTGTGCAGGATGACTCCAGTGGCGTTGATTACATTGCGCAGGGAAAAGCAAAGCGACTGGCGGACTTCGCGTTCTACCGCACTTGCAACACCAGAGAGCGCCAGTTCTAGGCCTTCTGCATCAAGAAGTCCGGTTGCAATCTCCTCCCGCAATCTAGAAAGCACAAGCCGGGCTGATTCAGTGACAGCAGCTTGCCCTTCGCGCGAGATGAGATCAGCGATCGCGGGAGCACGCAACAGTTCGTCCACGGAAGGCAGCTTGCGGTACAGATCGGTGTTGGCGCCGGATTTCACAGGAGAGATTATCCCATGTCTTCGCGGGCGAGGGCGCCCGCGCCACATTCAGCCACACTCAACCTACCTCCACCAGCCCATACGTCTTCTGCCAACGGCTACGCATGTGAACCAGCGCACGGCTGATGTCTTCCTGGGAGACTTCCGCATTTGGTCCGGCCAGAACGGCAGCCGCTTCGTGCTTGGCGGCTTCGAGCAACTTACGGTCGCGAATTATGTTTGCCACCCGAAAGCTGGGCAGGCCCGCTTGCTTTGTGCCAAAAAACTCACCAGGCCCACGAAGCTCCAGATCGAGCTCAGCGATTTTGAAACCATCATTGGTGCGAACCATTGCATCCAGGCGGCGTTCGCCTTCTTCGGAAATTTTCCCGCCAGTCATTAGAACGCAATAGGACTTTGCCGCGCCGCGCCCGATGCGTCCGCGCAGTTGGTGTAGCTGAGCCAACCCGAAGCGTTCGGCATGCTCGATTACCATAACGCTCGCGTTGGCGACATCGACTCCGACTTCGATCACCGTGGTCGAAACCAGAACGTCGAGCTCGCCTTTCTGGAACATTCGCATGACCTGCTCTTTCAAGTCGGGTCCCATTCTGCCGTGCAGCACCGCTACACGCAGGTCGGGGAAGACTTTCTTGCTCAGCTCGGCATACATCTTCATCGCGGCTTTGAGCTCCGTTTCTTCGTTTTCTTCGATGACCGGATACACGACGTAGGCCTGATGTCCCGCCGCAACCTGCTTCCGCAAGAACTGCCAGACTTCATCTGAGCGCTCATCCCCTACTCGGCGCGTAACGATTGGCGCGCGCCCCGGCGGCATCTCGTCGACAACACTGATGTCGAGATCACCGTAAAGCGTAAGGGCGAGGGTGCGGGGAATCGGCGTCGCGGTCATAACCAGAACGTCGGGCTCGCCGATATTTGCCGAGCTTCGCTCGACTGGACGGCCGAGGGCGGCTGTCCCCACGCGGTCTTTGCTTGGATTTTTCTTCATTAGCTTGAAGCGTTGCATCACGCCAAAGCGATGTTGCTCATCAACGATCACCAGCCCAAGATTCGCGAAATCTACTTTCTTCTCAATCAGGGCATGCGTGCCAATAACCAACTGTGCATTTCCTTGCGCGATGTGACGGCGCGTCTCGCGTTTGCGTTCGTCTTCGAGCGATCCCGTAAGCAACACGACCCGATAACCCGCATTTTCCAAAATCCGTCGCGCCGAAAAATAATGTTGCTGTGCCAGGATCTCCGTCGGCGCCATTAAGGCAACCTGATATCCGTTCTCTATGGCGATAATCGCGGCTTCGAAGGCAACGATCGTTTTGCCTGAGCCGACATCGCCTTGAAGCAAGCGGCGCATGGGGAATGGCTTTTCCATGTCAGAAGCGATTTCTTTCAGCACCCGTTTCTGAGCTGTGGTGGGATGAAACGGCAGAATCTTTTTTATGGCTTCGCGCACCGGGTCATCGAGGCGGAACGCGATTCCGGTCTGGGCTTTTTGCTCGCGGCGCTTGAGTTCAAGGCCCAGCTCGATAAAGAAAAGCTCTTCGAAGATCAGGCGAATATGCGCGGGCGTCCGCGAGGCCTGTAGATCGTCGAAACTCTCGCCCGGTTCCGGCCAGTGAACTCCCCAGAGCGCATCTCTCGGAGATATAAGGCTGAGGTGGCTTCGGACTGCAGCGGGAATCGCATCCGGCAAACCCGACGGCAGATTCTCGAGGGCAGTATGAATAATGCGTCGAAACCAGCGCGAAGTGAGCCTCCCCTGCCCGGCCGACTCGTAGATGGGAACGATTCGGCCAACCTCCAGCGAAGCTGCGGCTTTTTGCTCGGCGGCACCTGACGAGCCACCGTCATTGGAATCATCGAGAACTTCAAACTGTGGTTGGACGAGTTGCAGCTCTCCCCCGTATTGGTCTTCTTCTACTTTCCCGTAGAGGGCGACCATCTGCCCGGGTTTGAATCGGTCACGAAGATAAGTAGCGTTGAACCAGATACATCGCAGCCGGGTCCTGCCCTGTCCGGCCGTCATTTGGAAGATGGGCATTCGGCGGGTGCGAAATAAGCCTGAAGTGCGGACCTCGGCAATGACGGTGGCCATTTCGCCTGCCCGCAGCTCATTGATACTGCGAGGGTTCAGGCGATCTTCGTAGCGAAATGGCAGATAATGCAGCAGATCATCAACAGTATGGATATCTTTTGCCGCCAAAATTTCGGCTAGACGAGGCCCAATTCCCTTGACGTACTGAACGGGGGTAGCCAATTCCAGCATCTGAAGGGATGGTAACAAAAGCAGTGGTTAGCACTTAGCATTTGGCATTTGACCTCTGCAGTTCGTGCAAAGTATCGCGCTGAGAAGCCGGGATGGCCAAGCTGAATGCTGAATGCGGGGTTTTCCGGTGTCTAAATCAGCGGTGAGCAATTTCGTGCACGCTCTGATCGCCGTGCTCGGCGGCAATGCGGCCTATTTCCTACTCATGCCCTATTTGCCTGCTGGAGCGCGGCATGTGCCTTTTCGCATCGATGTGGGCTTGCTCGTGGACTTCTGGTTCTGCCTGGTGGTCTTCGGGATCGTGAAGACCGTTGCCAAGAAAAGAGGCGAAGCCAGGCTGCACAGGCAGTGATCCTTTCGCCGGTCGTGTCTCCTCAAAGGTTACTTTAGGAACATAGGTAACCCCCTTCCGGCGCGTTAAAATCCGCCAAGGATTATGCAGAAGATTGCAATTTTGTACGATGCCAGCCAGGCCGTATTGTCGACGTTTGACCTGGACGAAGTCCTGCAACAGATTCTCATTATTGCCCGCGATTATTTCCATCTGCCCAATGTCAGCATCCTGCTGCTGGATAAGGAGACGAATGAACTATACGTTCGCTCCCAAATTGGGTGGGATCAGAAATCGGACGGTGTCCGTGTCCCGATCGGGACAGGGCTAATCGGTGCGGCGGCTAAAGAAAAGCGCCCGGTCTATGTCCCCGACGTAGCTAAAGACCCACGTTATCTCCCTTGTTGCAAGAAAACCGCATCCGAACTGGCAATTCCACTGATGGTGCGGGATGAAGTCGTGGGAGTGCTCGATTGTCAGAGCGAGAACCTCGATCACTTTGATTCGGAAACCATCGACCTGCTAACCCTGTTCTCGACGCAGGCTTCCATGGCGCTGCAAAATGCGCGCCTGTATTCGCTGGAACGTCGCCGTGCCTCGCAATTGGAGGCCATCAACGCCATCGCGCAGCAGACCACAGCCGTGCTGGAGGCGAAAGAGTTGCTGTCGAAGGTCTGCATGCTTATTCAGCACGCGTTTCATGTCTCGCATGTCTCGGTGTTGCTGAAAGATGACGATGACTTGGTATTGCGCGCACATCATGGAGATCTCACCCCGCGCATTCCCGAGGGCGGCCGCCTGACCGCCGGCGCCGGCTTATGGGGACGAGCGCTCGAGACCGGAAAGACCCTGATCGAGAATGATGTGAAGAAAAGTTCCGACTGCATCAATTTCTACGTCGAAACCAACGCCCGCATGTGTATTCCTCTGGTTTCATTCGGCCAGACCATGGGAGTGCTTGTGTTGGACAGCGCGCAAACGGACGCGTTCAATCCCAATGATATTCAATCGCTGGAATCTGTTGCCGATATTTGCGCGACCGCCATTCAGAACGCCCACTACGTGGACCGGGTAAAGCAACTGGCATATTTGGATGGTCTGACTGGAATCTTCAATCGGCGCTTCTTCGAACTGCGAATTGCCGAGGAACTGGAGCGTGCCCGCCGCTTCAATACCGGCATGGCAGTGATTATGGTCGATATCGATCAATTCAAGCGCCTGAATGACGAATTCGGCGATGAAGTGCTGCGCCAGGTTTCCTCGATATTCCATCAGCAACTGCGGAAAATTGACGTGGTGTGCCGCTATGGTGGCGAGGAGTTTGCCATCCTGCTGGCGCAAACCAACCAGCAGCACGCGCTAGGTGTCGCTGAGAAACTGCGCCGCATGGTGGAAGCCTGGCAGTTTCCCGGCGTGCCGCGTCCCGTCACGATTAGTGTGGGGACAGCCACTTCTCCCGATCACGGAACCACGCGGGATGAGTTGGTGAAAGCTGCCGACCTGGGGCTATATGCGGCGAAGCAGGCAGGGCGAAACCGTGTCTGTATGGCGAGCGAACGGCAGGGCAGCGCGGCGCAAGTTGCGGGCAAATGAACAGCAAACGGTGACGCTTCGCGAAGGCGCTAAAAGTCTGCGGAACTCTGCGGGAACTCGTGCTTCAGCTCTTCCTGAAGCTCACGCATTTGTTTTTTGATTTCTTCCTTGTGCTTGCAAAACTCGCTGGCTGCCCTTTCCAGTTCGGGCCGCAAGCGCTCGATGTCCGCAGTTTCCATGCGGAATTCCTTCGCAGCCCGCTCCAATTCGGGCCTTATGCGAGCCATTTCGCCCCGAACCTGGCTGAGGTCAATATCCATCTGCGCATTGATATCTGGGATATCGAAGCTCTCATCGAAGAACTCTGACTGCTTGCGTTCGGGCAAACTGAGAGTGAGAGTCTGTTCCTTCTTGTCGCGGATAATCCCAACGTTGACGGAATCGGTTTTGCGTCCGTGGATCGCGTGGGTGAAGTCACCGGAGTCGTGAATCGGCT
>QIAB01000050.1:25390-30895 GCA_003225455.1 Acidobacteriota bacterium
TTTTCAACCATCAAGCCGCTGCGCGTCGAAGAATGCACGACTACGATGGACATCGGCATGTCAATATCGGGCATGACTGGCATGGGCGGTATCACCTGGGCTACGAACGGCTTAACTTTGGGACCCGCAAAAAACGCGTTCTTGCGATCTGCAAGTTGCGCTTTGATCGTCATCGGCTGACCGTCGCGACTGATTCCAAGCGCCACGGTTCTACCGGATGGAATCTCGCGAATCATGCGGCGCAGCTGCTCCACACTCTCGACCTGGGTTCCATTCAGGGTGAGGATGACGTCGTGCTCCTTGATCCCGGCCTTGCCGGCAGGAGCGTCCTGATCCACCAGCGTAACTTCTACGCCATGCTCCTCCTTGAGCTTAAGAGCACTCAGACGATCGGCGCTGATATCGCGCGTATCCACACCAAGGTACGAACTGCCACCCAGATCTTCGCTTGAGAATCCATACGATTCGCCGAAGGGTTGGGACGAGAACGCCTCGGAGGGATAGGCTGCCCCGACAAGGATTGCGAAGCTAAACAGCGCTTTGAGGATCGAGTTGCGCATTGTCGTTCCTCCTGATGAAAGATCTCCTATCGGCTCGCGCGCCGGATGGTAATGTCGCCAGTAGTAGTGCGCACCTTCAACACAGGGCCGCCGCCATTCAGATTGCCTTCGGCAGTGACCGTTCTTGGGCCATAGTCACCACCCTCGCTGCTGACGCGGATTTCAGAGAAGTCCGTGTGAATGCTGTGGCTATTGGCGACTTCGATGGATGCCCGAATGCTGATATTAAGATTCGGCGCCAGATAGACAGTTATATCGCCAGCCGACGTTTCCAATGTCGAGTCGCTGCGATCTCGGCCGGAAATGAACTTGGCCACGATCCCTCCGGCGCCCGTTTCCGCACGCGCCGAGGAGACTCCGTTCAGCTCGATCGTGCCGCCACCAGTTTCCGCCCTCACCGGACCCTTGGCGGAAGCTAATCGAATGCTACCGCCGCCGGTTTCGATTTCTGCTGGCCCACCGATGTCTCCCAGATCGATGCTTCCACCGCCTGTACTGGCTTTGACCCGGCCGGCACATCGTTCTACCTGAATGCTGCCGCCGCCAGTCTCCAGCACGGCTTCCTGCATACCTGAAACGACCGTGACACTGCCGCCACCGCTCTCCGCGTTGATCCTACCTTTGGCCGAACCCACCTTGATGCTGCCCCCACCTGTGTGCAGGCTAAGATCGCCTCCGACGTTCCCTGCGTCGATGCTGCCACCGCCCGTCTCAGCATTCGCGTTGCCGCCGATGTCATCGAAGCGAATTGAGCCGCCGCCGCTGGTGGCGTCAACGCGGCCTGAGATGGCTGTCGTTGTGACACTGCCGCCATCCGTCTCCACCTTCACCCAATCCATGTTTCGCGGCACGTTGACAGAGAACTCGCTCGAGAACCGATGCGAGCCACCCTGGAAATCGCCCACAATCCATGCCGTATCGCCGCGCACGTAAGTGCTGATCTTGTAGGAGTCGAATTCACGCCGAGCTTTATCCTCCGACCCGCTATAAGAACGGTTGTGAATGACATAGTTGATGGCCGATTGCGAACCGCCCTGCACGCGAACTGTGCCGACATCCACTTTTACACGCAAATTCTTTGCCGCGGCTAAACTTCCGGTGATCTCCTGTGCCCAACTCCCGCCCTCGCGGTAAACCCGCGCCTGCTGCGCGTTGGCTAGCGGCAGAAGCAACAACAGGCTGGCACCGAGTTTGAGCAGCTTCTTCAACGACGCTCCTTAATCGATTCCCGAAACCTGGGCAAGCATGTTGCGCGCCTGCTGCCGAATGTATTGATTCTGATCATTTACGGCGAGCTTCTGCAAGACCACGCGCACGCTGCTATCCGCACGACAGGGGTCCAGCAGGTGCAGCGCCTGAGTTCGCAGGCCGGGATTAGCATCGTTGACCAGAGCTTCCAAGACTGCATCCCGCACGCGCACATCATCCTTCACATACGGGCCAAGCCCTTCTATTGCCTTCAGTCGCACTCCGGGATTGGAATCGTAGCGCAGCGCGTATAGCAGCGCTTCGCGAACGTGCACATCATTCGGCTCCTGCGTGAGCAGATCGACTGAATCCATGCGTACGCCAGAGTTGTAATTGTTGCGCGCCGCGAACAGCAGCAACTGCTGGATGCGCTGATCGTTCAGCGATCCTTGCGTTTCCTGGGTAGAAACCGTGTTGTACTTGATGTTGATCTGATTGGATCCCGGCTGTTGCGAGATGGACTGAATGCCAGTAATCGAAGATTCCGTGGCTGGCGCGGAGATTGCTTCCCGAGCGGCCTCGGGTGGGCTGCCTTTAATCATCTTGTAAGTGGCTCCAATGCCGCCAGCAAAACCGATGATGAAGATCACTGCTGCCAAAGCGGGCGAGAACTGAATCTGGCGCAACCACGCTGCTGGTTCGAAAATGAATCGCTGCCACCATCCGCCCTGCTCAGCAGTTTCCAGCGATTCCTGTAAGCGCATCCTCGAGGACGCAAGCAGATTGGGCGGCGGCTCCTCAACGGGATGATTGGAGAGTGTGGCATGGAACTGCCTCGTCGCCTTCAGTTCGGCAGCGCAATCAGTGCAGCGCACCACGTGCTGCTCTAACTCATAACGAGCGTCATCCGCAAGCTCGTTGTAGACAAACAACAAGATGTTTTCCCGAACCCATTCGCATTTCATAGTTGCACCCCCACGATGGGGAGATCTCGAAATCCGTCGAGCTCCGCTCGACCGGACGGCTGAGAGCAGCCGTCCCTACGTGTTTCGTTGTTACTCATCTCATATCCGCCAGTGCGCCACGCAATTTTTGGGTGGCGCGAAACAAAGTATTCTTTGCCGTCTCTTCCGTCGTGTGCAAAATCTCACCTACGGTTCGCAACCTCAATCCGTGATAATGCTTCAGCTCAAAGACCATTCGCTCACGCGGCGTCAGCCGGTCGAGAGCACTGGTGATCCTCGTGCCCAATTCTCGGCGCATCAGATCCCGCTCAGGGTTGGCCGCAGCCCGTCCATCCGGCACCCGCTCCAGCACGTCATACTGCTCGCCTTCCGCATCGGTAGCAACCGGCGCATCTTCTTTTCGCACCTGCTTCTTGCGCAGGTGATCGAGGCAAAGATTGGTCACAATGCGGTAAATCCAGGTATAAAACGAACACTCGAAGCGAAAATTGCCTACGCTCTTGTACGCCTTCAGAAATGCTTCCTGGTAGATATCCTGCGCTTCCGTGTCAGAACCGGTGAGGTGCATGGCCAGCCGCAGCACCGCCTGATCGTAGTGCCGTACCAATTCCTCAAAGGCCGCGCGGTTGCCACGCTGCGCCTCGCGGATTAACAAACTGTCGTCGATTCGGCCTAGACCGTGCCCAGCCATTTGGCCCCGCCACGAGGGGTCCTGGGATATGCTGCTGCGTTCCGTCTGAGCGCGTCTAACCTCCGGACGGAAACCCTCGCCAACCGCAATAGATACTGCCCACGCATCGGCCGGCATATTCTCTTCTTGTGCCTCGACATAACCGGGTGGCCGCCGCTGTAGGCCATTCTTCCCGGTTGCATTGCCATAGACGTGCGAAAGGCGAAACCGTGAGCAAGATTATAGGGCGTTTGGCAGGATTTTTGCTGGCGGGAAGTGGCTCTCGCAGAGGAATTTGACGTAATGCTTCGGGGCCGAGGATGGCTACTCGCAACTGAGAGCTGAGAACTGATTCTTACTCAAGCGGCAATTTAGAGACTCTGCGCATCGCCGATTATGCCGCGCGCAGATGAATACCGAGAATTACAGGACAGAATCAGTTCCCAGTTCCCAGTTCTCAGTTGCAGCTATTCCGTCGCTTCCTTCTCAATGACTACCTTCAGATGAGTGGTTACATCCTTGTGCAGTCTGATTGGAACCGTGAATTCGCCCAACGTCTTGAGCGGCTCGTGGATCTGGATCTTACGGCGATCCAGATCGAAGCCCTTCTTCACGAGTGCTTCGGCAATGTCCCCGGACGTTACCGATCCGAAGAGTTGATCGTGCTCTCCCGAGCGTCGTTGGAAGGCGACTGAGAGCCCATCGAACTGCTTCGCCAGTTCTTCCGCCTGGGTCTTTTCTTTGGCTGAGCGGCGCACGGCGGCGGCTTTCATCTGTTCGATAACAGCCTTGTTGGCCGCTGACGCCTCGATTGCGAGCTTACGAGGCAGCAGGTAGTTGCGGCCGTATCCTTCGGCGACTTTCACCACGTCACCGCGCGAGCCGAGCTTCACTACATCTTCCTTCAGGATGACTTCCATGAAATGACTCCCTCAGATTTCCTAAGCCACGGATTTTCACGGATCTCAATGAACCCCAATCCGTGCAAATCTGTGCTGACCGTGGCTGGTCGTTATGAAGCGCGACCGGCAAATGGTAGCAGTGCGATGTTGCGAGCCTGCTTGATCGCCGTGGACAACCGCCTCTGGTGTGGCGTGCAGACGCCGGTCAAGCGCCGCGGTACAATCTTGCCGCTCTCCGCGACAAATTGCGCGAGCAGCCGATAATCCTTGTAATTGATGGCTTCAATCTTCTCCACGCAAAACTTACAGACTTTCTTGCGCCGGAAATATTTGCGGCCACCTTCGCGACCGCCGGGACCTCCTGGGCCACCCGCGCGCGGTGGACGCCTCTCGCTACGATCCCCGCTTGGGGGACGCTCTCCGCCGCCTTCAGCGCCGGTTGATGATGTTGCTCTAGTTTCGTCAGCCATGATGCTCCTTAAACTCGTTTGATGGAGCTACGGGCATCCTCGCCCGTACCTAGTAACGGGGCAAGACGCCCGCTCTCCATTAATTCCTCTTATGCCGTCACTGCGGCGGTTTCGCCTCCAGTTTCAGCAGGCGCAGGAACGGCCTTGCGGCGCGACTCCCGAATCTTCTTGATCTTCTCCAAGCGCTTCTGTTCCTCGTCGGTGCGGACGGTCAGGAACTTAATTACCGGCTCACTCACTCGCAAGCGCCGCTCGAGTTCGTGGATCAGCCCGCCTCCACCTTCGACAGTCAGCAGGATATAAATACCCTCGTGAAATCTGCGAACTGTGTAAGCCAGCCGCCGCTTGCCCATTTTCTCGACGTTCTTGACGTGCCCGCCAGTCGATGAAACAGCGGACTCCAGCGTCGAGATCAACTTGTCCTGGTCTTCCTCCACCATGTCCGGGCGGACGATAAACATCAATTCATAAGTGCGATTCATTTCATCTCCAAACTGGCCACGGATCTCACGGATTAGCACGGATGACTTATGTACAAGAATCCGCGCGAATCCGTGTAAATCGGTGGCTAATCCTTTTCGGGTTCGGGCTTGCGATTGAAACGGTTCATCGCGTCATCCGGACCTTCTGTCACAATCATCTTTACAGCTTCTGCTGCCGTTTCGAGCACCTCGTCAACCAGCTTCAACTGTGCTTTCCGAAACGGCTTCAAAATCTTCTTCTCCGGCGCAATTCCCAGCCGGACTCGCA
>QIAB01000050.1:30929-31495 GCA_003225455.1 Acidobacteriota bacterium
GATTATCGAGTTCATTCCGTTGTGACCCGCCGAACTGCCGCGCTTACGGATGCGAATCGTGCCCATCGGCAGATCCAGTTCGTCGTAAATGACGATCAGATCCGTTTCAGGTCTCAGTTCGTGCTTTTCCAACAAGCACCGTACTGCCATGCCGCTCAGGTTCATAAAGGTTTCCGGCTTAGCCAGAAGAACCTTTTGCGAACCAATCTCTGCGCGTGCCGTAAGCGCCTGGCACTGCCGATTTCTGACTTCCACCTTCAAATCGCTGGCTAGACAATCGATGGTGAGGAATCCTAAATTGTGCGGCGTGAACTGATATTCGATGCCCGGATTGCCGAGACCGACAATAAGCTTCACGCCTTGCTAATTTCCACCCTGCACTCGACCAGACGGGCGGGGACGCCCGTTCTCCATCGACTACTTCTTTTCTTTCTTCTCGGCCCTTTCGGGCTTCTCCGGTTTCTCCGCGGCAGGCTCTGCGCCTTCTTCCCCCTCTGCCTCCTGCTTGCCCTTCTTGATGACTTCGGGTTCGGCAGGAACGGCGGCAGCTTCGGCAGCAGCGGCTT
>QIAB01000050.1:31551-48813 GCA_003225455.1 Acidobacteriota bacterium
GTCTGATCCGGGTCAGTAAGAAACTTTAGTTTCGGGTTGTGCGGCAGATCGGCAACACGCAGCACTTTGCCAAAGACCAGCTCGGTTACGTCCGCTTCAATCGAGTTTGGAATGTCGCCGGGCAGGCACTCGATTTCCAGTTCGCGCAACACCTGCTCGAGAATTCCGCCTTGCTGCTTCACGCCCGCAGCTTCGCCCTTGAGCACGATGGGCACATTAACTGTGAGCTTCTGGTCCATAGCAATGCGCTTCAGATCAATGTGCAGAAGCGAGCCTTTGATCGGCTCAAGTTGCCAATCGACAATCATGGCCTTGCTGCGCTCTCCGTCGAGAGCCAAGTCAAAAATCGTGTTATGGCCGGTCGCGGAGTGAAGAATCCGTGAAACCTGTCGCGGATCCAGGCTAACCGAAAGCGCGCTCTTGCCGGCGCCATACACTACGCCAGGAATTTTTCCTGCGCGGCGCACACGTCGCGCGTCATTCTTATTGCCGGCTGTGCGCGGCTGAGCTTCCAAAAGATTAGTTTCTGTTGCAGTAGCCATAATTATGATTCCTATCTACGTAGACAATCCGCTGACAGACGTTTCCTCGTGAATCGACTGGATCGCACGTCCAATCAGGCCAGCGATGGAAAGCACCTTCATCTTGGGTTCGTCCCTGGCTCCATTGTTAAGCGGAATAGTATTGGTCACGACTACTTCGGTAATGCAGGATTTCGAAATATTCTCCACTGCCGGCCCGGAAAGCACTGGGTGCGACGCGCAAGCATAGACCGAGATAGCGCCGTTTTCCATCAGAGCGCTGGCGGTCTTCACCAGGGTTCCGGCAGTGTCAATCAGGTCATCGATAACCAAGCAGGTGCGGCCCTTGACATCGCCGATCACGTGCATGACCTCTGCAACGTTCATCTCGACCCGCCGTTTGTCCATAATCGCTAAGGCGGAATCCATCTTTTTGGCGAAGAAACGGGCTCGCTCCACCCCGCCGGCATCGGGTGAAACCACAGTTAAATTCGTCAGCTTCAATTTCTTGAAGTGATCCACCAGCACGGGGGAGGCGAACAAATGATCAACCGGGATGTTGAAGAAACCCTGTATTTGCGGCGCGTGCAAATCCACGATCAGCGCACGGTCGGCTCCGGCAGTGGTCAACAAGTCGGCAACGAGCTTGGAAGAGATGGGAGCGCGAGGCTTGTCTTTGCGGTCCTGGCGCGCGTAGCCGAAGTAGGGAATGACTGCCGTAATGCGCCGGGCCGAGGCTCGCTTGAGCGCGTCAATCATTAACAACAGTTCCATCAAGTGCTCGTCTACCGGACGACAGGTGGGCTGCATTACGAAAACGTCGGCACCGCGGACATTCTCCTGAATCTGCACGTAAGCTTCGCCGTCACTAAAACGTGTGACCGTAGCCTGGCCTCGCGGCAGACCCAGGAAGTCGCACACCTCTTGGCATAGCGGCTCGTTCGCGGTGCCGCAGAAGATTTTGAACTTATCGTCCACGCGTCCGCGATGCGGCTTTCGCTCCGGTTTCTCGTCGGCGCTCATGTGGGCCTTCTTTTCCGTCGCTGTCGCAAGAGTTGCCATATTCGTCTTTGGTCGTTCGCCATTAGTCGTTGGCCGCAAACGTCCGACGGCTGCACCGGCTGTTGGCCAACGACCAGTAGCCAACGACTAACGACTGCTTTTCTGGCTGGGCCGCTAGGATTCGAACCTAGACAAAGTGCTCCAAAGGCACTTGACCTACCATTAGTCGACGGCCCAGTAATTCAGTTTCCGGTTTCGAGTTTCCAGAAGGGATCGAGCAACAACAGTCTACTCGAAACTAGAAACGCGAAACTAGAAACTTCTTCCAGTACTGCTGGCGCGTCAGCGTGGTCGTGACCTGCGCGGGAACGCCTTCTTTGCGCAGAGTAGCTGCCGCCCCTTCGGCTGCGGGCCGCGACTTAAATAATCCATAGATCGTCGAACCGGAGCCAGACAGCGAGGCATAAAAAGCTCCCGCCCGCAGGAGCACACTCTTAACCTCGCGCAATTCGGGATACTGAGGAAAGACGACTTGTTCGAGGTCGTTTTCGATCCCGGTACGGACGAGGTCGAGAAGCGGGTTCCCGGCCCGGCCTCCGCCCTTGGCGAAGACACCGGATGAAACCTTCCCAGCTTTGCTTTGGGAAATCAGCCACGCGCCGAGCGCACGGCTGAACTCTGTAATTCTATCGGAGGGGCTAGTTCCGGTCAATTTAATGCCTCGCCCGATGGAGGGACGGGCGCCCTCGCCCGTCCAGGTCGAGCGAAGCTCGACAGCCCCTCTCGAAATCAACGCATCCCACTCCGCAAAAGTCTTGGGGGTAGACACCGCAATCTCCGGCATCGCAATTACAGATGAAGTCGCAGGCAAATCGGGCAGCGGATATACTTCCTCCCCGTGACCCACGCCTAATACCGTCCCCCCAATCAGAAACAGCGGCAGATCTGAGCCGACCTCCGCTGCAATTCGCAGCCTCTCCCGCGCAGACAGAGTCTTCTTAAGCGCACACTCGGCTGCCAGCAGCACCGCCACGGCATTGCCCGAGGCTCCACCCAATCCTCCTTGCACAGGCAGCCGCTTCTCAATCGTGATGACCACTCGCCCACTCGAGCGAAGGGTGGCCATCGCTCGTTCAACAATTTTGTAACAGGTATTCGAGTCATCAGTGGGCACGCGCGGATCATCGCAGTGAATCTCGATCCCTGATCCGCTCCGCACCTCGACGCAAATCAGATCATGCAGGGCGATTGTCTGTAGTTCGTGAAAGCCATCAGGCCTCAATGGGCCAATGCGGAGGCCGAGATTGATCTTGGCAAAGGACCGAGCGGTAACTTGCATGGGATGTTGATTTAACCACAGAGGACACAGAGCAACACAGAGGGGCTAGGAACGCAGAAGCTAGGAGCGCCGCTTGTAATAAATCGCGAACTCAAATCCCGGATTCGCCGGGAACAGTTCCGCTGCTTTTCGCAGCCGTTCGGCTAATTGAGTAGGAGCCAGCAATGGATAGTCACGCTCGCGGAGGTCGTAGTAATCCACGTCTATATAAAGCGATAGCAGGTAGATCGAAATCGCGTCGGCGAAGCTGGCGGTGAAGTATTCGTTCTTGTACTTCTCTGCGTCTGGCCCGGACGCTGTCGCCAGCTTGCGCGACTCCCAGGCATCGAGCGAAGTCTCTCCGCGAGCACCGGCTTCCACCTGCTTCCAGACAAGATCAGAGAATTCCCGCGAGACTCCGGCACGATCCACTACGGCGTGGCCGACGTTGATGTAAAACTCGAATGCGACCGAGAACTTGTCGTCCGTCAGGCGAGTTGAGATGAATACGCACTGCGAGTCACCCAGCTCCAGATTGCGGTGGCAAACGGCGTTGTCGCTAAGACTTACGTCGTAACGATCGGCGATAACGGTGTCATCTCCTTGATTAACCGTAAGTGGGACGAAATAATACGCCTTGCGCTGCAGAGCCGCCGCAGCGGCATCCGGCACGGCAGCCACCATGCGCTGAAGCTCGGCCTCGCGAACACTGACTTCCCCGGCAATGGCGTAGCAAATGCCGTTGGGAGCCTGCGAGACGGGGGTATGCAGGACCACCTCCGCTGGCGGGCGCGTGATGGCCGGTGCGGCCTGGGACATAAGAAGTATTGTAACCTAGCGTTCACAAACGAACAGAAGCGTATTTGGATAAAGCCCCGCGCTTAGAATTCGAGTATGCCTGCGCCTGAAAGCACTGTCCGGAAACCTCGCTGGTATCTGATTCCAGTTCGGGTAGTGCTCGTTACCCTTCTCTTGAGCCTGCTTACATTCGCTGTGACGCTGCTGTTAGGGATACTGGGACTTGTAGCCGGAGCTCGCGCTCGCGGAATTCATCCCGACCTGAGAGGCGCCTATCGGCACATCGCCCTGCCCTCGGCCGCAATTGTCGGAGCTATCGTGCTGGTTTCTTCCGTTTTCATGGAAGTCCGGCATTATCGCCAGGCGAAAGCATTAGCCTCAATTGAGCGCGCGAGTTGAGGGGCATTCCTCTTTTCACAAGGTAAAATGCCAAGATGGCTCCCCGTATTGCGATTCCTGTTCCTCACTCTGGCGACCCCGAATACGCCCAGCGCTCTCTGCCGCAGTACGAGCGTGCGGTCGAGCTGGCCGGCGGAGAAGCGGTCCGCATCCCGCTGGATCGGTCTGCCTCCGCAGTAATGAAGGTGATCGAGCGCTGCGATGGCGTGCTGCTACCCGGCAGTAAGGCCGATGTTGATCCTGCGAAGTATGATGCAGAACGCCATCCGAAAACCGCTCCTACAACATGCGCAAGCCGGTTCTGGGGATTTGCTACGGCTTGCAGAGCTTGAACGTGCATCGCAAAGGAACTCTCGTACAGCACATCGAGTCTTCGCTGAATCATGCAGCGGGACGCAAAGTGCCGGTGGCACACAAGGTTCAAATCGATTCGGCATCGAAGCTCGCATCTATCGTGAATTCAACTAACCAACACTCGCCGCTGGCGATTCCCGTCAACTCCAGCCATCACCAGTCGGCCGCTGTGATTGGGGATGGATTGCGTGTGGTGGCGGCCTGCCCGGAAGATGGGATCATCGAAGCGATTGAGGGCATCGCGTCAGATCACTTCGTGCTGGCCGTGCAGTGGCATCCCGAGCGGTCGCTGGATGATGAGCCCTCGCGTGCCATATTCAAGTCGTTGGTGGAGGCGGCACGGGCACGGCATGAGGAATTGTCGGGAGAGTTCGAATCAGCTCGAGGAAAAGACTAGGCTTTCCTGACGCGACGCTTGGACTCGGTTAAACCTCTTCCTCTCTTTTCCAAGAGCACGATCACGTGCGCAATGGCCGCGTTTTCTGTTCCCATTCCTTCAGGTGTCTTGGCTTTCAACCCGACAGAATCCACTGGAATCTCCAAAAACTTGGCAACTCGTTCACGGATGGCCGTTGCATGAGGACCAATCCGCGGAGCAGCGAGAATTAAAGTCGAATCCACGTTCGCGATCGTGTATCCAGCGGCGCGAACACGCTCGAGCGCCTCAGTCAGAAAGACCGACGAGTCAGCGCCCTTCCATCGCGGATCAGATGGAGAAAACAGCGTGCCGATATCAGGCGCGGCCACGGCACCGAGCAGCGCGTCGGTAAGCGCATGCAACAGAACGTCACCGTCAGAATGCCCGCCCAAACCTTTGTTATGGGGCAGGGTCAAGCCGCCGATTTTTAGAGGGATACCGCGTTTGAATTCGTGGGAATCCCAGCCATAACCGATGCGAGTCCTTGGTTGCTGGTCGTTAGTCGTTGGCATTGTGCGTGGAGCCGATCTTCATCCCGCTAAATAAAATTCTGCAAGTGCCAAATCTCCGGGCGTCGTGATCTTGATGTTCCGCGGTGAGCCCATCACCACCGCCACTTCGTGTCCGGAACGCTCAACGAGAGAAGCTTCATCAGTTCCAGTGAATCCGTCAGCAGCGGCTTCGTCGAAGGCTTTTTTCAACACGCCGAAACGAAATCCCTGCGGCGTTTGTGCCATGACCACACGCTCACGGGGAACAGTTGCAGTAACCACTGCCCCTTCAGCGGTGCGCTCAACTTGCTTAACAGTATCCATTGCGGGCATTCCGGCAATGGCTGCGCCATATTTTTGTGCCGCCTGAATCACATCATGAATAATCTCTGGCGTAACGAATGGCCGGACCGCGTCATGGACCAGCACGATGTCATCCGCGGCCGCGGAAATCGCATTGATCGCATTCGCCACCGAGTGCTGACGGTGCTCTCCCCCTTCGACAAACTGTATGTTCTTCTGCAGAACGTCTTTGGCTTCTCTCTCCAGACGGTCCCGGAAGCCGCTGATCTCGTTTTGCCGCAGCGCAACGTAAATCTCGGAGACCTCTGGGCTGGCCGCAAACTTTCGCAGCGTATGTACAAGAATCGGCGTGCCCTTGAGCTCAGTAAACTGCTTCGACGCGGCGGGCTTCTTCCCTTTCGATTCCGGTGCAGACGCCATTCGCGTTCCTAGACCTGCTGCCGGAATGATCGCAACTACCTTCATGGCGGGCTGTAAGTATACGAGGGGGCGACAGCCAGTTCAAATCCGGCTCACTGAGAAATATTCGTGCTCCCGCTTGCGGCTGGCAGAACTCCACTCGGTGTCAGACTTGAAATCTTTTTAGGGCTTTTGCCGTACGGCGTATTTTGCTCCTTGCGTGAACTTCTTCCCAGGAACGTTCTTCTTACCTTTCTTGATTTCCGGTGTTCTGGCTACAACTCTCCGCGAGACATTGCGTTAGGAGTAGCCTACAAAGTTAATGACATGGCAATTGAGTTGCGACGCATAATGTAAGTGGCTCCCTCCGGCGTGGACATCAAGGCCGGGTGGTGATGTGGGAGGAGTTGTGCCGAGGCAAAATCGTTCCTGGCTGGCCCTGATTACGTTCTGTGCCACAACTGCGTTGGTGGCGGCGCTTGGGCTTGCCATTCTGATCGCCAGCGCCACAGTCGCGTTCGCGATTGCCCAATCTTTGAAGTTGCCCAGTTCTCATGCAAATCAGCCAGCCGCTCCGCCGGCCGAACAGTCATTTTCTGGCGTCGTGACCGACTCCCACTGCGGCGCCAGGCACGCTAAGAATTCAGGAAAGAGTCCGGCAGAATGTGCGCGGGCCTGCGTGCGAAACGGCTTGCAGTACACGCTGATAGATGGGGACAAGGTTTATACCTTGCAAGGACAAGCGGCTGATCTCGACAGGCTCGCGGGTCAGCGCACGACTATCGGCGGCACTCTCAGCGGAAATACCATCCAGGTAAATTCGATCGCAGCCCGGTAAGGCTAGCTGCCCCACGGACACGGTTGCGGAAGAACCCGCATCCGGTCTATCGGCTGTATTGGTTCTTCTTCTTATCTTCGTGGCGCTCCAGTCCCAACTGGATTAGCCGCTCGATCAGTTCCGGATATGACAGTCCTGACGCCGCCCACAGCTTAGGATACATGCTGATCGAAGTGAATCCGGGCATGGTGTTGATCTCGTTCAGGTAAATCTTGCGGCTCTTGGCGTCCATGAGGAAGTCCACGCGGGCGAGGCCGCAGCAGTCCACGGCCTGGAAAGCACGGATGGCGATTTGTTGAACCTTCTTCGTCTCTGATTTCGTCAACTTTGCCGGGATGATCAGATCGGACCCTTCGTCGAGATACTTCGCGTTGTAATCGTAAAATTCTTTGCAGGGAACAATTTCGCCCGGAACCGAAGCTTGCGGCTTGTCATTGCCGAGCACCGAGCACTCGAGCTCGCGGGCTTTATGCTTTTTGCCTCCAACGCCTTGTTCGATCACGATCTTGCGATCGAACTTGGCGGCGTCTGCGATGGCCGGGCCAAGTTCTTTGCCGTTGTGAGCTTTGGAAATTCCGACTGACGATCCTAAGTTCGCCGGCTTTACGAAAACCGGATACTTCAGATTCTTTTCGACAAATTTCTGGATTTTCTTTGGTTCAGTTTCCCAATCGCTGCGGAGAAACGTCACGTGCTTAACAATTGGAAGCCCGGCGGCGCGGAAAAGCGACTTCATAATGTCTTTGTCCATGCCGGCAGCGGAACCGAGCACGCCTGCGCCGACGTAGGGAATGTCCGCAAGTTCGAGCAAGCCCTGGATCGTACCGTCCTCGCCGAAGGTGCCGTGCAGAACGGGAAAAATGACGTCCACGTTGATGGCACGGTCTGAGGCGCGGCGGGCAAGAGCGGAATCACTCTGAAATGGTGTGAGTGAGCCGCCGGTTTTTTTTGGCTCAGGCGGCACTACCACTGCTTCGCCTGCGGCGAGCACGGCGGCACCGGGAGTCGCCTCGGGATCGCCGGCACGCAGATGGCGCGGTTCATGCTCCAACGGCTTGCCGCTCAGCAGTTTTTCGGCTTCGGTTGCAGTCAGCCAACGACCTTCCTTAGTAATGCCGATCGGTACAACTTCGTATTTGTTCTTATCAATCGCATTGAGAACGGATGCCGCGGAAAGAAGAGAGACCTCGTGTTCACCACTGCGGCCACCGAAGAGGACGCCCACGCGAACTTTTTTCATCACTTTAGTCTGGACGCGCGTGAGTCCGGCGTCAATTACCGGTTATGATCTCTCCGATCTCTAAGGGAAAGATCTCTAAAAGGAAAAGGGGCTGGATTATGACCGTCCCTTTGACCATGATGAACCGTCGCGAGGCGTTAGCGACTCTAGGATCTGCAGGTCTGGGATTACTGGCTATGCGAGTGTCGTCCGTTTATGCTGACGAAGTGAAACAGAACGCGGTCAGCACCGCCTTGGCGAAATTCAACGACAAGTCACGCCAGCGGCTGCTCCGAATTTTAAAAGAACCCGGATTCGGCGGATACGTTCCCAGCGCTGAAGTCAAAGCCCTTCTTGATGACGAGGAAAAAAGCATCGACGCCCTGATGATCGAGTTGCTGCCGCTGGCGAAAACCTATTCCCATCCGCCGATTTCAAACTATTACGTCGGGGCGGTAGCACGCGGCACGAGCGGAAACCTGTATCTGGGCGCCAATATCGAGTTTCCCGGCCACTCGCTCGGATTTTCAGTTCACGGGGAGCAATCCGCTCTGTCCAACGCCTATATGCACTCTGACGGAGGTGTTAGTTCCATAGCGGTAACGGCCGCGCCCTGTGGCCATTGCCGCCAATTCATGAACGAGCTATCACCGGATGGCGACATTCAAGTGCTGGTGGAAGGCAAGCCAGCCGTGAAACTTTCTTCGCTATTGCCTAGCGCTTTCGGCCCAAAAGACCTCGGGGTTACGGATCTCGCTTTCCCGGTGAGAGAAGTGGACTTGATTTTGCCTAAGGGACAATCCGATACGTTGGTCCTGGCAGCCTTGGGCGCCGCCCGGAAATCCTATGCACCTTACACGAAAGCTCATTCGGGAGTTGCGATCGTCACGCAAACCGGGCATAGATATAAAGGTGCATACATCGAGAATGCGGCCTACAATCCGAGCCTTCCTCCTCTGCAAACAGCGCTGGTTGCGCTGATAATCGCAGGAGAGAGCTATTCGGCGATTTCCGAAGTCGCTCTCGTCGAAATGGAGGGCGCTCCTATCAGCCAAAAGAGTGTCGCTGAAGCTGTTCTCAGCGCGATCGCTTCCGCCGTGAAGCTGCGGGTGGTGAACGCAACGATGAAGGCGTAGCAAACGGACTTAGCTTTATTCCTATCATGCCGAGCGGGCCTCAGCGTGCGAGGAATCTGCCCTCCTCTTTCGTTACATGTCCGTTAAATTGTCGACCCCATCGCGATGAGTACCTAGAGGTGTTGCATCATAAGCGTAGGTCGCATCTCATCACACGAAAGCGATGGGATTACCATGGCGCTCTGACGCAGCGACCGGTTCTTCTATATTCAGCCAAGAAGCTTTCAAGTTCAGATGACTTCTTGGATCCTGCAACTCCTCTGACTAATGCGATCTCGTGCTTCAGTGAATCCAGATCGTCCCTGGGAATGACATCGCCCGAGTGGGTTCCGCTATACAGGATTTTGCTAATGAGAAGAGTTGCCGAGCTTGAATCGCCGCGGATCTTCTCTTGTTCTTCTTTCAAAGCGTTTACTAGGGTGATATTGCCGATTCGGTTCCGTCGAACGCGCCAACCGCACTCACGCCGATGAGTTTTATCAGGTCACGACTTGCTCCTTAGAGATGAAAAAGCTCAATCGTGAACTACGCCAATGGGAGAAAATCTACAACACTGTCCGCCCTCAGCAGTCGCTCGGCTACTGAATCCCGCAGCAGTTCTTGCGGCCGGTTTATCTGAAAGAAAGGAATGAAAAGTGTCACTAATCTACTGGACGAGTACACCAGCTTGACAAATGGCGAGTTGAGCGTAAGACTACGTTCGCTGTAGTGCGACTGAATCGGCTCCTCGGCTGTCAGCCCCACGAGCAACAACGAGCTAATCAAGGAGGTCCGACTATGGCGCGACTCAGACATAAACTTTTGTGGACCGGATTGTTGGTTGTTATCGCGGCGATACCTTTGACCGTACACGCGGACTCGGTGATTCTCTTCAACACTTTTGGGCCGGGCCACACCTACGACTGCTGCCAGGATTTTTCCGAATCCGGCTCAAATGTTGGACCTTACATCTCGGCGATGGCCTTCACGCCCAATACAACTTCTCCGTTGTTCGCGATTGACTTGGCAATTGGTTCAGGCCAAGTAAACGATCAATTCACTTTAGCCTTGATGTCAACCAATGGGGGTTTGCCCGGCTCGATACTCGAGAGTTGGAGTCTTACCACCACCTTTCACCTTGCGTTGTGCAACCACTGTTTCGAGACTGCCTTGTCCACTCTGCACCCTGTGTTGCAAGGAGGAACACAATACTGGCTTGTCGTGTTCCCCAGCAGCGACATGGATGGTGGCTGGTTTGCTAGCAATGACGCGCAAGGAACAAGCGCCTTTTCGAGCGACCGCGGAAAGACATGGACGCCGCACGCTAACAGCCAAATGGGAGCCTTTGATGTTAGAGGTATCAGTAACACTGCGGTTCCTGAGCCCAGCACCATAATCCTGCTCGGTAGTGGGTTGTTGGGAATAACAGCCGCGCGGCGGAAAACAAGACGCGCGCCAAAATTTTTTGGCGCCGAGTGAATTTTTTCCATTCGTTAGCTTTTTCGTCCGGCAATGGAGGACTCGGGGAAACCTGGGGGAACCTGGACAAACCCGGGACAAAGAGGACGTTCCCCATTTTCTCCCAAGATGGCCAGCGCGATTGCTCCCGCGTGAAGCTGCGGGTGGTGAAGGCAACCATCACCTAGATTATTTTTTTGCCGAACGCTGAAAGTATAAGTTCCACAGCCAGATCCGCTGTGCGGTTATGCTCGTCGATGACGGGATTCACCTCAACGATTTCAAAGCTGGTCATGCGGCCGTGGTCGGCAATGATCTCCATCGCCAGGTGCGCTTCGCGGTAGGTTGCGCCGCCGCGCACTGGAGTTCCCACGCCGGGAGCGTCCTCGGGATCGATCCAATCCATGTCCAGCGAGACGTGATAGCCAGCGGTGCCGCGTCCAGCCATGCGTAGGGCTTCTTCGATGATCGTCCGCATGCCGCGCTCGTCGATGTCGCGCATGGTGAAGACTTCGATGCCGGCTTTGCGCACATTTTCTTTTTCGATGGCGTCAATGTCGCGCACGCCGACCACTACGCAGTTTTCCGGATTTACCTTTGGCGAAAAATTGAAGATGTTAGCAAGCTCGGGTGGTCCGAGTCCCATGATTGCGGCCAGTGGCATGCCATGCACATTGCCGCTGGGAGAACTATCGGGAGTGTTGATATCGGCATGAGCATCGATCCAAATCAGGCCGATTTTTTGATTCTGGCGGCGATAAAATTCTGCGACTCCTGCGACCGTGCCGGCAGCTACCGAGTGGTCGCCGCCCAACACGACTGGGACTTTCCCTGCTTCCAAGGTTTTTAAGACTTGCTCGGCGTGCTTGGTGCACGTCGCAGTGATTTCTTTTAGATACTTGGCGTGCGGATCGCCTTCCTTTTTCTGCTCGGGAATAGCAACTGCAATATTGCCGCCATCCTCGACGACATGGCCCAAGGCTTCGAGACGCGCCTCGAGGCCGGCAACGCGAACCGCAGAAGGGCCCATGTCAACGCCTCGGCGGGACTGACCGAGGTCAAGGGGAATACCGATGACTCGAATCTTTTTGGGAGTGATGTTGGAGAAGGATGCAGTTGTGGGGCTCATAGATGGTTCACTTCTTCAGCTTCTCTACAGTCGTTGTCTCCACGATTAACTTTTTAAGGATAAAGTCTATACAACATTCTGGGAAACGGAATGGTTTCGCGCACGTGTTCGAGCCCGCAGATCCAGGCGACGACGCGCTCAATCCCCATCCCAAACCCGCCGTGCGGCACGCTGCCGTACTTGCGCAGGTCCAAATACCATTTGAACGCCTCTTCTGGCAAACCGTGCTCGTGAATTCGCTGGACGAGCTTGTCATAAGACGCCATGCGCTGCGACCCACCGATGATTTCACCGTAGCCTTCGGGTGCGAGCACGTCTACGCAGAGAGCAAGATCTGGACGTCGCGGATCCGGTTCCATGTAGAACGCTTTTACTTTTGCCGGATAACGATGAATCATCACCGGTTTTTCGAATTGCGATGAAATATAAGTTTCATCGGGCGAACCGAGGTCTCCACCCCATTCGAATTTGTTTTCTAAAGCGCCTTTCGTGTGGGCTTCTTCCAGCATCTTGACCGCTTCGTCGTAGCTGATGCGTGGAAAGGGAGCTTCGATTTTTTCCAACTTTGTGACATCGCGCCCGATCGTCTGCAAATCCGTGCGTCGCCGCTCCAGACAGCGCTTTACGATGAAGCTGATCAGTCCTTCACCCAAATCCATCAAATCGACGAGAGTGGCATAGGCAACTTCCGGCTCGACCATCCAGAATTCGGTGAGATGCCTGCGCGTTTTGGATTTCTCCGCGCGAAACGTTGGACCAAAAGAATAAACTTTGCCGAGCGCCATGGCGGTCGCTTCGATATAGAGCTGGCCGGACTGTGTGAGATAGGCTTGCTCCTCAAAATAATCGACTGGAAACAGCGTTGTTGTGCCTTCGCAGGCGGCGGGCGTGATGATGGGTGGGTCGGTCAGCGTAAAGCCGCGTTCGTCAAAAAAATCACGGGCGGCCTTGATGATCTCAGCACGCACCCGGAGAATGGCCGCCTGGCGCGGCGTGCGCACCCAGAGATGCCGGTGTTCCATGAGGAAGTCGACGCCGTGCTCTTTGAGAGAAATGGGATAAGGATCGTTGTCGGAGACGCGCTGGACGATTTGCACATTGGAAACATCCAGTTCGTAGCCGCCAGGAGCGCGTTTGTCGGCGCGGACCTTGCCTTCGACAATCACGCTCGATTCCTGAGTTAGACTCTTTACTGCATCGAACACTTCAGGTGGAACTGCGCTCTTCGGAACTACGCCTTGGATAACGCCGCTGCCATCGCGGAAGATTGGAAAAAGAAGTTTGCCACTCTCGCGGAGATTGTAGAGCCATCCGCGAATGGTGACGGTTTGGCCTTCGTGCTTGCCGATTTCGGCGATTGTGGTGACAGGTGCCATGTATAAGAAAGCATTCCACCGCCGAGAATCTTCTCGGAGCTCTGTGTGATCTCTGCGATCCAGCTTTGCTAAGCCGCTTCCAGATTCCTGAAAGTCTCGCCGATCTTCTCCACCGGATTCACTTTTTGGTCAGCTTCAATCTCGAGCAGCAGGGGCGGCGTTTGCGGGGCGGAGCGCAACAATTCCATCGTCTGTTTCCAATCAATGGATCCTTTGCCCGGCCAGAGGTGCGAGTCGCGATCTTTGGCGTTGTCGTGAATATGCGTGGAGCGAATGTGGCTCTTCAAGATCTCGAATGCCTCCGCGACGTTGCTCATGATGTGCGCGTGGCCGACATCGAAGCAGACTCCCAGGTCGTCGAAATGTGTCAAATGAATAAACTCCACCAGACGGTCAGGAGTGGCCAACTCATTCGGAATATTCTCCAGCAGAATGCGCACGCCTAGCGGCTTGGCGAAGGCCCGCAGATGCTCGATCGAAGTCATGGCGGCCTCGAATTTGCGATCATCGAAGGCTTCGTCGCCCACACCTATGTGCTGTACTAAGAAGCGGAATGGAATCTGCTCGGCTATTTCCAGCGCACGCTTGACTTCGTCCATCGCAGCGACGCGCTGTGCGCGATCCGTAGAGGCAACGTTCACCGGTGGAGCACCAGTACGCCCAAACTCGTAGTCGGAGAACATGGGCGAGTGAACCGAGTGCAGAGGCACACCGCTGGTGCGGAACCAATCCGCAATTTCGCGGACATGCTGCTTGCGGTTGGCATAATCAAGATGCTGCCGTGCTGCGAAGATTTCAATCGCCTGCGCGCCGCCGCGGGCCAGTCCATCCAGCAGACCGGGATGGAGGCGCTCTTTGAGATAAACGTGTGTCGAAATTGCGTTCAACATTGCGGTTTTCTCGCAGAGTCGAGCTTCGCCAGACCGGGCAGCCCCTTCGGCTCCGCTCAGGGCAGGCTTAAGCGGCTGTCCCTACTGGTCTCAAAATCCCACGGCTTTGCCGTTATTCCTGATGTCGCTTGCTCCCAACCGCTCGCCTGATCCTTGATCGATCGCGATACATTCGCCGTCGCTCCAGTAACCGGACCGCTCCCCGGAATCTTCTCCGAACTTGATCTTGTGCCCCATTTGTTGAAGCTTCTCTACTGTATCAGGAGAGAACCATCGCTCGACATCGGAGACATCCGGCAGCCATTGGTTGTGGAAGCGGGGAGCGTTTACTGTCGATTGAATATTCATACCGTAATCCACCACCCCCATCAGAATATTCGCCACGGTCGTGATAATGCGCGGCCCGCCCGGCGAGCCGAGAATCAAAAACGGCTTGCCATCTTTTAACACTATGGTGGGCGTCATGGCGGAGAGAGGTCGTTTGCCCGGACCAATTGCGTTTGCCGGCCCCTGAATCAGACCATAGATATTAGGAACGCCCTGCTTGGCGGCAAAGTCATCCATTTCATCGTTGAGCAGAAAGCCCAGGCCTTCGGCAGTGACGCGCGAGCCGAAATCATCATTCAAAGTCGTAGTGACAGAAACCGCATTTCCAGCCGGATCCACAACCGAGTAGTGGGTTGTGTGTGCTGGTTCGCGTAAGGGAGCCAGTTGCGGATGGGCCGTCGCATACTGCTCCAACTTGCTGAATATTTCCGGACGCTTTAGATCCTTGCTGGCGCTTGCATGAGATGGATTAATCGACTCGCGCCAGGCGGCAGCATATCTCTTGTCGATGAGTTGCGCCACCGGGATTTTCGAAAAATCGGGATCGCCGAGAAATTCTGCGCGATCGAAAAAGGCGCGGCGGAAGGCTTCCAGCGTCAGGTGTACAGATTGAGCTGAGCGGTTACCAAGCTTGCCCAGATCATAACCTTCAAGGATGTTGAGGATTTCGAGCAACGCGATTCCGCCGGAGGATGGCGGCGGAGCGCTGATGATGTCGTACCCACGGTACGTGCCGCGAATCGGCTCGCGTTCTTTCACTTCATAATGGGCAAGATCGTCGGCGGTGATCAAGCCTCCGCCTTTCTGAATTGAACTAGCCAGCTCCCGAGCGATGGCGCCGTGGTAGAAATCGTCTGGATTCGCGGCGATCCGCTCAAGCGTGCGCGCTAGTTGAGGTTGGCGGAAGATTTCGCCCGCTCTGTAGTAATTGCCATCATGTTGGAAAATGCGGCGCGATTCGGAGAATTGCGATAAGTATTTGTCGTTTCGCAAGTCCTGAGCATCTTCCCAAGCCAGAGCAAAACCTTCCCGCGCCAGCTTGATTGCAGGAGCCATCACCTGTTGCAACGAGAGCTTGCCGAATTTGTTCTGAGCGTACGCCAGGCCGGCAACCGAAGCGGGCACGCCGATCGCTTTGTATCCGGCAACGCTTGCGTCTTCAATCACGTTGCCCTGAGCGTCGAGATACATATTCGGCGTCGCAGCAGCGGGCGCCTTCTCGCGGTAGTCAATGAAGTGAGTTTCGCCATTCGCCGTGCGGATGAGCATGAAACCGCCGCCTCCGAGATTTCCAGCTTGCGGATGTACAACGGCCAGGGTGAATCCGGTGGCGACGGCTGCATCTATCGCGTTCCCGCCTGCTTGCATCACTTCCACTCCCGCACGTGAGGCCAACTCGTGCTGGCTGACTACCATGGCATGAGGCGCGTGGACGGGGTTGATGGGTGCGGCAAAAACCCGTCCGACCAGAATCAAGAATGCCGGGATCAGCAGCTTGGGATGAGCGCACATGCGGAGGAGCGAACTTAGATAGAGACCGATTCAAGCTAGCGTAGGTGTTGAGCGTGAGTCAAATTGAATGCGGCTCTCGGGTTTCGTGTGGAGGCGGATCTTTGACCCGCCTGGGCGGGGCAAAGCCCCGTCCCCACACAGGCTCTCCGCCCATAAAATTGCAGCATCGAAACCAGTGCCAGCGAATCCAAAATTACAGGAGATTGAAATGCAAAAACGGCAGCTTGGCAATTCTGATCTACAAATTACTCCGGTCGGCTATGGAGCGTGGGCAATCGGCGGCTCTGGATGGCAATTCGCGTGGGGCTCGCAAAGCGATAACGACTCCATCGCGGCAATTCATCGCGCTCTCGACCTGGGAGTGAATTGGATCGACACTGCGGCCGTATACGGCCTCGGTCACTCAGAAGACGTTGTGGCACGGCGCTCAAAGAATGGAGTGGTCCTCGTCCTTATGTTTTTACTAAATGCGGCCTGCGCTGGGATGACAAAGGCCAGGTAAGCAAAGTTCTGCGTGCTGATTCGATTCGCCGCGAAGTCGAAGATAGCCTGCGCCGTCTCAAGCTGGATGTGATCGATCTCTACCAGATTCATTGGCCGCCCGACCCGGATTCCCCGGAACTGGAAGAAGGCTGGTCGACCATGGCGGATTTGAGGCGCGAAGGTAAAGTGCGTTGGATCGGAGTGTCGAATTTCAGCGTGAAGCAGATACGCAGGGCGAAGGCGCTTGCGCCAGTTACGTCGATGCAGCCGCCATACTCGCTGATTCATCGCGAAGTCGAAGAGGATATTGTGCCGTACTGCCTGCGCGAAGGAATCGGAGTAATCGTTTACTCTCCGATGGCGTCCGGCCTGCTTACGGGCGCAATGACGAGCGAGCGCGCGGCGAAGCTGCCGAAAGATGATTGGCGCAGCAGCCATCCGGATTTTCAGGAACCGCGGCTATCGCGAAACCTGGAGTTGGTTGAGAAGTTGCGCGAGATCGGGAACCGCCATGGACGCTCGCCAGGCGAAGTCGCAATCGCCTGGACGCTACGCAATCCTGCCGTGACCGGGGCAATAGTTGGGGCGCGCAACGCGCGCCAGGCGAATGGCGTGTTTCGCGCAGGTGAGCTGCGGCTCAGCGACAAAGAAGTAAACGAAATCGAAGAGACGGCAGCCGAGGTGGCGGCGTAAGGGGCCGTCAGCGCGGCCCACACCGCGCGATGAACGTATGCCGCACTTGGCGGGTGCCCGGACAGGTGGCCCTCGATAAGAACGAAGGCGTTGTCAAGGCATAATTTTCCTAGGCGGTGTGAAGCACCGCTGAATTTGCCAGAGAGAAGCGAGGAACAAGACTCTGGAAATTTCACGCGAATCACTTTGCGGTGAAAACTCAGCGTTCCACCAACCATC
>QIAB01000177.1:0-1329 GCA_003225455.1 Acidobacteriota bacterium
TCCCGGTTCCCTGCTCCACGTCGAACGGCTCGATCGTATCATCGAGCCCGCCGGTGGCCCTCACAATCGGCACCGTACCATACTTCAAACTGTAAACCTGATTCAAGCCGCAGGGCTCATAGCGGGAAGGCATTAGAAACATATCGGAGCCGGCTTCGATTTTGTGGGCGATGGCTTCGTCGTAGGCGATTTTTACGCCTACACGACCAGGATAGGCAGCCACCAGAAAGCGGAAGAGATCCTCGTAACGGCGATCGCCCGTGCCCAAGACCAGCAGAACGAGGTCTTCCTGCATCAGCTCGTGGGCGCGCTCGGCGATGAGGTCGAAACCTTTTTGATCGGCAAAGCGTGAGACGATGCCGATAACCGGCTTGGTGAGATGCTCGACTGGGATCTGGAACAACTCCAGCAATCGCTGTTTGCAGACTTGCTTGCCAGTCAGATCCCTGGCGGAATATTTGGCGGGAATGAGTTTGTCTTTTTCGGGATTCCAAAGCGTGTAGTCGACGCCATTTATAATTCCGACGAGGCGATCGGAGCGGGCGCGGACGACGCCATCGAGACCGTATCCGAATTCAGGCGTCTGGATTTCCTGCGCGTATTTACGGCTGACGGTGGTCAGGTAATCGGAATAAACGAGGCCGGCTTTCAGGAAATTGACGTTGCCATAGAACTCGATGCCCGCCGGAGTGAACGTCGAAGCGGGAATATTCGCGCGATCGAGCACTTCCCCGCCGAACTGGCCGTGATATCCCATGTTGTGAATGGTGAATACGACTGAGAGGTGCTTAAGCGCGGCGTCCGCAGCGTGAGAGGTGCGCAAAAACAGAGGGATGGGGCCGGTCTGCCAATCGTGGCAATGAAGGATATCGCACGGCCAGAAATTCTTGGCGATTTCCAACGCGACGCGGCAGAACTCGCTATAGCGCTCGGCGTTGTCGGAGTAGTCCCCTCCGCGTCCACCGTAGAGGCCATCGCGGTCGAAATACTCGGGGTCGTCAACGAAGAAATAACGGACGCCACTGGTGGCGCTGCCGCCCACGACGGAGGGGAAACGGAGGCGCGGCCCCATCGGAATGGTGACGCTGGGGACGATGACGGCATCCGCTTTGGTGCCGCTGTAGCGCGGCAGGACGACCGCGACTTCGTGACCCTGTCCGACCAGGGCTTTGGGAAGGCCTTCGATCACGTCCGCCAAACCACCGGTTTTGGAGAACGGCAAGCCTTCCGAGGCTATGAACAGGATTCGCAAGTTGGGTTTATTTTACGCTATCCGGGGACCTATTGAATGCCGCGGCGCAACTTCGCTGGGATGGATGTGTTGTACGA
>QIAB01000177.1:1350-4924 GCA_003225455.1 Acidobacteriota bacterium
GCAATTAAAACTCATCCCTGCGAGCAAGAGCGGCCTGGGAAGGGCGCTGGTGACGCAGCCAGAGAACTTCCTGGTCGCTCTGTTCGTTCTGTCGCCAACACTGTGGTTGCTGGTGTTTTTGGCTTGTTATGCGGGGCGGAGAGTAGCGTTGGCGCTCTCGTCGATACTGTGAAGGTTCTAACGCGGGCTAGTCCAGTGAGTTGCTACACTGTGCCGCGATGGCGCGGCAAAGGCTCGGCCAACATTTCCTCGGTGATCCCGCGTGGCGCGAGCAAATCGCACGGGCGATTCGTGTTTCGCCGCATTCTTTAGTTCCCACAGGTAAAAATCAAACAAACATTTGCTGGATTGAGATTGGCGCAGGTCATGGGGAGATGACCTCGCACCTGGCAGCAACGGGAACGCCGGTTTACGCGATCGAGATCGACTCCAGCGTGGCACGAGGACTGCAGCATCTGACCGAGCGGTACGCAAATCTGACGATTGTTTCGGGCGATGTGTTAAAGACCGACATCGCCAAGCTGGCGAGCGGAAGGCGCGTACACGTGTACGGCAACTTGCCCTACTATATTACCTCCCCAATTCTGCATCATCTTTTTCGTTTCGCCGACATCATCGACGAAGTGCATATCGTCATACAGACCGAGGTGGCGGAGCGGCTCGTGGCCGAACCCGATGGAAGCGAGTACGGCTACTTGTCCGTGGCGACGCGTCTCTATTCGCGGCCGGAATTCGTGTTCAAGATTCCTCGTGGAGCGTTTCTGCCACCGCCCGACGTGAGTTCTGCGCTGGTGACTTTGCGCTTTCCAGGTGAAAAACTGGAGATGGACGCTGCGAAAAAGGCGGAGTTTCTGGAGTTCGTGAAGTCGTGTTTTTCGCAGAAGCGCAAAACATTGGTGAACAATCTGAAATCTTCGGTGCCGCGCGATCGCGTTCAGAAGGCGCTGTCGGCACTAAAGCTGCGGCCCGATGCCCGCGCCGAACAGCTCTCGGTACGTGATTTCACTGCATTGTATGAACGCCTTGGGTCGTAAACAGCATTCGTGGCGGTGGTCAGGAATTTGCCGGTCGCTTTGGTTGTGCGGCAACTAGGCGATCGGGATAGTCGCTCATGATGCCGTCGACTCCCGCTTCGATCAGCATGCGCATGTGCGCCGGTTGGTTTACGGTCCAGCATACGATTTGCAGGTCTCGCTTGCGGGCTTCGGCGATGAGCGCGGGAGTCACCAAGTCTCCGCGGATAGCTAATTGGCGGGCGCCGACTTCGACGGCACGTTCCAGCGGTTGATCGACCTGGCCCTCAAACAGCAGACCGGTCATTAGTGTAGGCTCGATGTTGCGGAGAGCGGCGATGATTCCCGCATCGAACGAAATCACGATGGTGCGAGCGATTTCTCCGCTTTCACGCAGCGCCCCGATCAGTGCGTGCTCCCCGCCCCAAGCTCCGGTGGGCTTCAGCTCCAAGTAGAAGACGACGTCGCTCTTCTTTGAGAATTCGAGAATCTCCTCAAGCGTGGGGATACGCTCACCCGAAAATTCACTGCCAAACCAGGATCCCGCGTCCAGGCGACGAAGATCCGCGAGCGTTAAATCATGCACTTTGCCGTGTCCGTTGGTCGTGCGGTTGACGGTGTCATCGTGAATGGCGACGAAGTGAGCGTCGCGAGAGAGATGCAGGTCAGTTTCAATGAACGAAGCGCCTAAGGCTACCGCTCGCCTAAAGGCCGCTAGCGTGTTTTCCGGCGCGTGGCCTGAGGCTCCGCGATGAGCTATGACTAGCATGGGTCAAGTCTCTCCCAAATGTGTGCCCGGCCGAGCCGGAGCTCTTAGAAGGCACGCAACTATGCTAGCATCCGGCTGGCAGGCGACTGCCTGGAACCCTTTTTGGCCACAGCGAGTATCTAACCGGCAGCATTTCAGGCTCAAACTTTGAGGAGACGATCATGAGGAAACATACCCGGACACTTTTCACGGTGTTCGTTTTCACTTGGGTGCTGGTTGCTGCGCACAACACGGGGGCTACGCCCCAGAAGCAAGAGCCCAAGGGCGGGGACTTGATGAAGGAAGTGCGCCACCAACTCGTTCTGTTGCCGTACTACTCGGTGTTCGACAATCTCGCCTATAAAATCGAAGGTAGCAAAGTGACTCTCATCGGGCAGGTTGTGCGGCCGACGTTGAAGTCCGACGCGGAAAACGTGGTGAAAAAGGTGGAGGGAGTATCCAGCGTCGATAACCAGATCGAAGTTCTGCCAGTATCGCCGATGGATGACCGGATTCGTCGCGCGGCCTATCGAGCGATTTACGGAGATCCTGCGTTTACCCGCTACGGATTCCAAGCGGTGCCGTCGATCCACATTATCGTTAAGAATGGCAATATTACGCTGGAAGGCGTGGTGGACAGCGAGGGGGACAAGAATCTTGCCGGCATCCGGGCGAACGGAGTCCCGAACGTGTTTTCGGTCAAGAACAACCTGGTAGTGGGCTCGTAGTTAGAAGCCAGACTGCTCGCGAAGGCTCGCGACCCTCGGCGGACGGGATCCCAATCCACCGCTATGGTGGCCGGTTTGCGCGAGGCGCGAGGGTGTGCTACACATCCTGCATGCCTGATTTTGCGGTGCCCGTCGAACGACTTATCGATGAACTGAAACACCTCCCGGGAATTGGACAAAAAACGGCGCAGCGGCTGGCGTTCCATCTGCTGCGCGCAGCAACCGAGGATGCCCTGGCGCTGGCTGACGCCATACGCGACGCGAAAGAGAAGATTCGAGAGTGCTCGGTGTGCCACAACATCACCGACACCGACCCATGCCTGTATTGCGTCGGGCCCACGCGAAATCGGAAGACCATCTGCGTGGTCGAGGAAGCCCACAACATCCTGGCGATCGAAAAAACCCGGACGTTCAGCGGGATGTACCACGTGCTGGGAGGAGCGCTGTCGCCTTTACAAGGACGCGGGCCGGAACAATTGAAGATCAAATCGCTGATCGAGCGGCTGAAGGAAGGCTCGGTCGAGGAAATTATCAAAGCCACGGCGGTGTATATGTCGAAGCTGCTGAAGCCTTTAGGCGTCCGCGTGACGCGCATCGGGGTAGGCATCCCGGTCGGAGCGGACTTGGAATATGCCGACGAAATCACCATGCTGAAGGCCTTGGAAGGCCGGCGCGAACTGTAGCCTGGAAGTTACTCACAGGCTGGTAACAAACCTCGTACAGCCTGCCGTCGGCCCTAGCCAAGCCCACCAGTTTCGTTATAAAGTGAGTTTTCCGCAGGAAAAGTCCCCCTTCCTAAGGAGCTCCGCTATGCCGGGCTTGGCCAGCTATATGGTTCAGTACGATCACGAGCATTCCTCCGGCTGGAACAAGCTGTTACACGGTGTTGGGATTCCCATGATCTTCGCCGGAATTGTGCTTGCAATCCTGACCAAGTGGCTCTGGGGCGCCGGGTTTTTCGTCGGCGGCTGGGTCCTCTTGCTGGTGGGGCACCGAATTGAGGGCAATCATCCGGCCTTTTTTCAAGGACCGGTGTACCTGCTGGTGGGCCCTATCTGGGTGGCCAAAGAGATTTGGATGATCGT
>QIAB01000005.1:0-27063 GCA_003225455.1 Acidobacteriota bacterium
ACTTGATTTCGTTGGTGACGTGGGGGATCACCTGCACTGTTTTTCCTAAGTAATCTCCCCGCCGCTCCTTGGCGATAATCTGCTCGTAGATTCGACCGGTAGTCCAGTTATTGTCGCGAGAAAGACGGGCATGGGTGAAGCGTTCGTAGTGGCCGAGGTCAAGATCGGTTTCAGCGCCGTCGTCGGTAACGAAAACTTCGCCATGCTGAAACGGCGACATGGTGCCGGGATCGACATTGAGGTAAGGATCAAACTTCATGAGGTTGACTTTCAGGCCCCGACTTTCCAGCAGGCAGCCAATCGAAGCGGCTGCTAGACCTTTGCCCAAAGACGACACCACACCGCCAGTTACAAAGATGTACTTGGCCGACATCCGTTCCTCGCATTAAATTGTGGTTGGAATTTTGTGCAGGTAGGGTGCACGATCAATTATGCCAGAAAAGATGGTGGAAAGAAATCGCAAATCCCAAGCACCAATGAACCTCGATGTGCGCCGAGACGAACGAGCCAAGCCAGACAGCAGCCTCCGCCTGTTCATCTATCGCCATTTCATCAGGAAATGTAAAGCGCCGAGTATTGCGGAAATGGTGAAAGGCGCCGGCTGGTCTCGGAAACAGGTGGATACGGCTCTGCGGCGCCTGTGCGAGAGTCATGCGTTCGTGCTTCAGGAGAACGGCGAACTGTGGCGGGCCGCACCTTTCTCCGCTGTGCCGACGGCGTTTCCGGTGAAAGTTGGGAATCGTTCTTGCTATGGCAACTGCATTTGGGACGCGCTCGGTATCCCCGCGATGCTCGCCCAAGATGCCCGGATCGACGCCTCCTGCGGATGCTGCAATCTCGAAATGACCTTAAACGTGAACAGAGGCCGGCTGCAGGGAGCAAGAGGAATCATCCATATAGCCGTTCCTGCCCGGGATTGGTACAAGGACATTGTGTTCACGTGAAAGACTATGCTTCTGTTCCGGTCGGAACAGCATGTCGATCGTTGGTGCGAACAGTGGAAACGGCCTCGTGGTGGCACGCTGAGCTTGCAGCAAGGCTGGCGGCTGGCGAAGGAATGGTACGGCGATCGCCTGAGCCCTGACTGGCGGCCGAAAAGCACAGCGGAGGCTGAGGCGGCCTTCGCCCGGATCGGACTTGAAGGGGACTTCTGGAAACTCTCGGTCTGAAACGGATTTCTGTCAGGCGTAGACTGGCGTTATTGGCTGCATCTAATCAACTAGGACCATGCGTGGACTTCACAACTTTCTGATCGCAGGCTTGCTTCTTGGCTTAGTGTCAATGGTTCCGTCGGCGCTATCCGGCCAGCAGCTTGCCAAGCGTCTCATCCTCAAAGACGGCTCCTATCAGCTCGCAACGCAGTGGGAGCTCAAAGGCGACCGCGTGCGCTATTTCAGCGCCGAGCGCGGGGAATGGGAGGAGGTGCCCAAATCCATGGTGGATTGGGCTGCGACTGACAAGTACGAGAAGGATCGCGCCTCCGGAAAGCCGGCACCCGAGGCCGTTGCACTCGACAAAGAGCTTGAAGCCGAGCGCCAGGCTGAAGAAGCAAAATCCCCGCATGTCGCCCCCGGATTGCAGCTGCCCGACAGTGGCGGCGTGGTGCTGCTTGATACTTACCAGAACCAGCCGCAACTGGACGAGCTGCAGCAGAGCGGCGGCGAACTAAAAAAGAACATGAAAGGCAACATCCTGCGCGCGGCCATCAACCCTATTGCCAGCGCGAAGCAGACAATTGAAATCCCTGGTCCGCACGCGAAGGTTCAGTCACACATTACATTGCCCGCAATCTACGTGAATGTTGATCAGCAGGATCAACCTGCTGACAACCAGCAGCCGCAAAAAGGGCCTGAGCTGCCCTGGGATCGTTTCAAAGTTGTGCGCATGCAAGAGAAGCAAGGGAAGCGGATCGCGGGCGACATCAAGATCGCGGTGTACGGGAAAGTAAGCCAGGAGCAAAAACTGGTGCCCACTATGGCTGAGAAGCTCACCGGAGGATGGGTGAAGGTCACTCCCAGCTCGCCGCTCGCTGCCGGAGAATACGCTGTAGTCGAAATGCTGGGTAAGGATGGAATGAATTTTTATGTCTGGGATTTCGGTGTGAATCCGGCCGCACCTGCCAATCCGATGGCGTGGAAACCGGATGCATCCGCTACGACGCCGCAGCCTGACAAGGCGAAAAATCTGCAGCAGCAGCAGTGAGAGCAATCTAAATTCAGCTATCTGAAATCTGTGATTGCCATGGGATATCGTGGCCATTCTGGCCGGACGATGTTTGGCAACATCCTGTTATGATTCCGAGTCGAATTCCAGTTGCTTGAGATTTTATTCAGGAATATTCAGTGGCAATGACATCGAAAGCGGTTAAATCTCCGCGTGTGGTGAACATTGCGGACCTGCGGGCGCTGGCCCAGCGGCGGCTGCCAAGAATGGTTTTCGATTACCTTGACGGCGGCGCCGAAGCCGAAGTCACATTGCGAGAAAACTGCCGGGCATTTGAGAGCGTTACCTTCCGGCCGCGCCAGGCCGTGGCTGTGCCTGATTGTGATTTGCGCACGCGCGTGCTGGGGATTGAGGTTTCCTTTCCCGCGCTGCTGGCTCCAGTTGGGTACAGCCGGCTCATGCATCCTGGTGGCGAGGTTGCAGCGGCCCGCGCGGCGGAAGCAGCGGGCACGGCGTATATTCTTTCCACAATTTCCGGGCACCGGCTGGAGGACGTGAAAGCGGGATCGTCAGGGGCAGTTTGCTATCAGTTGTATTTGTTGGGCGGGCGTGAAGCCGCTGAAGGTGCGATTGAACGGGCTCGGGCTGCGGGTTACTCAGCATTGGTAGTTACAGTTGATACTGCCGTGGGGGGAATGCGCGAGCGGGATTTCCGCAATGGCGTGACCGAGCTGATGGGCGACAGCATTTTTGCCAAAATTCCGTTCTTGCCGCAGATTCTGGCGCGTCCAGGATGGTTGAAGGATTTCTTGCTTGATGGCGGCCTGCCGCAATTGCCGAATGTTGTGATTCCGGGGCAGGGAGCGATGCCTTTGCAAGATGTCAGCACCTCGCTGGCGCGCGGGGCCGTTACCTGGGAAGACCTAATGTGGATCCGAAAATGTTGGCCCGGTTCGATCGTGATCAAAGGCGTTCTTACGGGAGATGATGCGCGGCGAGCGGTGGATGAAGGCGCTGTAGCAGTCGTTGTTTCCAATCATGGCGGACGCCAGCTTGACGGCGCTCCAGCAACTTTGCGAGTGCTGCCTGAAGTGGTGAGCGCGGTGGACGGGCGAGTCGAGGTGCTGATGGATGGCGGCATTCGTCGCGGCAGCGATATCGTCAAAGCCATTTGCCTGGGAGCCCGAGCCGTGCTCGTTGGGCGAGCTTACGCCTACGGACTGGCGGCAGCCGGGGAGGCGGGCGTCGCACGCGCGCTGGAAATTCTGCGGGCTGATGTGGAGCGAACCCTCAGGCTGCTCGGGTGTCCCTGCGTTGCCGCGCTGGACAGTTCTTATATTTCGACGAACTGGCACAACTAATTCCGTAAATCTCCGCGATACCACAAATCGATTTTCTGCATGGCCCCTCCCCGACATGGCAACCGCCATATACGCGTGAAATGACGATTTCTGTCGAGATCCACTCGGCCAGAACGGGTTTGCCTCGGTTACTTTCGTCATGCCACAGCAAGATTGGAATCGACTTAGAATCACGCAGCTATGGCTTTTAGGCGCTGGTTGCTGATCTTGGTGTGGGTTGCGGTGATGTCGTGGGCCGCCCAAGCGAAGCAACTCGCGGTGATCGCGGATACAGCGAATCCAACGACGAATCTCACCACGGCTGAGTTGGTGAAAATTGTCAATGCGCGCACTCAGACTTGGTCCGATGGAAGGGCGATCAAGTTAATCGTGCGCGACCCATCTTGCGCCGACATGCAGTTGGTGGTGCACAGGCTGCTGGCCATGACGCCTGAACAAGCGCACGCCTTTATTCAGGGGCATAGAGGCGCGATCGTAGTCGCAAATTCTGACGATGCAGTGGTTAAGGTTGTCTCTACCACGCGCGGGGCAATCGGCATCGTCGACCTGTATTCACTTACCAAGGATGTAAAAGTTTTGAAGATTGACGGCAAGTTGCCGGTTGAGCAGGGCTACGTGCTGAGGGGGAACTCGCAATGATAAGAATGAGCGGCAAAGTAACTGCGCTACTGGTTAGCATTGTTCTGCTAGCGGTCACCAATGCTGCGACTGCACAGTCAGCGATACGCCATCCCGGCGTGTTGCCGCTCACGACTAAATCTCCGGAAGCTCGCCGGCTTACGGAAGAAGCGATGATGCTGGACCTGGACCAAGTGGAGCAGGCAAAAGCGATCGAGATGCTGCGGAAGACAGTCAAGATCGATCCTGACTTCGCCATGGCACATGAGTTTCTAACCCAGATCAGCCTTGATCCGGCGGAGCAGGTAAGCGAGCAGCAGAAAGCGTTCGCCACACGCGGCCATGCCAGCCCCGGAGAGCGGCTGGCGATCGAGTGGTACCAGGATGCGATGGACCACAAGCTTATCTCCGCGATCGTGAAGATGAATGATCTACTCAGCCGCTACCCGCATGATAAGTGGGTTGTGTGGATGACCACATGGTGGCTGACGACGGAAACGCAGTATCAGCGATCGATCGAGATTTATGAACGCTCAGGGATTTCAGATTCTCCTGGCCTGATGAACAATATGGGCTACTCGTACGCGTACCTACGGCAGTTCGATAAAGCGTTTGCACAAATGGACAAATACGTGGCGGCGTTGCCCCAGGATGCGAACCCGCGGGACTCCTATGCTGAGATTCTGCGCCTGGCCGGACACTTCCCGGAGTCGATCGAGCATTACCGGGCGGCTCTGGCGATTAATCCTGAATTTTATTCATCGCAGTTTGGAATCGCGGATACGTATTCTTTGATGGGAGATCAGACTCAGGCAAGAAAAGAGTATGAGATCGGGTTTCGGAAGTTCTCGCTCCCCGAACTGCACAGGGTCCAGTGGCAGACGCGGGAAGCGATTACCTATGTCCGCGAAGGCGATTATCAGGGAGCAGATCGCGCCTTTCACGCGATCGCCGGCTACACGCACTCCAAGAACATGAGCCAGGTGGAAGCCGATACATACCGCCAGATGGCAATGTACCAGCAGAATACAAAGCATGGGCTCGCATTTTTAAAGAAAGCCGATGCCGCCCTGCATGAACACAGGAACGCTACTCAGGCTGCGATCCGGCAGGAGTCGGCGCAGATCCTGCGCGCACGCGTGGAACTTGCACTGAAGGCGGGGAATAAAAAACTTGTCAGCTCCACCCTGGCAAAGCTCGGGGAGTTGTCACAAAGCTCAAACGACAAAGTAATTGACGCGGCATACCACGGCGCAGTCGGCGCAGTGGCGTTCTCTGACGGCGAGTATCAGGAAGCCGTCACGCATCTAGAAGAAGACGAGAACAATCCCCTTTCACTCGAGTTGCTGGCCGCGGCTTATCAGAACAGCGGAGACCGTGCCCAAGCGCAACATACGGCCGAGACACTGGCGAACTTCAATGATCCCAGCCTGGAGCAGGCCTTGGTTGTCCCGACCTTCCGCACTTGCTATCAGGATCCATCCTGTAGCGGAAGCATTAAGAGCGGTGAAAAGCAGCAGCCCCGCCGACGATCTCATCCGCTGCTTATGTGAGGTACCAGCCGTTACGCTCGCAGCTGTCCTGTACCCGACCGCTGCATTCTTGTTAAAATATAAAGTTCTGATATCATTCCGCACGTTTCAAGGGAGACAGGAATTCTATGACTTATGTAATCGCAGAACCGTGCATCGGGACCAAGGACACCGCATGCGTGGACGCGTGTCCGGTGGACTGCATCCATCCGAAGAAGGATGAGCCCGCCTTCGGCGAAGAAGAGATGCTCTACATTGATCCGGTCGAATGTATCGACTGCGGCGCTTGCGTGCCGGTCTGCCCGGTGTCGGCCATCTTCGCGCTTGATGATCTGCCGGAGAAGTGGAAGAGCTTCACCGAGCGTAACGCCAAATATTACGGCAGGTAGCTGCCGCAGCTTTTTCGGAGTGAAGGCGCACGTCTGCGCGAGGGGCGTGCGCCTTTTGCGTCTGTTTATCTCGGAGTGCAAATTCTTTTGACCGCAGAGGTCGCGGAGAAGGTCCGCGAAGAACGCAAAGAATACGAGGGCGGCGAAGGACGCCGCACAGCACTGCCTTTTAATCTCCTCTACGCTCCGCTACAATCGAAAATTAACTTGTTGAGCTGCGATGGCGCTGAAGGAGTCGGAAGCGATCGTTCTGCGCACGTATCCCCTGCGTGAGGCCGACCTGCTGGTCACGTTGTTTACACGAGCGGAAGGTAAAGTGCGCGGGGTGGCGCGCTCGGCGAAGAAGTCGAAACGACGCTTCGGCGGGGCACTGGAACCACTGACTTACGTCCGCGCACATTATGAAGATCGCGAGAGGCAGGAGTTGGCGCGGTTAGACTCGTTTGAGGTGCTGGAGTCACCTCTAGCCGCCGAGATGAGCTATCCGCGAGCCGTGGCGCTGGGGCATGTGGCGGAATTGCTTGATGAACTGCTCCCCGATCGCGAAGTCAACGATGCGGTTTTTCGGCTCGCGCTTTCGGTGTTGCCGGCGCTACGGGACACAGATGTTTGGATGCCCATCACTTATTTTGAGCTGTGGATGACCCGGCTGATGGGCTATCTGCCGGAGCTTTCCGAGTGCATCATGTGCGGCGGCGGGCTGAACGGAAGCCGGGCTTATTTCCACGTGCTGGTGGATGGACTGATGTGCAAGGATGACAAACGGCTTGCTTCCTCAGAGATGTCAGCATCGTCGCGGTCCATGGCTGCGCAGATGTTCCGCTCACCAATTGAGAGCTTCGCTGGCCAGGCTTGGACGAAGGCGAACGGCGCCGATTTGCGAAAATTCCTGACACAGACGTTGCAGCGGCACATTGAGAAGAAACTGGTGACAGCGGGAATGCTGGAGAAGATCAGCAGTTGAAGATCTTAAAACATACCAAACGCCCAAATGGCAGAGGCTTTTGGAGTCTTCTGTGAGGTCTGTGCCCTCTGTGGTTAGTTTTTAACTTCGTTGACTTCCTCTAAATCCAACTCGCCGACTTTCCAAGACCTTATCCTTCGCCTTCAGACCTTCTGGGCTGAGCGTGGATGTGTTCTGCAGCAGCCCTACGATGTAGAGGTCGGCGCGGGCACGATGGCGCCAGAAACTTTTCTGCGCGTGCTTGGACCCAAACCGTACAAAGTGGGTTACGTGCAACCGTCGCGGCGTCCTGCTGACGGCCGCTACGGGGAAAATCCAAATCGGTTGTACAAGCATATGCAGTTACAGGTGATTCTGAAACCGCCTCCGGATGACGTGCAGGACTTGTATCTGGAGTCGCTGGGCGCAATGGGAATTGATCTGCGGCAACATGACATTAAATTCGAGGAAGACAACTGGGAATCACCCACGCTCGGCGCATGGGGCATCGGTTGGCAGGTGATGCTCGACGGCCTGGAAATCACGCAGTTCACTTATTTCCAGCAATGCGGAGGCGTGGATCTAGAACCAATTTCGGCTGAGCTGACCTACGGACTGGAGCGCATCGCGGCGTTTCTCCAGGATGTCGATTCCATTTATGACATTGTGTGGGCGCGAGATCCGGAGACGGGCAGTGTGACGACTTATGGCGATGTGCGCCTCGCAGACGAGTTGCAATTTTCTGTTTACAACTTCGAAGCTGCAGATATCGAGAAAACGTGGAGGCACTTTGAGCTTTGCGAGGCCGAGTGCAAAGCGTTACTGGAAAGATATGCCGCAGTCAGTAAGGACAGAACTGGGGATGGAATCGCACCCGCAAGAAAGCGGTTTCCGTTGCTCGCCGCTTACGATCTTTGCCTGAAGTGCTCGCATCTGTTCAATATTCTCGATGCGCGTGGGGCAATTTCGGTGACTGAGCGCGTAGGGGTGATCGCCCGCGTGCGCGCCCTCGCTGTGGGAATCGCAAAGGCATGGGTGGATCAGCAGAAGAGCGGAGTGATTTCGGACGAAGACAAACAGGAAGAGGAAAAGCCCACAGCTAAGAGACTAAAAACCGAAAAGGTCAGCGCGATTTCGTAGCGCCGCCGTCCCGGCGGCTGTCAGGTGTCCGCGGCCGCCGAGGTCGGACGCCAAATATCATTGGTATAGCGAGAGGCGAATGCCAGATTTTCTACTCGGCATCGCAGGAACTGCGGCAGCGCGTCAACGATCTGCTGAATCGGGAGCGTCTGAAAGCTTCCGGCACAATCAGCTGCTTCGACTCTCCGCGTCGGCTTGCCGTCCTTGCCTTGGGAATTCCCGCTGCGCAGGTGGACGTAACTGAGCAGATCACCGGTCCGGCAATGAATGTTGCGTTCATAGATGGGCAGCCCACTCCCGCTGCGCACGCATTCGCAAAGAAGTCTGGCGTCGGTGTTTCACAATTGGAACGAGTGACGACTTCCAAGGGGGAATACCTTTCTGCCAAGGTCACGAAGAAGGGACGGGGTGCTGCCGAGATTCTGGCGGAATCGCTTCCCAAAGAGATTGCCTCCATTTACTGGCCCCAAAATATGTACTGGCGTAAACGCGGCGAAGTTTTTGTGCGTCCGGTGCGGTGGCTTGTGGCCATGCTCGATGAGGAGGTGATCCCGCTTGAGGTGTTCGGAATCAAGGCAGGAAATCGGTCACGGGGTCACCGGATCTTGGCGAATCGTGATATCTCGATACCCCGTGCTGGCGAGCCGTATGTTAGTGCATTGCGCGACGCGAAGGTGCTGAGCCGCGGCGCCCGCGAGCAGCAGATTCGCGAAGCTCTCGATGCCGCCACCCGCACGATCCCTGGCGCGCGCTGGCGGGAAGACAAGAATTTGCTTGATACGGTGGTCAATCTTACGGAATTTCCTTTCGCTGTACTCGGTGGCTTCGATCCTGATTTCCTTGGCCTTCCTGAGGAAGTTTTGGTCACAGTGATGCGCGATCACCAGAAATATTTTGCGGTTGAAGATGCTAATCACAAACTGCAGCCGCACTTCCTGGCGGTGTTGAATACCGATGGAGATCCGCAAGGGATCATTCGCCACGGGCATGAACGTGTGCTGCGGGCGCGCTTCAACGACGCGCGATTTTTCTGGGAGGCCGACCAGAAGCATTCGCTGCGTGAGCGCGTGACCTGGCTGAAGCACGTGACATTTCAGAAAGATCTAGGCAGCTACTACGAGAAGACACGGCGCGTGCAGCGGGTTTGCAGTTGGCTGGCGGAGAGAATTCGCGATAGCGGCATCGCAATCCGTCCCGGCGTGCTTCACAAAGCCGCATGCCTTTCGAAGACTGATCTCACGACCGAACTCGTCAAAGAATTTACGGAACTGCAGGGAATTGTCGGCGGCCTCTACGCCCGTGTGCAGATCCTCGATTACGACTTGAAGGAGGATGTGCGGCAGGCTATCGCTACCGCCATCTACGATCATTACAAGCCCGAGTCGATGGAAGACCCGGTCCCGCGCACGACTGAGGGAGCGTTACTGTCGATCGCCGATAAGGCTGACAGCATTGCCGGGATGTTTGCGCTCGGCCTGCAACCAACCGGATCAAAGGATCCGTTTGCTTTGCGACGCCAGGCAAACGGAATAGTGAAGATCATCGCTGAAACCAAGTTGCCGCTAAATTTAACGCAGTTGTTCGAGTACGCTCGCGAAGCGTATCGCGGATCAGCCGCGGAGAAAAAGTTTTCCGCCAGCGTTGATTATGCCGAGGCCGTGCGGTCGTTCTTTCGCGAGCGACTGGAGTTCTATCTGCGAGATGTGCTCGGATTCAAATATGATGTAGTGAATGCGGTGCTGGTCGCTGGCGCGGACGATGTCGTGGATGCTTTAGCTCGGGCTGAGGCCGTCACTCAGGTCCGCCCATCAGAAGACTTCGAATCAATTTCTGCGGCGTTTAAGCGAATCAAGAACATTTTGCGACAGGCCAGCGAGACCCAAAAGCAAGTCGCCGCTTCAATTGATTCGAATCTATTGCGAGAACAGGCTGAACGTGACCTGGCCGCAGCCATTCCGCAGATCGCCAAGAAAGTAGAAGAACTGCGCGGTGGGCGCCGTTATCAACAAGCGCTTCTGGAGATTTCCCGCTTGCGGCCTGCGGTAGATACATTTTTCGATAAAGTTATGGTCATGGTTGACGATCAGCATCTGCGCGCTAACCGGCTCGCGCTGCTGCAGACCTTATTAAAGGAATTCTCAACCATTGCCGATTTTTCAGCGATAGTGACGGAAAAAGAGAAGGTTCAATAGCCTGCCGTGAAGAGAAATTTTTAGAAGAGCCTGTCCCTAGTTCTCAGTTGAGGCGGGTCCGGCACCCAGATAGCGATTAGAATCTCTAAAAGGACTCATATGGCGACTACAACTCTCCCTGAAGCAGAAGTGCAGCCGATCAGCAAAAGCGCAACCAAGTACGTTTACTTTTTCGGCGGCGGCAAGGCTGATGGCAACGGCAAGATGAAGGACGAACTCGGCGGTAAGGGCGCTGGCCTGGCTGAAATGACTAACGCCGGCCTTCCTGTGCCTCCCGGTTTCACCATTCAAACCGAGGCGTGCCGCGAATACATGCGGCACAATGGCGTTTCCCCCGAAGTAGACCGCCAGATGGAAGAGGCGCTGGCGCATCTCGAACAGTTGCAGGGCCAGAAGCTTGGCAAGGGTGAGAACCCGCTGCTGGTGAGCGTGCGCTCGGGCGCAAAGTTTTCCATGCCAGGCATGATGGATACCATTCTCAACCTCGGCCTGAACGACCAGAGCGTTGAGGCACTGGCAAAACGTAGCAACAAACCACGATTTGCCGCTGACTCTTACCGGCGGCTCATCCAGATGTTCGGCAATGTAGTCCTGGAGATTCCCAAGTCCGCTTTCGATGAAGTCTTCGATGCCAAGAAGAAGCACAAGAAAGCCAAGCTGGATACCGATCTCGATGCCAAGGCGCTCAAAGAAGTTATTGAGGAATACAAGAAAGTAGTTAAAAAACACACCAAGCGCGATTTCCCGCAGGATCCGCACGAGCAGCTCGTGATGGCCCGTGACGCCGTCTTCCGCTCATGGCAGAACGAGCGCGCTAAGCATTATCGCCGCATTAACAACATCTCTGACGATCTCGGAACCGCCGTGAACGTACAGGCCATGGTTTATGGCAACCTCGGCGATACCAGCGGCACAGGTGTGGGCTTCACACGCAATCCAGCTACTGGCGCGAAAGAGTTCTACGGCGAATTTCTAATGAACGCGCAGGGCGAGGATGTAGTTTCCGGCGTGCGTACCCCGGTGCACATTTCCGAACTGCACAAGATCATGCCGGAGGTCTACGACCAGCTCCGCGACATCACGACGCGGCTGGAAAAGCACTACAAAGACATGCAGGATTTCGAATTCACCATCCAGGAAGGCAAGCTCTACATGCTGCAGACCCGCAACGGCAAGCGCACCGGGTTGGCGGCAGTAAAGGTTGCCCTGCAAATGGTGGAAGAAGGACTGATCACGCAGGAAGAAGCCATTTTCCGTGTCGAGCCAAATCAGCTCTATGACTTTCTTGTTCCACGGCTCAATGAAAAAAGCGGCAAGGTGGAAGTGCTTGCGACCGGCCTACCGGCATCTCCGGGCGCAGCGGTCGGTCAGATCGTGTTCACTGCGGATGATGCGGTTAAGAGAGCTGGGCACGACAGGCGCAATTCTGTCATTCTGGTTCGCGCGGAGACGACTCCGGAAGATATTCATGGTATGGAAGTAGCCGCGGGAATTCTGACTTCCCGCGGCGGCATGACCAGCCACGCGGCAGTAGTCACTCGCGGCATGGGCAAATGCTGTGTGGCGGGCGCGGGCGACATCCAGGTGGATGAAAAGAAACAAGAAATGCACGTGAAAGGGCAGGTGTTCAAAGAGGGCGACTGGATTTCACTGGACGGAACCACGGGCCGCGTGATCAAAGGCAAACTCGACACTATGTCGCCAAAGGCGGACGACCCTGAATTGCTTCAATTCATGAACTGGGCTGAGCCATTCCGCAAGATTGGAGTTCGCGCGAATGCTGACATCCCGCGCGATGCGATTCAAGCTCGAGCCTTCGGCGCCGAAGGCATCGGACTCTGCCGCACCGAGCACATGTTCTTCGAGAAAGATCGCATTCCGCACATGCAGGCCATGATCCTTGCCGACAATGAGAAAAATCGCCGTGCTGCTTTGAAGAAGCTGTTGCCCATGCAGCGCGCCGATTTTATCGGCGTGTTCAAGGCGATGGATGGATTCCCGGTCACCATCCGCACCCTCGATCCGCCGCTGCACGAGTTTCTGCCGCGCAGAGAGGAGCTGATGGTGGATATCGCCGTGCTCCCATACGCGAACGCCAAGGAGAAGAAGTCCTTGGTAGAGAAATACCGGCGTTTTGGAACTAAGTCGGCAGGGGATCTGAAGAAAGTCGTGCCCGCGCTGCTTCGTCGTGTCGAAGAGCTGCACGAGTTCAACCCCATGCTCGGACATCGTGGCTGCCGGCTAGGTATCACCTATCCGGAGATCACTGAGATGCAAGCGCGGGCCATCTTCGAAGCGGCGGTGGCGGTGGCGAAGGAGGGCGTCAAAGTATTTCCGGAAGTCATGATTCCACTTACGGCCACATTGAAAGAGACGGCGAATCAAGCAGCCATCGTGCACCGGGTAGCGCAGGAGGTCTTCAAAGAAAAAGAAAAGAAAGTAGATTATCTGGTCGGTACCATGATCGAACTGCCGCGCGCGTCCTTGGTTGCGGATGAAATCGCGAAAGAAGCGCAGTTCTTCTCATTCGGCACTAACGATCTGACCCAGACCACGTTCGGATTCTCGCGTGATGATGTGAACAAGATTCTGCCGACGTACTTGGCGGAAGGCATTCTTAAGCAAGACCCGTTTGCCGTGCTCGACCGCGAAGGCGTGGGACAACTCGTCAAGATGGGGACAGAACGTGGGCGCAAAACTCGCCCCGACTTAAAGGTCGGAATCTGCGGCGAGCATGGAGGCGACCCGAGCTCAGTCGAGTTCTGCCACCAGATCGGCTTGAACTACGTTTCCTGCTCACCCTTCCGCGTACTGACGGCGCGGCTGGCGGCCGCTCAGGCCGCAGCCACGGATAAGCTGAAAGTAGAAGGCGGACGAACGAAGTAAGACCACGGAGAGGATAGAGGCACAGATGAAGGAAACTTCTCTGGTTACTGCACTTTTTGCAAGCGAGCGATCAGTTTCTGCGCCAAATTTTCTTCTGACTCCGACCACAGCAGCCGCGCGTTGGCGCCTGAACTCGTCTCTACTTTGCCGGTGAATTCGATCAATTTCTGCACATTAGCGCGCACTTTCGCTTCCGCCTCGGCGGTGAGCTTTACCTGTTCCTGCAAAAACGGCGTGTCCAGTCCAAAGTCGATCTGAAGGTGTCCTTCCTGCTCGAACACGCCATCGTCGAACTCTAGGCCATGCATAAGAAATTTTACTTGTGAAGCCTGAAGTGCCCACTCGCCAGTCGTATCGGAGTAGGTCCACAAATCCCAATGTGCTTCGAATAAATAGGCATAGTCTTCGTGCAGCAAATCGGACGCGATCTGCACCGCTTCCTCGGGTGAAATTCCAGACCTGAATCGCTGCTCGAGGATCGTAGGCTCGTTCCATGAAACCGGATACAGCGCCACATAGGTAATCCCAGGCTGCTGCGCGGAAAAGGGGAATTGCCGCAACACCGCAAGAGCGCGGGGAAGCATATCGTCAACGTCGAAATCGGGAAACCAGAGGCTCAGGAAGAGAGGATCGGCCATGGCGAACCCAGAATATCCAGCTACACAAACTTCATTGTAATGCGGAGCCGCGGATAGGTGGAACGTCGAGCCTGGCTCGAGACCTCGCCATCACGCAAATTCGAGATCCGTTGGCTCACGAATGTCTTTGTTATTGGTACCGTCCTCGTTTCATAAACCACAAAGGGCACGAAGGTACACAAAGGGTGGGTCCCAAAGGTCCTTCGTCCGTCTCGTGGTTGCCGCAATTGATTCGCTTTGGCTCAACTTCCGTCTACAATTCTCGTGCCGCCATGTCCTCCTTCCCCAAGACCATCTTCCATGTTGACATGGATGCGTTCTTCGTCTCCGTGGAAGAACTTTACGATCCTTCGCTGAAAGGCAAAGCAGTAGTAGTTGGAGGACAACGCCACGAGCGCGGAGTGGTTTCAGCAGCTTCTTATGAAGCGCGCAAGTTCGGGGTGCATTCTGCCATGCCGTTGCGGACCGCGGCCAAGCTTTGTTCGCATGCGATTTTTGTCGATGGCCATCCGGACCGCTATCGAGATTATTCAGAAAAAGTTTACGGAGTGCTGAACTCATTTTCGCCGCAGGTGGAAATGGCTTCGATTGATGAAGCTTATCTCGACATGACTGGCACCGATCGACTGCACGGGCCTCCGCTGCGGGCTGCGCATGCGCTGCATCGCAAAATGAAGCTGGAGACGCAGCTCAATTGCTCAATTGGAATTGGAATTTCGCGTCTGATCGCCAAAGTTTCTTCGGCGAAGGCCAAACCGAACGGGGTGCTATGGGTAATTCCCGGGCAGGAGTCGAAATTCCTGGCGCCCCTGGATGTCCGCGACATTCCTGGAGTCGGCGCCGTGACGGAGAAAAACCTGCACGGACTAGGAATCTATCGTGTCGGCGATCTGGCGCGCTTTGACGATTCATTTCTGGAACAGCAATTCGGAAAATGGGGCTTGGCTCTCGCTGGCAAAGCACGCGGTGAAGATGCGGGCGGCTGGTTCGATTCCGCAGTCGGCGAAGATACACAAGCCAAATCGATAAGCCACGAGCACACATATAACGAAGATACTGCCGATCCGCAGCAGCTTGAATCAACATTGATGCGTCTCTCAGAGATGGTGGGACGGCGGCTGCGTGAAGCTGGAGTGTTTGCCCGGACAATTCAGCTCAAGCTGCGCTACAAGGACTTCTCGACGATCACGCGCGCGCATACTCTCGCTGATCCGACGCAGATCGACACCGAAATCTTCGCACAGGTGCGAACATTATTTCTTAACAACTGGCGTAAGGGCGCGGAAGTGCGTTTGCTAGGGGTGCATGCTTCGTCGTTCGACAATGTGCCGAACCAGGCCAACCTGCTCGATGGCGATCGCCGGCAGCGCTGGCAGCAGGCACTCTCGGCCGCTGATCACCTCCGCGACCGCTTTGGCGATTCGAGCGTGACGCTGGCCAGCGGAATGAACGCTGGCTTCCGCGAGCGCACACATGAGAATCCTGCAGGATTGCCAGGCAAACATAAGAGGCATGATTGATCACCCGCCAACTTCCCCTGCACTTTGGTGCTTTCCGATGCCTATGACATCTAATCTACTGTTTGACTTCCCATCGGTTCCTACCTAGATTGGAAGCAGTTCTTTGAATGGTCCATCCCAAATTGGGGGCGTCACGGCTTCGACGGAGATGCTTGCGGCCAAGAGGCATGCCGGGGTGCACACACCCGTAATCGCGTGCAAAATGATAATTGCCAATCAACAGATGGCATACGCTGCTTAATTAGTTAAGTAGCCGTCCTCCGCGGCTTTGCCCGTGGGCTGCGGAAGGGCGTCGCACAGCGGGCTGGTTGTGAAAGCTACGTCTGGGCTTTTGCGACGAGATCTACAGGCTAGCGGAACGCGTTTCTTGTCCGTTCTGAGCGCGCCCCGCGAACGTCCCAGGGTAATGCCTGGGGCATGAACTGGACTACGCATGTAGGCTCTTGACCAGTAACATTTTCGGACGCGGGTTCGACTCCCGCCGCCTCCACCAAACTCAAACTTTCCAGGTCCCTCGACTTCGCTCGGGATTTCGGCAGTGGGCTCAGTTTTTATCCTGCCCTGAGCAAATGAGCACCGCGAATTTGTCGAACGGCCCTCTAAACGCCTCAAATTCGACTCCCGCTGCCACAAACTTTTTTCTGCTGTGCCCAGTGTGGGCACATGCTATTATTATCTCTGAAACCTGCGATTGTGCGGATTATTGCCCGTAAGACATTGAGGGACTTCGCTGAATCGCTTCGCAGCAGCAAGGACTATAGGGCGGTTAAATCCGCTCTCGATGCCTGGTTCCACGAAGTTCGGCGCGCAGATTGGCATGGTCCGGCAGCAGTAGTTCGCGACTATGCCAATGCCAGCATTGTGGGTAGTGATCGGATTGTTTTCAATATCAAAGGCAATTCGTACCGCTTGGTGGTCGCGGTCGATTACGAGAGACAGATCGTTTTTATCAAGTGGCTGGGGACGCACACCGCATACGACAAGATTGACGTGAAAACGGTGAAATATGGAGATTAGGCCAATCCGAACGGAAACCGATTATAAAACAGCGATTCGCCGCATTGAAGCGCTATGGGGTGCGGCTCAGGGCACCCCTGAAGGCGATGAACTCGACATCCTGGCAACGCTGGTTGAATCTTATGAGCACGAGCACTACGGCATCGATCTCCCTGACCCTGTTGAAGCCATCAAGTTTCGACTTGAGCAGCAAGGCAAGGACTACCGCGCGCTGGTAGGCGTAATCGGCCAGAGGACGCGGGTGTATGAGGTCATGCGGCGGGCGCGACCGTTATCGCTCAATATGATTCGCCGCCTGCATGGAACACTGCAGATTCCGGCAGAAGTGCTGATTCAGCCTAATCGCAAGCAACGCCGGCCAGCGACGCAGACGGGAGTTCGAAAAACGCGGACGCCCAGATCGTTCCGGCGATCGGCGCAGTAAGGCATCAGTTTAAGCGGCGACCCCGAATGTCTCGGGCTTGCATGGAAACGCGTAATGCCTCCAACGCGAATAAGCATGTAGTCTTCTGACCAGTAACATTTTCGAGGTCCCTCGACTGCGCTCGGGATTTCGGCTGCAGGCTCTCCCCTTCGCGCTGCTCAGGGCACGCCTGCGAAGCGCCTCAAGTTCGACTCCCGCCGCCTCCACCAACTCTCATCTGAGCGCATTCAGTCCATCGCTCGCCTTCTTGAAATTCGCACATGACGGAGCGCGGATCCGTGCGCTCCATATAAAGCTGCTCCAGAAATTCCTGCAGCGGTGTGGGAGAATGCTGCGGCGGACTAAAGAATCCCGCCGGCAATGTCGGATTGACCTCCATCGACTGAATTGTGAGCTGGTTCATTTCCTTGCCGGACGCGATCTCAGCTTACACCGTTGACCGGGCGATAGTCGCCAATTCGGTTCTCCGATCGGATCGCGTCGCCGAAGGCATGTACCGGAGCCGAGCGGGCGATCTCCGATAATCAGCAATGAATGCTGATCAACGAACACGTCCTTTTCAAAGCCGTCGGCCAGCGTTACGTGCAGTTTGTAAGTGTCCTTGCGGTCAAAAACATCTTTTCCCGCGAAGGCGATTATTGTCCCTCTGGCTGCATAGTCCACCAGGGAATCAATGAATTCCGTGCCGTGACGGGTAGCTGCCGCGGCTGCTCCCACAACCCGCAGCGTGACCCCAGGGTCGGCGTACCATTCCCACGCACTGCCATCGTAACCTTCGCAGACCTCGCCCAGCTTTCCCCGAACGTCACAAATGGTTCGGTAGTAGGGACGCATCTTCGCGATGAAAGCTCCTGGCACAGAGAAGTCGCCTTCGCGGTACTCCGCATGAGTAATGATTGATTGAATCGCAGCAATCCTTGCGCCTCCACCGAGTGCTGCGATATGACGTTGAATAATGCGGTCGAGCGTAATTCCACTCTCGGCCAACGAATCCCCCAGTAAACAACTCACAATCACAACTGCCGTACACATCAAAAAATTCCGGAACATCGAGCACCCCCGGTTCGTGCTTAGACGGACAGTCGAATGATGGGTTAGCCTGGCACTTTCTTCGGCTGCGCTTAAAGAACAGTTGCGTGCGGTTTTTTTTGCTGAAGTGTTCGTACTGCAGTTATGGAGGAGCTGCTGTGGGGACGGACTAGATCTTTAAGCTAGCGGCAAGGGTTTCTTGTCCGTTCTTGTTCAAATCAGGCGCCGGCCGCCTGGTTGTTGAAAATATACCACCTTGAGTGGTATATTTATGTGGCGACACAAGGATTAACGAAGCTGCCTGAACTGTTCTCTGTAGATGAAGCTGCGGCAATTGCTGAGGTTCCGGCAGACACGATCCGCACCGCTCTGGAGAAAAAAGCCGTAACACCATCACACCGGCAACGGGTCGGCAAAGCTGTGCGGCATCAATTTTCTGCTGGTGATGTCTTATTCGTAAAGTTGTTGGTTGAATTCCCGTTCCCATTGAGCAGGCACGACAAACAATCTTTGGCGCAAATCCTAGCCCATGGAAGTAGGAAAGCAGCCCAGTGGTCTCTGGAAGGAAACGACCTACTATATCGGTCAGGTGAAATGCAGATATCGATTGAATGCAAATCGTTTCGCCAAACAGTGGCTAAGAACCTAGCTGCGTACCGCTGGGGAAGGCGACGTGTTGTGTCCTCGCCGGACATCTTGGGCGGAGAGCCGGTTTTCCGTGGTACCCGCATTCCGGTACAGCATGTCGCGTCGTTGTTTCGGAAGGGTGTCCCCGAGTCCGAGATTGCGGAAGACTTCCCTGCTCTCAATGCTCGTGATTTGGCCTATGCTCGACTAGTTGCTCGCTTCGGCGAACGGCCAGGGCGTCCCAGGAAGCGCCTCGCCTTTAAGAGGGAGCGTGTTGCGGGAAAGCGGATTGACGCGCAATGAACAATGGCATCCAACCCTTGGCGCGATGAGCACCCTGGGAAAATGGTTTTAGCGAAGACTCGAGACCATTTTGGGTTCGCTGAGGCATGCCTCTCCTACCGTTCACGCTGGCGCAGAGAAATCTTAGTGATAAGCCAGTTAAAAATTGCGCGCGCTAGGAGAGATGTTGCAGAGAGCCGCGTTAGTCGACATCCTCATACTTCTCATCGCTCGCATCCGAGGACGTCGCGGGCAGATTGTTCGAATTCGCATTTCTCGGCTTCGTGATCGCCCAACTGCAGCGCTTCCTGAACCAGCTTGTAGAAGGCACTGCCGGTTGTGGCAATTCGATGCCGAGTGGTCGAAATATCCCGAGTGACTCAAGCACGCAGAATTCGATTATTACCCGTATTGCACTACGCGGTCGGCGGGTCTAGAATTCGAAAATAATCCAACAAAATTTGTGGGAGGTCCCTATGCCCCACTACGATTTCTTCTGCCATGCCTGCCAAAAAACCTTTTCAAAAATCTTGACCATTGCGGAACACGGGAAGGAAAAGATCAAGTGTCCGCATTGCGGCAGCAATAAAGTCGAACAGCGCTGGGCTGACTTTTTCGCGGTCACCTCAAAGAAAAGCGCCTAAGACTGGGCTGTGGCTACCATGCATTTCGGAAACTTCGGATTCGACTCGCTTTGCATTGACAAGACCACCTACGAGCACGATCTCATCATCGACCGTGGGAAGATTCGCAAACGCAAGAAGAAGCCATCAAAGAGATTCCGTGAGGAGTTTGGGCACACGCCCCTGTCCATCGAAGAAGAGATCCCGTGGAAATGCCAGCGGCTGGTGATCGGGACTGGGGCATACGGCCGCTTACCGGTGATGCAGGAAGTAAAACATGAAGCAGAACGCCGCCAGGTGGAGTTGCTCATCGTCCCGACCAGCAAAGCCGTCCAGCTCCTCGAGGAGGACCCTGCGGCAAACGCGATCCTTCACGTGACCTGTTAGGGCGCCCTTCTCACTCGGCCTCCCCACACACACCTAGGCCCCACAGACTGCACGTCAAGGGATCGTGGTGTTTACTGAACGGAACTGGCTACTGAGGAGAACACATTATTGGCATTCGACCCCACCAGCCGGATCGTACCGACTACAAGGACAAGAATCAGTGCGAGCATCACCGCATATTCCGCGATGTCTTGCCCCTTCTGCTCTATCCACAGTCTGCGAAAAAGCGAGGTCATAATCACCTCCTGGGACTATAAGAGCGACAACTAATCCGGAAGACCACGGGTGGCCAGCGAGAAAGTAAACAACGTGGAGTTCAAGCCCTGCGAAAACGACTGGCGCTTACCCCCGAGTTGCACCAGATTGTGTGCTTATCGGCCGCTGCTTGTCAAGCGCCAAAGCAATCGATACCGGACCTGCCTCGACCCGTCGTCGAGTCACGGGTGAAGCGCGTTAGATACTTGGCCTCGTGGAAATTCCGTGGGAAATTACCCGTGGCGATGGGCAGGATTCCTTCCGCGCTCGCTCTCACTGTGATGTGTTCCAGCCTCGCCGCCCGAGCTCAAGTCCCGACGCAAGCATAAAAAGAGGTAGATGTATGAACAAACGATTGATCTGGATCGACGGCGACGACTTCACCGGCTGGTGCTGCTCCAACTGCCCCTGGGGCATGACCGCTCCCCATCTCGAAAGCACAGTGGCCGCGCTGGCATTCAACCGCCTAGCCCAGGAGACCTTCGAAAAACACAAGTGTGCCGCCAACATGTGCACGAAGTCTCCATGCTAGGCCTGGTGTGTCTAGCGTGGCTTTACCTTCGTAAGTTGAAGTTACAACGCGCCGGAGGGCCATCCAGGCGCACGGCACCAGAATGCGGCAATGACGGAGTCCGCCCGGAAGAGCCGGCCTCGCGGTTCACCTAATGTTTGCGATGGGATGGCCTGAAGATGTCTGGCACGGCAGAACCCGTTCCCGCTCAGACAATGCCGCTCCGGCAGAACCGGGCGTAATGAGACGATAGCCCCAACCCTCTGGTTTGCAAACCTTTGAGTCTCGTGATGTCCCTCCGAGACCTGCCCATGACCTCCATGGATTTTGAGAATGGCGGGCATGACATTGTCCCGGGTTCGCACCAGGAGATTCCTGCCCCGTTCGTTAGCCATTTTGGCTCTCTCTATCCTGGGCGCCGGTCACGCACAAACTAGCTTCGCTTCGACCTCGACAAAGCTGGCCTGCAAGCCAGACACGTTGTTGTTCGGACTAGTCGAGGTCGGCCAGACAAAAACGTTATCCACAACCCTCGTCAATACCACCTCTGCGTCCATCACAGTTTCTAAAATCAGTAAAAGCTCAAGCCAGTTCTGGCCTGCCGGCGTAACGCTTCCGTTCACAATTGGTGCGCACAAATCCAGGGTTTTTAAGATTGATTTCAAGCCCGCCGCAGCGGGGCAGGTGAACGGCAAATTCATCCTCTATACCAAGACATTCACCACGGTCATATATCTTCACGGAACTGGGGTGAGAGGATGGCTCAAGGCAAACCCAGCGAGCCTGAGCTTTAGCAGTGTGCCAGTTGGCAGCAGCAAAGCTGAGTCGATCACGCTTACAAATACCATGGGAGTTGGAGTACGGATTTCTCAAGTGAGCGCGTCGGGAACAGGATTCAGCTACAGAGGACTGACTACGCCACTATCTCTGAGCCCGGGCGGAAGCTACACGTTTAAAGCTGTTTTTACTCCGAAGTCCAGCTCTGCCGTCAGTGGACACATTTCTGTTCTTTCCAATGCGCCGAACCCAACTCTAACAATTCCGCTTTCCGGCAACGGCACATCGGGAGCCCATATAAGTCTCGGCACTACAAGTTTGAATTTTGGCAGTGTGGTTGTGGGCACCACGAAAAGCCTGGGAGCCTCATTGAGCGCATCCGGAGCGAGTGTTACGGTCACAGGCGCAACCTCCAACAGCCCTGAGTTCGGCCTCAGCGGCCTCAAGTTCCCGTTCACCATCGCGACCGGTCAGCGCGTGTCGTTCTCCATGAAATTTGCCCCTAAAATGAGCGGAACCGCCTACGGAAAAATCACTTTCACCAGCAATGCGGCAAATTCTCCGGTCGCGGAAGCACTCACCGGTACGGGCACCACATCGTCCCAGCATGCCGTTTCACTTTCCTGGAATCCCAGCAGTTCCGCGGTCGCGCACTACAACGTGTACCGTAGCGGAACATCCGGCGGCCCTTACACAAGGGTCGCGTCCGTGCCGGGAACGTTCTACACCGATACATCGGTGCAGGCGGGGAAGTCCTACTACTACGTCACCACTGCCGTCAGCTCTACCGGAAAAGAGAGCAGCCATTCGAACCAGGTGCACGCGCTGATTCCGTGATCCGCCATTCGGTACGAGTGCCAAGAATTGGACGATCCTGGAACACAAAAAGCGGGGCAAATGCCCCGCTTTGCTCACTTGAAATGCGCCCACTAAGAAAGCTTGCGAAACCGGATCACCATCCCGCCGAAAATCGTGGCCGCTGTTGAAAGCAACAATGCAATTGATCCCGGTTCTGGCACCTGGGTTGGCGGTGTAGCCGAGGTACCAAATTGAACCACCACGTTGCTGAAAGTGGAATCTGCCGTCACGCCAGGAACGTACAACGTGAATGACGCCGTTCCCACCAGGAAAGGGTTGTGTGGGCCATTGCTGCTAATCGATGAGTTCGCATTGGCGTAGGCGCCATAGCCGGTCCCGCCGACAATGGTCATCTCCGGCGCCGTCTGGTTCTGAACTGGCGAAGCGCAGACCACGCACAACGTCAACCCGCTGCCAATATTGCTGGCTACCCATCCTGTGCTGGTCACACCCTGCAGAGTGCCTGTGCCACCGTAAATGTCCGTGGTTTGACCCGAACTTGATGACAACAAAACTCCTGACCCTGTGTAGCCGGTCACCTGGAAATACAGTGCGCTGATATTCTGCGCGACGCTCTGCACTTGAGCATTGGTCAGGTTGTTTTGGATGGTGACGGTGACGGTGTTGTTCGAGGTGACCGTGAGACCGACCACCGTGTTTTGAAAGGTGATTTGGTCGGCGCGGGCCGCTGGGGATAGGAATAGAACAACTGCGAATGCAACGAAGCAGGCAACTACCACAAATCGGCGCATGCTATACGACCAACCTTTCTCACTCTTAAAATCTGGGCCCGCCAAACATGATGACTGGCTGAGGGAGAAAGGCCGAGACGCGGAGCACTTGCTAACAGAGCAGCTTGACGACCAATCCACGCTGTGAATACCTAATCCAAATTCTTCCATAACTCATTGAATCGAATAGAGATAAAAATTTGAGTTGCAAGAAGCCGAATTTGCGGCCTAAGATAATGCGAATTCACTCTGCAGATTAGGTCCAAAGTCTTTCGCAGTTCCCGGCGCGCCGCGTTCGTCTTCGTCAAGGAACGTCAATAAATCGAAGCACGCGGTGTCAGCGACCAGCGGCTTTGCTGTCAAGCCTGCGTTGCCACAGCACGGCAACCACTCCCGCGTCAAATCTGTTACCGAAGTATCGGGCCCCAAAGTCTTAAGGTTCATGTCTAGGCGGTCTCTGGCAACTCCAGATTCGCTCTTGGAGAATACTTTTGAGGCGTCGTATGCACGGACGATACTTTTTATGGCTACTGATAGCGTCTTGTGTGCTGCAACTCGCTTGCGGAGGCGGCGCTGCCATGCCCAAGAGCGCTCCTGCATCCTCGACCGCTGCCCAACTCAGCGTTACCCCTTCGAATTTCAGTTTCGGAACGGTGCTGGTCGGCAAGAGTAAATCGCTTCCGGGCGTGCTGTCTGCGACCAATGCAGACGTAACCGTGTCTTCGGCGTCGTGGAATGGTCAGGGTTATGCACTTAGCGGCATCAGCTTCCCTGCGACGGTGCCAGCCGGACAAACCCTGCCCTTCACCGTCACCTTCACGCCGCAGGTTGCTGGAGCCTCCACCGGAAGCTTGGATTTTGTAAGCAACGCGTCAAATTTGGTTGGCGCAGAAGCTTTGACTGGCACTGGTTCTCAATCCTCGCAATACAGTGTGAGCTTATCGTGGGATCCAAGCACTTCTCCGGTGGTCGGATATAACGTCTACCGCGGAACGCATTCTGGTGGACCCTATCAAAGACTGAATCCCTCACCCCAGCCTGCGACCTCCTACGCTGATGCCACCGTGCAATCAGGTGTCACCTATTTCTACGTAGCGACAGCGGTGGCCCCAGACTTAGTAGAGAGTCGGCACTCCAATGAGACCTCGGCCGTAATTCCCTGACCTGTTTGCAGACCAACTGTCTGCCGCAGATGGAAATTCTGCCTGGCCTATGAGCGTGTCAGTCAAACACCTCAGCGCTTCCAAGCGGACTTCCCTGCTTGTCTTTCTCGGAGAGAATCGGAACAGCAGCTCCAAGCTGCCAGTCAATATTCAGATCAGAATCATTCCATGCCAGCGTGCGCTCCGATGCTGCGTCGTAATAGTCGCTGGCCTTGTAGAGAACGTGAGCATTTTCTGAGACCACCACAAAACCATGTGCGAATCCCGGTGGGATCCAGAGCATGTGCTTGTTTTCACCCGAAAGAGTCTCCCCCAGCCATCGGCCAAATGTTGGAGAGCTGCGCCGCAAATCCACTGCAACATCAAAGATCTCGCCAGATACGGCCCGGACCAGCTTGCCCTGCGCATGTCGAATCTGATAATGCAGGCCGCGCAGCACATTTCTACCGGAAAAAGAGTGGTTATCCTGTACAAATTCATCCACAATCCCGACCTCGGCCATGGTCCGTTTGTTGTAGCTTTCCACAAAAAACCCGCGGCTGTCAGTGAATACCGAAGGCTCGAGCAGCAGCACTCCTGGGAGCGTAGTTTGCGTGACCTTCATTCCGGAATCGATCGCTTGAACGGTTGAATTTTCAGAAAAGCTTTTCGCGAAGCAATTGCCGCAAATAGGAACCGTATCCATTGTTGGTCATGGACGCCGCGATTGATTCGAGTTGCTCGGCACTGATGTAACCGTAGCGGTATGCAATCTCCTCCGGGCATGCGACCATCAAGCCCTGCCGGGTTTCGATCGTCTGGATAAAGAGAGCCGCTTCCAGCATTGCTTCGTGCGTGCCCGTATCCAGCCACGCCATGCCGCGCCCCATCACAACAACTTCCAACTGACCGCGCCGTAGATACTCCCGGTTTACGTCAGTGATCTCCAACTCACCGCGGGCAGACGGCTTAAGCAAACTTGCGATCTCAACCACCTGCTCATCGTAGAAATACAATCCAGTCACCGCGTACCGCGACTTTGGAGTTTTCGGCTTTTCCTCAAGGCTGAGCGCTTTGCCATTGCCGTCGAATTCAACTACGCCGTACCGCTCAGGATCATGGACGGGATAAGCAAACACGCGCGCTCCCGTGGGCTGGGCACTTGCCTGCCTCACGCTCTTGGCGAAGTCATGCCCGTAAAAAATATTGTCGCCAAGCACCAGCGCGCAACCGGAGGAACCGATGAATTCTCTGCCTACCAGGAAAGCCTGCGCGATTCCTTCCGGCCGAGGCTGAGCAGCATATTGGAGATTAAGGCCGAGACGCGCCCCATCACCGAGGAGTTGCTCGAACTTGGGAAGGTCTTGCGGAGCGGAGATGATCAGGATATCCCGGATCCCAGCCAACATCAGCGTGGAAAGCGGGTAGTAGACCATTGGCTTGTCATAGATTGGCAGCAGGCTCTTGCAAACTGCGTGGGTCACTGGATACAGCCGTGTGCCTGATCCCCCGGCGAGGATAATGCCCTTGTACAAAGATGATTCCGATGCATTAAGGGACATGGGCAATTCTACTCATTAAACTCAGCACGAACCCTGCTTCACCATATCTAACATAGGATCGCGGCGATGCGTTCTCCCGCATGCCCATCCCAGAGCGGGGGTATCGTGCCGGGCTTCGCCTTGCCGCCAAGAATCTTGGATATCTGCAATTCAAGCTTTTCGCCGTCATTTCCCGCCAAAACGTTTGTTCCCAAACTAACCGTGACCGGACGCTCGGTGTTACCGCGCAATGTAATACAGGGCACTTTCAAATAAGTAGTCTCTTCCTGAACTCCACCCGAGTCAGTGATGACCACCACCGCCTGCCGCTCCAGAGCCAGGAATTCAATATACGGCAGCGGTTCCAGCAGATGAAGAGACGAAGCGTCCAGATCAAGAGCCGCAATGGCCTCGCGCGTGCGCGGGTGAACAGGAAAATGAATTGGTAACCGTGCATGGATCTCAAGCAATGATTTCAGAATGCCCCTAAGAACGCGAGCATCGTCCACATTGGAGGGGCGGTGCAGCGTGACCAGCGCAAAGCGTTCCGGTAGCCCGTTCATACTGTGATGCTCGGTTAGGGGCAAGAACCGGATCAACGAATCGATCATTACGTTGCCCACATTGTGAATCTTTTCTGGCGAGACTCCTTCGCGTCGCAAATTAATGTTCGCATCCTCACAATGGGAGAACAGAAGATCCGCAAGCTGGTCGGTAACCAGTCGATTCACTTCCTCCGGCATTGTGCGATCGAATGAACGTAGTCCTGCTTCAACATGGGCCACCGCAACTTGCAACTTGGCGCACACTAACGCGGCTGCCATCGTAGAATTTACGTCCCCGTAAACCACCACCATGTCGGGCTTGCGCTCCTGAACAATCGGCTCGAAGCGCCTCATGACCTCCGCAGTCTGCTGCGCGTGGCTGCCCGACCCAACTTCGAGATTCACATCCGGTGCTGGCATGGAAAGCTGCGAAAAGAAAACATCAGACATATTGTTGTCATAGTGCTGACCGGTGTGGACCAAAGTCTGCCTCGTTCCCGGACGCGCACAAAGCGCGCGACATACCGGGGCCGCCTTCATGAAATTTGGCCGCGCTCCGACTACGTGAAGGATATGCACAGGGTCTAGCCCACTCGGCAAGTCTCTTGCGCCTTGATTACGCCACTATCATGACACTTCACATTTGCTGTCAATTCAGATCGTGAAGATGGGACTGCTGGAGCTTTAGCGGATTCAATTCCATTCGCGGTATGTGCCCTTCCGCTCGCCGCAGCACCCAGAGCAACACCACCAGAACCGCCAACGAGATCATGAAGAAAACAATTCCGCCTTGATGGTGCAGTCTTCCGCTCAGGAAGCTCGGATCCACCCGCGTTCCGAGCATCGAGAGCGTGACGATCCGTAGGCCGTTCTTGGCAACGGAAAGAGGAACTGCCGCCGCTATGACCAGGGCCTTGCACCATGGTGAGCGC
>QIAB01000005.1:27069-31772 GCA_003225455.1 Acidobacteriota bacterium
CGCGACCAACAACATCATGCTTGAACGAATACTGCTGCATTCTCGCGCCACTTCGATGTTCAGACCCGGAATAGAGAGAACAAATCCTTGCTGCGAAACTGGGACACCGATCAACGAGAACATGAGCCGCGACGCGAGCGCAGACCCTCCCTGCAAAAACTCCACAACTTTACTTAACAGAAACGATGGAATCGGGACCATCCAGAATAGGAATACGAGAGGAAAGAGAAACAATCGGGACATCCGGGCTCCGAAACAAACCACGAAGCTTGCAATCCACCACAGCACCAGCGCAAGCATGCTGACTGAAAGCTGAACATCAGCCAGACCAGCCGGAATCCAGCGGGCGAAAACAGAAACCAAAATAGCGGCGAATAATAAAGCCGGCCCAATACGAAAATTCGCCTGCGCTGCGGGCTTCTGCGATCTCCACCCTAACAAAATCAGGCTTGCGCTGACCGGAAGTATCAGGAGCAGGTGCGTGTATTCATCATTGTGAAGCGCCAACGAGAATGTGCTGGCAAGAGGATGCCGTCCAATTACCAACGATACCGCACAAAGAAGAGCAAAGCTCAGATAGGATTGAAGCTTGGTCATGGCAACAAATTCTTTGGCAGCAACATTTAGCATAAAGGACGTATGGTTACGCACGACCTGGTCTCAACCACAATCCCAGCATTCAGCATCATCATAGCTGCTTACAACGACTGGGAACCACTTGACCAGTGTCTCCATTCTTTGGCGCAACAAGCCGGCGGCCCGAGCTTTGAGGTCATTATCGCAGACGATGGCAGCACCGAGGCTGCCCCGGAATTCATTCGGCGATGGCAACGCTGTTATCCGTTAACCATCGACAGGCAGTCTCATGCCGGAATTTCCGGCGCCAGAAATCGAGGCGCCCGGATTTCTCGCGGTTCGGTATTGCTATTTGTGGACGCTGACTCCAGGTTGCAAACGAACTGTCTTGCGGCACTGAATTCAACCATCGCCAGCTCAACCCAACACAACTGTTTTCAACTCCACTTAATCGGAGACTGCACAGGGTTGGTGGGTAGAGCAGAAGAACTGAGGCTCATGACGATTCAAAATCACATGCTCCAGCCAAACGGTTGTATTCGCTACTTGAATACCGCTGGATTCGCCATCTGGCGTTCGCGAGTGGACGTTCAGCGGGGTCTGTTTGACCCAGTCGCGCTCAGGGCTGAAGACACCCTTCTGTTGTCCAATCTGATACAAGCGGGAGAGCTTCCCTTCTTTGTGCCCGACGCGCTCGTCCAACACGCCACCCGGTTATCTTTGATGGAGAGCCTGTGGAAGAGTATCCGGTCAGCTTATTTGGAAGGAAGGACGTACGAAATTATCGCTTCGAGGGGGGTGAGAATTCGAGTCAGTCATCGCGAGCGTCTGAGCATGCTGTGGTCCATGTGGAAGGCCAGCGGGCAGCACTCGATTGGAAGGTCAGCCTGGTTCGTACTTGTAGCCAGGCAAGCGCTGCAACGGATGACCTCTTTCTTCTACCATGCTTCGGGTCTGCTTCGCGAGCTGGTCAGCAGACCTCGTGAGAAAACAAGTTCTAAGAGTGCGACTAGCGCTACCGATCGGACGCACATTGATCACTCGTAACTCAGAAGCGAGTGTTGCCTGATGCCATGGAGACGCCATTTGGAGCTTCTTGCTGCTTCCGAACCGCAGCAGACAGGGTAGAGCGGCAATCAGGGAGTTGTTGACTCAATAACTTCAGATGTCGTAATGTACCGGGAGTTGAGCGGTGGCGATCAGCCTAGCCTGGCAGCTTCCGGGCGGTCGCGACAGAGTTCCGATCTCCCCTCCTTATAGTCGGCATAAGGCCAGCACCCAATGAAATTATTTGAACATCCCTTACGAGGGAGGAATCCATTGCCAATCGGAGACGGCTGGTCTAGGACCTGGACATTTTTTGAGGGGGAGTGGCACGAAGGCAACGTGCCAATCATGGGTCCACGCACCCATGCTGCCTGGCTTTGCTCAATTGTGTTCGATGGTGCGCGGGCGTTCGAAGGCGTCACGCCCGATATCGAGCTCCATTGCGCCCGGGTCAACGACTCTGCCGCGAAGCTCTTCCTGAAGCCAACGGTCTCGGCAGAAACCTGGGTTGGTCTCGCGCGTGAGGGGATCAAGAAGTTCGATAAGGATGTCGCGCTTTACATCCGGCCCATGTATTGGGCGGAGAAAGAAGGGCCGTGGGTGCAGGCACATGAACCCGAGTCCACCCGTTGGTGTCTCGCGATCTACGAGGCGCCGTTGCGCACGCCTCGCGGCTTCTCAACTACGTTGTCTCCATATCGCCGGCCAACACTCGACACCATGCCTGTCGATGCCAAAGCCGGCTGCCTTTACCCCAACAACGCCCGCGCACTTTTCGAGGCACACTCTCGGGGCTTTGATAATGCGATCGTCTGCGATATGGTCGGCAATGTCGCCGAGTTCGCCACCTCCAACATCTTCATGGCCAAGGATGGCGTGGTTTTCACTCCGATTCCCAATGGAACCTTCTTAGCCGGGATCACCCGACAACGCGTGATTGGGCTGCTGCGCGAAAATGGCGTCGCCGTGGTCGAGAAAACTCTCACTTACCAGGACTTTCAGACCGCTGATGAGATTTTCTCGACAGGAAACTATTCCAAAGTTGTACCGGTAACCCGGATAGGCGATCGTTCCCTTCAATTCGGCCCGATCTACACCAAAGCGCGAGAACTCTACTGGGCTTTCGCGCATTCAACCAAATGAGTATCTTCGATCACAACTCAGGTGCGGGTGTGAAGAGCCAGCCGGGCTCCGCCATGATCGGGGTTCTTACTCCGATCTGGCAGCGTGTGCTGCAACTCTCGTCCGTTGGTCTCGAAGATAACTTCTTTGATCTCGGAGGCGATTCTTCGCTGGCCCTTGAGCTCTTTAACGAAATCGCACACGCCTGTGGCCGGGAACTGCCGCCGGTGATGATCTACCATGCCCCCACGATTGCCTCTCTAGCTGGGCTGCTGGAAGGATCCACGGAATTGCGCTTCCCGCCACTGGTGCTGCTGAAGCCTGGCACTGAGAAGCCGCCGGTTTTCATCACCCATGGTTTGGGTGGCAGCGTTATTGATTTTTATCAGGTGCTGAAACACATCCAGTTGCCGCATCCCATCTACGGAATGCAGACAAAAGGCATTGATGGGGTGGAAGAGCCGTTCGAGCGCATCGAAGATATGGCGCAATTCTATCTAGATGCCATCAAGGAAGTGCAACCCCACGGTCCGTACTTTCTTATAGGTTTTTCGCTTGGAGGCTTGGTTACCCTGGAAATGGCCCAACGTCTCTCTGAAAGCGGAGAAAAAGTGGCGTTGCTGGCGATGCTGGATTCCTACCCGCACATACGTTACCTGTCGACGGCACAGCGGTTGCGCCTCGCGACGCGTCTGGCGGCACGCCGGCTTTTAGCTGTGATGAAGTTGGGGATGCGCGGGGCCCTTTCTTACACCCTCCGCCCCTCCAAACGTCCGTTGCTCATTTCTACAGATCGTTATCGGCCGCCGGATGGCGTATTGCTCTCCCCAGCCATGCAGCGCGTGCGTGACCGCGCTTATCTGGCGCTGACCCGCTATCGCCCGAGGTTTTACCCTGGCAAAATATGGTTTGTGAGAGCCGAAATCAGCACCGAATTCCCCCATGATCCGGTTGCAGTTTGGGGCAAGTTCGCACAGTCCTTTGAGGTCGAAACTGTGCCCGGCGATCATCTGGGCATCATGACGACACACTTCGACAGCCTGGCTGCTGTAATTTCTCGTTTCGTGAAAGAGGCACTCGGTACGAAATAACGCACCGGGAGGGCACACCTCCGCTGCCGCCACTCCGGTGGAAGGAAACCGCCAGAGTCGGAGCGGACTTCCCAAATTTGGATTATGTAGTCTTCCGGTCAGTGCCTACGCAGCTGCCTGTCTTCTTGCCACAGAGGTCGTCTCTCTGCGCTCCTCGTCTTTGCCGAGGGCGAGCGCGCGTAGCTCTGAGGCCATGCAAATCAGGAAGCAAACTACGCTGAGCTCAAAGAGATTCCGTTTGTTCACACTCAGCGCAGCGAAGACAGCTCTGGCAATCTGAAAATGCACCAATCCGCCGCAAACCAGGGCGATCCAGCCAAGATAGTAAGTGACTCTTCCGATTAACTGCAGACGAACGAAGTGGCCCACGGTCATAGCCTCCAGTTTCGTAGAGTTAAGAAATCGACAACCTGCCCAAATATCAGGGCAATGGCACTTCTGAGTAGCGGGGCATTGTACACTGGGTTCGTTTGAAGCCTGTCCTGAAAAATTATTCGCTAAGACTTAGAAAGATAACGCGATAAATACAGATGAACGGCGCTGAAAGTCTGATTCGCACGTTGCTTGCCGGGGAAATTAACACCTGTTTCAGCAACCCTGGCACATCGGAAATCCACATCGTTGCTGCGCTTGACCGAGTGACCGAAATGCGTGGCGTGCTCGGTCTGTTCGAAGGCGTGGTCACCGGAGCGGCAGATGGTTATGCGCGCATGGCCGGGAAACCAGCATGCACTCTCCTTCATCTTGGCCCGGGACTTGGCAACGGACTCGCTAATCTGCACAATGCCAGCCGGGCACAGGTGCCAATTGTCAATATCGTTGGTCAGCATGCCACTTATCATCTCCGTCATGACACGCCGCTCACTT
>QIAB01000005.1:31804-39407 GCA_003225455.1 Acidobacteriota bacterium
CCATTGCAAGGCCTTATTCCAAGTGGCTGCGAACATCTTGCGCTGCATCCGCGTTAGGCCGCGATGCAGCCGACGCGATCGTCGCCGCCGCGCCGGGCCGGATTGCCACCCTCATTGTCCCCGCCGATGCTGCCTGGAGCGAGGGTGGACTCATTGCCGAAGTCCCTGCCCTACCCAAAGCGCCCGCGCCTGAAGCCGAAAAGGTCGACCGTGCAACCGCGATGCTCCGCTCAGGCCTGCGAACCGCGATGCTGCTCGCCGGAAACGGGCTTTATGGCAAGGGATTAGAGGTGGCCGGGCGCATCGCTGCTGCCACCAACGCCAAGCTGCTGGCGCCCTATCCTTTCACCCGGTTGGAACGTGGCGCGGGCAAACCCGCGGTCGAACGGGTTCACTACATTCTGGAGCAGGCTGTCGAGCAGCTGAAGGAATTTCGCCAGCTTATTTTGGTGGGTGCACCGCCGCCAGTCGCATACTTCGCCGCTCCAGGGAAGAACGCCGTGCTCACGTCGCCCGAGTGTGAGATCTACCCACTGGCAAGTGCCGGGGAAGATTGCGCGGGCGCGCTCGAAGCATTGGCGGCAGCGCTGTCCCTGCACAAAGCGCAGCCGCTCGGAGCGAACTTAGAGCAGCCATCTTTTCCGAGCGGCGATATCACCCCGCAAGGCCTTGCTGCTGTAATCGGGGCGCTCCTGCCTGAAAACGCGCTTGTAGTCGATGAATCCATGACCTCCGGCCGCGGGCTGATGGCAGCTACCAGAGGCGCCCCTCCTCACGACTGGCTGGCGAACACCGGCGGATCCATCGGCATCGCCCTGCCCCTTGCTGTTGGTGCCGCAGTGGCATGTCCTGAACGCCGTGTAGTGTGCCTTACGGCCGACGGCAGTGCCATGTACACCGCGCAAGCGCTCTGGACCATGGCTCGTGAAGGTCTCAAGGTCACCACTGTGGTTTTCGCCAACCGCGCGTACGCCGTCCTCAAGCGTGAGTTTTCCTATCTGGGCGTTCGAAATCCGGGACCGCGCGCCTTGGACCTGTTCGAGATTGGCCGGCCCGATCTCGATTGGGTGCTGCTGGCAAAGGGTATGGGGGTACCCGGCACCCGTGTCATCTCGCTCGAGGATTTCGCGAGGGCGCTGCGGGAGGGATTCGAGGCAGGGGGGCCTATGCTGATCGAGGTACCGCTCTAAACGCGCGGCTTTTCTTCATAGCCGCGCCTCGTGTCAATGACTTTCATCAACAGGCCTGACGAGGTGGCCCACTCAAGCCGGGTTTTGGCTTGAGTGGGAAGTTGAGGTGGCGACGGGTGCCCCACCTTTCGCGGGGTTCGAAAGGTGGGATTCCACAACCCGCTCCGCGTTGGGATTTTGGTGTCCACCGTTGCCGTACCCATGTCTCCCAAAGCGCCAGGCTCTGCTCGAACGGGGCGGAGGGCAGGCTCTGCCCGGGAACTGCCCACTCAAGCCAAAAACGGGCTTGGGTGGGCCACCGAGCCATTTCTAAACCCTCACTTATCGACGGGTGCCCCACCTTTCACGGGGTTCGAAAGGTGGATTTCCACAACCCACCCCTCGTTGGGATTTCGGTGTCCACGGATGCCGTGCCCCTGTCTCCAAAAGCGCGAGACGCCTGCCCTGAGCTTGCCGAAGGTCACCCGGGGGGAGGCGACACCAACCCCGCGAAGAAATCGCCGCGCGTCATACTCCAAACCGGGCCGTGTTGGCATATTAATTTTTGTGTTCTTTTCTGTGCCGACGGATGGCCCATTCAAGCCCGTTTTTGGGCTTGAGTGGGGCAGCTCCCTGGTGAATCCGCCCCGTAATCTAAATAGTCATTTTGGCAAGCTCGGCCTTCACAACTTTCCCGGTCGGAGTCACCGGTAGGGCAGGCGTGAGGAGAATCCGCGACGGCCGTTTGTACGGAGCAAGGTGCCGTGCGGCATGTTCTGCCAGTTCCGTGGTTGTGTACGCAGAGTTCGGCGATAGTTGCACAAAGGCAACAACCTCCTCATCTCCTTCAACTCCTTCAACTGATCGGCCGATCACGGCGGACCGCACAACTGCTGGATGCGCGTTCAGCACCGCCTCGACTTCGGCGGGATAGACATTCAGCCCGAAACGGACGATCAACTCTTTGGTGCGCCCGACGATGAATAAATTTCCATCTTCGCACCGCGCGAGGTCCCGCGTGTTGAACCACCCGTCCGTATCGATTGCGGCGGCAGTTTCCTCGGGAGCGCGATAGTAACCCTTCATCACGTTGGGCCCGCGCACCCATAATTCGCCCATTTCTCCGTCCGACACCTGTTTGCCATCAGGCCCGACGAGTTTGACTTCGACTCCGGGTAATACCGGGCCGATAGAAGTATCGGTGCGAGGTGATTCAACCCGGGTCTGGGCAATTGTGGGAGAGCATTCCGTCACTCCATAACCGTTGTGCAGCGGCAGGCCAAACAGTCCCTCCACTGCCGATTTGAGTGCCGGCTGGAGTGGAGCGCTGGCAGAGGCAATGATGCGAAGGGCGGGAAAATTCAGCGACTTCAAACCCTTTAATTTCGTGTAATCGAGTAATAAAGAAAACATGGCCGGAGCGCCCAGCACAACCGTCAACCGGTCCTTCTCTAGTGACGCGAGCGCGGCTACCGGATCGAAGCGCGATGACAGGTAAAGCGTCGCGCCGCTCAGCAATGTGCCCAGAAGAACTACGGATAATCCGACGGCATGAGACATCGGCAAAACGCCATAGAACCGGTCATCAGGGGTGAGTGACCGTATCTTCGCTGAGCCGGCCGCCAGGAACAACAAGTTCCTGTGAGTTAACATCACGCCCTTAGGAAGGCCGGTTGTTCCCGAGGTATAAATCAAAGCGGCGACTTGATCGGCGCTGTTGCTTTCGACTGGCTCCGGTTCGACCTTTTCATTGAGGGCACCAATAGCAACCGCGCCCAACCCCGCCACTTCTGTGATCATCGCCCCATGCCGCTTGGCATGTGCGCTGGCATGCGGTGGCACACTTGTGGTGTAGAACACACGACGGGGGCCACAGTGATCGCGGATTTCATCGATCTCACGCGCCGAGAGGCGCGCATTCACCAGCACTGGCCACGCGTCCAGACCAGCCGCGGCCAGGAGGATCGCCACAAATGAGCGGCAGTTCTCGCATACGATCATGACCCGATCGCCTGGGCGCACACCCAATTCTTGCAGCCAAGCCTGGGTATCCGTAATTACCGAGGCCAGTTGACGATAAGTCCAGGTGCCCGCGGCCTCCACCAGCGCCGGATGGTCAGGCGAACGGACCGCCCATGGCGTCACCACGTCGCTGATGCGCGCGGGGAGCGACGTCAACACGTCGGGTCCGCAATCTTCAGTCATCGTCTTGATTCATTTCGTGAGGATGGTAGAGGAGGGCGCCTTATGGCATCGCAGAGCGTTTTCGCTGCACGTGACCAGAGAAAGCTGCCAAGGCCGCAAACACCGAAGCATCAGCTTTTTTCGACACAACATATTGCAACCAGTTTTGATAAACGCACGTGGCCGATGAGTGCCAGCTGTTCTGTAACGTCCCAGCAATGGCCGGCTCAGGAAACATCGTCATCAGCTCTTCACTCGGACTGGAGAGCACTTTTTCTCGAAACTCTGTTAGCAGTTTAGTTGCTGCCGCATCGAAGTATCCGCGCGGCATCGATGGATATGTTTCTCTCTCCCGGTTTACAAATCTCCGTATATCTCTTCGGTATTCCTTCATCAGGGTCCGCGCGCCATACTCCGGGTGACCCTGGAAATGCACGAACAGGCTTTTCTTTTTCTTTTTCACGAAGGAGTCGACACCCGCTTCGGCTGATTTGGCGAGGACAACATAACCGCATGAGACGAGCGCATCCTCCCGCACTTCGTTCCAGCGGGAATGCGGAAAGCGCAGCAGGTCCCCGGCGTGATTGGTCAACGCGTGATCAGCGACTCTGCTCGAGGCGAAGACGCCGAACTGCTTGTCACTCAGTTTGTGGCGGTCAATGCCATCGCTGTGAAGCACACTGGCATGCGCCGCTAGGCATGACAAGACTGCCGACACTGTATTGCGTTCGGCCCAATCGAGAAGCTCAGCCAGGACCGGCCAGTATGGCTCATCCCGCAAATTAGGGCTGCACGGCTCTGTGCCGGTGACTATTACCGCATCGAATCGGCTATTCCAAAGATCGTCGAAATGGAAGTAGAAGTCATTCAGGTGCTGCTGGCCGCGTTCGCCTCGGGGAATCCCAGGCAGCGAATACAGCTTGATACGCACAGGGACGTCGCCCGCCACGGTGTTGAGAAGTTCGAAGAATTGCATTTCAGTGTCTTCCAGCGCCGGGTCCGGCATGTTGTTGATGAACGCGATCCTGACGCCCTCCTCCTGCCGGTTGTAATCGTCGAGCGATATCACCGGCTGAGAACTCCGTGCTTCTGCCCAGCGAGGCGGAACTCGGCCTCCTTCTAAAACCAGTGACATGAGAATCCTCCCCAGCCCATAACCAATAATGAATTTTTCGAGCTCATCTCGCTGCGCTCTCCAACGCCTGAGCGAGATCGGCAATGATGTCGTCAATGTGCTCGATGCCCACACTTAACCGGAGCATCTCAGGGGTCACCCCTACCTTCTGTTGCTCTTCGGGTGAGAGTTGCCGGTGCGTGGTGGATGCAGGGTGACACGCCAGCGACTTGGCATCGCCCATATTGACCATGCGCTTGAACAGGCGCAAAGCATTGAAGCACTTGGTGCCCGCCTCGAAACCGCCCTTCACTCCGAATGTGAGTAAGGAGCAGCGGCGGCAACCCAAATATTTCTGTGCCATGGGATATAGAGGGTTGTCGGGAAATCCCGCGTAATTCACCCACTCCACCATGCTGTGGCTGCGCAGATATTCGGCTACCTTTCGCGCGTTCTCCACATGGCGTTCCACACGCAACGCAAGCGTCTCAATTCCCTGAAGCAACAAGAAACCGTTGAACGGCGACAGCGTAGCTCCGGTGTTTCGCTGAGCCACGGTGCGACACCGCGCGACGTACGCTGCATCGCCATAATGCTCCACATAGACCACGCCGTGATAGGCAGGCTCCGGCCGGTTCAACATGTAAAAACGCTCGGGATAGTCGCGCCAGGGAAATTTTCCGCTGTCCACAATCATTCCGCCCAGCGTCGTGCCATGCCCTCCCATGAACTTGGTCATGGAATGAACCACCACATCTGCGCCGTATTCAATCGGCCTCAATAAAATTGGCGTGGCAATCGTGTTATCTACAATCAAAGGCACGCCATGCTTGTGCGCCACTCGCGCCAGCCCCTCGATATCTGCGACGTTTCCCGCTGGATTCCCAACGCTTTCGCAGAAAACGGCCCGCGTATTTTCGTCGATTAGCTTTTCGACCGCAGCGGGGCAATCGCTCTCCGAGAAACGCGCAGTGATTCCTCGTTTCGCGAACACGTGCGCAAACAGCGTGTATGTGGCGCCGTAAAGCTGGGGGAGAGAAACAATATTGTTGCCCATCTCCGCAATGTTGATGATCGAGTATTCGATTGCGGCCATCCCCGAGCTCACGCTGAGGCCGTCCACTCCACCCTCCAGCGCGGCGACGCGTTTCTCCAGCACTGTGTTGGTGGGATTCCCGATGCGGGTATAAATATTTCCTTCGACCTCTAAATTGAATAGAGCCGCTCCATGCTCGGCGCTGTCGAATTCGAACGCGATCGTCTGATAGATGGGAACAGCCACGGCTTTGGTCGTGGGGTCGCCGTCGTAGCCAACGTGGATGGCGATGGTCTCTCTCTTCATGCGTGTACCAGTTTCAACCGGGCAGTCATCGCTTATGCCCGAAGCGCCGGCTCTTCTACCGATCGAGTATCGTCCTTTCCCTGATGTCAAAACAGCAGGGATAGAAATCGAATCTCTAGGTATTGACTTCAGCATCGTCCGCGCGAGACTGCGAGCCGCAAAGCCTGCTCCGTAAGCGAATCGCATGACCGGCCCAAAACTGTTTGCTGCTGCAATCCCCACGAAATAAAGCCCAGGTACAGACGATTCGAAAGCCGATGAGAGCACTGGTGTGCCATTTACCGCTTTGAGCTGCGAGCGAATGTCACTGCTTACGAATGTCAGTCGCTCGAGGTCCACTTTGTAACCCGTTGCGGCAATGATGTGCTCGGTCAGAATCTCGCGCTCTGCGCCGTCCGTCGCGCGAAGACGAAGCCTGGCTCTGCCGTCTTGGACCTCAGCCCCTTGCAGCGTGTATCCAACAAGCAGCGGGACCCGTCCGATCACCTTATCGCGGGTAAACCATCCTCCCGAGGGACCAAGGGTTGTCCTCACAAGATGCAGGCGGAGACGCTCGGGCAAGTAATGAAATGCCGATGGTGCAGTGGAAAAGAAACGCGAGCGCAGGCCGGGCCCGAGCCCCGATTGCGGATGCCGAATTCGTTGCCATAAAGAACGCGGCTTTCCCGTTGGCATACTGTGGAACTTCAATGCTTGACGGCTGACCAGCTGCACGTCGGCACCTGTCTCGTGAAGCAATCCAGCAAGGTCGATCGCCGAAGCGCCGCCACCGATCACAACCACGCTTCGCCCTCTGAACCCTTCAAGATCGTGATGCCGGAAACTATGCGACAAGAATTCCGACGGCAAGTGCGCTAACTCCGGAGGAATATATTCGAAGTGGGTGATGCCGACCGCGAGCACCACTCGCCCGGCCGTAACAGTTTCGCCATTATCGAGCTGTAGAACAAATCCTCCTGGCATGCGATCAAGGCTTACGACAAGATTGTCTTCCAGCTCAGGAACCATTCGCTCCTGAAAGGCAAGACCATATGCGCTGAAGGTCTCGCGCGCCACTGGAAGACCCAAGTCGGAATATTCGATCCCCCGCTCGGCACAAAATTGTCTTAGCGTGAAATCAGCGTCCGGGTCGTATATGTTCGAGGCAAAGCCATCAGACTTGAGCATCATACCTTTTGGCATATGCGCCAGCCAACTGTCCATCGGACGCCCGAAAATCCGGAATGGGATACCACGATGACGTAAATGCGCAGCTATCGAAAGTCCGTAGGGACCCGCACCGATGATTGCAATATCTTTCATAGATTGATGGAAAAACGACTCCTTTGATGGATTGATATTGGTGGCAGAGCCACCAAAACCGCCGCGTACCTTAAGTCCGAAAAGTCCGAACCTAACAAACTGCGGGAAAACTCTGCAAACGTCTTTTGAAAAAGCGCCTCCACTCGTGCCGTCTCTTTTCGCTTAATCGCTGAACTTTGGTAATTAGCCTGTGCCGCAGCGGCTGGACAATAGCTTCAGAATCAACGACGCCATATACTGCCAATAAATCTGGGATGGAATGCTGCCACGCAAATTGCGTCTCAAATAACCCCAAGAGCGGCCGATTTGGCCGGCGAAATTTACTGATATAAACAGGGCTCAGGTCGTGTTGATCAAAAATGATTCTCTTGCCTATCAATTTATAGATAGCAGCAACCAAGACCAAGCAATCCGGCGGATTTGCTACATGAACAACATCAAATCCGTGAATGACCAAAACATACAGTGTCATGGCCGCAATCACGCATGTTG
>QIAB01000032.1:0-25883 GCA_003225455.1 Acidobacteriota bacterium
AGTACAAGCATTTCATCCCCATGCAGAAGAAGCGGAACACGCTTGGCTACAACTTGCAGGCATCGTTTCTGACCGGATATGGCGGCGTCGTGGCGCCGCCCTTCCAGCGCTTCTATATGGGCGGTGAAAACGATTTGCGCGGCTTTGACATTAGGTCGGTATCGCCGGTTGCATTCCTCCCGAATACGTCGGCGGTCGTGCTGCGCAATCCTGATGGATCGGCGGTTCCGAAGGACCCAAGCAATCCCCTGCTGGGCGCTTACACAATCAGAGTGCCCGCCGAGCAGATTGTATTTCCCGGCGGCGACCTGAGCTTGGTGGGAAATTTGGAATACCGCTTCACTATCGCCGGGCCAGTCGCGCTGGCCCCGTTTGTGGACTTCGGAGTGGATCCAATTCTTAGAAGCTCCCAGCTACGAATTAATTCAGGGCAGTTGACCGACATCAACACCACTGTGTTTGGCTGCCCGCAACTGGATGTTGCCCTCAACTGCATCGGCGGACACACGGAAAAGTTCTCGCCGAATTTGCAGCTTATCGGCAGTACCAATTGGGTTCCAAGAATGTCTACCGGCCTGGAGTTGCAGGTCTTCCTGCCTGTAATCAACGCACCATTCCGCGTGTATTGGGCCTATAACCCGATGCGCCTGAACTCTAGCGCGCGCGGTCCTGCACAGATTACTCGCGACATGTTCCCATGCCCTCCAGGCACGTCGCCACCGGAATGTCAATTAAAGGACGCAGGGGATTTTACTTTCCAAGAGACGCTCCGGTCGTTTTCTCCGCTTTTTCAGTTGAGAGAACCGCGCAAGACGTTCCGGTTTACCGTGGCAACAACGTTCTAAGACAGCTATTAGCTTTTGGCTTGGTCATGACCTAGTGGATCCGGAGCCTTTTTACGCACCCTCCGACTGCCTCGCATTCACTCTGCGAATACCTCCGTTTGACCTCCGGCCAAAGCTGTACCTATAATGTGAGCATTCACACCCTGAAAAATGACAGCCGACAGGGTGGTCGCCACGCCGCCAGGTCCGGCGTGAGGAGTCGGGGCATACGGCCCGACTCACTGATGAGATCGAGAATCGGGTTGACCTTTAAGGCATGGCCAGCATTGCCTGTAAAAGATCCGAAACATTTTCCCGGAAATTTCCAAGGAGTCCAAAGCAACACATGACAAGCAAGTTTGTGCTAATTGTTATGGCCACTGCGTTTGCCCTCTCGGTTAGCGCACGGGCTCAAAATGGCAACCCGGCAGCCGCATTACCTGCGGCTCCCAGTGCGGCCGCATCCGGCCCGGCGTCAGCCAGTCCCACGGCACCGGCGGTGACGAACTCAACCGGCACCAAAATTGGGACCATCAACATCGAGCAGGCAATCTTTGCCAGCAACGAAGGCCAGAAAGAGTTCGAGGCGCTCAGCAAAAAGCTGGAACCTAAGCAGACCGAACTGAAGTCCCAGAACGACGAAGTGGAGAGCTTGAAGAAACAGCTCAACACCCAGGGCGAGAAGCTCAATGACGAGAGCCGCGGCACGCTGGTGAAGCAGATCGAGACCAAACAGAAGTCGCTGGATCGGCAGGTACAGGACGCTCGCGAGGATGCCCAGAATCAGCAGAATGAGATTGCCCAAAAGATTCTGCAAAAGATGGCGCCCATCGTAGTGAAGTATGCCAATGACAACGGATTCGGTGTGATTATTGATACCTCCAATCCCTGGCCGAACGGGCCTGTGCTCTGGGCAGGACCGTCGGTTGATATCACTAAGCCGATTGTGGACGCATATAACACTCAGTCAGGCGTGCCTGCGCCGGCGAGACCGGCGGCGGGTGCAAGGCCGACTATTCCGGGGACTAAGCCAGCGACTACAACTCCGGCAGCCAAGCCGGCCGCTACTACTCCCCAGGCTCCCAAGCCTCAAGGTACGCAGCCACCGAAATAATCTGGCGACACCTCGGTATAAAAAAGTTCCATCCGGCCGCGTTCTTGCGCGGCCTTTTTCTTTTGCCTCTTCGGGGCTGTGACTAGCTTCTGCGGTGTCCTTACAGACAAAGAATCGTCTGGAGGGCGCCATGTTTGCCGATTCACTGCTCGACCCTGCTTTGACTAACCGTTCGCGTCGCGGCTGGGCAACTCTGATTTCTTTCTGCACGCAAACGGTTGCCGTTGGCGCCCTGCTCACGATTCCGCTTCTCTATACGCAAGGCCGGCCGTCGCTGCATCTGATGCGGTCGGAGGTGATTGGACCGCCGCCAGCGCAAGATCCTTCTCCGAAGGTTGAACACCCGCATGGCAGGACTCTTTCATTCAAAAGCGCATCTGGATTGGTGTTTATGATTCCAAAATACATCCCGAAAGGAATCGCTCCAGCTACTGATGCTCCCGTTGGTCCGCCGCCCGACCTGTTACCTGGACTTGCACCCGGGGACGGTCCTCCGGGCGTGCCTGGAGTGCTCAATTCGATGGGTGGAACCAAAGCATTTGTGATACCAACACGTCCGGTCATCCACCATCCTCCGACCTCCCACATGATGGAGGCAATCTCATTCAGCGGGTTGAGCCTACGTATCCGCCACTGGCAATTCAAACCCGCACACAGGGACAGGTTATCCTGCAAGCGGTAATCAGCCGCGAGGGCAGGATTGAGAACCTGCAAGTGGTCAGTGGTCATCCCCTCTTGGTCAAAGCCGCCATTGATGCTGTGCGGCAATGGCGCTATCGGCCCTATGTTCTGAATGGCGAGCCAGTGGAAGTAGAAACTCAGGTTACGGTGAATTTCGTGCTTTCGGGAGGATGAGGAAAGCAGCGCTTAGCACTTAGCAATTAGTACTTGGCCTTACCTAGATTGCCAATACCAGCAAACGCAATTTCATGGCTGAATGCTGATGGCTGAGAGCCGACTGCTGCGATGTAGCACCCCAGTAACCTGAGCAATGCATATCAGGCCGCTATAATCGTTTCAAGTGGCCACCATCGAAATCGTTAAGCGCGCGGCGACGCGTCCTACCTGGGCTGAGGTTTCGCTTAACAATTTTCGCTACAACTTCGGAGTAGTACAGCGCCATGTAGGCGTAGATGTGACGATTTGCGCGGTGGTGAAGGCTGATGCCTACGGGCATGGTGCCGTGGAGTGTGCGCGGGCGCTCGAAGAAGAGGGGGCGCAGTGGCTCGGTGTGACTTCGCTTGATGAAGCGATTCCTCTGCGTGATGCAGGAATCCAGGCACGTATTTTGCTGATGACCGGGTTCTGGCGCGGCGAGGAAGAAGAGATCGTTCGTCTCGGCCTTACTCCGACCGTATGGGAGCCGGGACAGGTTGAGCGTCTCCAAGAGGCCGCCTTGCGATTAGGGCAGCGGCATTCGGTCCACCTGAAAGTGGATACGGGAATGGGGCGGCTCGGTGTTGCGCCCGAAGATTTGCCGCAGGTTTCCAGGGCGCTGAAGCAATCGTCGCATTTGGTGTTGGAAGGGCTTTCGACGCATCTAGCTTCATCGGAAGTGTTGGATGCGCCGTCAGTCGAAGAGCAACTGAAAGGCTTTGACGCAGCGCGGCGTATGCTCCGAAACGAAGGATTAGAACCATTGCTGCTTCACACTGCGAACACCAGCGCAGTGATTTCTCGACGCGAGTCGTGGAAGTCGATGGTGCGCCCAGGAGCCGCGCTCTACGGCTACTATCTGCCATTCGAGCGCGCCGGGCGCGAAGTCAGCGGGAGCAAGTTGCGTCTCGGTGTAAAACCGGTTTTAACGTGGAAGACTCGAATTTTGTCTTTGCGAGACGTGCGCGCGAATCAGGCGCTAAGCTACGGCGGAATTTACGTCACCAAAGCGCCCGCGCGTATTGCTGTGCTGCCGGTTGGTTATGCTGATGGGCTGAATCGGGCGTTGTCTTCGCGTGGACGGGTAATTGTCCGCGAGCACTATGCGCCGATTGTGGGCCGTATCTCCATGGATTTGACCCTGGTGGATGTGACCGGGCTGCCTGGCGTCGAGGTCGGGGACGAAGTCATCCTGCTCGGCTCTTTGGACGGATTGAGCGTCGACGCGCGCGAACACGCCGCCCTGGCGAATACCGTGCTCTACGAAATTTTGTGCGGGATTTCGAAACGTGTGCCAAGGAAGTACAGCAGTTAGCAATTGGCATTCAGGATCTGCCAAATAGTGTGGAGGCGGGTCTTCGACCCGCTTGGACGGGGCGGAGCCCCGTCCCCACATAGGTCCCTTCTTACATCACGTGTGCCGAGGAAGCACAGCTAATCGCACTCAGCACTCAGGATCTGCCTGGGTGAGATGGGCAAATAGTGTGGAGGCGGGTCTTCGACCCGCCTGGGCGGGGCGGAGCCCCGTCCCCACACAGGCTCACTTCTTATATGTTCTCCATTTAGGCTCTGAATGCTGAGCGCCGACTGCTGATTGCTGGCGCTTCGCTGTTCTTTACTGTCGGAGATCATCGCCGCATTGTTATATTCGTAGAGGATGCGCACACGCTACGCACAGTGGATGTATGACTGGGAAACCCGTCTCACGAGTGTGGACAACAATCGTGTGGTGCGGCCTCTGGTTTGGGGACTGGAGTGGACGCGAGACTGGCCCTGCCGAAATGGCTTTTCGCCGGCAGATGCGCCGGAACAATGCGAAAGATTCTTAAGTGAATATAACCAGCGCGTTGTGAGCGCAAGCGATGAATTCTACTCTTACTCCAGGCCTTCAGACTTCCGCCTGGAACGCCGCGCAGTTCAGGTGTTCAGCACACGCGAAACTCCAGATTTGAGATTGGAAAAGAAAGTTCGTGGAACCTATGCGGATTTCTTGCGCTTCACTTCCCCGGTGCGCACGCCGTTTCCAGAGAACAACCTGGCAAACGCCCGCTGGTTTCCATCACGCGGACGGCGTGCCGTGGTTTTATTGCCGCACTGGAATTCGGACGCGATTGCCTACACAGGCTTATGCCGGGTTCTGAATCTGCTCGGGGTTGCGGTGCTGCGGTTGAGCATGCCCTATCACGATATTCGTATGCCCGCGGAAATCCGCCGCGCCGATTACGCGGTTTCGGCGAATATCGGACGCACGCTGGATGCTTCCCGCCAGGGTGTAGTTGACGTCCGTTGTTGCTTGGACTGGCTTGAGCAGCAGGGCTATGATCGGCTGGGGATTGTGGGAACCAGCCTGGGTTCCTGCTACGCGTTTCTCGCCGCCGCGCATGATCCGAGAATTCGCGTCGCGGCATTTAATCACGCGTCCACGTATTTCGCTGATGTGGTTTGGCACGGGCAGTCCACTCGGCACATTCGCGAAGGACTCGAACCGCAGATTGATTTGGAACGTTTGCGCGAGCTATGGAGCGCGATCAGTCCGATGTCGTACTTCGACCAATTTGCGCGATGGCCGAAAAAATCGCTGGTTATTTATGCCAAGTACGATTTGACGTTTCTTCCTGAATTTTCCCGGCAAGTGGTCGAGCAGTTCAGGCAGCATAATCTGGACCACAAAGTTGCGGTTCTCCCCTGCGGCCATTACACAACCGGAGAGGCTCCGTACAAGTACATCGATGGATGGCAGATCGCATCGTTTCTCAGGACAGCGTTCGACTGATAGCCCTCAGCAATCAGCGGTGACAAGGTCTTCCGGTTTCCGGCCAACTTAAACAAAGATGCAGATTCCCTGCGGCAAAAGAGACCGCTCGGAATGCTGGGCGTTTACTGATTTAGAATTGAAGCGTGGCCGCGCTCTCTGCGATGGAAGTCCAGGAATACCGCAAAGCCAGATTTCTCATCAGCACTGATCGCAGCCGGCTGGACCTCGACCTCATCCACGGATTTCTGACCGATTGCTACTGGGCCAAAGGAATTCCGCGAGAAATCGTTGCGCGGTCGATTGAGAACTCGCTGTGCTTCGGAGTTTACGATGAGGGCAAGCAGATCGGCTTTGCGCGCGTGATCTCGGACTGCGCCACTTACGTTTATATAGGTGACGTGTTCGTGCTGGAGTCGCATCGCGGCAAAGGCATGGGGAAGTGGTTCATGGAGTGCATCATGCGGCATCCATCGCTTCAAAATCTGCGCCGCTGGAGTCTGGTGACGGAGGATGCACACGGATTGTATGCGCAGTTTGGGTTTACTCCGTTGCGATCACCCGAGAGACACATGGAGGTGCTCGATGCACACGTGTACAAGCGAGGTGTGCGGAGTGACGCATGACCGATTCTTTCTGGAGAATATGAAATGAAGACTGCGAACAGAATGTCTGTACCGCTATTCGAAGCGGACCCTGACGTGGCGAACGCAATAGACAACGAGGTCCGGCGGCAACACGAGGGCCTGGAGTTGATCGCCTCGGAAAACTTTGTCAGCGAAGCAGTTCTCGAAGCAATGGGTTCAGTGTTCACGAACAAATATGCAGAAGGATATCCCGGAAAACGCTATTACGGAGGCTGTGAATTCGCGGACGTCGTGGAGGATCTGGCACGCGAACGGGCGAAAAAACTCTTTGGCGCAGAGCATGCCAACGTGCAACCGCATGCGGGATCGCAGGCGAATATGGAAGCCTATGCTGCCGTGCTGCAACCCGGCGACACCATACTCGGCTTGAATCTGGCGCATGGCGGGCATCTCACCCACGGGCATCATCTGAACTTCTCGGGCAAGACTTATCGGATTGTGCCGTACGGCGTGACCAAGGAAACTGAAACCATCGATTACGACGATCTGGAAAAACTGGCGGAGAAGGAACGCCCGAAGCTGATTATCGGTGGGGGCAGCGCCTATCCACGAATCATTGATTTCGCGCGCATGCGGCAGATCGCGGATAAAGTTGGGGCGCTTTATCTTGTCGACATGGCACATTTTGCCGGATTGGTGGCTGGCGGAGTGCATCCTTCGCCGGTGCCGCATTCGCATATCGTGACTTCAACTACCCACAAAACCCTGCGCGGTCCGCGTGCCGGCATGATTCTCAGCAAGCAGGAATTTGCGGCTGCTATCGACAAAGTAGTTTTCCCGGGCATGCAGGGTGGTCCACTCGTACACATCATCGCGGCCAAGGGGGTTTGCTTTCACGAAGCAATGCAGCCGGAGTTCCGCGACTACGCCCGGCAGATTGTTGCCAACGCGAAAGTTCTCGCGGAGACGCTCGCTGCCGAGGGTTTCCGCGTTATTTCAGGCGGAACCGATACACACTTGATGCTTGTAGATGTGTTCTCTAAAGGCATGTTGGGCAGTGAGGCGGAAAAGGCGCTGGGTGAAGCGGGAATTACGGTCAATAAAAACGCAATTCCTTTCGACACCAACCCGCCTCTGAAGCCGAGTGGGATTCGCATCGGCACGCCTGCGCTGACTACGCGTGGCATGAAGGAATCCGAGATGAGGCAAATCGGACGATGGATCTCCGAAGCGCTGCACCATCGAAGCGATAGCTCTGTCTTGGGAAAAATCCGCAAACAGGTGTTGCAGCTCGCGGAAGCGTTCCCGCTTTATCCCGAGCGCAGAGCTAGGGCCCAAGCAGAGTTGAGAGCCTAGCGGCAGAGTTCACCGGGGACCGCAGCCAATCAAATCTTCTGTGTCCCCTGCGTACTCTGTGGTTAAATCTTCCCGTGAAGATCGCTATCGATATCCGCCGGATGACCGAATTTGGCGTCGGTACTTACACCCGCAATATCGTTCGGGCGCTAGGACGCCTGGATCATGAGAACAAGTATTTTCTGCTCGGGTCTCCTCAAAAGGTCGCGGAGATCGGTCCGCTCCCTCCAAATTTTGATAGCGTACCACTGCTGCAGCTTGATTCGACTTTCAAGGGATACATGAATTGCCGGGCCACGCTCAAGCGGCTCCATTGCGATCTTATCCATATTCCTCACCTCTTCTGGATTCCTCGCAACCTGCCGTGTCCATATGTGATGACCGTCCACGATGTCCTGGAGCACATGTACCGCGCCCGCGAGCACTCCGGCATCCGGCGTTCGCTGCACTTTCACCTGACACGCCGAGTACTTAAAGGGGCCGCGCGCATTTTTGCTGTTTCCAGGTTCACCCAAAGCGAAATTGAGAAGCTGTTCGGCATCTCCGGCGAGCGTATTGACGTAATCTACAATGCGATTGATGAGCGCTTCCTGCGCGGCCACGCGACTGACGCTGACCGGCAGTTGCTGGCAGAGAGGTATCTGGTGACCTATCCCTTTCTGCTTTATGCGGGCAGAATCAGCCCGCACAAAAACGTTGTGCGAATCATTGAAGCATTCTCGGCGCTCAAAACGGAATTGGAGAAAGAAGATAAATATCCCGATCTCAAGCTCATCATTATTGGCGACGAACTCTCGAAACATCCGGACCTGCGGCGGACCGTGATTCGCAGCGGTGTGCAGAATGATGTCCGCTTTATGGGATTTGTTCCCATTGAAGTCTTGCGCATCTTCTATGATGCCGCTAAGACGTTCGTATTTCCCTCGTTATATGAAGGCTTTGGATTGCCACCGCTGGAAGCCATGGCGCACGGCACACCGGTAATCACCTCCAACAGTTCTTCGCTGCCAGAAGTAGTGGGCAACGCCGCGGTGCTGGTAAATCCGGAGAACGTCTTCGAGATTATGCGGGCATTGCACCGCGTGCTGCTGGATCAGGCATTGCGGGAAAAGCTCAAACACCGCGGCTACGAGCAGGCAACAAGATTCTCGTGGGATGAATCGGCACGGCAACTGCTGACAGTTTATGAGAGTGTGGCGGGCAGCCCGAAAGCGAGTCCGCCCGAGCAGCATGATCTGGACGCGATTCCGCGCGCCGTGAACTCGTAGGATCTCTCACCTATGCATTTTTCAGGAGCGGATGGCCAGGTGAATTCAGGCCTAAGCGCTGCAGCTTCGCGGCGATGCGGCTGCGGTCAGCGTCGGTCGTGGCTGCGGCGTGGCGTTTGCGTAGACTGGCAATCTTCTCTTTGCGGGTGCGGCGGCGGCGAATCTCCGGCCGCCGGCTGGGTGCTGACATAAAGTGCCTCCTCGGGTAGAAATGCATCAGCCCTGGACCACAGGGTCAGGCCTCTGAACCCATTATTCTAAGCGCTAGTGACCTGGATCGCTCAAAAGAGCAGGTAGACCGCGGCTCCTATCGGCTACTTTGGCAGGGTGTACTCGCCTTCGACATCAAACGTGGTACTGCCATCCTCAGCGCTTTTGCCTTTATAGGTGCCGTTTCCCTTGAGGCCTTTAAGTTTCCCGGTCCCACCGGTGTAAGTCCACTTGCCTTCGGATGTGTTGTCTTTCATGGAAGCGCTACCCTGGAAACTGACGAACGCCTTATCGCCATTTTCCATGGTGTCCACGTAATAACCGTGGCTGTGTGCGGTGCCGCCGTGAATGTCATCCATGCCACTGGTAACGCCTTCCTTGCCCTTGGCGCCGCCGACTTCTAAAGGCTTCGTCCAAGCACATTTAGCCTGACTGATGGAGATGGCGTGACCGGGATGGTCAGGAACATCAACTTTTTGCTGGGTATCGGGTTTGCCGCATTTTGCAGTTCCAGAGATTTTGGTCTGAGCAGGGGCGAGTGCGACAAGGGCGAGCGCACAGAAGCCCACCAATGTGATTGTGAATTTCATGGGTAGTCTCCTTGGGGTTGTTCGGCCAAGGAGTATAGCACTGGCATCATGAATTAAAGGCAAGAGAGTGTTGCGGGTCCATCCATCACGGCTCTCGAGGCGTGCGTGAGCCATGGCGGAGTTTTACGATGCGGCAGAAACGCTGCGCCCCTGGTCGAGGGTTCCATTAGCTAGCGCCATCTCCGGCTGTATCCCAGCTCGGCCAGAATCTGATTCTCAAACTCATATTTAAGAATTCTGGAGAAATTGTCGCCTTGAAACTCCCAGGACCGGGCATACTTCGTGATCTGCCGCGAATATAACGAGTAGGCTGCCGCAAAGCGCACGTTGCAGGGTTGAGGGCAGGCGATCAGCCCCGTAGGATCGGTGCGCTGCACTCCGGCTGCGGCAAGCAGCACACCGGAATTCACGTCTGGCTCGGATGCTACCACCAGTTGATGTGGTTTGGCGCTCAGGGCCCGGGCGTCGCCCGGACGAATGTCCGCGGGTGCATCATAAAGCGACTGCTGCAGCGGATTCAGATCCACTTCCTGCGCCAGTTCCTGCTGCGCCGTTTTCCAGAGCGCCCACAACTCCGCGTCGGAGTGCTGTGTCTGATTGATAAATCCGGCTGGAAGTCCTCCGGGAGAGCCACCACCGCAACCGGCCAGCCAGAGGCAGGCCAGGACTACGTGTAGCCGTCGCCGTGCGCCCCTCTTCAATCCCATGATTGAGATATCGGCAGCGGCGCCGGATTTCTACACCCTCGCTCGGTGAATCGTTTACCAGTCCTATAACATCTAACCCAAGCGAATTAGTCGTTACAACGAGGATTCTGATGATTACGATTCGTGGCAGTGAAGAACGGGGTGGCGCCAATCATGGGTGGCTGAACACCCGCCACAGTTTCTCCTTCGATCAGTATTACGACCCCCGCTACATGGGATTCCGCTCCCTCCGAGTCATCAATGAGGATTGGGTGCAGCCCGGACACGGCTTTCCCATGCATCCTCATCGCGATATGGAAATCATTACCTATTTGCTGGAAGGCGCTCTGGAGCATAAGGACAGCATGGGCAACGGATCGATAATTCGTCCGGGCGACGGCCAGCGCATGAGCGCAGGCACGGGCATCCGGCACAGCGAGGCCAATCCATCGCAGACTGATCCGGCGCACCTGCTCCAGATCTGGATCCTGCCGGAACGACCCGGTATCAAGCCCAGTTATGAACAGAAAGAGTTTCCTGCAGAGGAGAAGCGCGGTAAGCTGCGGTTGATCGCCAGCCCCGACGGGAAAGATGGCTCGGTGACAATCCATCAGGATGCCAGGCTCTATGTCTCTTTACTCCAGCCTGGTGAGGAAGTGGAGCACGAGCTAGCCAATGGCCACTACGGTTGGCTGCAAGTCGCGAAAGGCGCCATCGAACTGAACGGCAAGCCTTTGCGACAGGGCGACGGGGCAGCCATCAGCGAGGAACCGAAGCTTGACATCAAAGGCGCGCAAGACGCGGAGATCCTGCTTTTTGATCTGGTGTGACGTCGCTCACCCTTGGGATCGCAGGCTCCTGCCTCGGTGCCGTTGCTGTTGAAGTTCTTTCGTGGTACCGTCCCTGACTGAGATGAGCGCATTCTTCCAACGGAAACCACGGTTGGTTTCAGCTCTTGATCAGCTGCTGCAGGCGAAAGCCCCGGTTATCGACGGAGCCGAACTTGCCGCCCTCTACTACAGCCAGCGGCAGGGCGGCGACTTTCATGATTTTTTTCGTGTCAGTCCAAGCCGGGTCGTCTTCGGTCTGCTGGACGTTGCTGGCCGTGTTGACCAAGCCCGCAGCGTGCTCTCTGCGGCTCAGCAGGTCTTCCGCACCCTGTCCTCCGAACTATTCTCAGTCGACGAGGTCAATGAGGCAGAGGCCATGATTCAAATCGCGGTTCAACTGAACCGTTCGATTCTGGACGCGGAAAGCACTGTCCACTCCTGTCCAGCCTTTGCCGGCTGCTATAACGAAGCGGTCGGAACCATCTGCTACTTCAATGCCGGCCACACACCTGGATTATTGCGAGACGGTGATGGCGTCACCGAGCTACCCGCCACCGGGCTGCCCCTTGGACTCTTTTCTCACGCAACGCATGATGCTCCAACCGTCGCGTTGCCGTCCGATGCTGCCTTGCTGCTGATCTCCCGAGGAGTGGTGGAAGGAAAGTGCAATAGCGAGGAATTCGGACTGGAGCGTGCCAAACGGAGTTTCTTGGCGACTCCGGGTAGAAGTGCGCAAGAGGTCTGCGCAGCGATTCTGGATCAGGTGCAGCAATTCATGTGTGTCCAGCCTACCCACGATGATGTCAGCGCCGTCGCGCTGGTGCGGGCGGCCGCCGCGAAGGTTGCAACCGCCGGCCCAAGCTCAGCTGAAGGTTAAACAGTCCTGCGATGTGGGCGCGGGCGTCCTCGCCCGGTGCAGGCTTCAAGCAGTCTTGCGATGTGCGGGCGTCCTCGCCCGTGCAGGTTTCGCTGTGCTACTTCCGTTTCCCCTTTGATTTCCGGGCCGCAGCCGCTTGCTCGTGGCCTGCTGGAGCCAGTTCATCCGCAGTCACAAAAATCGGCTCAATGTCAGTGGGAATTCCTTGCAAATTATCTAACGCCCGCCGCAGCGCTGGACGTACCACACCCAGCTCATCTTGCATTTTCTTCGCACCCGCGTAGTCGCCTTCTGCCTCAAGCGTCAGCAGATCATGATCCAGATCCCGCACGGCCTGCTTAAACTTCTCCAGATTCACGGCAAATGTTCCATCTGTGCTTTGGGTGAAAGCGCCTTTGTCCGTCAAATAATTGAACTGAATCGCCATGCCTTTGCCGTGAGCGTCGGTTAGGCCGAATCGCAGGCTGCGGAACATCGAAGCCAAATAGGTGGTGTAGAGCTGGCGCTGCGCCGCTTCGTCTGAGGCCAACACCGCAGTCAGGCGCATTTCTTTGGCGTGTTCCAACATGTATTGCAGTGCGAATAATCCAGTGACGTCGGCCTTGGCCTCTTCGATTGCACTGTAAAGTTCTTTCAGCTCCTCGCGCGGCGTGGTGTCGCGCCCCTGCACTTTGATTTGATGCGGCCCCAGCCCGTGCATCAACTCATGCGCCACGATATGAGTAAAGAACGACTCGAAATTCACATCCACCATGGCCTGCTTCGACAGCGTCCTGCGCGCGATCGGCAGAAGCACGGTGCGGAACTTTGCTTCCTGAATATTCCGCAACATGACCCGCTTGCTGCCCTTTTGCTGCACCACGCGATCATCGTTCGGCAAATTGTAGGCAGCCGTAGCCACACCGTGGCTTCCATCGCCGGAACCGAAAATCTCATCTACCACTACTGTTGGCGCTGCGGCTCCCAGCTTCGGGTTCCGGTACTGCGGATCGACCGGCAAATTGTTTTCGATTTCCTGCAGGTGCTCAGCCAGCACAGAAAACTTTTTCGTCTCTCTGTCGTCGCGCAGATTAATGAAGGCCTCGAAGGCCGCCTTATAATTGAACAGCTCGTCGTTATAGACTTCGTACGGTCCGATAGTGATGTCAAGCGGCGCATCCAGATCCATCCACGCCATATCACTGTCGTAATAATCGTTAGAGAGAAACGCGTCAGCACGTGAGCGGAGGAACTTCTTTAGCGATGCATTGTCGGTGAGGTCAGCCGCCTCTTTCAGCAGCGCCGCCGCCCGCGTGAGATCGTCCTTGTACTCGTCGTTATAAGGGACCGCTTGGAGCTCGCGTTGAGCCGAGGGATCGCTGCCTGACCTCCATCGGATCACGGTGAAGAATCCTTTGGCGGCCGTCTGCTGCTCAGGCAAGAGCGATGCCAGCCACTTCTCAAACTCCTGCTTCGTCATATCTTCAGGATAGAAATTAGCGCCTTCGGGTTTCCGCGCCGGCACACCCGGTAGAAAGGCTTTGAACTCATCCAGCTCCGACCATGGACCTTTGTTGATCCAGAAATAATGCAGGCGCGCCTTGCCCAGCGCCGACCTATCCCTTTGCAGGCGCGCGTAGAGCGCCATGTCGCCGCTCCAATACTGCTTCATGAAGACGTCGTTTAGAGTTCGGGCCGCCTCGATGATTTTCGCCAAGGCCTGCCGGTCCCCCGCAGAGAGCTTCGAGGTGTCCACATGCAACTGCGTCGGCGCGAAGCGCACGGTCATCTTGTCGAGCTCCGCCAGATCGGGCGCCGGCGTTCTGCCTTTCCTCGCCTTAGATTTCGCTGTAGCTGGAGTGCTCACGAGTGCCACCATAATCATGAGAACAAAGTATCCGCACAATCTCATCCGATCACACCTCGATTGCTGATTTCAAACAGAGTAAGAAGCGAATCATAGCAGGAGCATTGCTCGCCTAGGCGCGGATGCCCTCGTCCACCGTAGTGAGCGAACCTCCGCCTATCGCGCTGCCATCATGCGTCTTCAAGAGTTACAATCTATTCAGGAACCTATGCGAAAGCTATTACCCTGCATCCTTCTTCTCTGCCTCGCAGTCCTGCCCGCCTTGAGCGTGGACAGGGTGATCGAGGAAATCATCGCCCGCGTCAATAACCAGATCATTACCCGCACCGAGTTCCAGCGTAGCAAGGAGCAACTGCGCCAGGAGGCGCAGCAGCAAGACCCTACTCACGCCGAAAAGATTGTCGCTGAAAAGGATAAAGACGTGCTGCGCGATCTCATCGATCAGCAACTGCTGCTGGAAAAAGGCAAAGACCTGGGCATTACCGGCGACACCGAGCTGATCAAAAAGCTCGACGAAATGCGCAAGGAGATGAACCTCGACACGATGGAAGATCTGGAGAAGGCCGCTTCCGGCCAGGGAGTCTCGTTTGAGGATTTCAAGCAGAACATGCGCAACCAGATCATCACCCAGCAGGTAATCGGCAAGGAAGTCGGTTCCAAAATGTCCATCAGCAAAGAAGAAGAGCAAAAATTCTATGACGAGCACAAGAGCGACATGGAGCAGCCGGAACGCATTAAGTTAAGCGAAATTCTGGTTTCTACTGAGAAAAAGAACGCCTCGGATACGTCGACCGAAGAGCAGCGGATAGCTGTGGCGCAGACCAAAGCCGACGATCTGCTCGCTCAGATTCGCAAGGGCGGAAAATTTGAGGACATCGCAAAAAAATATTCTGACGGCCCCAGCGCAGCGCAAGGTGGCGACCTGGGATACTTCAATCGTGGCGCACTCGCCAAGGAACTCGAAGATAAAACTTTCGCGATGAAAGCTGGCGACGTTTCCGACGTCATCCGCACCAAGCAGGGTTTCGTGATTCTGAAGGTGGCCGAGCACCAGCAGGCCGGCGTACCTCCCTTTAGCCAGATCGAACCGCGTGTGCAGGACGCCATCTACATGCAAAAGCTGCAACCTGCCCTGCGCGCCTATTTGACCAAGCTGCGCGAGGAAGCCTTTATCGACCTCAAGCCCGGGTACGTAGACACGGGTGCCAGCGCCAACCAAACCAAGCCGATCGAAACTGCCGCCAAAGACCCGAATCCCAAGGAACTCAAAAAAAAGAAGAAAAAGTTGGGCGTGATCTCGTTTAAGCTGGCGTGGTCACGATAATCGGCAGGGGATTAATCACCGGGGAGTTGCCCCTGTGATTCCTGTCCCGCTGTGGTTGACTAGCGACACCAAACGGCCATACGTTATGAAAGATTTCTTTATCTGCGACTGCGTGCAGCACGAGAACAAACTAATCGTCTCCAGCTTCGTTGTCGTTTCGAAACAAGTAAAACCCAAGAAAACGGGGGAGCCTTACCTCGCGCTCACGCTGGGCGATCGCAGTGGACACCTCGAAGCCAAGATGTGGGATAACGTCGAAGATGCTATCGAGGTTTTCGACCAGGATGATTTCGTCAAGATCAAGGGCCTGCTGAATAAGTATAAAAATCGTTTCCAGATCACTATTCACAAGCTTCGCCTGCTGGGCGATTCAGAAGTCGATTTCGCTGATTACCTTCCGAAGACCACTAAGGACATTGGTGAACTCTGGCAGACGCTCGCGGGCTTCGTGGCGACATTTCAGAACCAACACCTGAAAGCGCTGATCGAGCTGTTCATGGCAGATCCAGAGATTGCCGAGGCCTATCGCAACGCGCCTGCGGCCAAGAGCCTGCATCATGCTTACATTGGCGGGCTGCTCGATCACGTTGTATCTCTTTTCCGCTCATGCGATCTTGTCTGCCGCAATTATCCGCAGATTAATCGTGACCTGCTGCTCACCGGCGCCTTTCTGCACGATATCGGAAAGATTCACGAGCTTACGTATCACCGTTCTTTCTCTTACACCACGCGCGGCCAGTTGCTCGGGCACATGATCATCGAATTGGAAATGCTGCAAGCCAAGCTTGCCCATCTCCCCGATTTTCCCGACGAACTCAAGACATTAGTCGAGCACCTCCTCATCAGCCATCACGGCCAGTACGAATTCGGCTCGCCCAAGCTGCCGATGTTTCCCGAGGCGCTCATGCTGCACTATCTAGATGATCTCGACTCCAAGATGGAGGCTATGCGCGCGCAGTTCGAGCGTTCCGCCGAGGCTGATGGCGGCTGGACAGGCTACAACTCTTCGCTCGGGCGTCCGCTATTAAACGCGATGAAGTTTTTAGAAAAGAAATCGGCCGCCGCTCCTTCTGTAGCCGTGCCTGCCGAGGCTCTTGCACAGGCCGCCACTTCAACTCTGCAGGACACCGAAGCATCCGAAAAGAAACCAGAAGCTGCTGCCGCTGCAGCCACTCCTGAGGCGCAGTCGTGATGCGATGACGCTGATCACAGGCGCGCGTGTGCACATTTTGCAAATTGCGCCCTCTGCTGCTTTCTGATAAACCATCCCCAACGGAGGAAATCATGCGTTCGCGTTTGGTGACACTCACCCTGATTCTCTACTTGTCGTTCGCCGTATTCGGCTGCAGCAAGTCTCCTGAGTCCCCTTCGAATTCAACGGGCGACAATGCCGCCCCTGAGAAAGCAGGGAAAGCGGCAAAAGCAAAACCAGAACCCGCGAAGTCTGTAGTCATCCCGGCTGGCACGATAATCACGGTGCGGCTGGGACAGGCCGTAGGATCAAAGATCAGCGAAGCCGGGCAGAGCTTTTCAGCAACTGTGACCAGCCCGGTCGAAGTCGCGGGCAAGACCGTAATCCCCGCCGACACCAGCGCAACTGGAACCGTCGTCGATGCCAAGCCGCTCGGCCGCTTCAAAGGTGGCGCGTTGCTGAGACTGAAACTGACCTCCATCAACATTAATGGCAAAGACCAGCCGATTGAAACCTCATCGGTTACGCGCGCCGAAAAAGGCAAAGGAAAGCGCACAGCCGTTATAACGGGGGGCGGCGCAGGTGTTGGCGCGCTGATCGGCGGCTTAGCCGGGGGCGGCAAAGGCGCAGCTATTGGCGCAATTGCAGGCGCAGGAGCCGGCGGCGCGGGCTCGGCCTTCACCGGCAACAAGAACATCGTGCTGCCTGCCGAGTCGGCGCTCAGCTTCAAGCTGGAGCAGCCGCTGGAAATTAAGTAATCAGTTCGCGCTGATCGCCAGAGCATGGCTTCGAACCGGTCGGCTTGTATACTGGCGGTGGTTGATTGTGCTCCCGTTCACGCACTGACGTAAAGAACGGGAAGGGCATGGCTTCACAAGCTGTTGAAAAACTCGATTGCGAGCGTGTTTTGGGAAGGCACGAGTTCAGTCGTGCCAATAAGTCCTCTAATCTTGTCATTCCGAAGCGGCTTCAGCCGCCGAGGAATCTGCTTTTCCGCATTTTTCCGCACCCTGTTCAGCCGTGCCGATAAGGCCTTTCCTTATTGTGATCCTGAGCGGGCTTCAGCCCGCGACGAGTCGCACCCCCTGAAACTATGCCTCTAGCAGAACACCTTACCCCGTCCCTCCACGTGCCCCGGTATTAAACTAGCTGTGCTATGGTGACCCAGACTGCACGCGCCAATCCTCTCTCTTACCTGACCGACCAATTGAACGATCTCAAGGCTAAGGGCACTCACTTCCGCTTGCGCGTGCTCGAGGACGAGCAGGCGCCCGTCTGCACCTTCGATGGAAAAAAGGTTATTAATCTCGCCTCGAACAATTACCTGGGTCTGACTACGCATCCCAAGCTGCGCGAGGCGGCGTTAGAAGCAACACGGAAATATGGCGTCGGATCCGGCGCCGTGCGCACCATTGCCGGCACCATGAGGATTCACATGGAGCTGGAAGAAAAGATCGCCCGCTTCAAGAATGTCGAGGCCTGCGTGGTCTTTCAATCCGGATTTGCCGCCAACGCGGGCACGGTCTCGGCGGTGCTAGGCAAAGATGATTTCATCATCTCCGACCAGCTCAACCACGCTTCGATCATCGACGGCGCACGGCTGTCGCGGGCGAAGATTCTGGTTTTCGAACACAAGAATATCTCGCAAGCCGAGGAAAAGCTCGCCAGCGTCAAAGACGACCCCGGCAAGAAGCTCCTGATCAGCGACGGCGTCTTCTCGATGGACGGCGACATCGGCCCGCTACCCGCGTTGTGCGACCTGGCTGAAAAATACGGCGCGATCATGATGGTAGATGACGCCCACGCCTCCGGCGTTCTCGGCCGCAATGGACGCGGCACCATCGATCATTTCAACGTCCACGGGCGCGTGGATATTCAGGTTGGAACCTTATCCAAGGCGATCGGCGCACTCGGCGGATACGTCTGCGGCTCGCGCGACCTCATCGATTTCCTTTATCATCGCGCGCGGCCGTTTCTGTTTTCGACTTCGCATCCGCCCTCAGTCGCAGCAACTTGCATTGCTGCTTTCGACGTTCTGGAGCAAGAACCCGAGCGCATCGAAAAGCTCTGGGAGAACACTCGTTTCTGGAAAAAAGAGCTCGGCCTGCTTGGATTCGACATCGGCGGCAAGACCACGCCAGCCAGCGAAACGCCGATCACGCCCATCATCATCGGCGACGGCAAGCTCACCATGGACTTCTCCCGCGAGCTGTTCAAAGAAGGCGTGATGGGCACGGGGATCGCGTTCCCGACTGTCCCTGAAGGCAAAGCCCGCATCCGGACGATCATGACGGCCACGCACGCGAAGGAACAATTGCAGCAGGCATTGGAGGTGCTTGGTAGAGTGGGGAGGAGGATAGGAATTGTGAACTAGGAGCTTCTCTCTGTAGCTATCCGTCTTCATGGAAAAGAACGGTTGAAGATGCCACTTGTCCCAACGAACGTAGCTTCGAAACTCGACCTAGCGCTTCTGATGCTTCGGATTGCCAGCGCCCTGGCCTTTCTCTATCACGGAAGTGCTGTCCTCATGGGCACTTTTGGAGGCCCTGGACCGCACCAGTTTGCGGCCTACCATCACTGGCCCGTCATTCTTGGCTATCTGGTCGGATTGGCACAATTTGCCGGAGGGCTGGCCGTGCTGACTGGTGTTTTGTTTCGATTCGGGGCGGCATGCATCATCCTCGTGATGCTGGGAGCAATTTTCCTAGTACATCTTCCCAACGGCTTTGATATCGGAAAGGGTGGCTTCGAATACGCTCTTACACAGTTGCTGGTAGCACTCGCGCTGATTTTGACGGGTCCCGGAGCATATTCGCTGGCATCGCGGCTGCCCGCTTCGCTGAGGAGATTGTGAACTGAGCTTTCTGGACCACTGAAACGTCAACCGGTCCGGTAGACGACTCGTCCCCCCACAATCGTCGCCACCGCCTTCCCTGTAAGCTGCCATCCATCAAACGGCGTGTTGCGCGATTTGGAGCGCGACTTAGCTGCTTCAAAGGTCCAACGCTTCTTAGGATCCAAGATGGTTACATCGGCGTGGCTGCCGCGGGCGAGGGTGCCGCGTCCACGCAGATCAATCACGCGGGCTGGGCCTGCAGTAAACAATTCGACGATCCTGGTAAGCGGGATTTTATGCTCGCGATGCAAGCGGGTAATCGCGAGGCCGAGCGCAGTTTCAAGTCCGGTGATGCCAAACGCTGCACGTTCGAATTCGACCAGCTTTTCGTGGCTGGCGTGCGGAGCGTGATCGGTGGCGATGGCGTCCACGGTGCCGTCAGCCAAAGCTACGAGAAGCGCCTCGCGATCGGATGCCGAACGCAACGGTGGATTCATTTTGAAGTTCGTGTCGTAATCGCGAATGTCAGAATCAACCAGCGTGAAGTGGTGCGGAGTAACTTCGCAGGTGACGCGCGCCTTGCTACGCTTGCCGCGGCGAACGGCTTTGAGAGCCTCAGCGGTAGAGAGATGCGCCACATGCAGCCGCGCTCCCGTGAACTGCTGCGCCAGTAGTACGTCGCGCTCAACGATGGAAGCCTCGGCCTCCGCTTTCATCCCTCGGAGTCCGAGACGGAACGCCGTCGGGCCATCGTTCATCGAGCAGTGCTCCGTCATGCGCGTGTCTTCTGCGTGCTGGATTACGGGGAAGTTCAGTTCAGCGGCAAGCCGTAGCGCCTCGCGCATGACTGCATCGCCAAGGATGGGTTTTCCGTCGTCGGTGACTGCTACGGCGCCGGCATGCTGCAGGGCGCGAAAGTCGGTCAGGGTTGCGCCTTTGCTGGCCTTGGTCGCGGCCGCGATGGGAAAGACGTTGACCACGGCCCCGCGCTCCGGCGCTTGCAGCCAGGTAACCCAATCCGGAGAGTCCACGACCGGATGCGTGTTTGGCATACAGCACACTGATGTGAAACCACCGGTCGCTGCGGCTGCTGTCCCGGTCGCGATCGATTCTTTGTAGCTTTGGCCTGGCTCGCGGAGATGAACATGCAAATCAATGAACCCAGGCGCAACAATCAGTCCACGGGCGTCGAATTTCTCGTCAGCGCCGCCCCGAATCTTGTTTGTCGGCGCAATCTCTGCCACACGTCGATCGCGCAGAAGGACGTCCATGGGAGCATTGATCCTCGCGGTGGGATCGATGAGTTGACCGCCCTTGATCAACAGACTGTGATTCTCTTTGTTTCTCACCCAACTCCTCGATCAGCTACAAAGGGTCCCCGTGCCCACCTTCGTAGGCACGGGCGTGGACGCCCGCGCCTACATCGTAAGATTTCCATCCGTACGCACGGGCGTGGACGCCCGCGCCTACATCGTAAGATTCCTATCTTGCTCTGCCCAGCGCTCTCGCCAGAATCGCCATGCGAACGGGCACACCGTTACGCACTTCATCAACGATGGCTGATTGCGGACAATCGGCGACCACTGCCGTCAACTCCAACCCGCGGATGATCGGCCCTGGATGCATCAGGAGCGCGTCTTTCTTTGCCAGCTTCAGACGCGGCATCGTCACCTGATAGCGCCGGATGTAATCTTGCAGGCTGATCTTCATTCCCACCAATCGTTCTCTCTGCACACGAAGCAGCATCAGCACGTCAACACCGCGAATGGCGTCTTCGATAGTGCGAGTGATATGCAGCCCCGGAGTGAGTGTTGCCGCGACTTCCGGCAGGAGCTCTGGTGGCCCACACAGCGTAATCTTCGCTCCAAACTTGCTGAGCAGATGAATCGCAGATCGCGCGACCCGGCTGTGGTAGATGTCGCCGATGATCGCGACGTGCAACCCCTTCAAAGTTTTCTTGTGCCGCAGGATCGTGTATGCGTCGAGCAGCGCCTGTGACGGATGCTCATGCATGCCATCTCCGGCGTTGATGATAGGAATATCCACATGCTGCGCCATTAGCAGAGGAGCGCCGGCATTGGGATGGCGAATCACGATCACATCTGCACCCAAAGCCCGCAGCGTGTAACCTGTGTCGAGCAGCGACTCGCCTTTTTCGATGCTCGATCCGCTCGACTGAACTAAGGTTGTGATTGCGCCGAGCGACTTGGCTGCAATTTCAAACGAACTGCGAGTGCGGGTGGATGGCTCGTAGAAAAGAAGCAGCACTTTTTTGCCGCGCAGCAAAGGACGGGGCTTCTGCGGATTCATTCTCCGGGCCAGCTTCAGCATGCCCAGGATTGCCTCCGCTCCCAGGTGTTCAATGCCGAGCAGAGAACCGCGCGCTGCGTTGATCATCCGTTTCCGTATCTGCATCCTCAGCGGCTGATCTCTCAGCGTGTTCTGCAGTCAAGAGCTCTTAACCGCAGAGAGCGCAGAGAATTCGCGGAGAACGCCGAGAAATTCTCGTGAAGCGCGAGAATCCGAGCGAAAAGCCGCCTGGTGAGAGATTCAGCTCCGCCTCTCAACCAGCAGAACTTTTTCCGTCTCATCCACTTCGCGCAACTGAACCTCGATGATTTCGTCTCGCGTGGTCTGCACCCGCCGGCCAACGAATTGCGCTTCTACCGGCAACTCGCGATGACCTCTATCAATAAGCACGCAGAGTTGCACCCGCTTTGGACGCCCATGACTGAACAGCGCATCCATGGCGGCGCGCGTCGTCCGCCCGGTATACAAAACATCATCAACCAAGATGATGTTCTTTCCCGTGATGGGGATCCCAATCTCGCTCTTCTGCACCACTGGCTTCGGCCCGAGTGTGGAAAGGTCGTCACGGTATAGGGTGATGTCGAGCGAACCCACCGGTACCGGAGTCTTCTCAATGCGTTGAATCATCGCTCCCAGCCGCTGGGCCAAGAAAACTCCCCGCCGCCGGATCCCCACCAACCCAAGCTCGGCAGCCCCGTCATTCTTTTCAATAATTTCGTGGACTAACCGCACTAGAGTGCGCTCGATTTCCGAAGCCGACATGAGCTGCGCTTTTTCGCGCAGGCTGGACTGGCGGGAGGTAGCTCTCGCGGTCATGAACGCTGCATCATACGCGGGCGAAGCAGGGACGAGCAAGGAGGTATGTTGCGACTAGACCATTAAGTGCTTCCGAATCATGATCTTGGGAAGGAAGGGTGGTAGCCCAGCATCAGCGAGCGTCCTTGCGCCGCAGCAATGCTGCACCGGCTGCTCCGCCCAAGCTGGAAAAGATTACAAAAGCGACAAACGTCAGGATTAGCCCCAGGACCATGGCCACGGCGAGACCCTGCGGGCTTTTGAGAAACTCCACTACCTGCGCCGCTTGCGGATCGGAGCTTCGCGATGCCGCCTGCTGCACGGCATCCAGCATCTTCTGGCGCAGCTCGGCTCCGGTGTGGAGGACCGCAGTTCCAAAGGCGAACACCATGGTCAGAATACCGAAGCCCAGTGCTCCACTCACGGCTCCCAGACGTGCTCCCGCGCCAGCAGTGAGATTCGCGCCCGGGTTACGACGATGATAGAAAACCACCGCAAGCGCCCCAGCTGCCAACATCGCAATCCCGAAGGTCGCCAGCCGAGTCACGATCAGAACTATCGCTACCAGAGCGCCCCAGACTGCCGGCGCTAAGGCCCGCGACCAGTCAATTGAAGTGGCAGTCGCAGTCACAGTCCGTGGCCCCTCCTGAGAGACAGGGACCTGCATGGCAGGCTGGGCGAGCTCCGCCGGCATCACTCGAATCTGAGGAGCATTGCAGTGCGGGCAAAACGCCGTCCCTTCCTCAACCGACGCGCCGCACTGATGACAAGGATATTCCACTGGATTTCAAGTTAACGCAGAGGAAGCTGAAGAGGCAAGAAAGGTTCTGAATGCGGAGGTAAGAAGTAGCAATCCCATGTCTCGCACAAACAGCGAGACATGGGGCACCCTGGACTCTGCTTCTGCACTTGTTCAGATTGTGTCTTTCCCGCCTCGCGTTTGTACTAATACCAGCGCGAAATCAGAGCCTTTACCGCTATCTGCGGGTTGGATCGAAACGATGTGCTGATTCTGGTTCGTCCCAACCTTAAGTTCGACGACTTTGCCGTCGTCATCGTCATCACACTTTAGCTTCTTGGAATCCTCGCCTCCCCTATGCGCAACGAAATTGCCGCCGCCCTCATGACTGGTGTGGCATTCGAGAACGTCGCCATACTTTTTCAGTTGATTCCGGTAATAATCAACCAGCTTTGTTGACGGATCATTCGAGACATACTCCAGCGCCACAACTTTCACCCCGAACAAGCCGCTGGAAATATTAACGTTGGCGCTCTTCTCCTCTCCGTTCTCTTTCTTCTCCTTGAGGCGCGCTCCCGGATAAACTGGCAAGCCGGTGTCTTTCGCGTTCGCATTTGTGTCCACATGAATTCCGCCGACGGGAGTTTCGATGTCGACTTTTTTATCTTCTCCGTTCTCGCCCTTCTTAACATTTACGCTGCAAGCTGGAAGAGTCAGCAGCGTAAGCAAGCAGGCCGCGAGCAGAGCTCGTGAGTCGACGTTTACCACGCTAGGAGTTCTCATTTTCCCGATCCTTTCTGCGCAACCTGTGATGGGCGTTCGATCCCGGCGCCGCGCTGGGCAATGTTGGGAATGCTTACCGGCAGATGGCCGCGAATTGCAATCTCCCCAAACAGCCCTTTTACCGCGCTGATCTCGGATACAGTCGCGTTGGAAAACGTGCAAATGTAATTCTGCACCGCTGGGAAATCCTGCGCCAGATATGGATTTCCCATGGCGAGCACGGTAGTCTTCTGCCCCGCGTGATCCAAAATATTCTGCAATAGTGCGCCGCTGGCATCCGCCAAGCCAACAGAATTCTTCAATCCTCCCGCATCCGCCTTGGCGATGCGTCCCGCGGTCGGCACAACGTATACGGCAGCCACAACCGCCTGAGCCTGGTCCACAGCTTTCAAAACTTCGTCAGACATGGCGCCCGCAATCCGCGGATCAACATAGATGACATTCGCGTCCGGCACCCGAGCTTTGATCTGGCGCTCCAGCACGCGTCCGGCTTCGGTGCGCACATCCTCAGAAAAGACAACCACAACGAGATTGTTGCGCACTTCTTCTACTGTTTGATACGGAAGCCCTCCCTTAACAGTTCCCATTTGTTTCAATGGCAGTAGCCGGCCATTGTCGCGGACCAAGGTAACGGCATCATCCGAGATCTGCTGGCCGAGCGTAACGTTTTCCGGCTTGCCAACTTCGGTCGAAAGCTTCTCTATGTCAACCAATCGAGCTTTATGCAGACCGAGCGAGGCCTTCGCCTTAAGCAGTTTCAGAACTGCAGCGTCGATCTGCGCTTGAGGAATCTCGCCGCTGTGAGCGGCGTCCAGCATAGCCTTATAAGAAGCATCCATGTCGGCGGGGATAATCAAAAGCTCATTGCCGGCCTTGAATACATCGACCGCGGCGCGGCCGGTATTCGTGGCGTAAAGTCGGGTGAGGCCTGCCATATCCAACGCGTCGGTGACCACAATCCCTTTAAAGCCAAGCTGATTCTTCAGCAAGTCAGTCACGATCGCGGAAGAGGTTGTGGCTACCCGGTTAGGATCGGGCTCGAGCGCAGGCACAGTAACGTGCGCGACCATAACCGCATCCACCCCGGCCTCAATCCCCTTGCGGAAGGGAGGGAGTTCGACCGATTGCAACCGGCTTCTGTCTCCCGTGACTTGGGCGACACTCAAATGCGAGTCAGTCGCCGTATCGCCGTGGCCGGGAAAATGCTTGATGGTGACCATCATCCCGTTTGCGCGGGCGCCGCGGATGTAGGCTGTTGCGGATCTTCTCCGAATGACCGCGTGTTGATGATCGGATTGGCGGGATTGGAATTGACGTCCGCATCGGGGAAAAAATTCCAATGCACGCCGATCGCGCGTGCCTCCTGGGACGTGATGCGGCCGAAGGACTCTGCGTAATCCAGCTTGCCTGTCGCGCCGAAGGCCATGGCGTGCGGGAAGGCGGTAGCCCCATAAAGCCGCATGGTGACGCCGCGCTCGAAGTCGGCGGCAACCAGCAGGGGCAGCTTGGAGTCTTTCTGCAGACGGTTCAGCAGCTCAGCGGCTTCGTAAGGCTGATTCCTATACAGAAACGGGGGCTCAAAGCGCACCGTCATGGCAAATGACCCGACATGATACTTCTGCATCTGGTCGCGAAGCTGGAGGTATTCGGGGCTGTTCGCGTTTAGAAATTCCGCCCGCACCCAAATCATAAAAAGCTGCCCGACTTTCTCTTCCAGAGACAGCTTCCGTAGAGTCTTTTCGGCCCATTTCTCACCATTGCGGTCCAGGTGGATGGGGCCGGGATGCTGGAATTTTTCCTTGGCGAAGGCGGCGGACACTAGCAACAAGAGAGCAGCGAAATAACGGAGCATGTGCAGACGATAGCAGAATGGAATTGTGATACGAAATTGCCGCCAACGAGCGCCTGCCCTGCTTTGCCGTAGCGGGCCGAAGGCGAAAGCGCAAGCCTAGGGTGAAATTCGGGCGTGGGCCCGAAGCCTGGCCTGAGGGCTAAGTTCTGAACTATAGCGGTCTGAAGTCCGATCGCCCCAACGCCACAGTATTCCCATGCAACGAATGTGCAGGATTCTGCATTCGACTTATTTCC
>QIAB01000032.1:25890-26414 GCA_003225455.1 Acidobacteriota bacterium
TCGGCTTATTTCCGGATTTCGGGGCAATTTCTTTGCAGGCATGCCGGGAAACGTGATTTAACCTCTGCCTTTTCATGTAGTTGCCGCATCAATGGTTGGCGGGAGAATACTCTGAGAACTTTTGGTTCTGCAAGTGCACCTCGGAAGGGCACTAAAGAGGCCGCTGAAAAGCATGACCTTCACTCTCTTCACTAGTTCTCGACATCTCTTAGCTAGCTCCGCCCGGCGGAGCGGCGCCTTGCATCGCCTTTCCTGACTTACCCATCCATATTTGCCTCTTTGAATTGTGGCCCCAGAAATGGGGCCGCTTTTTGTTAGACTCGCAGCGCGGACTTTGCACTTACAACCGCCTGCGGTCATAGCTGTTAGATCCGAACCCGTTTTGGTTCGCCTCAGCACGAGAGGCTCGAATGCGCCTTCATGTGATGGCTCTTTTTGTGTTTTTCAGCGCAGCTCTCCTGCACTCGCAGGAGGAGTCACCCAACCCGGCAGAGAAGTTGTACTCCCCCCAGTTGACGAAGGAT
>QIAB01000032.1:26485-121102 GCA_003225455.1 Acidobacteriota bacterium
GGCCGTCGGGGTCGCTACAGGCCCAAGCCGCAGTGGATTACGTGGCGGCGGAGTTACGAAAACTTGATCTCGAAGTTCGCCTTGAGGAGGTCCGTGTTCCGCGCTGGACGCGTGGCGTAGAAACCGCCGAACTGATTGACTACCCGGGGCAAGCTGCCGGCACAACCCAAAAAATTGTGGTGACCGCTCTCGGCGGCACAGTTCCAACCCCGCCCGGAGGAATCACGGCGGAAGTGGTCGTCGTCGATAACTTCGATCAGCTCGCCGCCTTGGGTAGGCAAAAGGTCGCGGGGAAAATTGTGCTCTTCAATGAGCTGTTCGATAAAAGAAAGGCGGCGGCCGGTTTAGCTCTGGAAGCGTACGGAGAAGCTGTTGCCTATCGTGCAGAAGGGCCGAAGCACGCAGCCGAGTTGGGGGCGATTGCGGCTTTGGTGCGATCGGTTGGCGGAGCGGACTATCGTCTGCCGCATACTGGCTGGAGCGCGCCCTCCGGGATTCCGGCGGGAGCGGTGACCAGCGAGGACGCCGATTTGATTGCTCATCTCGCTGCTCAGGGCAGAGCGCGCATGCGCCTGACGCTGACTTCCGAGAACGGGCCAGAGGTCTTGAGCTACAACGTGATCGCGGACCTGAAGGGATCGGAGCATCCCGAGCAGGTAGTAATCGTGTCAGGGCACCTTGATTCCTGGGATCTGGGGACGGGCGCGATCGATGATGCTGCCGGGGTTGCGGTGGCCATGGAGACTGCCGAACTGATCCAGCGCCTGCACCTGCATCCCAAGCGCACGATTCGAGTGATTGCCTGGATGGATGAAGAAAACGGCGGCCGTGGGCATGACGCCTATGCGAAAGCACATGCAAGTGAGTTTGCGAATTACGCGGCAGTCATGGAAAGCGATCTCGGGGCGGCGCATCCGCTGGGCTTCAACGCGAAGGTCAGTGCAACCACGCTGGGCTGGCTCAAACCGGTGCAGAAAATTCTGGAAAGTTTCGGGGCGAACATTGTCAGACCGACCAGCTATAGTCCCGGCTCGGATATCACGCCTATGGCGAACGCGGGAGTGCCGGCGCTCGGCATCATGCCAGACGGCCGCACCTACTTTAATTTTCACCACACCGCCGCGGATACGCTGGACAAGATCGCTCCCCAAGAGCTTCGGGAAAACGCCGCCGCCATGGCTGTCATGGGATATGCCATCGCCAGCTTGCTGGAGCCGTTGCCGCGGTAGCGCAGCTCCTCGTTCCGCCAGAGCGGAATTCAGTAAATGATCTGATATTTTGTGGCGCTGTCCTCCCGATAAAGAAATTCCAAATTGGATCATCAGTCCGACGCATACTTTCCGGAATGGAACTTCGCACCCGCATTGATCTCGCGCATCACTGAATCGAGAGCACATCCGCCTTGGCCTTCCAAATGCATCAGCATTGAAAAAGCGTTGGAGTGAAATTCATGCCAGAGCTACGGCAAGATCGATTCACGAAAGAATGGGTATTTGTGGCCAGCGAGAATATCCAGCATCCGCAGGAACTCGTAGTGCCACGCGCACGCAAATCGGTGCCATCGTTTGATCCCAACTGCCCGTTCTGTCCTGGCCATGAAACCCGCACGGCGCCGGAAATTCTGCGGGTGTCCTCACCAAAAGGCGGATGGACGCTCAGAGTCATCCCCCGCAAGTTCGCCGGGCTGAGTAGCGAACTGCCGGAGCATAATTTCGCCACTGCAATTGAAGGATTTGGCATCCACGAAATAATCGTCGAAACGCCAGATCATTCGCTCAGCACTGCATTACTGCCAGAGCCGCAATTACTGAGTCTGTTGCGCAGCGCAAAGGCGCGCTACGACGAAATCTGTCTCGACCCCCGAATCGCGTATGCCACAATTTATAAGAAGCACACTGTGGAGGGTAGCGGCGGCCTCGAGCACCCCCACTCCCATTTGATTGCCAGCCAAGTCATTCCTCCCCCAGTGGCAGGGCGGTTGCAGCAAGCTCGCCGTCATTATGGGCAAACAGGTGAATGCATTTTTTGTGCAGCGCTTCAGGAGGAGCTAGATACCCAGAGCAGAATTGTCGCTGCTACGCAACATTTCATCGCCATTGAGCCATTCGCATCACCGAGCCCATTCTGCACGCAAATCTATCCGCGAAGGCACATGGCAAATTTTGGGGAAATTAATGCAGAAGAATTACTGGATTTCGCTCGGATTCTGCGCACGATTCTGAGCAAGTTCTACTCCGGGCTGGAGAATCCCGATTTCACTTACAACATGCGCAGTTCGCCCGTGGCCAACGCTGGCGTCAACTACTACCACTGGTGCTTGCACCTTGTCCCCAATCTGCCAATTCCCGGCCTCGAGCAGGAGGGGAAGATGTTGCTTAATCCGGTTCTGCCTGAAGAGGCGGCGCAGTTCCTAAGGGAGGTTCGCGTGGAGCAAGCCATTCCCGCATAGCCATCTGGATCCGGGTGCCGATGAAACTAATGGCGACGTCGAGTTTCGCGCATAGCCGTGGCGAAGGTCCGCCCTCCAAGGCTCACTCCCTGCTCCAGCGTTCCTGTGACCGCCACTTTCGCTCCATTGCCGGGAACACCATAGCCATGACTGAGCACCCACATCGAGCCAGTCCCATCATTTACTTCGTAGACGCCGGTTCCGAGTAATCCAAACGAATTTGTAACCCGGCCCGCGATGCTAATCTCTTTGCCCGCATACCTTCCCGGATCGCGGTTAATTTTCTCGATGCTCTCCCGTGGAGGGCATCCAGCAAGCAATAGAGTCCCAATCGCCAGCAGCGCAACTGGCAAGATTCTCGCCCGAATTCTCCTCACGGAAACCTCCCTCTTCTGAAACCCGCAACATCGCCTTTTGTCGCGGTTTAGCCTGCTGATCCAACCAACACCAAGAAATTGGATGCACTTCGCAACTGTGGTGATGGCCGGTACGCTGCTGCTCTCCCGTTAAGCCTGTATCGTTCAAATTGAACGTCGCTGAGAGGGCCGCTTCCGCACCCGCCCTTGAATCACTTAGTCCGAACTATGTTTTTCCTTAGCCGCTCCGCCCGATTTTCCGCTTGCTGCGCTTCTTGAGTTTTCCCCAATCCCCTGTATGCTTGCGCCAGGGTTTCGAACACTTCCGGATTGTCCGGCTGTGATTTCGTAATCGGCTCGAGCTGCTGCAAGGCATCGGCAAAATTGCCCTGTGCGATCTGGGCCTTGGCCACGCCGAGCTGCGCCTCTACGCTTTTCGGCTCAAGCAGTAGAGCGGCTTCGAACTGGTCGTCGGCAGCTTTGGGGTCTTTCAAAGCCAAATAAACTCTGCCGAGAAGTAAGCGTGCGGGAAGTTGGCTGGGTTGCAGTTTCAGGCTAGCTTCCAACGCATCGCGCGCGCCGGCTAAATCGCCGTTTTTCTCCAGCGCCTGCCCGGCCTCGAAAGCGGCGGTGGCATCGTCAGGACGAATCTCTCGAGCCGCTTTCAAATACTGCGCCGCTTTCGCGTACTCTCCTGCCTTCAACTCTAGCTCGCCGATCTGCTTCAATGCGGTCGGCGATTTCGGATCAAGTTGCAGGACCTTTTCGAGCGCGGCTCGCGCTTCTGCCGGACGTTCGCCTTCAGAAGCGATCATGGCGATGTGCAACAAGTTCTGTTCTTCGATTTTGTCCTTGGGATCGGGCAAGAGCGAAGGTTCAGGAACGTTGGTCGAGCGGCCGACATCCGCTTGCCCGAGATATCCCAGGGCTTTCAATTCGTTGACAGTCCCCTGCCCCACAGTGGCCCGAGAAGGCGCCGCAGCGGGCAACTTCGCGCGCAAGTCCGCCAGCAGTTTGCGATCTTTTTGGACGGCCTCATTCCGCGGCTGATATTGATTGCTCAACTCACCAGGATCTTTGTGCAGATCGTACAGTTCCGGTTTGGGCGCTTCGATGAACTTGAAGCCCTCCGCACGAACCGAACGCAGTGGCGCCCAGCCAAAGCGCAGAGGATAATCGGTTTCGCCGAAAGCCGTGCGGGAAGCGGATTCTGGGCCGCCGAGGTATGGCTTGAGAGATTCTCCATCCAGCTTCTCAGGCGCAGGCACATGCAGAAGATCAAGCACGGTAGGAAGGATGTCAGTTGTGCGCACCTGTGCGTCCACTACTTTGGAGGCATTGGTGTGACTCGGCAGTTTCACGATTAGCGGAACATGGATCGTGGAATCGTAGAGAAAAATTCCGTGGGTATCCTCATGATGCTCCCCGAGGCCCTCGCCGTGATCGCCGACAACTACGATTAGGGAATTGTCATACCGCCCTAGCTTCTTTAAGTACGTTAGAAAATTTGCCAGCGCCGAGTCGGCATAAGCAATCTCGCCGTCATAAAGACGATCTTTGTACGTCTGCGAGTAGGGCGGCGGAGGCTCATACGGATCATGGGGATCGTAGAGATGAACCCAGACAAAATGTAAGCCGCCTGGATGTGCGGCTATCCATTTTTCTGCATGCTGCACGACGTCCATGCCTCGCCTCTCGACCCGCCCAAACCGCGATTTCGTCTGCGGATGCTCCGGGAAGTTGTCGTAGAAATCAAATCCGCGATCAAGCCCCGGCGCGAGGGATTTGCTGTCGAGAATGACAGCCCCGATGAACGCAGCAGTGTGGTAGCCCTTCTTTTTGAGTAGCTCCGCCCAAGTCGGGTGCGCAGGCGCAAGCGGTATAGCGAAATCCGTGACGCCGTGCGAACTGGGAAGCAGTCCAGTAAGAATTGTCGTATGAGAAGTATTCGTGATCGGGCTGGGAGTAAACGCTTCGGCGAAGCGAACGCCATCTTTCGCTAGGCCATCCAGCGCGGGGGTTTGCACGCGCTCGTAACCGTAGCAGTGGACGTGGTCGGCACGAAGCGTGTCGATTGTGACCAAGTAGACATCCGGAGAGGATGGCTTTTGCGAAGCTACTTGCGCTCGTGATGCCCCGATAACGGCACAACACAAAATAAGAATTTTCAGGACTCGCATGAACAAGTCAGACTAGCACAATCACGCTGAACCACACCCGGGGAGCAGAGTCCTTCGCTGAGATATAATTTTTGTAGCTGATGGAATTCTCCCGTTGCTTTAGGTGCGCGCTCCTGGCAGGCTTTCTCGCCGTCGGATACGTCTCACTCGCGGCCACTCCACCTCCCAATGTAGTGTTCATCACAATTGACACTCTGCGCCCAGATCATCTGGGTTGCTACGGCGATAAGCAAATCCATACGCCGAATATCGACGCTTTAGCCGCTGACAGTGCTCGCTTCGACCACGCCTATACCGCTGTTCCTGTGACGCTGCCGTCACACACGGTGATTTTCACCGGGACTTATCCCATGCTCAGCGGCGTGCACGATTTTGCAGCGAATAGGCTGAGCCCAACTCAGCCGACGCTGGCTTCGGTTCTAAAGGAGAACGGATATACGACAGGCGCCGTCATCGGTTCGGCGGTGCTCGATTCACGCTTTGGACTGAATCATGGTTTTGATTTTTACTACGACCACTTTGACTTCAACCGTCTGCAGGAATCGAATCTCGATGAGATGGAACGCCCCGGCAACGTGGTTGCCGACGTGACCTTAGATTGGCTCGCGCAAAATTATCAGAAAAAGTTCTTTCTCTGGATGCACCTTTACGACCCGCACTATCCGTATCGCCCACCGGCTCCATACAGTGACCAATACAAAGATCGTCTCTACGATGGCGAGATCGCATTCGCGGACGCACAGCTTGGGCGTTTGATCGAATTTCTAAAAAACAAAGGACTGTACCGCAACACGCTAATCATTCTCAGTGGCGATCACGGGGAAAGCCTGGGAGAACACGGCGAGAAGACCCACGGATTTTTCATTTACAACGCAACGCTGCACGTTCCACTCATCATCCATCTTCCTGCAGGCGTGCACGCAAGAACGGTTGACAACTTGGTGAATTTGGCCGACTTGATGCCTACAGTTTTGCAAGCGTTAAATATTCCGATCCCCGAACAGGTCCAAGGCCAGAGCCTGCTTCCGCTGATCTCTCCCAAGGAGCAAGAAAACTCGCGCAGCCTGTACGCAGAGACCTTCCTGCCACGTCTGCATTTCAACTGGAGCGAGCTGCGCGGGGTGGAAACCGTCAAATATCACTTCATTGATGCTCCGAAACCCGAGCTTTACGATCTGAGCAAAGATCCGGGGGAAACCCACAATCTTTTTGCAGAGAAAAAAGCGGTCGCCGAAGAACTGCGCGCGCGCCTCGCCTCACTCATTCGGCAATACAGTGCGGGGCAGGAGCTGGCGGAGAAAACCGGGCTTGATCCTGCCTTGATGGAGCGACTGAAGTCACTCGGATATGCGGCCTTCTCGGGAGGCGGCAATCCTGAAAACAGCAGCCACAGCTTTACCGATCCGAAAGACAGAATTCAGACATACGAGATCTTCTCGGACGCCATGGCCGATAGCCAGCACGGGGAATACGCGAGTTCGATTGCAAAACTGAGTGCGGTCATGAAGACTGAACCCGATTCCGTGCCCGCCCACTATTTGCAAGGATTGAATTATTACCGCACTCATGAATATCCCAAGTCTGTGGCGGAACTCGAGCGTGCAGTGCAACTAAGTCCGAATTATTCGCTGGCGGTCTTTCAGTTGGGTCTGGCATATGATCGTGTGAGTAACTGGGATCAGGCGATCCAAACCCTCAAACGGGCTCTGGAATTAGATTCGACGAATTTCTCCGCTGCGTATGACTTGGGTCTGAGTTATTTGGAGAAAAATATGACTAACGAAGCGGCGGCGGCGTTCCGGCAGTCTGTGACCATCAATGATGGCTACGCTCCCGGCCACCGCGCATTGGGACAATTGTTGCTGTCGCAGGAACGGATAGACGAAGCGCTCGCCGAACTTCGCAAAGCCGCCGAACTGGCGCCGGGTGATGCCAGTACCCATATCTCGCTAGCCAAAGCTCTGACGGCCAAAGGAATGGCAGGTGAGGCTCAGGAAGAAATGCGGAAGGCGGAACGGGTGCAGCCACAATAACTCCGGATAATGAATTGGGACGATTCTTCCAGCTATCGGCTTGCTTCTGGCTACTTGTTTCGATGGCTGTTGCTGCTCCAGCGGCACGCAAATCCCCGCCCAACGTAGTTTTGATCACCATTGATACGGTTCGCGCCGATCACGTTGGCTGCTACGGCGCAAAGGAAGTGCAAACCCCGACTATCGACGCGCTCGCACGCAATGGAATTCTCTTTGAGCATGCTATCTCGCAGGTTCCGCTCACCTGGCCTTCGCACGCGGTCATCCTTACAGGAACGTACCCGTTCCAAAATGGCGTGCAGGATTTTACCGGTCAACCGCTTGCGCCGCAGTTTCGCTCGGTGGCACAGGCTTTCAAGCAGCACGGGTATGCCACCGGCGCTGTGGTCAGCGCATTTGTTCTGGACCGAAGTTGGGGACTAGCTCGCGGCTTCGACTTCTATGACGATGCCTTTTCGCCGGAAGCCTTCCAGAAAAGAGATTTGGGCCTGGTCGACCGCAAGGCAGGCGAAAGCGTCACGCACGCGATCAACTGGCTGAAGCAACCTTCTCATCGCCCATTTTTTTTCTGGCTTCATCTTTATGATCCACACAGCCCCTACGATCCCCCCGAGCCATTTCACACGCAGTATCGCGGTCATCTTTACGACGGGGAAATTGCTTACGCCGATCGCGAACTGGGACGTTTGATTACTTGGCTTAAAAGCAATCAGCTCTACGATCGCACAATGATTATCCTGCTCAGCGACCATGGCGAATCGCTCGGCGATCACGGAGAGAAAGAGCATGGATTCTTCGTCTACAACTCCACGGTGCGCATTCCGCTGATCGTAAAACCGCCCGCTGGAAGCGGCTTTCGGTCGGGCCGTATTGCGCGTCCAGTCGAAACGACTGCTGTTGCGCCGGCGCTGTTGGCCTTTGCAGGGATTAAGGATCCGGTTGAAAAACAATTCAATTCACGCGGGTTGCTGGGGGCAGCAGCAGAAAAAGAAGATGTGGCGTACAGCGAAACTTTTTACCCGCTGAACTCCTTCGGTTGGAGCCCGCTGCACGCGCTCGAAACCAGTCACTATCAGTATGTTGATGCCCCTGAGGCTGAGCTGTACGATCTGGCGGCCGATCCAGGCGAAAAAAACAATCTGATCACCGCCCAAGGCGCGACCGCCTCCGTGCTAAAAGAAAAGCTGTACTCCCTGATGCGGCACAATCCCTACAAGCCGACCGAAGGAGGCAACTCCAACCTCAGCCCCGACGCGCTAGAGAAGCTGCGTGCGCTCGGCTACGTGGCTTATCACTCGCCGGTGTCGCCGGACACCTTGGCCGCCGGCTTGCCCGATCCAAAGACCAAGCTGGAAGAATTCAATTCCATCCTCGCTGCCGAAGATGCTTTTCATGCCAACGACTTCGATAAAGGCGAGCAACTGCTGGCCAAAGTCCGCGAACAGGACCCGAAGATGTACATCGTGCCGTTCATGCTTGGAGAGGCGGCAAATGCGAAAAAAGATTGGCCAGAAGCCGAGGCCGAATTCAAGAAGTGCCTGGATTTGAATCCCAATTTTGATCAGGCGATGACAGGCTTATCGCGCGTGCTGATGTATCAAAACAAAGACGAAGAAGCCAAGCAGTGGGCACGCAGTGCGCTGAAGTACAATCCGCAGAACTACCGGGCTTGGTACGAGCTCGGTTTTATCGAGAGCAAGAGCGATAAACAAGCCGCCATCGCCGCTTACGAGAAAGCGGTTGCCGTCCAAGGAAACTTCGCGCCTCTGCGACGTGATTTGGGCCTGCTCTACTATCAGCAGCAAAACTATACCGAGGCGGCAAAGCACCTGGCTAAAGCAGCAGAACTGGGAATGAGCGAAGCGCCGCTGTGGAACTTTCTGGGAATCTCCTACAGCCGCACGAAGCGAGTGGCCAAAGCGGTTGAAAGCTACAAGCAGGCGCTAAAACTCGATCCAGAACTGGCGGAGACACATCTGAATCTGGGATATGCGTACGAGGGTCTGGGCCAAGAAAAGATGGCGAATCAGGAATATCAGCAGGCCTGCCGTTTAAAACCAGAATTTTGTGAGTCGATCAAGTCCCGCAGAAAATAACGGCATTTAGTTTGGAACGCTTGTCGCCGGTCCGGAGGAACTCTGAAGTTGTTGCAGCAATTGTCTAGCATGCGTGTAGTGTGGGCTCGCAGGGAACGCACCGACAAAATCCCGAAGTTGCGCTATCGCATCTGCCTTCCGGCCCTGCCGCAATAACAAATTCACAAGCTGCAAGCGTGGTTCGCTCATCGCAGGATCCAGCTGGATGGCCTGCCGCAAAGCGTTCTCTGCTTCGGGAAGCTTGCCCAAATGAATGTCCAATGATCCAAGCACGAAGTGTCCCAGCGCCGAGTCCGGCTGTCGCCGCATGCCCTCTCCCAGATAGCGCTCGGCCTCTGGCATCTGCCCCATCAACGTGCATACATTGCTCAAATTGAAGTAACCCGCGGCATCGCTCTGATTCAAGCGGATCACTTCCTCGAATTCCCTCTGCGCCGCTGCGAACTCCGACTTGCTCAGATAAACCGAGCCAAGGTTGTTGTGGGCTGGATAGAAATCCGGAGCGAAGGTCACTGCCTTCTCATAATGTCGGATCGCGTCCTCATGGTTGCCTTTCCGATCCGACTCTACTCCGCGGTCGAACTCCTTCACCGCGTTTTTGGAAAAACGCCGCCGATACTCCGCTGAATCACTGAGGTGCGGATTGCTACCTTGCTCGCGATTTACAAGTGGTTCGTTTCTTGCTGGCTCACGTGGCGTTAAGCTTATCTGCGCCATGGACGTAGCAGAGATGGAGGTATTGAGTTCGACAAGCTTATCGACTGGGTAGAAACGCTCGTCGTGAATCACCACGTGGTAGGGATTGCTTCCAAGACCATAGAATCCGAACTTTCCTTCATCATCACTGTACCCGCTGGCCAGCGTGGCCCCGCGCAACTGCAGTTCTATAAATACCCTGCCCGGGAAATCACCTCTGCTTAGGTGCAGCTCGCCAATGATGTTGCCTACGCCTACCTGCGCCCGAAGGGTGGAAACCGAGATGAGCAGAAAGACGACGGAGGCGAGGATTAGATTGCGGCCGAGCTGCGGCGGCATGGCCTACTCCGACAAAAGAAAGAGGGCTTGTCATTAGCGAGGACAAGCCCTCAACGTTACCGCGGCCTAGAAGCTTACCTTCAGCCCAAACTGAAGATTGCGCGGATTCAAAGTGCCACCGGCCTGGCCGAAGTTGCTGATGGGAAACTGGTTGTGAGTTGTCTCCAAGCTAGCTTGGCCCGGCTCGGCCAGAAGGAAGTTAGTGTGGTTGAACACGTTGAAGCCCTCAACCCGGAACTGCAGACCAACTCTCTCGGTAACTCTAAAGTTCTTGAAGAGAGACATGTCTGCAAACCACTGCTTCGGACCAACGAAAGTGTTGCGGCCGAGGTTTCCCGGGCAGCCCAAGCAGGGGGTGGTGAAGTTACCGCCGCCTGGCGCCCACTGCGGACCCCACCCGTTTGCCCACATATCGTGCGTGGCGCTGTCAAAGCTCGGAAAGATTGAATTCGGGCGCGAGTTTCTGGAGTGGCTGTTGGTACGATTGAGTTCGTAGTCGCCACCAGAATTAACGCACGTGCCGCCATTGACGTCAGCTGCGGTGCACGCAAGTGGGTCCCCGGTCACCGGGTCAAAATTAACGGTCGAGTCCAGGCTTTCCGGCCGCCGGTCGTACGGAGACCAGTGCGCTCCAGTCTGGAAGGACCAAATGCCGTTATATTGCCATCCGCCGATCAGAGCGTTCAGGAATCCCGTGTGCTTGCCGAACGGTAGATCCCACACATAATTGAACACTACCCGGTGGCGAATGTCGAAGATGGAATTGCCCCGGTCAAGACGTGGCCTGGTCCAGTCGGTGGTGAACCCGTCGCCCGCCGCGTCACCATTGGCGGTGGTGGCACCGCTGTGCCAAGTCGAGCCATCATCAATGCTGTGGCTGTATGTATAGTTCACGTTGAACAGCAAGCCGTGGCTGGTTTGTTTCTTCAGTGCCATCTGCAAAGAGTTGTAATTGGAGTTAGCGGCGTTCTCCCAAACCCGCAGCGTCCCGTAGTTGCTGTTGATATGTCCGCCAGGCTGGCCACAAAGAGTGCGCCCGATGTCGTCCTTAACGCAACCGCCCGAGGGCAGGTGTCCTCCAGGAATACGGTTCACGTCATCAGCGCGGAACAACTTGTGCCCGGTCGTCCCGACGTAATCCACCTCGAGCGACAGCTTGGGCACAATCTCCCGCTGAAGGCTAAGGAAGTAGTTGTAAACATACGGGTCACGGACACCCTTCGGGAAAATGATGCCCGTCAGGAATGCGGTTTGCGGGTTGCTGGCAGCCCAACCGGAGAGATTGCCCACGGCCTGCGCGCCAACGCCCTGGCCGGGGTTCTTGGCAGGACCAGTGAAAGTTGGGGTGGCGCCGCTCGGGCTGCAGGTCGTACCCGTGGCGTCGCAGGTGGTTGGGCCGTAAACGATCACCGAGTCGCCGCCGTCCAGCGCCGCACTATCCGCTAGGTTGAAGGAATAGAAGGGCGGATTCCAGCGCGAATTGGAAAGCGGATTGTAGAGGGTGGATTCGTAGGAGACGCCGAATCCCCCGCGCAGAGATGTCTTGCCATCGCCCAACATGTCCCAGGCAAAGCCGACGCGAGGACCGAAATTGTTGTGATCTCCTTTGCCCAGTGAGCTCGTTTTCGCGAAACCGCCAGGACCGCATACGCCCTGCAGCGTTGCTTTAGGGTCGGCACAAGGAAAAGTATTAGCCGATCGCAGCTGGCCAGCTCCAGTTGTGATGTTATCGAGGATGCTGTTGCCCGGACCGAGAATGAACGTAGTTGCCAGATTGTTAAGCTCGTGGTGGCGCTGGTAGACATCGTAGCGTAGTCCAAGATTCAGAGTTAACCGCCTAGTGGCCTTCCAGTCGTCCTGAAAGTAGGCTCCAAATTCGATATTCCGCCAGTGGCGGACATTGCTGGCCAACTCGGCCTGCTTGCCGGAAACGAACCCGGGATCGACGCCCGCAACCTCAAAGTAAGGGGCGTCCGCGGCCATCCAGATGCTGTCGGAAAACTCGTATGACGGGCGGGCCACGTTGAACTCGCTGTTCTCGATGTTGCGCTTGATGTCCCCGCCGACTTTAATGTTATGCGACCCATGGTTGATCGAGACCATATCGCTGTAACTGTACTCATGTTCTTTAAATAGCTGCGGGTAGCCGTTGTAAGAGCCAAAGCCAGCGTTCCCATCATCGAGGGTCAGTTGCGGCACACCCGGCAAAGCGGTGCCAATTTTTTGAACAAAACTGGTGTACCCGGCGCGAAACTCATTAATTACGCTCGGACTAAACGTGTGCACCTCGCTAAACTGCCCATTGGGGTAGACGTTGTCGGTGGGGTTTGTGAAGCCGCGCGTGCAAGCCGGGTCGCAAGGTCCGAAAGTGTCGCTGTTGCGCAGCCAGTTGTACTGGACGAACAAGCGGTCTTTGCCGCTGGGCTGATAATCAATTCTGCCCGATGCCTCTTTGCCTTGGAACAGGTTGCCGATGGCTTGCGTCTGCTGCCCATAGAGGGCAATGCTATTACATAGGTATGGGCTGCCGACGGGCAACGCCGCATCGAGGGCGGCGAAGCTTGCCTCAATATCAGCGGGAACCGGGTCCCCGTTAGGCGTAGCGGTTTCTGTTGCCACCGCCCCAGGATAGGAAGTGCAATTGGTTCCCGCTACTGCCGGTGCAAAGTTCTTGAAGAGCAGGGCAGCGGTTGAGTTTGGCAGAGCCGAAATCACCGCCTGCCGGAACTGCGGCGACTCGACAATGATCGTTGTCGGGGGTGCTTGGTTCGTGAAATGATCCTGTTGATAGGAGACAAAAAAGAATAGCTTGTCCTTTACAATGGGGCCGCCGAAGGTGCCGCCCACCTGGTTGAAGCGCAGCTCCTGCTTCGGCACGCCTTGCTGATTGTTGAAGAAGTAGTTGGCGTCCAGCTTGTCGTGACGGAGGAAGTCCCATACGCTGCCGTGCCAGTTATTGGTCCCGGACTTAGTCACCAGGTTCGTGACCGATCCAGCGCTGCTGCCATACTGGGCGGAGTTGTTCAGGCCGAGCTGCTGAAACTCCGCGACGGTTTCTTGAATAGGGACGTTGTCAACCCCACCACTCAGGCCCTTGTTGGAAACTCCGTTAATAAGGAAGCCGTTAAAGTCTTCGCGCAAACCATTGACGACGGTGCTGTGGCCATTCTCGAAGTCAACACCGCTGACATTGACCGCACCAGGCGCGAGCTGGATCAGGTCGTAAACGTTGCGGCCATTGAGCGGGAGACTCGCGATTTGAGTGGAATTAACCGTGGAAGAAAGTTTCGAGTCTTCTGTATTGACCGCGGCTGCTTCGCCGGTGACCTCCACAACTTCGCGGGCCTGGCCCATTTCCATGTGGAGGTCAACCCGCTGAACGACTCCCGCGTTCAGCGACAAGTTACTGTCTGTACGGGTCTTGAAGCCCTGGGCTTCCGCAGTAATCTTGTATGTCCCGACGGGCAGCTCTCTTACAACGTAAAGGCCACTTTGATTGCTAGAAGTTGTGACCGACAAATTCGTCCCCATATTTGTGACGGTGACTTTAGCGTTTGGAATCGCTGCACCGGACGGGTCGGTTATGGTTCCGGTGAACTGGCCGTTCTGAATCTGGGCGAAAGCGCTTAAGGCCAGCACAAGCACTGAAGCGGCAACGAGGCAGAACTGCAGCTTTTTCATCGACTTACCCTCTCGCGGTGTGATTTTTTCCAGTCTCGATATCCTGAACAATTGCCATGGATGACGAAGGAATCTCAGCACATTTGAAGAATCGCTCATGTCACAGCACTTTGCGCTGTTGAGTCGAGTTGTCAAGCTATGTTACTGATTTCCTTGGATAAGAACTAAGCTCCGGCCCAAAAAGACCAAGACATTTACGCATACATTCGTGCATGAGGGCGCACGTAGCTCTCCAAAGCTTTGAGTAAGAGAGTCAATGGGTTACGGGGAAGTGCCTATGAAGATCAATAGACTCTCTCTAACAGCACTTCAATTTTTGGAATGTGCTTGGTTGTTGTTAGCTAATGGGACTTTACAATCACAGTGAACATGCGTTTTGTGCTTTCAAGGCGAGCTGCTGATTGACGAGTTGCTAAATCAACGATGTTTCGTAGGCAGCGACTCTGTCGAGCCCCGCCCTTCCCGTATCACCAGTTCCTGATCGGCGGACTCCGGCCCGATCGTGTCTACCTTGCCGGATGACCATCGCACTACGATGGAATCGACTCGCCCCGCCTCTCCCAACCCAAAGTGCAGCCGGGGGTCGCCGGCGGATTCGAAGCTCGAGTTGGCGCGGGCTTCGGCAGTCTGGGTAATTCCTCCGGCTTTTACTTCTACTCGGGTGCCGAAGCCGTCTCGATTCGATTGTGTGCCGATCAACTTTACGCGCAGCCAGTGAGCTTTCTTCGTGGATTGATTTCGTAGCAGAACCGGGGAGCCATCGAGCACGGTTATTAGCAAGTCTTCGTGGCCGTCGTTCAGGAAATCGGCGCTGGCCAGGCCACGGCCGACGTAACGGCGTGCCAGAGGAGCGCCTCCCCGCGGTCCGATCTCTTCAAACTTGCCACCGGTCAAATTGTGAAACACGAGGGGGCGCTCAGCGTAAGTGACTCCAAATGAATGCTGATCAACCTGCGGATTGACGTGGCCATTGGCGACGAAAATGTCCGGCCATCCGTCGTTGTCGAGATCGACGATCCTCACGCCAAAGCCGAGGAAAGGAATACTTATCGGTCCAAATCCCGCTGGCCCGGCCATGTCGGTGAACTCGCGGCCATGATCGTTGTGATAGAGATTATTGGAATCATCGGAGAAGTTTGTCTTCACGATGTCCGGCCAGCCGTCGTGATCGTAGTCCGCCGAATCAATTCCCATGCCCGCCTGCTCGCGACCGTCAGCGCTGTATGCCACTCCAGCTTCGGCGCCGACTTCTGTGAAGCCGCCTTTGCAGTTGTTGTGATAGAGAAGCGACGGGGAAGAATCGTTCGCCACATATAGATCGAGGCAGCCATCCAGATCGTAATCCAGCCAAAGGACGCCTAAACCGTAATAGCTGCCGGGGTCGATGTTTAACTTCTCGGTCACGTCCGTAAATGTGCCGTCGCCGTTGTTGTGATAAAGACGATCCCGTCCGCCTTTTAGACCTCGTGGACCGCAGGAAACCGGGATCCCGCGATAGGAACAAAACGGGCCTTGCCCGAACTCCGGCAGGTGATCGAGATCAAGATCGACGTAATTGGCGACATAAAGATCGAGGTAGCCGTCGTTATCGTAGTCGCCGAATGCGGCGCTGGTGCCCCACCGGCCAGGATTTCCAACGCCGGCTTTTGCAGTTACGTCAGTGAACGTGCCGTCGCGGTTGTTGTGGAACAGGACCCCGCCGTCCAGATAGGTGATGTAAACGTCTTCCCACCCGTCATTGTCGTAATCGCCGACGGCTGCGCCAAAGCCCCAGCCGCAATGGTTCAGGCCGGACTTGGCAGTTACGTCGGTGAAAGTGCCGTCATGATTATTACGATAGAGTTTGCTCGGATGACATTTGCCGGCGCGCAGGTCTTCGAGAGTCGAGCCATTCACCAGCAAAATATCCATCCAGCCGTCGTTGTCGTAGTCGAACACGGCGACGCCGCCACACATGGTTTCCATGATGTAGCGCTTTTCCAGGCTGCCGCAGGTCAGGTGAAAGTCAATTCCTGCTGAGCGAGTGACGTCAAGAAACGAAATCGAAGAAGCTGCTGTAGGCTTAGCCGGAGTGGCAGGACGTTTGGTTCTAGTTTGCGGTTGCGATCTGGCTGCCGTGATGTAAACAGCCGTACAAATAATAAGGAGGGCGATGACAATTGAAAGCAGTTTGCATTTCCGCATCACTGGACCCGGCCGCTGGCCATGCCTCCAGTTTGCGGCTGGGCCTGCTTTAGTTGCGCAAAGTGGTGCCACTCGGTTTGTGCCTGGTCGCGCTTTCCCATCTTTTCTAGTGTGCGGGCCAGTTGGTAGTGCGGGCTTGGGTCGGCCGGCTTGAGTTGGATCGAGCGTTCGAGAGCGCCGACCGCCGCTGCGGTATCACCGGCAAGTGCGAGTGCCTTACCTAAATCGTAAAATGCATCGCCATTTTGCGGATCGAGATCAGCGGTTTTTTTTAAATTAGCTAGTGCGGATTTTTCATCTCCGGATTCCAACAGAGAATGGCCGAGTTGATAGAGAACGCTGGGATTGTCCGGCGACCGCTTCAGTTCTCTTTCGTATTCGGCAATCGCTTCCTGATTGCGGCCCAGGCTGGCATATGCAAAACCCAAATGGTAATGCCCTAACGGCACCATCGGATCCAGGCGCAGAGCGGTTTGAAACTGCTCAATCGCCTGCACTGTCCGATTTGTATTTTGATAAGCGCGGCCGAGCAAGAGGTGAGCAAGAGCATTCGTTGATTTGAGTTTGAGTGCGCGTTCTAGTTCGGCGGCTGCCGGGGCGTACTGATTTCGATCGAGAAGGACCAGCGCGAGGTCGAAATGAATTTCGAATTGCGCTCCGTCCAGTTGTTCGGAATGGTGCAAGGCTTCCAGCGCGAGCGTATCTTGCCGGCTTTTAAAATAAACCAGTCCCATCCAGTGCTGAAGTTGGGCATCATCGGGCCAATGCGCGACCGCCTCACGTCCAAACTGGGCTGCTTGGGATAAGCGCCCTGCCTGCAGATAGCTCAATAGCAAGCCGCGATTCGCCTGAAGATTTTCCGGACCCAACTGGCGGGCTTGCTCAAAATCCTGGACAGCTTGCTCGAAAAGTCCGCGATCGAGGGCGGCTTGACCTTCTCGCAGGAGGATTTGCATTCGCGGCGACGATTGCGCGTGTAGGAAACCAGCGAGACACGTGACCAGCAGCAGGGACCTGAACAACCACTTTGCGATCTTTGGCATGGAACTGCTCAGCAAGCGGCGACAAATGGCGCTCAGCCGAATCGTAACGGTTGCGAAGAACTCACGCAATGCGGCGAGAATGCGTTACCTTTATCTGGGATTGACGACGGCGTGTTTTATGGTTTCGCTTTCTCTGAATCCGCAATGGCTTGACGCAGCTTTTCAACGGCGGGAACGGTTGGATGCTGCAAACTATTGCGGGCCGTATATCGCCACAACGGAGGTGAATCCAGCGGATAATCAACGCCACCGAGATAAACCGCCAACACGTCGTCTGGGGAACTGATTTCGGATCGCATGGTTGGAGTGCCATTCCTTTCGGTGCCCGACGCGCTCAAATCCGGGGGCGTACCTCTTTGTCCACGAATCGTTATCCCACTGTCATCAGGATTTACGACCACCGGAGGCTCGTTGGGAACGCCACCGATAGCTGGCTTGATTGGTTTGCCGCCCTTGCGGACAACGAGAATCAGATCCGAGTTCGCGGTGTTGAGCGTGGTCTTGAACCGGCCCCATTTTTCCAGAGCAGCTTCTACATCGGACCGCGCTGTCTCGTTCTCGCCGGGGCTCATGAGCGGTATGCCGGCATCAGGATCAACTATTACTGCTACGAATTGTGCGCGGAGAATCGCTGCCGGTAAGCTGGATTTCTTCTTATCTTTCGGAGAGGAGGGAATCGCGAGAAGCAAAATAGCTAGTGCGATTGCCGAGCATCTTCGCATGGCAACCTCCTGAAAAGCCGAGTATACCTTTAGCGGGATGCACGCGGCCGGAATAAAGGTTGCGTTGCAGTTTGCGATGTATCTGCTCGCACTTATAAAGTAATCGTATTGTGGACATCGTTGATTACCTGCATCGTCTCTTCGCCTACGATGATTGGGCAAACCGGGAAGTGCTTGGCGCATTGCATAGCGCGGCAACTCCGCCAGCCCGATCGCTAAAGCTGATCGCGCACATTCTTTCGGCAGAAGGGCTGTGGCTGGCGCGCCTTAGCCAGCAAAAAGCAGTGCTTCCGGTCTGGCCCGACCTCACATTCGCCGAGTGCGACGCAGAAGCAGAGAGGCTTGCTGTTTCGTGGAGGTCATACCTCGAGGAATGCCAGGAACACGGTTTGTCGCGGCAAATTGAATATGTGAATAGCAAGGGAGAAAGCTGGACCAGCCGAGTCGACGACGTGTTGCTCCACGTCGTTACCCATTCCGCATATCATCGCGGGCAGATTGCCAGCGACATGCGCGCCGCCGGGCTCACTCCCGCTTACACGGATTTCATCCACGGCGTCCGGCAGGGGCTCGTGAAGTGAGGATAACGCTCGATCGGTTTACTGCATTTCTCATCTTTCAGCTCTGTGCTGCGCTGATGGTAATTTTGGTAATTGTGTTTCGTCCCGGGCCTTGGAGCGCCGCCCGATGGACGGGCCTGGGCATCGCCGTTCCCGCTGCCGTGCTCCTATTCATTGCCCGTTGGCAGTTGGGCCGATCGTTTTCGGTCACGCCTCAAGCCCGCCAGCTTGTTACACACGGTCTGTACTCCAGGATTCGCAACCCTATTTATGTTTTTAGCGGCCTGATGGTGGCCGGAATCCTGATTGCGCTGCAAAGGCCGTATTCGCTCTTGTTTCTGATCGTTTTGATTCCGGTGCAGGTTTTCCGAGCCGATAAGGAGTCCAAGGTTCTCGAAGCCAAATTCGGCGAAGCTTACCGCGAGTACAGAGCAAAGACCTGGTTCTAATGCGGACGCGCAGAGCCATGTAGAATCTTCTGCGATGACAAGATTCGTCGCATTCATTTTCGTCTTCTTTTTGGCCGCGCTTTTGTTCGCAGTTCCCCTACCTAAATTCGAGCCGCTTCCCACGGCGCTATCAAACAATGCCGTCGCAGAGGTTAAGAGCCGAGGATCGCTGCTGTTGTACTCCTTCATGGGCATCGGGCCGAAGAGAACCTGGGATGCGATCACAAACACGGGATACTATTTGGATATTGACACCGGGAAATGGAGCCTTACGCACCCGGTCCCCGGAACTGCGGGCCGGATTGGTGCAGTCGCCGCGGGAGTGCGCGAACACATATTTCTGTTCGGCGGCTATGCTGTCGATGCGCAGGGCGGCGAAATCACGGTCCCTGATGTCAACGTTTATGAGCCGCTGAGAGATCTCTGGTTTCGGGGAGCGGACATTCCAGTGCCAGTGGACGACTCCGTTGCAGGGGTTTACCGTGATCGCTTCATTTATTTGATCAGCGGGTGGTCAAAGACCGACGCGGTCCGCGATGTTCAGATATATGACGCGGAGAAGAATAAGTGGCTCCAGCGCACACCAATCCCTGGCACTCCTGTTTTCGGCCATGCCGGCGGATTGGTTGGCGACACAATCGTCTACGTGGATGGCGCGCACAAGAACCCGTCAGCCGATCAGCCTAAATATGTTGCCAGCGACGAATGCTGGATGGGCAAGATCGATCGTCACGATCCGACAAAAATTCAGTGGATGAAAATTCCCAGTCATCCGGGCAACGCGCGTTATCGCATTGCCGCCGGAAGCTCGGAAAAAGATCAAATGATCTATTTCTCAGGTGGGACGGACAATCCATACGACTTCAATGGAATAGGCTACGACGGCAAACCGTCCCAACCGTCGCCCGTGACATTCGCGTTTAATGCGCGCACGGGAAAGTGGGAGACCCTCAACGAAAACACACCGAACCCCACCATGGATCATCGTGGCTTGCTGGTGATACCAGAGGGCCTGGTCATTATCGGAGGGATGGAAAAAGGACAACAGATAACCGCACGCGTTGCCGTTCTGCCCAAACAGGTCAAGAGCAAATAAACTACCTCTTTCAAACGTCCAAGCCCCGCGGCCTTCGCCCGGTTACACGAATTGACACTCCGCAAAAACCGAAGTAGTTTCTTGTTTAGTAATGCTGCGGTCGTTTATGAAGCGTTGGCAGTGGGTTCTTCTCATCACCGAGCTGGCGTTGTTCGCCATTATCCTGATCCTGCCTCAAGTTGACCTGCCCGACTTCACGTTTCACGGCGGCACTGCGCCGGTAGCAATGAAGGCGCGCATCTCACCCTCGCCGATGCGGCTCGCAATCGCGATTGGAGCGACGGTCGCCGCTACCTCACATCCGGTGCAGCAACGTCTGGAGATTCCGGATTTTACCGCTCCTTCTACGGCCCATTCGCGGCTATCCCTGTTCTGCGTTCTGATCTGCTAGCCACAACTCACTCTGCTTTTCTTTACGAAGAAAAGTTTGCTCCGCGCGGGCGTGCCTCTCTTCATCGGGGTGCGCGGAGCGAGCGGGGCAGCAGCTCCAGTTGTGGCGTCTGCCGGGATCTTGGAGAGGGACCCGGCCCCGGAACTGTCGAGCAGCTGCCCCGGCTTTGACAGGGGTTCAGCCGCGCAATCGGAACACGTGCTTTCACGGCAGGACTCTACCGCCCGGAGATCTATCGCGCACGCGCCAAAACCAGCGTCACATCATCCGGCTGCTCGTTTGCGCCGATCCAGTCGTCTACAGCCGCGGTCACAATTTCGCTGATTCGCGCCAGGGGCAGATGGCGGTTCTCCTGCACTAACTCAATGAGCCGCTGCTCGCCAAACTCGCCGAAGTCATTTTCCGGCTCGGTTACTCCATCGCTGTACGCCAGAAAGGTCTCACCGCGGTGAAGCTGCACTGTGGCTTCATCGTAGCTGACCTGCTCGAATAAACCGACCACCGTGCCCCCGCGATCCAGCCTGCGCAGTGAACCGTCTCCGCCCAAAATGATCGGTGGCAAGTGCCCGCCATTGCTATAGGTGAGCGTGCGGTCCCGCGCCTCATACATGCCCAGGAACAAGGTAGCGTACTTCTCCATGGGCGTGCTCTGGTAAAGCTGATGATTGAGCAGCGAAAGCATGGCCGAAGGGGATACCTCTAGGCCGCGCAAATCCGAGAACCCCATTGCTGAGCTGGTACTCTGTCCTACCGCTACAGTTTCGCGCAGCACGGGAATGCCTTCGATGCTGTAGGCCCGCACGGCTGAGTGAATGGTCGCCATCAGGAGCGCCGCCGAAATACCTTTGCCGCTGATATCGCCCACCGCCAGAATCAGCCGGTCCGGATTCACAGTTAGGAAATCGTAATAATCTCCGCTGACCGTACGCGCCGGCCGGCAAAAGCCATGCACCTCGAGTGAAGGCAATTGCGAAATCTGTTGCGGAAAAAGCATCGCTTGCACTTCCTGCGCAATGGCCAGCTCATGCTCCAGCCTTTGTTTTGCTTTCTGCTCCTCGATCAGCTTTTCGATGGAAGCAGTCATCGAGTTGAAGGAATTAGCCAACGCAGCTAGCTGATCGCTCGACTTCACCGGGATGCGGTGGCTGAACTCTCCCCGATTGATATGCTTTGTAGCTTGGTAAAGATGCGCCACGGCGCCAGTCACAGAGCGCGTCAACCGGGTGCCGATAAACAAGGCGAGCAGTTCGATGATGGAGAAAGTAATCGCTACGACAAATAAGATCAGCTCGACGCCACGAACGAAATCACCGAACGTGGCGAACAAGCGGGCGTAGAGCATGGAAGGCCGAGTTTCGACGCGCAGCAGGGCGCCGACTTTTTTCTGTTGTCCAGTGACCCACTCAGTGACCGGAAGAGGCGTACCAAAGGTGATGACTCGATCGAAAACGCCACTTGCTTCCGGCAACTGACCGGCCACAAACATGAGATGAAGTTCCTCCTGGCCGGTGCCCATTACCAGGCCATTCTTGCTCTCGCTGATATTGACCGAATACTGATCTTCGCTTTTATCAGACCCTGGGGCCGCTTGAATGGGCGTCGGCCGCTGCTCGAAGTTAGCAGCATAGAGCGCGATCTCTCCTAAATCAGCAGCAGTCTTGTCGAGAAGGTTACGATCCAGCTGTTCGCTTGAGATGACTACAAGTTTTCGCGAATTCGAATTCAATACACTCGCGGACCGTAGATACAAGCCGCCGCGATCGCCCACAATTGCGCTGAAGTGAGGTCCTAAGAATGAAGGTATGTCGAAAGCAGGTGCCCCTTTTGTCCCCACACAAAGAGCGAGAAGCTTGCCGTTCTCCCATGCGCAAATTTCTCGCGGAGCGAATGAAGGATCGTTTCGCCTGAGTCCTTCGAGAGACTCCGCAGCCGGCGGCTGGCCGCGCGCAATCCGAGCCGCCAATTCATTTGCGATAGCGGCATTCACTGCCTGCAAGCTGCGCAGCCGCGAACTGAGGTCCGAGGTGACCACAAAATTCGCGAACTGCCCCGCAAAAAGGTAAATCGTGATGGACGCCATGGTCACCAGCAGCGCCACCGGAATCACGCCGATGAACATGTAGGTGACGATTAGGCGGTTCCGCAGTCGCCACAGCAATTTCGATCTGAGCCAACGAAAACCGAGGAAAACGAAAAGTCCAATCGCCGCAAAACTAAGAACGCTAACCCATCCGCCCAGGCTTTGAGCGTAAGATACTTTGAAAATTCCAAGCAGCTTTTGTAAGGCGAACAGAGCAATATCGATCCCCAGCAGATACCAGGCGATGCGCGCGATCCGGCTTTGAGGCAAAACGCCAGCTTCGCTGAGCCGCAAACGAATGTAACGGTAGGAAACTTCCATGAGGCAGAAGGATTATATGTCAGTGGGTTTACTCTGGATGTGGCGCACCTGTTTCTCCCGAGAAAGCCAAGCTACTGCAACAGGGCATACAGATTTTGCGGGTGTAATGCAATTGATAGGAATCCGCCTTCGCCCTGCTAAAATCCCTGCGTGCCCGAAAAGTTGTTGATTGCCGTTTGTGTGGCCTGGTTGGCATATGCCAGTGCGCAACAAGCTTCCCAACCGCAAGTGAAGGTCAATATGCTGAACGTCTGCTCGCCTTCGGCGGATGACCAGCGCGAGATTTCATCCGCGCTGGCGCGTGTTCCCAAGCAACCTCTTTTCGCGCCTGATTTCGAAGTAGATCGCGGGCGCTCCAGCATGGCGGAAAATCCCAACTTCCTGCAACCCGGATCGGGCGCGCAGGTCTCCGCTGCGGATGACATTGCCAAATGGGTTCGCATTCGACGCGAATTCTCCGTGCAGGCGTTGTTCTCAACCGTGCAGTACTCGTTCAGCGCCGATCCGAAGAACATGATTGAGACGCTGGTCTTCCGGGTTCGTGACCCTAAGGACTTGATGCAGGTTTCCATCGAGGACGGCGCCTCCGCCGTAACCACGCCTGCGGCTATGCTGGCCACCAACACGCCCGCTACGCGAATCAAACTCGAGCGGTTTGGAAAGTCTTCGGTGGTTCTGGCTCGCTGTTACGCGACGGACCAAGGTCCGGCGCCCGATCAAAGCGCGTACGAGCCGCTGTTTCAAAGCGCATCTGCAATTGTGGCGAACTACCGAGGGCTGCTGGGCGCACGCCGTATGGTGCCGGAGGAATTGGCGCGCGTTGGCGCGGCAGCAAGCAGGCCGAAGCCCTTGGGAAAGAAGTCTGAGGCGAGAAAGCCCACATGCGGAGACAAGTGAACTCTCTCTGCGTCCTTCGCGAAACGTTTGCGTCCTTCGCGTTTAGAGAACTTAGCTCGGGCTTCGTCAGTGTCCGAAAATCTGCAAGCTGCAACTAATTCGTGATTATTAAATCTAAACTCATAAATCTATGGATCACATCCGCAACGTAGTCATCATAGGATCTGGCTGCGCCGGGCACACCGCTGCCCTCTACACCGCGCGCGCTAATCTCAAGCCGCTGATTCTCGAAGGCCACGAGCCTGGAGGGCAACTGTCGCTTACCACGTTGGTAGAAAATTTCCCGGGCTTTCCCGAGGGAATTCAAGGTCCGGAGCTGATCGAAAATATGCGCAAGCAAGCCGGACGCTTCGGGGCGCAATATCAGCTCGGCCACGTAGATCGCGTCGACTTGAGCGAGCGGCCGTTTGTGTTGCATGTCGGTCGAGAGACCATTCACACTCGGACGCTGATCATCGCCAGCGGCGCGTCGGCGCGCTGGTTAGGACTTCCAAGCGAACAGGCGCTAATCGGACACGGCGTGTCTTCCTGCGCCACCTGCGACGGTTTTTTCTTCTCGGGCAAGGAGATCGCAGTCGTCGGTGGCGGCGACTCGGCCATGGAAGAAGCCCTGTTTCTCACGCGATTCGCCACAAAGGTGACGCTTATTCATCGTCGGGAGGAGTTCCGCGCCTCGAAAATCATGCTCGACCGCGCCCGCCATAATGAGAAAATTCAATTCCTCACCAGCACAGTAGTTGAAGATGTCTACGATCCGGCGAAAGCCGAAGTAACCGGACTCAAGCTGCGCAACACTTCAACCAAAAAAGTTTGGGATTTCCCGGCCAGCGCGATGTTTCTCGGCATCGGACATATTCCCAATGCGCGCATGTTCGAAGGTCAACTCGACACCGACGCAGATGGCTATCTCGTGACCAAGAACAATGTCTTGACCCGCGTGCCCGGAGTTTATGCGTGCGGCGATGTCCAGGACCGGCGCTATCGCCAAGCCATCACCGCGGCCGGAACCGGCTGCATGGCGGCATTAGAGGCAGAGAGGTTTCTGGAAGAGTAAGGACGACGGGGAGTACCCACCCTCACTGTGGAGGCAAGCATGTCACGAGAGCAATCAAACTGTGTTCGCATTGAAGAGATCCACAAATTAACTGCGCCTGGTTCCGGCCCCCAAAAATCTCAGAACGATTGGGCTTATCTGGCATCGTCTCTGCTGCTCGCAATCCTCACTGCCTCCATGTGGGCCCAGGTGGCCGCGCCTTCCGGCGAGGTGGAGACCGTATTCTCCCAAGCGCGTGCACTGTATGTGGACGTGCACCAAAATCCCGAACTTTCCGGGCACGAGATGCAAACGGCGGGGAAGTTGGCGAGCCGTCTTCGGGCCCTCGGTTACGAGGTCACAGAACACGTGGGGGGCAGCGGGATTGTCGCGCTGCTAAAAAATGGCCCCGGCCCAACCGTGATGCTGCGCACCGAGCTCGATGCGCTGCCCGTCGAGGAAAAAACCGGTTTGCCTTATGCCAGCAAGATGCGCACAAAAGATGACGCCGGCCGAGACGTCCCCGTGATGCACGCCTGCGGGCACGACCTGCACATGGCATCGCTCATGGGAACCGCCACGATCATGGCGAACACAAAGAGCGCCTGGCATGGAACGCTCATGCTGATCGGCCAGCCCGCGGAGGAGACGATTACCGGCGCCAAGAAAATGATCGACGACGGCTTGTTCACCCGTTTTCCCAAGCCTGACGTCGCCGTGGCGCTGCACACCAGCAACGAACTTCCAGCAGGAAAAGTTGGGATCGCCTCCGGCTATCGATACGCGAACGCCGACTCCGTTCGCATCACAATCTACGGCAAGGGTGGACACGGCTCGGCGCCGCACACGACTGTTGATCCTATTGTGATCGCCGCCAGAACCATACTCGCGCTCCAGACCATCACGTCACGCGAGGTCAAGCCAGGAGAGGCGGCTGTGGTGACCGTGGGATACGTTCAGGCTGGCACGAAGAACAACATCATCCCCGACCAGGCCGAACTGGGACTCACTGTCCGCAGCTACAAGCCCGAAATTCGCAAGCAGGTTCTCGCGGCCATCTCGCGGATCACGAAGGCGGAGGCGCAAGCCGCCGGCGCACAGCGCGAGCCGTTGATCGAGCACTACGAAGCAACCGACGCCGTGTACAACGAGCCCGCGCTGGCACAACGGCTCAAACCTGTTCTCGAATCGGCACTTGGCAAAGACAACGTTGCGGTTGCCGAGCCAATTATGGGCTCGGAGGATTTTTCCTACTTCATTGCCCAGGGCGTGCCGTCATTTTTCTTCGGGCTTGGCGGAGCGAATCCGCAGAAATATGCGCAAGCCAAAGCCGCGGGGGAAAACTTGCCCTCCAACCATTCTTCTCTGTTCGCTCCTGACCTCGATCCCGCGCTGCGCACCGGAATCGCCGCCGAAGTGGCAGTGCTGCGCAATCTTCTAAGCGGATCGGCGGAAGAGCTCCGCAAGTCAGCACAACAACAATCAAGCTACTAGCGTGTGCCGAGGAGGGCAAAGCATTCTCACCCACAATCAACTCCCTGAGTATTTAAAGAAACCCCTCCCGCTCTTTCTTCCCAGCCATCCCGCATCTACCATCTTTATCAACAACGGACAGGGCCGATACTTCGGATCTCCGAGTCCAGCGTGTAGCACGCGCATGATGTCGAGGCACACATCGAGCCCAATAAAGTCCGCCAACGTCAGCGGCCCCATGGGATGCGCCATACCCAGCTTGAATACTTCATCCACCGCCTCGGCTGTGGCCACGCCTTCCATGACTGTATACATGGCCTCGTTAAGCAGTGGCATCAGCACGCGATTGGAAACAAACCCGGGGGCATCGTTCACTTCAACCGGCGATTTCTCGAGCTTCACTGCAAGATCACGAACTGTTTGAAACGTTTCATCGGAAGTCGCGAACCCACGAATCACTTCGACCAGCTTCATGACCGGCACCGGATTGAAAAAATGCATACCAATCACTTTGTCCGGCCGCTTTGTCAACGACGCAAGCCTGGTGATCGAAATCGAAGAAGTATTCGAGGCCAGAATTACCTCTGGGCGGCAGATGCGGTCGAGATCGCGAAACAGTTCAGCTTTTATTTCAAATTTCTCCGTGGCCGCCTCGACGACGAAATCGCACTCAGCAAGTCTGACTTGCTGGACTGTCGTCACGATTCTTGCCAGCGCAGCGGTCTTGTCCGCAGCCGTGATTTTATTTTTCGCGACCTCGCGTTCCAGATTGTTTGCGATCGTCTCAACCGCCCGGTCGAGGAACTTCTGTTCCACATCGCACAGAGTCACGGAGTAGCCGCTGCGGGCAAATACATGGGCGATACCGTTACCCATGGTTCCAGCGCCCATGACGCCCACTGTCCCAATATCCATAGCTCTCTCCGGCACTTAAGTGCGCCAGTCTAACACTCGACGTCGACCCCGCCCGGTCCAGCATTTAAGGTTCGCTTAAGTTTCAGAAAATAAATGGGTTCCGCGAAACTTAGGGCATCAAATCGTGTTTTCTCTAGCATCACAGTTTCAGTAGACCGGGACAGGCAGCGACAGGGAGGGCGGGGTGAAGGCCTCCAAGCCAGGTAACCCGGTAGGAGGAATTATGAAGAAATTCAGGATGGCAGCATTGGCATTGGCAATGACGCTGGCCTTCAGCGGCCTGGCGCTGGCTCGCGATCACGATGATGACGATAACAACCGTCGCGACCGGCATCACGACCGCGACCGGGATCGTGACCGCGATCATGATCGCCGCTGGCGTGGCGACGGAGACCACGACCGTGACGATGGCTACAATCGCGGATGGTGGCACCGTCGCAACAATGATCATGATCGGGATGACGGTTATTACAACAATGGGGGATGGTGGCATCGGCGCCAAAATGATCACGACGCCGACGATGGCTATTACAACCGTGGCGGTGGATGGTATGGGTATCCGACTGGTGGCTACGGCTACCCCGGCGGAGTCTATAGCCGTGGTGGGTACGGCGGCGGCGGGTACAACATCGGCTACCAGGATGGCTCAAACCAGGCTCGCAGGGATGTAGCCCAGAACAAACCTTTCAATCCGAATCCGCGCAATGGCAATCACTCTGATCGTGGCTATAACCGCTCGTATGGGGACAAGTACGCATACCAGGACCAGTACCTGCGGGGCTATCAGGCAGGCTACCAGGGCAACTTCCGCGGCACGCGCGGTTGGGCGTACTAAGCACTGTTCTGACTCAGTCAGAACAGACAAGCCGCCGGAAGTTCCCGGCGGCTTTTTTCTAACCACAACGCCGCTCACGTTTGTGATAAGCCTCGCCGCTGAGTTGGCGCATCCCCTACAATCGCCTGAGCACTTCCAGCGCAATCACCTTTGGCCCCAGTAAGAGCGCTCCGAGAACGATCATGAACTATCTCTGCGCCGAACCCCGCAATTTACTCCTTGGTTTGGCCCTGATCGGCCGGGGCATTAGCAGCTATTGCGGTAGCCGACTTCTCTTCCTCGACTTTCATGGCCGCCTTGAAGCCGCGGATACCCTCTCCGATTCCTTTGCCAAGTTCGGGAAGCTTCTTGGGGCCGAATACCAGCAGCGCAATTCCGAAAATAACCAGTAGATGCATAGGTTGAAACAATCCTTCAAACATAGGTCCTCCTTGAACTGCGATGAGAAGACGTCAAGTCACGGAAAAATGCAGGTGCTGTGACTCACCGCTTCCACCACAGCACCCGCTAGTGATGCAGGGAGAGACACCATCAATCCCGGCATTTCAAGCCTCACATACTAGCGGAAGGGCCCGATATACCAAGCGTAGTAAGTCCCTATGCCGCTAATCACAACAACTAACCACAGCACAAATTCCGCTCGCATCCATAGCTTCCAGTTTCTGAAGCGGAGCCACACCGGAAGAACATTGGTGCCTGCCACGAGAACGATGTAAAGTCCCAGGAACTCAGCCGCCATTCCCAGAGCCGCATGAGCTATAGGCGCAGCGTAATACGACCTATGAAGGGCCTTGGGGAATGTTGGATTCACTTGCCGCCGAAACGTGGGCCACATCACCAGTCCGATCATCCACAAGTTCAGGAGCAGCACCGTCGTTTGGCAAATGCCGTGGGCCCTGTAACGTTTTTGCTTTGCAAGAAAAGCGCCTGCGACAAGTGCCGCTGCCATCACCAGCTGCACGACGAGGTTGGCATCGGCCTCGAAGGTGGCGCCGGTCCCGAGAAATCCTGTGACTGGCAACGAATACAACACAATCAACCAGCTCCATCCTGCTGTCAGTAACATGCAAACTCCTCCATCCGAAGGTCGTCTTCATAGTCCACCAGCGAAAGACCAACGCAGCTAAGGATCTAGCTAGTTCCACGCCTCGCGTCATCGGCCTCTTGCGCAAGCTTAGTCACGAAGCCAAAAAACGCCTGCGACTGGCCGACGAAAACGTTCATATTAATGAAGCCTTGGAGCGCGACCGCGGCAGCGTGCTTGGTGGCGGTTGGCCGAATGATCGAACATACTGGTAGTTTCCGGCTGAGGAATGCAGTCGGCTCCGGCATGATCAGGTTTGACTTCAAGTCCTCACGGACCGAATCCTTGGTCAGGTCGGGGAAAGTCACGCTGAAACCGGTCACTGGGTCCTTCACATCCATCAGCGGGACCGCATTGCCGGCCTTGTCGTGCCAGGTTTGGAAGTGTGCGATTTCCGTTCCGCCAATGCTGAGCAGAATGCGCAAAACCTCAACGCTGGAAACTCTCTGCGCCAATCCGGGGTACATGCTCGCTCCACCTACTTCGATATTGGCGAAGTGAAAGCCTGCCGTGTTAGCAATCGCCTGGAGGAAATTCGGATCGTTCAAATCGTCATCAGTACGCGGAATTCCTGGATGCGTCCCAACGATCAGACTCGGAACCGCTGGCGCGAATGTGTCACCAAGATCCGGATTGCCAGTGCGGCTCCGATACCGCATCCACCACGTCGTGTCGACCGTTAACTGAGTCAGAGCGGTAAGCCGCCCGATCTGGTTCGCGCCCGTCGCCTTACTGCTCGATAATGTGCGGAACTGGTCGAGGCCCACAGGGTCTGCACCTTTTGAAACTAGGAATGCGTTGATGAAAGTTTCGTCTGTTATTTCATCTTCAGTATTGTCGTGAATGTACTGCGCCATGTCGCCATCAAGCTGGCGCTTGTGTACGGCGCGCTGCCGCCTGTAGGGGTTGAGGGATATCCAGGAATCTGCTGACTTGCTATGGCAGACACTTCGTTGTCCTGGGTTCCAGCGAGTTCCGTGTACTGCAGCCAGAGGTCGGATTCAATGATTTCTGCTGCCGCCAGCCAGCGCAGGATAGCCGCATCGCCGCGCGTCAGGTGGCCGTTACCCGGCTCGGCCAAGGCTAATGGTATGTTCTCCAAAATCGTAGCGCCTGCCGTTACTGCGGCTCCGGCAACCACGCTGTTCTTCAGAAATGAACGTCGGTTGAAAGATTTCTTCTCAGGGAAAGACACATCTTCGCTGGCAGGTTGGTTTGAATTCGACGTTGTGTGATCTATGAGTTTTTTGATCTTCATATTAGGTTTGCTTCCTTTTGCTGATTAGGATTTGGGAATCGGAGACCGAATTCACTGAGTGCACTGTAGGTGAACGTTTCTTGTTAGGTGTCATATTCATGTCAGGATCCGGTCAAAGCTTCGTAAGATGTGCATTTGAAATTGCTTCTAACTCGAATGCAGACGGCCCCGCACTGCGCCGTATTACTGGGTGTCCCGCGTGAACTCCGTTGAGGTGATCGGCCATGGCTCATGGATTGACCCCACTTAGAAATCCGCCGAGATGAGCGGTAAGCGCAATGACGGCTACTCCGAGTAGTTCGACTGGAATGCGATAACTTGGAAGCAATGGCGGTTCGGCTTTGCGCGTCCGCCAGTGCATCCACCAAGACGCAATCACCAAAACCGCGGCAATTGAGGCTGCAATGACGTGCAATAGCAGCAGACCTTTGAGCCTTTTGCCCTCAAGAGCGAACTGCCAGGCCAACAGACCCGTCAGGACTGCAGGAAGTACCGTCGCTGCAGCAATGGAAAGGTTCAGATATGCGGCGCTTGCAAGCTGCGAATTGCGTTTTCCTCGCGATAACAGATCCAATCCAACTCCGGTCATAAACAGTGCGATCGGAAAGTGGATGAGCACAACATGCTGCGCGTGCTTTGCTAGCAGAATCATTCGAAGATCGAAAGGGTTAACCATATCTGCACCTGTCCAAGTCAGTGAACGTCGGTCACTGAACAACGATCTTCCCGACCATCTTAGGGTGAATACTGCAGTAGTACGAGTACGTGCCTGCCTTGCTGAAGGTGTAGGAATACTTGTCGTCTGTATCCAGGGCCTTTGACTTGAACACTCCGTCATTACTGGCAATAACGTGGGGCACATCGTCCTTATTGGTCCAGGTCACTGTGCTGTTCACCGGCACAGTGAGGGTGTCCGGGCCAAAGGTGAAGTTGTCCACTCTCACTTCGGTTGGCGCTGACTTGGCGTCCTCGCTCCTTGCTCGTGTCGGATGCATAATCAAAACAGCTGCGAGAGCGAATGGAAGTGCAGCCGCCAAGCTTCTAAAGAACAGTTTTCTCCTCATCATTTGAATTCTCCTTGTGATTTAGTAATGGAACAGGTTTGGACTCAACTCCTCAGCCGAGCGATGAGTCCACAAGAGCCAACGCATGCCGTCGTTGCACGTAGTTGACATCGGTGATGCCAAGAACGCTGCGTAGTTGTTCCGCAGGCACCTTCATCGGGCCCGGGCCTTCGGCTGCTCCAGGCGCGGGTTGAGGGAAGGCGGTCGAAAACGCAGTGTGGAAGGTCACATTGCCTTCGACTTTCTGCATAGTCTGGTGAATGTGTCCGTTCAGGACTGTGACGGAGCCAAACTTCTTCAGATATGACAAAGCCTGCGCACTGTCGTCAGTACCCCATCCCCATTGCGGATAAACCGTCCAGAGCGGGATGTGAGCGAAAACCACGATCGGCGTGCTGTGCTTCAGGTGCTTCACGTCACCCTCAAGCCATTCGAGTTGTTCCGGTCCAAGCGTGCCCAGGCCGCCCGCCTTGAGGTTCATCACATTCACTAGGCCGACAAAGTGGACTCCGTTTTTGTCGAAGCTATACCAGCCCTGTCCTTTGGAATTCTTTGCATAGCGCTCGCGGAACATGGCCCCCTCATCGTTGAGAACGTCGTGCTCTCCCGGCACGAATAAAATCTCTTTGTTGGTGGCTTTGAGGATCTGGTCGACATTGTCGAACTCCTCGGGTTTCGAGAGATGGCTGATGTCGCCGGTGTGCAAAAGGAACTCGGGCTGTTCGGGAAGAGCATTAATCTTGTCCACGGCAGCCTTCAGTGTCGCGATCACGTCGGGATTGGCCGGCTTATTGAATCCCATGTGGCTGTCACTGATCTGCACGAAGCTGAACTCGCCCCGTTTGTGTGACTTCATCCCTGAGCCCATTTGCGATCCCAGAGCGTAGGACTTCAGCACGCCACCCTGAATCACGCAGAGCGCGCCCGTGCCGGCCCAGGCCATGCACTTGAGAAAACCTCGGCGGTCGATTCCGTCATTATTATGGTCGTGCTCGATGAAGCCGCTCGGATTCGGATCGAACAGTTTTTTTTTCGACATTAAAGTTCCCTCCGGTTCAGAGAATGTATTCCGCCACATCCGATGGATACAGGCGACGCAAACCGCTACAGGGTCAAGTTGGATTCCGGCTCGCGTCGCCTGCCAGGACGTGTTACACCTGCATAAACCAGGGCCCGCCAGGTTTTATTCCATCGGAATTACTTTTGAGTTGCGACGGGGTGGTGGGAATGAAATGCCCGCCGGCGGCGGTTAATCCTTCTTCGCTTCACTGGGACGAACGGGGGCCTTGGACTCTGAAGCGAGGCTGCCACGACGCCGCAAGAATTAAGTCCTTGTGGTCCATCGCGCTGTTCCCCACCGCCTTTGAGGTAAGGAAAACAAAGAAAAGGCTTGACATGTCGAATACTGTTATAGTCAACTATAACAGCAATGCAGCAGAGATGCGGTAAAGCTGGTCGCTCGCAAACGAGTACGCCCAGCGCATAACCTTGGCCCCCAAAAAAATGAGCTCTGAAGGAGGATGAAACATGAAATCACTTCGTTTTATGCTGCCCGTTGTTCTGATGTCGCTCACCACCGTGGCTTTTGCCCAGTCTGACGCACAAAAGTCCGACGCGCAAAAGTCCGTCAACAAACCCGCGCAGTCTGACGCGGAAAAGTCTTTCACCCAATTGAAAACCCTCGCTGGTACCTGGCAAGGCCGGTTTGCCGTAGACCCTCCGCAAGCCGATATGGACACCAGCAAGCCCACGCAGATCACGATGCGCGTGACATCCAGGGGGAACGCGCTGGTGCATGAAATGGCGGAAGTGGGAACGCAGGATGATCCGACTCGCCACGACCATCCCGTCACCATGTTCTACCTGGACGAGGGCCGCTTGCTGCTGACGCACTATTGCGACGCCGGCAACCGGCCGCGCATGGCCGCCAGAACCTCACCGGACGGGAAAACGGTAGAATTCGATTTTCTCGATGTCGCCGGGAGCCTGCAATACGGACACATGCAGCATGCCGTGTTCACTGTCATCGACGCCGACCACCACACCGAGGACTGGACCTATATGATGCCAGGGGACAAACCCATGCATGCGCATATAGACCTGAAGCGGGCACAGTGACGGCGCTATGCGGGCCCGTTCGGCAACTTTGCTCTTCCGTCACTCAGGAAAGGCTAAGAACGAGCCCGCAGGCGGCATACTGGAGAAAAGTTTGAGCCCAGCCAAGGAACTGCATCGAGAAAGAGAAAAGGATGGATCATGAAATCGCGTCTTGCAGTCTCCCTCCTATCAATTCTGATCGCCTCGAGCTTCGCATCGGACGCTGCCGCCGCCTTCGAAAAACTCAAATCGTGGACAGGTAAGGTCTGTGGTCGCTATGCCGTACAGGTTTGCAATCGCCTCACCCTCCGTGACCCTGCCCTGATGAGTGCAATCAAATGCAGCAATAGAGACGGGGTTACGATGATCCACCGCGATGGCGACCGCGTGCTGCTCGGGCAGAACTCCGCCACTGCAAACATGCAGGGCGTCGTCTTTAAACTCGTTGGCTCCGATTATCGCAACAAATCCCTAGAGTTCATAACGACGGCGACCAGGCAGATCCATGAAGTGCTCTGGTTGATGGGCATCAAATGACACTGCTCCGGCCGCCATGCCTTGCGATGAATCCACGCGGTGCATTGGTCGAGTCGAGCGAATCGCCTATAGCTTTCTGAACAGAGTTGTCTGGAATACAAAATGGACCGTGAGTGGAATGATAATCAACCGATTTACCGCCAACTTCGCGATCGTGTGGTCGCGATGATCCTCGACGGAGTCCTCAAGGAAGGCGATCCGCTGCCGTCTGTGCGTAATGTCGCGGCGGAATATCGGGTCAATCCACTTACCGTCCTGAAGGGTTATCAAGAACTGGTGAACGAGGAGCTTGTCGAGAAGAGGCGGGGCCTCGGCATGTTCGTCAAGGACGGCGCGCGCAATCTGCTGCTACGCGGGGAACGCCAGAAATTCCTTGTCGAAGAATGGCCCAGGATCCACGCAACCATTCAGCGGCTCGGACTGAAGGCGGAAGAACTCCTGGATGGGGCAAACCATCGGTCGTCGTCGAAAGCTACAAAGAAGGCTGATAGTGACTGAGTTTGAAAGGAAGCGAGCCCAGCGCGCGATTATCGCGCCGCGAAGAGCGCCCTTCGACGCGCTTCGCTTGCTCAGGGCAGGCTCAGGACGCTACGCGCGGCTCGCTCAGATTCCTCGCTGCGCAAAGGACGCTTGCTCAGAATGACATTTCAACCTATGGCATGCATAGAAGCTCGCGGCCTCCACAAGACGTTCGGCACAATCATCGCGCTGGACGGCGTCAATTTGCGTGTTGAAGAGGGCCGCATCCTGGGCCTCATCGGTCCAAACGGTGCCGGCAAAACCACCGCGCTGAACGCGATCCTCGGACTCACGCCGTATCAGGGAGAATTGAGGGTGCTCGGACGCGACCCCTGGATGGAGCGCGATCTGCTGATGCGGGATGTCTCCTTCATTGCCGACGTGGCCGTGCTGCCGCGCTGGATAATGGTTTCGCAGCTGCTCGACTACGTCGCCGGCGTGCATCCACGATTCGATCGTGCGAAGGCAGAAGGTTTTTTGGCGAAGACCACCATCCGGCTCACGAGCAGGGTCAGGGAATTGTCAAAGGGCATGGTGACACAACTGCACCTTGCCGTTGTGATGGCCATCGACGCGCGCCTGCTGGTGCTGGACGAGCCGACGCTTGGCCTCGACATCCTGTATCGCAAGCAGTTCTACGATTCTCTGCTCAACGACTACTTTGATCGCAACCGCACCATCGTGGTGGCGACCCACCAGGTGGAAGAGGTGCAGCACGTGCTCACCGATCTCATGTTCATCGACCGCGGCCGCATTGTCTTCGATCGCAGCATGGAAGAAGTGGAGTCGCGCTATCTGGAAGTGATGGTGCGTCCCGAGCAGGTCGCCGCAGCACGGGCGCTGAAGCCGATGCATGAGCGCCAGGTGATCGGCGGCAGCGTGCTGCTCTTCGATGGCGCTGATCGTCAGCGCCTGACAGCGCTCGGCGAAGTGCGCACGCCCAGCATTGCCGACCTGTTCGTTGCGGTAATGGGTAATCACGCCAGCGTGACACAAGGAGCGGCCAGGTGAATACGATGAATACTCAGTCGAACGCCATGCCCGAGTCTTCCCGCGACTCGCAGATAGACGAATCACAGGTCGTCACGCCCGCAGTGCTCTCGGCGACTCGTCCCATGTACTGGTCGGTGCGACGCGAATTGTGGGAGAACCGTTCGATCTACATTGCGCCGCTTGCCGTCGCCGCCCTGATTCTGTTCGGCTTCATGATCAGCACGATTCATCTGCCGGGCAAGATGCGTGCTGCGTTGGCGTCCCACCCGTTGCATCAGCAAGAGTTCATCGAGCAGCCGTACAACTTCGCGGCGCTTCTGCTGATGGCGACCTATCTTATCGTCGCGGTGTTCTACTGTCTCGACGCGCTGCACGGCGAACGTCGCGATCGCAGCATTCTGTTCTGGAAGTCGCTGCCGGTCTCCGATCTCACCACAGTACTCTCGAAGGCGAGCATCCCGCTCGTGGTTCTCCCGCTGCTCACCTTCGCGGTCACTGTTGTCACGCAGTGGATCATGTTGCTGCTGAGCAGCGCAGTACTTCTCGGTAGCGGTCTGAGTCTCGGGACGCTGTGGACACATTTGCCGTTGTTCCGGATGTCACTGATGCTGCTCTACCACCTTCTCGCCATGCATGGGCTCTACTATGCGCCAATCTACGGCTGGCTGCTGCTGGTTTCAGCCTGGGCGCGGCGGGCTGCATTTCTATGGGCTGGCTTACCGCTGCTTGCGATCGGCGTCGTCGAGAAGATTGCCTTCAACACTTCGCATTTCGCCGCCATGCTGCAGTCCCGCTTCAGCGGCGGCCCGGAAGCCATCGCCTACCCAGCGCAGAGTAGCGTGATGCAGGAGATGACATTACTCACTTTGGGTAAATTTCTGATCAGCCCCGGTCTGTGGATCGGTCTGGCCGTCTTCGCGGCATTCCTCGCCGCAGCCGTGCGCCTGCGCCGCTATCAGGGACCGATCTGAGTCGGATGAACGCCTGATCCCAGTTCTGGGGAAAAGGAGAAACAGCCGTGAGCGCAACTGGATTGACCAACCGGGCGAGCGCTAGGGCACTGCTCAGCGGGGGCGACGGCAGAGATCACTTCGCCTTCGAACGGACTCGTGCTTCGTTCTCCTTCATCCGGGCCTTCACCAGTTTCTTCACCAGCGCGGCGGGAAGCGGCTTGTCGGCTGGAAAGCGGATGGTCCCCTTGGAAGTGCTGTAGGGCTTGAGTTTGCTCTGGTAAGCCTTGATGACGGCAGCGCCGGGGAAGAAGCTGCAGTGGTCTTTGAACGCAGCGAAGGATACGAGCATTCCGTGATATTTGTAGGTAGGAATCTGGTAGCTGATCGTCTCGGTGGCTTTGGGGGCGGCGGCGCGGATGATTTTGCGCAGCTTCTCGAGAGCGTCGCGCGCGTCTTTTGGGACCGCGGCGAGGTAGGCGTCAGTGTTCGCGGGCGTTGCACCTCTCTTCATGATCGGAATCTCCTTGGTCGAAGAAAAACTGCTTAGTCCGCCATTCTGCAGCCTATCCGCCAGCAATCGCGCCGATAATGATGAACGGCTCCTTCCCTGAGGCGACAGCATCCGGCAGGGGCGCGTCGGGCGGTTCGTGGGAGAGGTCTTCTTCGCAGGCGAAGAATCGGAGGAAGGGGCGGCGCTGTTGGGTGTCGTGCTCGCGGATGGCGCCCCGCAGCATGGGATAGCGGGCCTCGAGGGCGTCCAGCACCGATCGCTGCGTGGCCGGGCCTGGTTTCAGATCGGTGACTTCGAGCGTCACCTCGCTGCCGACGTGAGCCAGGTTTCGGAGATGGAAGGGGAGGATGATGCGGATCATGACGTACTCTATTTTACTTTCAACCTAGAGTTCGGCAAGGCGCAGCGCTGCATTCCATTCTTTCGTCAGTTCCAGCTGGCTAATCCATTTTTCCAAATAAAGGCGGTCCAGCGAATCGCGCCGGATTTTCATGATTCCCACCGCATCCTCAATCTGCCGCTGCGAGTGCGCCAGTTTGGCCCATTCGAGCTTGGCAAGCACCACATCTTCCGCACTCGCGACAAAAAGAGACACCTCTTGCACGTGCGCCTTTTGACGGCGTCCGAACTCTTCCTGGCTGAACGCGCGGCTCTTGCGGATGATCAGATCAATCTTCCAACCAGATTCAAGATCGATCACGTTGAATGTGGATTCCCGCTTTAATGCTTCCAGCGCCGGCTCCAAATCCGCATAATATTCCTCGCTTGGCAGGCTTCCTACGAATGTTCGCAACTGCGCGGGAGTCGCCGCGATAACCAAATCAATATCCTGGGTGGAACGCGGAGAACCGTGGTAGGCGCTGGCAAACGACCCGGTGAGCATGTAAGCCACCCCGGCTTGGTCGAGTGCCGTAGTGATCTTCTGTAACACTCGCTGGAAGCTCATTGCAAGTCGGGCAGGGGCGCAAGAAAAAATGCCAATCGCAGCAGTTCTCGGGCAATCTGCGTTTCGGGCCACTCGGGGTGGTCCCGGCGAATTCGCTCCCGGCTCAGCTCGCGTGCGAATAGGCTCATTTCGAAAGCGAGAAGGAGCCGCTGCTCTCCGGACATGGATCGTTGAATTTCGAGTTGGACCGCTTGCGCCGCGGGAGTTGTATCGGTAACGGGCACGGAAAAATGGTACCACGCGTTGCTATTAGATTCGTCCGCCGGCGTGCGGAGCGTTCGGAGGGAAGGGGAGAGCGCTGCGAATCATGTAAGACGCCATGATGTGGAAGATAGTTCAGTCAGGACTTAACCGCGAAGGGTGACAGAATGCAGCCCAACGGTCCTTCGACTTCGCTCTGTATAAACTCCAGCCCGGGGGTTAGCGTCGGGAATATATAAAACGACCCGCAGGGCCGAAAGATTAACCGTCACCGAAACGGATTCCGAATCGTTAGTTGCCGATTGATTATCTGCCCGTCCTGCAAATCTTCGGAATAAAGCGTTTTAGACCCAGCCTCCAGTGCGGCCGAAGCGACCAGCGCATCGTAGATGCTATATCCATACTTTTCTGCAATGGCCAGAGCCGCTTTGTGCGTATCGAGGGAGATTGGAACAGGGTCGGGGCACAGAATGCAAATCAGATCCAGGAACTCTGTGATTTCTTTCCAGGACATCTTGAGCTTGCGTCGAGCCACCGCGGCAAATTCGTTCAATGATTGAACGCTTACAATGCCGCCGCTTGCGAGCAGCGCCTCCGCTTTGGACGCGCGGGGATCGTTCTTCGCCACCGCGTAGATCAACACGTTTGTATCGAGGAAATCTTTATTCTTAGCGGGCATTCGCCTCTGCCCGGTCGAATACAAACCCAGCCGGCAAGGGACGACGCAGCCGGCGTAAGCGGTCGAGGGCGCGCTGGCGGGCGGGATCGCGGCGCACTTCAAATTCCCGCGTGCTGGCGATCCTAATTTCGATTTGGTCGCCCTCTTTTAATTTGAGCGCCTCCACAACCTCCGATGGCAGCCGCACCGCCAGGCTGTTACCCCACTTTGAGACCTGCATAATGCCCCCGATCCCAATTGATCTACATTGTTATTGTATATCTTTCAGCTCATGGAAGGCAATGCCCGCGAACAGCCTGGTTTCCAGATCGACGACTTCGAGCGTCACGTCGCTGCCGAGGCGCGCCAGGTTTCGGAGGTGGGAGGGGAAGATGACGCGGATCATTGTGGATAACGGAAATCTCTTTGTCGTGCAGAACATTCCCGCACAGACATCATAGCCGCAATGGGCGAATGAGTGCAGCCCAGCGGCGTAAGCCCTGGGTTAGCATTAGGAAATATCAAAGCCCCGCAGGGGCGAAAAATCATGCGGCTGGACCCTTTAGAGTGTCAGGTGCCTTTGATGAACCTCCCGCGTTCGCGTTTTCCTCTACTGATACAGGTTCGGCTCGAACTAGGCGCCACTTAACCTTTACGTTCGACAGCATCTTCTTCCGCCATTCAAAGTCCGCGAGAAGAGCGGAAACGCGTTCTTCCGTTAGAAGCCTTCGGTAATCGACCATAGTTATCGTTTGCGACAATTGCTGTCTTATTTCACCAATCTGATCCGGACGAATGCCTAATGGGTCACTAGCGAAAGATTCGATTGCGCGGTCGATAAGAATAGTTGGAATTTCATGGCAACCCATAATTTCATCGGCAACCTCAGCCAACGGATCGAAGGGAAACAATGCTCTGCCGCCATCAAATTTGGAAAGAAAGTGCTCCCCGACCGATCTCTGCTGATTGAATTGCATCATCATGACGCCTGGCCAGCCGTCAAATGAATGGATAATCGGGAGCTCTGCGGTCCACGCACATTGTTCGCTCGGCCTTGGCAATAGCTGTGGTCCAAGAGGTTCGTACCTACCGAACGGATTCTCAAGACCCTTTAGCTCCACGCGATAGATAATCCCGACGCCTTCTTCTAGCGGCTCCCAACCATTGCGAGTTTCGTGGCAAGTCGCAAAAAATGCGCCTACGTTAAAATCGTCCGTTAAATCAAGGTAGCCTGTCGGAATTCCGTAGTGTTGCGCAAGAGCAATCCGATCAAGTTTAAGTTTCTGTGAGTCGGCGTGAGATGTTATCGGATGATAGTCTAGTTCGCGTGCGAACCACCACGATTGTGCCAGCCTAAGAATAACTTTTGCCTGGTCCCGAGTGGATCTTTCCCATAAGGCACCACCAGTATTAGTAGCAAGCCCACGCACAATCGAGGGCAACATGGGTTGGTATCGTTTGTTTTGGCCTCTGAAAAGTTCTGAAACAAAAGGAATCGCCCCCCAGTAGTCTCCGTCTGAGTATCCGTACCAGACCTGTTCACGCGCTGCTCGATGATTTTCAAAGTTGGGTGAAATCTCGAGGAGTGCACTCGCATTGAAAATTCGGACTTCTGGCTGGGTGGGCTCATCAGGCATAAATATTACCTCGACGGTAGAATTACCTGTGAAACCGTGGAACTTTGGCTCGTTTGGTCGAACAGTATACCAGAAGCCGGGCGGCCTTTGGATCTTGTTCTGTCATCCCTACTGGATTCACTCGTCTCGAAACTTACGGGGGCTTACGATTGGGCTGTAATGTCCCATCGCTCAAGGCCGTGCCATAACGGGCCGTTCGCGCTACATCGTTAACCTGCAGTCAGTACTCATTGAAGTCATCTTCAAAGGGCGGTTCGGCTCCTTCCGCTCTAGCCTCTTCGAGTTCCTCATCAGTGTGGAGTCCAAAGAATTCAGCTACCGAAAACCGGGAGCTCGCTGTAAACGCATCACCGAGTCCACACGCGGTCAGTTTAGACAAACCTGAGATTCGCAGATTGCATGCGATGCATTCAAAGGAAGATGGCAGCATTCTCTGCTTCTGGACAACTACTTCGTCACCAACCTCCGTTGAAACATCACCATGACTAGATCCATGAATCAGCGATGGACTACTGCATGCAGGGCATTTTGTGCGATGGCCTGCATGTCGGCTCGCCCAAGAGATCGCTTGGGCGAGCGACGCTTCCTTCTCTGCTGGGCCTTTGTTTTCCCAAACCTTCTTGTGTTTTTCGATATCCTGCTCTACTGCCTTTGCGGCCGTATCTTGGAGAGAAGCTACGAGATCCTCGGCGGCCTTTGAATTGTCGAATAGATCACCGAGCGCTTTGCCCATGGATTCGAGTAGCACTTTGCAGCTCGCGTAGTACTGAGGAAGCCACGAGGATGTGCCAAGCCCGGCAAACGCTTCTTCACCAGTATGAAGCTCGGCGTTTCGACGCACGGAGTGCTTTATGCATGACTCAAAGAGCTCGTTAGTGAAGCCCGGTACGATTTCCTTCAAAATCGACATTACTTCGTTGGTAGCCACTGAAACAGGCGTAAATCCCAACGAGGTCGGCGGACGACCTAGGGCGTGATGGACGTTACGCCAATCCTTGCGGCTCGCTAACAGTGTTGGGGAAATGTGGGAGAGCGAAGCCCGGGCAATCAATTCTAGGCTCAGGCTCGCCCAGAGGCCAAACTGCCAATCGTCGGCGGTATATCGCTCCATTTCTTCGACGTAAAGAAGAGCTTTGCTAAAGAGGGCCTCCGAGGACCACGCGTGCTGGGTCGGTTTAGCAGTCACTGAACACCTCAGATAAATAGACACGCTCGATGTGCCGAGTTATGCCCCGAGCAGGAACTTGGCTTCGTCCATGAAGTATCCGCCAGTTATCGATAAGGAGTATATCTCCTGGTTCTTGGAGCTGTATCCTGATCATTGCCTCCTTCCATGCAGAGTCAGACATTGCACGCTTAAGGGCCAACGCGTGCCTGTTGAGGGGCTCAAGGAAAATCGGATCCCAACGAAATATCTGCTTGTCGCAATGAGAAGACATTGCACGAACCAAACCCGAGCTCCCATAGCGGCGCTTTCGGGCTCTGAGCACGGCCTTCTGCAGTACAGCCGCCCCGACTACACCGACTACGTCCGCGCAAGAGAGTAAATTGGTGAAAACATCTTCCGTTCCGACCAGACATCGCAGAAGAAGGTAATGAGGCGGGAGTATCCAATGAGCGAGGTCTGTGTGGAGCGGAAAGAGATCAACGCCATAGTTCCCACTGTATTGATTCTTCCCAACCTCACTTATCTCTCGCGGTCTCAAAGACTGTACAGTGGGGATTCCACTTGTCGGAAGGATTGTTTCGATATCGACAATTGTGCCTAGACGACGCGCGACCTCAACGGTTGACAAATCGGGCAGATGTATCCTCTGGACAACAAAACCGTCCCGTTGCACAGTCGCGAGAATGTTATGCTCGAGAGCAATCACGACCACTCACCCCAGCGTCTGCACCTCCACACTAAGCACGGCCGGCAGATCGCGCACAATCGGATTCCAGCTATCGCCCGCATCGGCGGAGGCGTACACCTGGCCGCCGGTGGTCCCGAAATAAATTCCGCATTTATCTAAGGAGTCCACGGCCATGGCGTCGCGCAGCACGTTTACGTAGCAGTCTTTTTGCGGCAAGCCTTTCGTCAACGGCTCCCACTCGTTGCCTCCGCTGCGGCTGCGGAAAACCCGCAGCTTGCCTTCGTGCACGAAGTGTTCGGAGTCGCTCTTGATGGGAACGACATAAATCGTCTCCGGCTCATGCGCATGAACGTCAATCGCGAAACCGAAGTCGGTAGGCAGGTTGCCGCTGACTTCTTTCCAGTTGTCGCCGGCATCGTCGGAGCGCAGCACGTCCCAGTGCTTCTGCATGAAGAGCACGCCCGGGCGTGACGGATTCATAGCGATGTGGTGAACGCAGTGGCCGATTTCGGCGTTCGGGTCGGGGATGTATTGCGAACGCAGGCCGCGGTTGATCGGTTTCCACGATTTGCCGCCGTCATCGGTGCGGAATGCGCCTGCGGCCGAGATGGCGATCCAAATCCGCTGCGTATTGCTGGGATCAAGAATAATCGTGTGCAGGCACAGACCGCCCGCACCCGGCTGCCACTTGGGGCCGGTGCCGTGGCCGCGCAGGCCTGGGAGTTCCTGCCAGTTCTCGCCGCCGTCGGTCGAGCGGAAGATGGCTGCGTCTTCCACGCCGGCGTATACCGTGTCGGGATCAGTGAGCGACGGCTCCAGATGCCACACCCGCTTGAACTCCCAGGGATGCTGCGTGCCGTCGTACCACTGATGCGTGGTGAGCGGCGCAGCAGCCGCGTCGTAGGCGAACTTGTTGCTCGCGGACTTGGGAGGACCGGGTTCAGGCGGTTGCCCAGGGGGAGTTCCGGGCTGATGCCAGGTTTTGCCGCCATCATCGGAGCGCTGGATGATCTGGCCAAACCAATCGCTGGTCTGCGAGGCGTAGATACGATTGGGATCAGCAGGCGATCCCTTGAGGTGATACATCTCCCAGCCGGCAAAGTGCGGGCCGCTGACGTCCCATTTTTGGCGCTTGCCGTCTGAAGTTAGGATGAATGCGCCTTTGTGTGTACCTGCTAGAACGCGAACTGTGGACATGGAGTTATTCCCTCCTAAGTTTCGTTGAAATTTGCCTTGTTGCCATATGATCCGTTCGGGGACGGGCGAGAACTCCTTAAAGCTTCTTCTCGATGCGATCGCCGAACAGCAATACCGACATTTCCTTTTGCTGAAGCTCCTGCGGGACTTCTTCTGTTTTCTTCTCACCAGGGCTAACACCCCTGGGCTGCAATCGTTCGCCGCTTTGCGGCTTCTGGTTTCACTTCACGTTCAATCGTCACATGCGCACTGTGACATCCGTCACATAAGAAGCATTCTTTTCAGGAGGAGTTTATGGCGTTCCTGAAGAAGAATAACGTCGCCTACGACGAACGTTACATTTGGGATTAGGTCTCTTTCGCCCCTGCGGGGCTCGCTCACCTCACCCTGGGCTGCAATCTTTCGCCGCCTTGCGGCTCTCGCCGCGCTCCGCTTCATCTCCTGCTCGAAATGTTCAGCCGCTAAATCGCACGGCTGAAGCCGATGGCCTTCTACAGGTCGCACACTTATCCCAATCATCCGAGCATTCCCTCTACAATACTCACCTGCATGGACCATCACACCGTCGCCGCTATCAGCATCACGGGCACGTGTCTTGACGTGCTCGGAAGTTTGTATCTTGCATACGATTTGTTGGGCGGCCAGCATGGGCCGCTGCGGCTGCTGACCCGGGCGGTGACGTACTCGGTGGTCTTCGGAGTCGGATACAGCATTGGTCTCGGTCTTTTCTTTGGACTTACTTCCGGGATTGCCACCGGCATCACCCTTGCCCTTGAGTTCAATCGGGCCGCACGTGGCCTGAACCACTATTCGCTGTTCTGGGAGGCGGTATTTTCCGCTATCCGCGGATTGGGCATCGGCGCTGGACTTTATCGCATGCTTGGGGTGCAGTTCGCCGTCTCCTTTGCCATACTCATCACAGTTGGCCAAGTATTGGCGTATTCGCGCGGTATGCGTCCGGGCATGGAGTATGTAGCCAATCGCGGTCCGCGCCTCACGCGACGTCAGTTCCGGGGCACTGTTGTGCGCACAGTCGGCTACACGGCGACAGCCCTGATTTGCAGCGTGCTTGTACATCACATTGACCATGCCTGGTCGTTTGCGCTCCGCGTCGGACTCGTTACGGGAGTTGTTACCGGCGTCGGTGCGACGGTGAATCCTTATATCGAGTACTACGCCGACAACCTCCCGGAGCGGCGGCTCGGGGCTTTTGGCATCGGACTCATCCTCTGCGGCTTCGCCATGCAATCCTTTCAGTATTGGCTCGCGCTGTTCGATGTGCGGCTAACATAGACTCATCGAGTGCGTCACTGACCTTGCCATTAAGACTTGTGCAAAAGGTTGGCATTCCGAGAGCCTCCTTTTTGGCGCGAGGAAGCTGCTTTTTTGCCGCTTTCCGCAGAAGCAGATTCCTCCTCTTCGCTACGCTCATCGTCGGAATGACAAATTATTCGCATCAACACTACTTCTTCGTAGTCTTCCACAATCCCATCATGCGGCCCTCGGGATCGGTGAAGAGCGCGAACGAACCCATACCCGGAACCTCTTGCTCCTCGACGTGAATCTTTCCTCCCTCCGAAACGATGCGCTGACGGTAGGCAGAGAGATCATCCACATCGATGTAGAAAGTCATGTTGCCTGGCCAGGGCTCTGGACGCTCTGGCTTCAGAATGCCGCCGTTTATGCCGCCGCTACCACCAGTCTCGACGAGTCGGTAGTTCATCTCCGGCATGTGCTGGATTTTCCAGCCGAAGATCTTCTCGTAGAAGGCCGCAACTTTTGCCGGATCCTTCGACATCAACTCCCAGTGAATGACAGGCCTGCCCATGATGTTGTCCTCTCTAGAATTCGATATGCCGTTGGCACGACGCGAAGGGCAGGCACTACGCCGCCTGTTCCACGTTGACCATCCACGGCGTGCCGAAGCGGTCTACGAACATGGCAAACCCCGGCGACCAGAATGTTTTCCCGAAAGGCATGACGACATTTCCTTGTTCCGACAAGGCTTCGAAGATTTTCTTGCCCTGGGCGACGTCTTTTACGTTGATGTTTACGTGGAAACCTTGAGGCTTCTGGAAGCGTTCAGGAGGCGCGTCCATGCCCATCAACACCTGGTCTCCGATGGTCATGTGAGCATGCATGACCTTGTTGCGCCAGCTGGGAGGCACGTTCTGCCCCTCCGTTCCCGGCGCGGCCTCGTAACGAAACAAGCCATCAATCTTGCGCCGAGGCTTTTTTCGTAGAACTTAAACGCTTCCTCGCATTGGCCGCTGAAATGAAGATGAGAATTCAATTGCATGACATCTCTCCTGATTGATATTTGGAAAATCGGTGCTTCGCTGCCTCGTGAGGAGTCGTGATACTTAGCCTCCACTGTATTGACGATTGGGCAGGCACGAAGTCGACATATTAAAAAAATATTTCAGCCGATTGCTGCGACTACTGCCGGTGCCGCGCCTTCGCCACTCAACGAGTGGGATTCCACGCGGAGTAATCCCATGTCTCGCAAAAACGGCGAGACATGGGGCACCCCTTATCGGTGTGGATCAGGCCCTAAGCTGCTTTCGCAACCTGGGGACGCATCTGTTTCATGAACTCTCGCATGGCGGCGAGATGACCTGGAGAGCGGGTTTCACTCCAGGCTTCGTAGCGCTGCGCGGCTTTTTCCAGATGGGCGAGGTAGCCATTCATTTTGAACCGCTGCCTAGCCTGGGGGACCGTCGCTTTCGCGAGCTCCCAGACACCGAAGAATTCTCCACTGGTTTCGAAGAATAGATCCTCGTGGAGCAGACCATAGTTGAGCAGCGCGCAGGCCTGCTCCCAGTAGCTGAGCACCATCATCGCGAGCGCACCATTTTCGGTTCCGGGGGCCGCGATTCGTGTGGCGTCATCAAAATTTTCCACAAAGTAGTTCTTGAAGAACCAGTCGCGCGCCTGGCGCAGCTTGGCCTCGCGGCGCTGTTCATAAACTTGCAGATGAAGTTGAGCTTGTTCGTGCGTGGGTTTTGTTGCCATGATTGTTCTTCTCCTTTTAGTTTTTGTTTAATGAATTTGACTACTTTGAGTTTCGAGTTTCGCTTCTTGCGGGTCCGCAGCCTTCGCAATTTTTCGAAGGGTGGGATTCCCTTTAATTGTAGATTCTTGATGACCAGAGCACACCGTCTGCTCCATTAATTTTTCGGAAATTTGGATTGCCTTCACTTCCAGAATCTGTTATGTGATTCAAAGTCAAAGTTGTAAAACCAGTACTTCAAATAGCCCTAAGGTTGTCATTCCGACGGAAGGGAGGAGTCTGATCGGGTCAGCGCTCCCTTCGTGCTTGTTCCGAATTGCGTTCTGAGAATTTCGGCAAGAACGGATTCGGATCTCTCTCTCGCCACCGTCGCCGGACTTCAGCAAGGACCTCTTCGCGATTCTTCTCCATCTTCGTGATGAGAGCGCAGGGCGCTCCCGTCTCCTCGTGCCGCGCGCCCCAAATCAGCAACTCCAAAAGCACCGGCGCGAGATCAATCCCCTTTTCCGTCAGCCGGTAGTTCACCCTTCGCCCGTCTGTCTCTTCTGGTTCGGCGGTAATGATCCCTTTTGCTTCGAGCTTCTGCAGACGGTCCGTCAGGATATTCGTGGCAATCCCTTCGCCCGATTCCTCGAAGTCCTTAAATGTCCGGAAGCCGCGAACCATCAGATCGCGAATGATCAGCAGCGACCAGCGGTCTCCAAACCTCTCGAGCGAGATACTGACCGGGCAGCCGGAACGGCGTTTTGACTTAGGTCTCCCCGGCACATTCGACACGCTATCAATATTACTTGCAAAATGCAAGTTATTTTCCCCCGGGCTACTCAGGGCAGAACGCGCTTGAACTGATGATGGAGTTCCATGCGCCTAGCGAAGACAATCTGGGAAGCACAGTGTGCGAACTCAGCCCAACTTTTTCGCAACCAATTCGTTTACCACCTGAGGATTGGCCTGGCCTTTGGAAGCTTTCATCACCTGGCCTACAAAGAAACCAGCCACGGTCTTCTTACCCGCGCGGTATTGCTCAACCTGCCTGGGATTTGCGGCGATCAGTTCGTCAATAATCTTTTCCAAGGCAGACGTGTCGCTCGATTGCTGCGGCCGCCCTTCTTCGTCGTAAACAACAGGGAAATCCTTTCCCCGTTGGAAGCACAAATCGTATAAATCTTTGAGCATCTTTCCGGAGATGGCGCCAACGTCCACTAAATCGGAGGACTGTGCCACTCCCTTCATGGAAATCGGCGACTGCTCGATCTCCAAACCTTTGGCCTTCAGACGCCCGATCAATTCACTCTGGACCAGGTTCGCCACCCGTTTTGGATTCTTTGCCGATTTCGCCGCCTCCTCAAATTGATCCGCTAGTGCTTTGCTCGACGTGAGTACCTGCGCGTCTTTCTCAGTGATTCCGTAATCCACAACCATGCGCTCGCGCCGCGCTTCCGGCAATTCGGGCAACAACTTGCGAATTTGGCTGCTCCACTTTTCATCAACGACTAGCGGAAGTAAGTCAGGTTCAGGGAAATAACGATAGTCATGCGCCTGCTCTTTCGAGCGCATGCCGTAGGTCTTGCCCTCGTTTGCGTTATATAGCCGCGTCTCCTGCGTCACCTTGCCACCGGAGTCGATCAATTCAATCTGCCGCTCAATCTCGTAAGCCAAAGCCTCGCGAATAAAACGGAACGAGTTGACATTTTTTACTTCCGTCTTGGTTCCAAACTCCTTCTGCCCATGCGGCCGCACACTGACGTTCGCATCGCAGCGCAGCGAGCCTTCCTCCATGTTGCAATCACTCACCCCGGTATAAAGAATGATCTCCTTCAGGCGCGTGAGATATTCGTAAGCTTCGCCTGGAGAAGCGATATCTGGCTCGCTGACAATCTCAATCAGCGGCACCCCGCTGCGGTTAAGATCGATGGCGGTTTTCTCAACAGCGTCCGGAAATCCTTCATGCAGGCTCTTGCCGGCATCTTCCTCCAGGTGCAGGCGCGTGATGCCGATCTTCTTCGTTCCGCCTTCGCTATCGATGTCAATCCATCCATGTTCAGCTAACGGCCTGTCGTATTGCGAAATCTGATAGCCCTTCGGCAGATCGGGATAGAAGTAATTCTTCCTGGCAAAGATGGATGTCTCATTCACACGGCAATTCAGGGCCATTGCTGCCAACACAGCAAATTCCACAGCCTTGCGATTCAGCACCGGTAACGCCCCTGGTAGCCCAAGGCACACAGGGCAAACATTTGTATTGGGCGGGTCGCCGAATCGAGTGGAGCACGAGCAGAAAATCTTCGTGACAGTCAGAAGCTGCACATGCACTTCAAGCCCAATCACCGGCTCGTAGCGGGCGTGCGCTGCCACAGAACTATCCGCAGCCGTAACCATGTCACGTAATTATAAGACTGGAACCGAGAGACGCTGATCGGCTGAGAGGTTTATTATTTCGCGGGCGCGCTCGAATACTTTTCCAGTGAGATTTCAAAATACATCAACTCGGTTCCTCTAGCATCGCGCACTCCAGTGAGGTAAAAGTGCGCGCCGGCCAATGGAGCTGAAATGTCGGAAACATCGAAAAATAAGAAGCCTGCTTTGGTGGAATGAGGTTCTACCGCTTTTGCGACAAATAGTGCGCTCTGAATTTCCTCCCTCGCTCCCTTGTTCAACCCGCCTTTTACTTTGTTTCGGGGAAACGGCAAAGGATATTGCGAACGGCTAGCCGAAGGATGCACCAGTCTGCGTTCAATGTCCTCCTCCGTGGCAGGAGCAATCTTCGTTCGGTTTGCAGTGACGAGTTGCGCTTCCATGCTGGCCAACGCAATTGGCTGGGTACCATCGTTGGTCACGACCAGAAAAATCGGCACGAATCCGTATTCGCCATAATGCACGCTAAAAATCTTCGCCTTGTCAGCCATGTCATAGGGGTCGAGCGCAACTGTAACTTGCTCAGTCTGGTGCACATCATGCGCCGGATAGGCCCGGGCCGGCTGCGCCTGAGGCATTACGAAATCTTTCGCCGCCAAGCACACCAACGGCGCCACCGCGATTCCAACGAAGACCGCAGCACGAAGGCGAGCGCCTGGCCATGCACGAAACATGATGGTTGATTATAGGATGCGGGCGTTTTGAGCAACGGTGCCTTAGCTCGCGCCGATGCGTTTAGAATGTCACTCTCCCATGTACTTGCTGTACAGCTCGCTGCTGGCGATCAGCCTATTGATCACTATCCCGTACTGGATCTTTCAGATGCTGCGCCACGGGAAATACGGTGCGGGCCTGCGAGAGCGGCTGGGAAGAGTAGCGAGCAGGCTGCAAGGACAGCAACCAACGTCGGCAATTTGGGTCCATGCCGTCTCCGTCGGTGAGGTAGTGGCGGTTAGTGAATTAGTGGCGGGACTGCGCCGCCAATTTCCGCAGCATCGAGTAGTGGTCTCGACGACTACGGCTACCGGCCAAGAACTGGCGCGCGCTCGATTTGGGGAGAACAACGTTTTCTACTTCCCGCTTGACTTCGCGTTTGCTATTCGCCCCTACTTGCGATTGCTCCGCCCCGAACTGATCGTGATCGCGGAAACAGAATTCTGGCCGAACTTCCTTCATATGGCGCACGCAAGCCATACCCGCGTTGCAGTTGTGAACGCGCGCATCTCCGACCGGTCATGGCCCGGATACCGCCGCTCCCGCTTTCTGCTGAGACGAACTCTGCAAAATGTGGATCTCTTCCTGGCGCAGACCGAGGAAGACGCATGCCGTCTCGCCCAGGTCGGCGCGCCCGCAGCTCGCGTGCAGGTCAGTGGCAATCTCAAGTTTGATGTCGCGCCCGCTTCTCCTCCGCCGATTGTGGCCACATTGCGTTCTGCAATTCAGCAATCCTCTGCCGGCCCTATTATCGTTTGCGGAAGCACAATGGAAGAAGAGGAGCCGATTCTTCTGCGTGCCTTTGAAAATGTGCTGGCCAGCTATCCCAAGGCCGTGATGGTGCTTGCGCCGCGTCATCCCGAGCGCTTCGAGAAAGTTGCGGACCTGCTGCAACATCTTGGAATCCGCTTCTGGCGGCGCTCGTTATGGAATGGTGATGCCGTACACGGCGGTGTTCTTTTACTCGACAGCATCGGCGAATTGGCCTCAATCTATTCGCTGGCCGATGTTGCTTTCGTGGGCGGAAGCCTCGTGCCCAAGGGCGGACACAACATCATCGAGCCCGCCCAGCATGGCGCGGCGATAATCGTCGGCAATCACACGGAAAATTTTCGCGACATTGTGGGCCTATTTCAAAACCGTGATGCTGTACGCGTCACCGGCCCGGCGGAGTTCCCGCTAGTCTTAATGGAGCTTTTGTCTCATGACGCGGAACGGCGGGCTCTTGGCCATCGCGCTGCCGAAACTCTGCGTTCGCAAATGGGCGCCACACAAAAAACAATGGATGCTCTCGAAGCGCTATTGCAGCCGTCCCGCGTCGGAGTGGAGACCAGCCGTGCCTAGACTAGGCATCGGTTATTTGTCCTAAGGACATAAATCAGTGACTTCGCTTTTCGGCCTTGGCGTAGACATACGAAATGCGCTTTATAACCGCGGATTCATACGCGCCAAGAAACTGAAAGGGCCGGTCATAAGCGTCGGTAATTTGTCAGTGGGCGGTTCCGGTAAAACGCCCTTTGTTCTGCTCCTTGGCGAGTTGCTCAAGCAACGCGACATAAAGTTTAATATCCTCTCCCGCGGCTACGGACGCCGCTCTCGCGGCGTACTGCTGGTTGACCCTTCCGGCCCTGCTCGCGAATTCGGCGATGAGCCGATACTCATGGCACGACGGCTGAACGTCCCCGTCATCGTAGGCGAGGACCGTTATGAAGCTGGCTGCTTTGCGGAACAAGAATTCGGGCCGCAGTTGCACTTGCTTGATGATGGCTTCCAACATCGCGCTCTGGCCCGCGATTTCGACATCGTCCTGGTCACGCCCGAGGACGCCCGTGACCGCTTGCTTCCTGCTGGACGCTTGCGCGAACCACTCAGCGCGCTGCGCCGTGCCGATGCCATCGTACTCACCAGCGGCGCCACTCCGGAATCTTTCCCGCTGGACAGCAAGCTGATCTGGCGTGCGCGGCGCGGCATTCAAGCTAAAGATGTTCCTATCCGCCCGGTGGTGTTCTGTGGTATTGCGCGCCCTAAGAATTTCTTGATGCAACTTCGAATTGCGGGAATCGAACCCGCAGCCGAGGCCTTTTACCGCGATCATCACTCTTACACAGAACGGGACGTGCAAGACTTAACAAAGCTGCGCGTTCAAAGCGAAGCCGATGGCTTTGTGACTACAGAGAAAGACGCCATAAACCTGGGGGAGTTTCTTCCCGCTCTTGACTCGTTGGCAATCGTTCCCGTGAAAATGGAGCTGCTCGATGCCGATAATGCCGTGGATACCATGCTGCGCGCCATCGAGGAGCGCCGCCGGGCGTGAGAGAATCAGCGTACCCCAGCTCTTCATTTGACCTGGGAATATGCAGGGGCTAGAAAATGAGTGGCTCAAAATCCGGATGACTCAACATCCCAAGCAGTCCGAACGCCTCAAGAAAATAGTGGAATCCTTTCCCAAGGTCACGATCACCGTTGTCGGCGATCTTGTGGCGGATGAATTCGTGTTCGGAGAAATCTCCCGCGTCTCCCGCGAAGCTCCAGTCTTGATCTTGAAACACCGCGAGCGCAGCGTAGTCCCAGGCGGAGGAGCGAACGCGATCTGTAACCTCGCTGCGCTTGGGGTGAATGTTCTTCCGGTTGGTGTGCTTGGGGATGACGAGCCCGGGCGCCTTCTGCTCAAGCAATTTCGCCACAAGCGTATCCCGGTCAGTGGTGTTTTAAAGGACAAACATTACGCTACCGTAACCAAGACCCGTATCCTTGCTGGCATGACGCACACAGCCCGCCAACAAGTTGTACGAGTTGATCGCGAGCCGGAATCTGAGCCCAGTCCGCATCTTAAGCGCGAACTAGTGCTGGCGGCACGGGAATACGTTCGCGCGTCGGATGCATTGCTGGTTTCTGACTACGGCTACGGTTCGGCTTCGCCCGCCATTCTGAATGAGATTCGTGGGAAGACCCCGGTCGCGGGCGTTCCTGTGGTGCTCGATTCACGCTTTCGCATGTTGCAGTTTTCCGGTGTCACCGCCGCCACTCCCAATGAGCCCGAACTGGAAGAGGCTCTCGGCATCCGTGTCGGTCAGGATTGGAAGCTCCTGTGTTCCGCCGCCGAGCAGATTATGTCGAGGATGAAACTGCAATCCCTGCTGGTCACGCGCGGGCGCGATGGCATGGTTGCCTTTTCCCGCCGCCATAAGCCCGTGGACATCGATATTTTCGGCTCCGATCAGGTAGCAGATGTTACTGGCGCGGGCGATACTGTCATCGCCACGTTCACGGCATCTTTAGCCGCGGGGGCCAGCAGCGAAGAAGCAGCCCATCTGGCGAATTATGCTGGAGGAATCGTGGTCATGAAGCGGGGCACCGCGACTGTGGCCCGGGAAGAGCTCTTGCATGCGATCGATCAAGCGCCACCTGCAACTAGACCTCATTGAGCACGGAGACAGAAATTAAAGAAAAAATCCTAAACGGCGAACAAGTAAGACAGCGCATCGCCGAGTGGCGGCGAGGCGGCGAATCTATCATTCTCGCGAATGGTGGCTTCGATCTGCTGCATGTTGGCCATATCCGCTACTTGCATGCAGCCAAACAGCTAGGCGGACGTCTGCTTGTGGCAGTGAACTCGGATGAGTCAATGCGCTCGCTAAAAGGCCAAGGACGCCCGCTGATTCCGGCCGAAGAGCGCGCCGAAATTGTCTCGGCCCTCGCCGACGTGGATGCTGTAGTGATCTTTTCGGAACCCGATGTTCGCCGCCTTATTCGCGAGATCCGCCCCGACATTCACGCTAAGGGGACTGATTACACAGTCGAAAGTGTCCCCGAACGTGATGAAGTGCTCGCGCAGGGCGGGCGCGTAGTCATCGTCGGTGATCCCAAGGACCACTCCTCCACCGAAATCATCCGATCACGGATCGAGGCGCGCCGTTCGTGAGCGCGGCGCCGCATGTAACTGCTCCGGCATTCTGCCGCATCTTGATCGTTCGCCTCGGCTCGATGGGCGACATCATTCACACTCTTTACGCAGCCACAGCGCTGCGAGCGGCTTTTCCCGAGGCAACTCTCGGCTGGGTGATCGAAGAACGCTGGGCTGAGTTGCTTTGTACTCTTCCTACGCCACGCTCCGGGGCGCGTTCCCCTCAGCGGCCGCTGGCCGACAAAATTCACACCGTAAACACAAAACTGTGGCGCCACCGTTTATTCCACCTTCAGACTTGGGAACAAACGGCCTCCGCGTTTAGCGACTTGCGTGCGCCGGAGTATGAAATTGCAATTGACTTCCAGGGCGCAATTCGCTCTGCCCTGCTGGCACGCTGGTCAGGGGCGCCGATCATCTATGGTTTCGCGCGGCCGCGCGAAAATATTGCCAGCATGCTCTACAGGCGAAAAGTAATCGCGCGCGGCACGCACGTCATAGAGCAGAATTTATCACTCGCTGAAGCGGTTATACGAACGCCGCTGGCGGTGCCGGAGATCCAGTTTCCTTACGACCCGGCCGCCGAGCATGATTGTGACTCCAATGTAGATGCTAACCGCGCAAGTAATTTTGTCCTGCTTAATCCTGGAGCAGGTTGGGGCGCGAAGCAGTGGGGACCGGAGCGGTATGGCGAGGTGGCGAAGCAACTGGCAGAGAACTGCTTGTTGTCATTCATTAATTTCGGTCCGGGGGAAGAACAGTTGGCAAAAGCGGCGGAAGCGGCCAGCAGTGGGGCTGCCCGTCCGTTTTCAGGTTCACTGACGCAACTGATCGCACTCACCCGGCGTGCGCGCCTGTTCATCGGCGGTGACACCGGCCCAATGCACCTCGCGGCGGCTTTGCGCGTTCCAGTCGTAGGAATTTTCGGCCCCACCGATCCAGCTCGCAATGGGCCGTTCGGAACCCGCAGCATCGTCCTGCGCGACCCGGCAAGCACCACATCCCACAAGCGCCGCTCTCGGCCCGACGAGGGCTTGCGCGAAATCAGTCCCGAACAAGTCGTGGAAGCCGCGCGCCGACTCTTGCGGAGCCGTTGTGCCTAGTTGGAGCCATATCGCGCGCCGCATCCGCGTTCCAGTTGGCTTCGTGTTTGCCGTTTGCTATTTCTGGCTGGCAAGACCAACGCCGCGACCTATTCTTATCGGCGCGATCATTGTGCTTTGCGGTTTATTTATCCGCGCCCTCGCCTCCGGCTACGTGCAGAAGAATGAAGAACTCACCACCGGCGGCCCGTACGCCTATACCCGCAATCCGTTGTATTTCGGTTCGCTGATCCTGGCCGTCGGCTTCGGCTGGGCTGCTCAGAACTGGTGGATCGCGGCCGCGATCCTGCTGATTTTTGTCGTGATCTACATGCCGGTGATTCTGGACGAAGAGAGATTTCTCCGGCAGAGATTTCCGAACTTCGCAGCTTATTCCCATCAGGTCCCGCGCTTCATTCCACGGCTCACGCCATTCATGGGAACATCCGGCGCTTTCTCCTGGGACTTGTACCGCAAGCATCGCGAGTATCATGCGATGATAGGATCGATAGCAATGCTGCTTGCGCTCGTGGTCAAAATGCTTTTCCTGTCCCGGTGAGTTGTGAAAAGTCTGGTTCAGACTTCAATTAGAGTGGTACGCCAGAACCCTGGCACGCTGCGCCCCCGCTTTCCCCACAGCCCGCGCGTCAGGGTCCGTCCCGTCACTTATAGTCTTTGTTTCCTGTGCGCAGTTTCGCTCTTGCTCGCACAAGGGACGCGCCGAATTCCTCCGGCCACGATCGGCACTGCGCCTGGCCCCCGGATTGTTCCTCCGCCTCCCGGCTACCGCTTTCCCAACGGCCAGAGTTACGTCTACGGAGTCGAATGGCATCTTTTTAATGCCGGAACGGCTACGGTAAGAATGGACTCGGCGGACGTTCAAGAGCGCGTCACCGCGATTGGCGATTCAGCAGGTTTCGTGAACACGTTCCTCAAGGTCCATGATTTTTTTGAAGCCCGCTTCGATCCCCGCACATTTTGTTCGCTCCACGTTTCCAAGCACCTTGAAGAAGGATCGCGGAAGGGTCAGACGGAACTTGCGTTTGATTACGTCCATCACAAAAGCGTGCTCGATGACAAGAATTTGAAGAAGGGCGAATCCAGACACACGGAAAATGACATTCCGGGCTGCGTCACCGATGTTGTAAGTGGGTTCTATTATCTTGCGTCGCTGCCGTTACAGCCGGGAACTTTCAACACCTTTGTGGTAAGCGATGGTGTAAGAACCACCGATGTAACCGCATATGTTGAAGCGCGAGACCAGGTGAAGGTTCCGGCCGGCAGTTATCGGACTGTGCGCGTCAAAGCCGAGCCAGTCTCCGGACCGCTGAAGGGCAAGACCGCGATCCTCGTCTGGTTCAGCGACGACCCGAATCACATTCCAGTGCAGATGCGTTCGAAACTCGGATGGGGCACGCTGGTATTCCGCTTGCAACGCCTGGGAAAATAGCTTCCATATGGGCCGCCGGCAAATCATCAGCCCACGAGATCCTTCAAGCCTTCCCGGAACACCCGCGTGTGTTGGTCGACGTCCTCGGCCTGCGTTTGCGGTGACATCAGCGCCATATTGTGAAATGGAGTTAGCAGGATTCCACGATTCATCGCATACAGATGCATGAATCTCTCAAGTTCGAAATCCATCGCCTCATGCGCTTGCGTACCGTTTTTCGGAGCTTGTGGAGAAAACAGATACTCGGCACGGCAGCCAAGCTGCGTCACGTACCAGGGCACAGCGAATTCAGTGATGGCGTCTTTCACTCCCGCAGTCCAGCGCTCCGCCATCGGAATCATGTGCTCGAAGGCTTCCTTGGTTAGAACCTTGGTTAATGTGGCGCGCATCGCGGCAAGTGACAGTGCGTTACCGGCGAGCGTACCGCCCACGCCGCCGACGTCGCAATCCTCCAAGTTTTGACGATCGGCTATGCGATGTGCGACTTCCTGCGTAAAACCGTAAGCCGCGCCCGGAACACCACTGCCGATGGGTTTGCCAAAGACCAGGAAATCCGGCTCTAGATTCTCCGCCCCAGTGTAGCCGCCCGGCCCCGCGCAGATTGTGTGGGTCTCATCAATAATAAGCAGCGTGCCGAACTTTCGGGTGAACGCGCGCAGAGCCGAGTGATATCCGTGCTCGGGATGCACAATGCCCACGTTGGTCATCACCGGTTCGGCCAGCACGCACGCCACATCGCCGGGAGCAAGCGCCTGGTCGAGCGCCGCAATATCATTGAACTCGACAACTTTGGTTGTCACTGAGGGATCGACCGGAGGACCGATATTGCCCCGCCGAGCTTGAGCAGTACCATCCGCATGTAGCGTGATGAACGTTTCATCGACCGTGCCGTGGTAGCACCAGTTGAAGACCAAAATTTTCGGCCGCCCGGTGATCTGCCGCGCTAGACGAATAGAAAAGCGATTCGCATCCGTGGCAGTCAGCGCGAATTGCCAGTATGGCAGCCCGAAGCGCTTCTGCAATTCTTCTCCCACAAACACAGCGTCCTCATTCGGCAGCATCAGCGTGATCCCGCGTCGCACTTGTTCTTCAACAGCCTTTACAGTCGCGGATGGCGAATGCCCAGTCATCGCGCCCGTGTCACCCAGGCAGAGATCGACATAGCGATGTCCATCTTCATCGTAGAAGTGCGCACCCTGCGCCTCCCGCACAAACGGTGGGAACGCACCAGCCCACTTCGCCATCCAGTTCATGGGCACGCCGCCCAGTAGCGACTTGCCGGCGCGTTCGAACAAGGCCTTGGACTTGGGGCGCTCGTTTACAAAGCGCTCCTGCTCGCGTTGCATCAGGGACTGCAAGCGGCTGCGGTCAATTCTTTTCATGAAGGAGGAGAAATGTTAACAGAACCTCAGGTTGTGTGGGCGCGGGCGACCCGCCCGCGCAAATCAGGCAGCACCATGGAATAAGGTGGAATTCCACCACGTGTGGGCGCGGGCGACCCGCCCGCGCAAATCAGCCGGCACCATTGAACAAGGTGGAGTCCCACCACAACCAACGATAGTCCCGCCAGCCAGTGACCAGACCCGCCCTGACCGGGTTAAACACTATGTAAGACACCCTCTCAGACAAGCTGTCCTGACTGCGCAATACATGGTCAAAGGACTCATCCTGCCAAACGCGACCCCTACGGCACAGAGCCTTGTTGATCCGGTGCGAAGACTCGCTCTTGATCGCTTGCATGATTTCCGGTATTGACCAAGCACGGTTCTCATCCACCATCGGTGTGAAAATGAGATGGGCGTGATCGGGCATGATGACCACTGCATGCAGAGTGCATTTTCTGCAATTCGCATATAAGCAGGCTTCAAGTGCCAAGTCTCGTGCCAAGTTCGGTAATATCCAGCGGTGCCATGAGGCAAAGGTGACGAACAGCGCTCGATTGTGTTTCTGGTAGTGAGGAAGACAACGGCTGTATTCATAGTTGCGGGTCATACGAGAGGGAAAATAGCACGACAGCGATGCGCGGGCGAGTCGCCCGCGCCCACACAAGAAGTGACTCATTTCAAAGTGGGAATCACCGAAGCACCTTCGACGGGCGAGGACGCCCGTCCTCCATCGACTTCGGTACGGTGTTACAGGATATACCGGCTCAGGTCCTGGTCCTTCACAATGTCTGCCAGCATGTGGCGTACGTAGTCTGCGTCCACCTTGAACTGCTCGCCTTTTTTGTCGGGAGCCTCGAAGCTGATCTCATCGAGCACACGCTCCATGATCGTGTGCAGGCGGCGGGCCCCGATATTTTCTGTGCCTTCATTCACACGAAACGCAAACCGCGCCACTTCCTCCAAAGACTCGCCAGTGAATTCCAGTTTCACGCCTTCAGTTTCCAGTAGCGCCGTGTACTGCTTCACGAGAGATGACTTCGGTTCGGTGAGAATGCGGATGAAATCATCCATGGTCAGCGATTGCAGCTCCACGCGGATGGGGAAGCGGCCCTGAAGCTCGGGAATCAAATCACTGGGTTTTGACACGTGGAACGCTCCGGCAGCGATGAACAGAATGTGATCGGTTCGCACCATGCCGTAGCGTGAGTTGACCGTCGTTCCTTCCACAATCGGCAGAATGTCGCGCTGCACGCCTTCGCGTGAAACGTCCGGCCCGTGGCCGCTTTCGCGCCCGGCAATCTTGTCGATCTCATCAAGGAAGATAATGCCCGAGTCTTCCACGCGGTCGATCGCCATGCGCGTGACCTGGTCCATATCGATCAAGCGCTGCTCTTCTTCCTGGATAAGATATTCGAATGCTTCATTCACCTTCATCTTCCGCTTCTTGGTGCGCTGGCCGAAGATGTTGGGCAGCATGTCTTTGACATTGACGTCCATCTCCTCAACGCCCTGATTGGAGATGATTTCGAACGACGGGAAATTGCGTTCTCGAACCTCGATTTCGACCATGCGCTCGTCAAGTTTGCCCTCGCGCAGTTGCTGACGCAGTTTCTCGCGAGTACGGGATTGCGAATCGCCTGATGAGGTTGTCCCTTCCAGTACGAACCCGGCAGTCGGTTCAGACGGGCGTGGCGCTGCAGGGGGCAGAAGAATGTCCAGCAAACGTTCTTCCGCGTTCAATTCTGCCTTGTCAGAGACGTCCTCCAGCTTTTCTTCGCGCACGTTATCAATCGCAATCTCTACCAGATCACGAATCATCGATTCGACGTCGCGGCCGACGTAGCCGACCTCGGTGAACTTCGACGCCTCGACTTTCAGAAATGGCGAATTCGCCAACTTAGCCAAACGGCGCGCAATCTCCGTTTTCCCCACGCCGGTGGGGCCGATCATGATGATGTTCTTGGGAATAACCTCTTCGGCCATGTCAGACGGCAGCTTCTGCCGCCGCATGCGATTGCGCAGTGCAATCGCCACCGCGCGCTTGGCATCCTTCTGTCCGATGACGTACTTGTCTAGCTCCGCAACGATTTCACGCGGCGTGAGCTCGTCCAGTGTGATCTGTTCTTCTTCAGCAGTGGAGGGTAAATAGATGGCCATAGCAAAGCTGCTCTTGGCTGTTCGTCGTTTGTCGTTAGCTATTCTTGGTAACTTTAAAGTCGGCTTTCGGCCAAAGACCAAGGACAAACGACCAACGACTGGTTAAAGTTCCTCGATTGTTACCTTCTCATTAGTATAGATGCACATCTTGCCCGCAATCTTCATGGCCTCTTCAGCAATCTGGCGGGCCGAGAGCTGCGTATGCTCAGCCAATGCCTGTGCTGCCGCCTGGGCATACGGACCGCCGCTTCCAATCGCGGCGATTCCGCCATCCGGCTCAATCACGTCCCCTTGCCCGCTGAGCAGAAACGTTTGTTCTTTGTCAGAAACAAGCAGCAGGGCTTCCAGATGCCGCAGAAACTTATCGGTGCGCCAGTCCTTCGCCAGTTCAACTGCCGCGCGGCCAATATTTCCGTGATATTGCTCCAGTTTCGTTTCGAAGCGGCTGAATAGGGAAAACGCATCGGCAGTCGACCCTGCGAATCCAGCCAAAATCTTGTCCTGATAAAGACGCCGAATCTTCTTCGCCGAGTGCTTGATCACTCCCTCGCCGAGCGTGACCTGGCCATCCCCGGCCATCACCACATTTCCGTTCCGCCGGACGCAGAGAACTGTAGTGGAGCGAATCAGATGCTTTCTGGGCATGGAGAGCAAACTTTCATTATAGCAGTCCGAGTGCGCCACGAGCCGCACCGGCATGTGATGTGACTGAAAGCAGCGCGTCCCATTACAATCGTTCGCAGACTTTCATCCCAAGAAAACATGCCAAAAGAAGGAATTACTCCTCGATCGCAAGACTACGCCCAGTGGTATCTCGACATCGTCCGTGACGCGGACCTGGCGGACTACGCCGAAGTCGTCCGCGGATGCATCGTCTTCAAGCCGACTGGCTTCGCTTTGTGGGAAGCGATTCAGAGTGGCCTGGATCAACGCATCAAGGCGACAGGCCACCAGAATGCATATTTCCCCCTTCTGATTCCGAAAAGTTTCCTCATGAAGGAAGCCGAGCACGTGGAAGGCTTCGCGCCCGAGGTTGCCGAAGTCACGCATGCCGGTGGCGAGAAACTGGCCGAGCCTTACGTGATCCGGCCAACTTCGGAGACCATCATCGGCTACTTCTACGCCAAGTGGGTGCGGAGCTGGCGCGACCTGCCGTTGTTGATCAATCAATGGGCGAACGTCATGCGATGGGAAATGCGCACCCGTCCGTTTCTCCGCACAACGGAATTTCTGTGGCAGGAAGGCCACACGGTTCACGTCGACGAAGCAGATGCCGAGCGCGAGACGCTCAAAATCTTGCACGAGGTCTACGCCGACTTCGTGGAAAAAGAGATGGCCCTACCCGTGATCAAAGGCATCAAGACCGACAAGGAAAAGTTTGCCGGCGCTTTGCGCTCGTACGCCATCGAAGCCATGATGCAGGATGGTCGCGCCCTGCAGGTGGGCACTTCGCACAATTTAGGACAGAATTTTGCCAAAGCCTTCGACATTACCTACACCGATCAGAACAATCAGGTGCAGCATGCCTGGACCACGAGCTGGGGCGTGAGCACTCGCTTGATCGGCGCGCTGATCATGGCGCACTCGGACGATGAAGGTCTCGTCGTTCCTCCGCGCCTCGCGCCCACACAGGTGGTCGTCGTTCCGATTTTCAAGACCGATGCCGAGCGCACGCGCGTGCTGGAAGCAGTCTCACGCCTGAGCGCCGATTGGAAAGGCAGCTTGCGCTTCAAAGTTGATGATCGCGAGCAGTACAGTCCAGGATACAAATTTAACGAATGGGAGCTGAAAGGCGTTCCTGTCCGCGTGGAGATTGGTCCCAAAGACATCGAGAAAGGAACCGTCGGCGTGGCGCGCCGCGATCAACCGGGCAAACAGGGCAAATCTTTTGTTCCGCAGGACGGTCTCAGGCAGCGGTTGGAATCCCTGCTGACGGAAATTCAGCAGGCTCTCTATGACCGCGCCTTTCGTTTTCGCGAAGAGCATACCTACGAAGCCTCAAACTATGACGAGTTGAAACAAGGCGTAGAAAAAGGGTTTGTGCGCGGCTACTGGGCAGGTACGCGCGAGGATGAAGACAAAATTCAGGACGAGACCGGCGCAACCATTCGCGTATTGCCGCTCGATCAGCCCGCGACAGCAGGAAAGTGCGTTTACACCGGTAAGCCAGCACAGAAGATTGCGGTATTCGCGCGCGCCTATTAAGTGCAGCGTTCTTTTCAGTCTGAGAGATGCAATCAGTATGCCGGATTCGATGAAAAACAGCCCAAGCTGGACATTACGAGACCGTGATGGGCATGGTGCTCAGATCGCATGTGCCCATGAGACTAGGCAGCAGTCTGGCTATTTTTGAGTTGATCACGTCAGCCCATACTTTCCCCGCTCAATCATTTTCTGCGCGATCTGCTGGCGCAATTCAATCGTATTGAACGGCTCGTATTTCGCCAGGCGGCGCAGAATTGCGAACTGGGTACGGAGCATGTCGCCCTCGGCTACGGCAGCGATAATCTTACGGGCAGCGGCTTCGATCTTCTCCATCGCTTGCGAGAGATATAGGCGCGTCATGGCAATCGGCAGCGCCGCGGAGCCTTCGCCCCGACTCGAAGCAATCTTTTGGGCGCGCAACACCGCCGATTCCATCGCGTAGGTTTCGATCACGATGTCTGCAATCGCACCCATGATCTCCTGCTGCTCTTGGATCGCCTGCATGTATTTCTGCGTAGCGGCGCCCGCGGCGAACAAACCGAGTTTCTTCGCCTGCGCAACCAGTTTCCGTTCATCGGCGAGCGGACCTTCAATCTCTTCACCTATAGACGGCCCCGCGAGCACTTCATCCATCAGCTTCTTGATTGCCGGCATCAGTGGCAACTGCCCACTCATCGCACGCTTTAACAGGAATCCGGTGATGATCAGCCGGTTGATTTCGTTTGTGCCTTCAAAAATCCTGTTAATCCGCGCATCCCGATATGCCCGCTCCGCCGGATACTCCTCAACGAAGCCGTAGCCGCCATATATCTGCACCGTCTCGTCGACCACGTAATCGATCATCTCCGAGCCCCAGACCTTGATAATCGAGCACTCGACGGCATACTCTTCGATAGCCTTGAGCGTCTGCCTTGCGCTGTCCGCAGCTGACTTATCCACTTCGTTGAGGGCGGCATCCATCATTCCGACCGTACGATAGACGAGCGATTCGCCCACGTAGATAAGCACCGCCATGTTAGCCAGCTTTTCGCGCACCAGTCCGAAATCGGCGATAACTTTGTTGAACGCCTTCCGCTGCTTTGCGTAAGCGATGGAATTCTCCAGAGCCACGCGTGCGCCCCCCACGCACATTGCGCCGAGCTTGAAGCGCCCGACGTTGAGAATATTGAAAGCAATGACGTGCCCCTTGCCGATTTCCCCGAGGACATTTTCGACCGGAACTTTGCAGTCACTTAGAATGATGGGACACGTAGATGATCCGCGAATCCCCATCTTGTGCTCTTCCGCGCCAATGGAAAACCCAGGAAAAGTTTTCTCGACTAGAAACGCCGTAAACTTCTCGCCGTCGACTTTCGCGAAAACCGTGAACAAGTCGGCGAAGCCGGCGTTCGTGATCCACATCTTTTCGCCGTTAAGAACGTAGTGCTTGCCATCTTTGGAAAGCTCGGCCCGGGCGCGGCAGTTCAGAGCATCAGATCCTGAAGATGCTTCCGACAACGCGTAGGCTCCGACGATCTCTCCTGCCGCCAGCCGCGGCAGATATTTTTTCTTCTGCTCTTCGGTTCCGAAATACACGATCGGCAGTGTCCCGATCCCGGTGTGCCCGCCCCATGTAGTTGCGAACCCGGCGTACTTAGCAATATGATCTGCGATCACGGCAGCCGTGACCTTATCCATCTCGAGGCCGCCATACGCTTCCGGAATTTCCACCCCGCTCAGCCCGAGCTCACCGGCCTTCTTCAACAACGCGCGTGTGACAGAGAAGTCCTTATGCTCAATCTTCTCGATGTTAGGGACGATCTCGTTGAGGGCGAATTCCTCCGCCGTCTGGCCAATGAGCTGATGCTGCTCGGAAAAATCTTCAGGCGTGAAGACCTCGTCAGCACCGCGTTCTTCGAGCAGGAAGCTGCCGCCGGAGAATTTTGTGGACGCAATTGCTGTGGTGGCCATTAAAACCCCTTTCAACCACAGAGGGCACGGGGGAAATTATTTCATGTTTTCGAAGTTTTGCCAGTTACGAGAGACTGAACGGCCATAGCGTGGGAGACATTGCAAGGCAAGAAGATGCAGTTCTTCTGTGATCCTTCGTGGTTAATTAAGGTTCTCAAATATCCCTGCCGCTCCCATCCCACCGCCAACGCACATCGTCACCAAACCGTAGCGTGCATTGCGGCGCTTGAGTTCACGAATAATCGCTGCCGTTAGCTTCGCTCCGGTGCAGCCCAGAGGATGCCCAAGTGCGATCGCGCCGCCATTTGGATTTACTCGCTTGGGATCAAGCCCTGCCTCTTTGATCACAGCCAAAGACTGTGCCGCAAAGGCCTCGTTGAGTTCGATCACATCAATTTCTGAGAGCTTCAGCCCTGCGAGCTTAAGCGCTTTCGGAATCGCAAACACCGGCCCGAGTCCCATTTCTTCCGGCTTATATCCGGCAGTCGCGAAGGAAAGGTAGCGCACCAGCGGTTTGATGCCCAGTTGCTTCGCTCGATCAAGAGACATGACGACCGCCGCCGCCGCACCATCGGACATCTGCGACGAGTTTCCCGCCGTCACCGTGCCCTTGGCGTGGAACGCCGGCTTGAGCGAAAGCAACGCTTCAAGCGACGTGTCGGCGCGCGGGCCTTCGTCGACTTTAAACGTGATCTCCTGCTTCTTAGGCTTCGATCCGTTCGGAGTCGTGAAGCTCACGGGCACAGGCACCGTTTCCTCTTCAAACTTGCCAGCCTGAATGGCCGTCAACGCTTTCTGATGACTGCGCAGCGAAAATTCGTCGGCTTGCTCGCGGGTAATCCCAAATCTCGATGCAAGCCGCTCGGCCGTCAAGCCCATGGAAAGATATGCATCGGGATAATGATCGACGAGCCACGGGTTGGGCGAAATTTTATTCCCGCCCATCGGGATCATCGACATCGACTCCGTGCCGCCGGCAACAATTACCTCTGCACCGCCACTCCCAATTCGCTCCGCCGCCATCGCAATGGCCTGCAAACCGGATGAGCAGAAGCGATTAATGGTCATCGCCGATACCTCCACCGGCAAGCCGGCTCGCAACGACGCAATGCGCGCCACATTCATCCCTTGCTCGGCCTCAGGCATGGCGCAACCCAGAATGACATCTTCTATGTCTTTAAGATCAAGCTGGGGCACCCGCTCAAGCGCGCCTTTGATAACAACTGCGGCCAATTCATCAGGCCGCGTGGCTCGGAGCGTGCCTTTGAAGGCCCGCCCCACGGGCGTGCGAACGGAAGATACAACGACGGTTTCACGCATTGGAAACTCCTGACTTACCTTAGATTGCTGATGGCCGGTCTTCGATTCCATGTGGTTCTTACGCGGCGGCAGCCATTCGCGACAACCAGGGACGTTTATGGCCCTCAGCGGCGGTGGAGGAACACGTAAATCATTGCCGCAATCACAAGCACTGCCAGCAGAAAACGGAAGATCGTTCCGATGCTGCCGGCCTCAGGAGTGATTGGGGAACTGTCGCCGACATTCATAACAGCCGTGTTTTTGGCGTCAAGAGCTTGGACTGAGCCGGATGGATCGGGTCCTTGGGTACTGCCGAGTGTCAGTTTGTGGGATCCAGCTTGCGTCGTGACGCTCAGCGTTCGATTCACCAATACTTTTATGTCTCCGGAATTGCCTTGCTTGGCTAATGCCTCAGTCAGCTCGGGGACAAGGTACTTGCCGATCACGCCGGCTAGCTTTTCTGCGAAAGGATGCTCGATCTGGTCGTGGCTCGCGCCTTCGATCGGCTGTGCGTTTGGATCGTGAGAACGGATAATGAAACCGCCGCCAGGCTTCGCCTCAATGTGGAAGTCAAACTTGAGTTGCTGGTTGTCAGCTGAAAGCTTTAAGCCAGGGAATTCCTCTGCCAAAGCAGCGCTGATGTTTGCCTGGATTTTCTGCTGCAGCTCCAGGCGCGTAGGGGCCTCGAGCGGCGGCAGGCTGGGATCACTGGCGTGGGCGATGAATCCGCCTTCCGGCTTGGACTCGATGCGGTACGTGAACTTCGTGATTATGCGCTTGAGTTCCACAGTATGTTGCGCGATTGTAGCGCGACTAGCCGGTGTGGAAGGAGAATTGTTAGGACGTGAAGGTGACTGTGGTCATTCGAGAGCCGGAAGCGAAGAACACAGGGTCGGAGCCCAAGGGCAACCACGTCAGTCGCTACACCTCACCCGTGCGCGGATGCATCGCCAATGAGCCCTTCCGACCATTCGTCTGCTTCCCGTTCACGCTCCAAATCATTGGCCATCTCGCGATAGCCCACTTCAAGTTCTTCAGGATCGTAGCTCACCGCATACCTCCTGAGTCCGGCATTTGTTGCCATTGTATACACTCGCGTGTTGAAGTAAGAGCACGGTCACTGGACCAAAACGTTGGACGTGAGCGAGAAGCCAGGAGAACTCTATCCTGCAGGTAATTCACTTGAAGATACCACGCTTCGGGGTGGCTGGCTGCTTACGGTCACCAGGCATCAAGGGCCCGGAATTCAATCGGTCCATTTCCGCAAACCAATGGGCGATGTCAGGAAACTGAGCGACTTGCGTGATACGCACCCGGTCTCCATCGAAGCTAAACTCTCGAGGCAGCCGTACCGTCTGGCTGCCGCCCATTTCGGAATAGCTTGGCGATGCCGGTTTTGGACATAGGTTCCTTATGGAATAACATACCAAGCATATATACCGGCTCACCGAAACCTGTGATTTCCCGTTTGACTCTATGTAACTCGTATCGTTACACTGTACATAGTGATAAAAAGCTTCCGGCACCGGGGCATCGAGAGATTCTTCCGAACCGGATCGAAGGCTGGGATCCAAGCAAAGCACGCTGGCAAGCTGCGTTTGCAACTGTTCGCTCTCGACAACGCCAAACAGCCGCACGACATGAACGCTTCCGGATGGAAGCTGCATCCGCTAGCGGGGGAGCTCAAAAACCAGTGGGCTGTCTGGGTAAGCGGGAACTGGCGTCTGACGTTTAAGTTTGAAGGCGAGAATGCAGTCCTTGTTGACTATCAGGACTATCACTAGGAGTCGTTTATGCGCATGCACAATCCGCCGCACCCCGGGCTGGTCCTACGAGAGTACCTCGGAGGCATGGCCGTGTCCACGGCAGCGGCACATCTACGGGTGACGCGCGTGACCCTGTCACGGGTGTTGAACGGTAAGGCCGGAATCTCTGCGAGTATGGCCCTGCGCCTAGGGGCGGCTTTGGGCACTTCGCCGGACCTCTGGATAAATATGCAAGCCCAGTACGACCTCTGGCGGGCAAGGCGCGGGCGGCAACCCGCGGTGCGCCGGTTCGCGCATGTGGCTGGCAATGCTTCAATTCCGCAACGTCTTTCCCGTCTTTAACGTGTATTGGATCCGTTCCTGAGTCTTGCGCTCGCCGCACAGGGATTTGAAGGCTTCGCGTTCCAGATCCAAAACGCATTGCTCGCTGATCGGCATACCTGAAGTTACGTTCCCGCAGCACAGCACCTCGGCAATCTTTGTCCCCAGCTTCACTTCGTAGTCTGTGATGTATTCGCCCTGCCGCATCAGGTGGATGCCCAGCTTGAGCGCTGCCAGAATATTTTCGCCGGGCGCCGGAATATCCGTGCGTACCACAGGAGGCTCATAGCCCGCCCGCACCAGCTCTAACGCATGCGCCTTGGCATCGGACAGCACGCGCTCGCGGTTCATGGTGATGCCGTCTGATTCTGAGAGAAATGCAAGCCCACGCGCCTCAAGTGCTGAGGTCGCGACCTTAGCTGTCGCGATGGTTTCAAAAGCTCGCTTCATCGCCTCCATCAACTCAACCGATTCTCCGCGGCCACCGGGACGGATCGCCGCAGCGCTATCGACCGCGCGCAACAGCATCTCTTTGCAGCCCCCGCCTCCGGGGAGCAAGCCGACACCCACCTCCACCAACCCCATATAAAGCTCGGCGTGGGGCCGCCGCGCAGCGCCATGCAAAGAAAGTTCTGTCCCACCGCCGAGCGTGAGCCCGAACGGCGCAATCACCACCGGCTTGGGCGAAAACTTTATAGCCTGAGTCATGCCCTGAAATTGTCTGATAGCGAGATCCACATCATCCCATTCTTCTTCCTGCACCGACATGAGCAGCAGCATCAAATTTGCGCCGACAGAAAAGTTCTGCGCATCGTTGGTGATCACGAATGCGTCGAAGTTGTCGCCCGGCCCGGCAGGCTTGAGTGTCTGAGTGATCAAAGAAATGATGTCGCCGCCCAGCGAATTCATCTTGGAGTGAAACTCGATACACGCCACGCCATCCCCAATATCGACCAGCGACGCCCCGGAGTTTTTCTTCACAACTCCGTTCGACTTCTTAGCCACCGTGACCGACCAGACACCAGCGGGAACTTCGACCGGCTTGTAGTCTGACCTGGCAAGATCAAAATACGCGCGCCCAGATGGTGCGCCGGCTGCATCTGTGTACCAGGACTTTTTTCCCGTGGCGAGCACCTTCTCGACGTTGGCCGCGATCGCGCGGCCTTCTTTTTTCATTCGCGTGACCGTCGCCTCGACGCCAGCAGCGTCCCATAGTTCAAACGGCCCAAGCTCCCAATTGAACCCCAGGCGCATGGCGCGGTCGATTTCAACGATAGAATCCGAAATTTCGGGCACGCGGTTGGCCGAATAATTCCAAAGCTCGGACAAAGCTGACCACAGGAACTGCCCAGCCTTGTCGGCTTTTTGCTGTCCTCCATCAAGCCCGAGCAGCATGCGAATGCGCGCCCCGGCGTCCTCGATATTCTTGGCCATGTCGAGCGCGGGAAACTTTGGCTTTTGCCGCGGATGGTATTCGAGCGTTTTCCAGTCGAGAGCGAGACGTTCGCTCTCTTGGCCTGCTTCGGCGGTCGAGGGCGCCTGCGTTACATTTTTTTTGTAGAAGCCGCCGCCCGTTTTGTCGCCCAGCCATTTGCGATCGAGCATCTGCTTGAAAAAATCAGGAAGTGTGTGGGACTGGCGCTCTCGCCCACCATTCTCGACCCCTGCCATGTTGCTGACTACATGCCCCAAAATATCCAGCCCAACCAGATCGATGGTCCGAAACGTCGCCGACTTCGGCCAGCCGACCGCCTGCCCGGTAAGCGCGTCTACCTCCTCAACGCTCAAGTCCATCTCCTGCATCAGGCGCATGGCGTTCAGTACAGAAAATGTCCCAATACGATTGGCGATGAAATTTGGCGTGTCTTTGGCAATGACAACGCCTTTGCCCAGCCGCACGTCAGCGAACCACGCGACCGCGTCGAGCAGCGCGCGGTCAGTTTCCGCTGTAGGAATAATCTCCAGCAGCCGCATATATCTCGGTGGATTGAAAAAATGCGTGCCAAACCACGCCCTCTGGAAATCATCGGAAAATCCTTCCGCAATCTTTGCAACGGGCAGGCCGCTCGTGTTCGTGGTGATGATCGTGCCCGGCTTACGCACAGCCTCTACTTTCTTCAGCAGAGCACGCTTGATCTCAAGGTCCTCGACCACGGCTTCAATGATCCAATCCACCTCGGAGACCTTCTTAAGATCGTCTTCAAAATTTCCGATTGTTATCAATCGCGCAAGAGATGGCTCGAAAAACGCCGCCGGCTTCGACTTCTTTGCAGCCTCAAGCCCAGCAGCAGCGATTTTGTTCCGCGCCGCACCATCCGCGTCGGGAGGAACGATATCGAACAAGTAGCTTGGCACGCCAGCATTAGCGAAATGCGCCGCGATACGGGCACCCATGGTCCCGGCGCCAAGAATTGCAACTTTATTTATGCGCTTCACGAAAAACCTTTCTAACTGAGGCTGATATCGAGGGTCACGAAAGATTTTCAATTGCCGGTTGCCAAATTGGCAATTGGAAATTCAAGGGCGAAGGCTACGGCAGCTGATCTACGGCCCAATCATCTTTACCAGCGCGGATAATAACAATCCGTGAGCAGCGAGGACGGGGCGTAGTTCTTGGGTCGAACAAGGTGATGGGAAAGACGTATCGTCCCGTCTTCATCCGCTTGCCGCGTGCAATTTCGTAAGCCGCTTCGGATCCTGAAGAAAAGAACGACTGCAGACGATCTTCCGAGGTCTGGTGCTTGATTGTGTCAGTAAGCATGGCTATTCCGGTTTCGCGATCCTGGTTTTGCCACGCATGGAGAAAGTGATTAGCGGCGGCAAGCGCCGAAATGTAATTTGAGTCCGTAGCGCGATGGAAAGCTCTCGGTCTCGCGTGCAGAGGAGCGGCTACAAGCGAAGACAGCAGGATCGCGTAGAGCGGTAGGGCGAGAGGCCTTCCCCACGGTGCCAGCGCGGCGGTCACAAACCAGCCCCGCGATTTCGTTGTCATTTGGGCCGCTGACAGCTCAGTACGCACGCTCTCATTATGCGGAAGAATTCTGGCTTCTCAAAGAGACCAGCAAGGTTCAGCGGAAGGTAAAAAACAACAGGCGCGTGCCGAATAATGTGGGGTGAGGATGGCAACGGCACGCGCCTTATCAGTTAACTCAATGCTAGGGATCGCTGTCTGCGAAGTCAAATGCATTGCGTGCCGCGCGCGTGCAGTGCTGTGTTTCTGATCACGCAATCAGCTTAGCCAAAACAAATGCCGCTGCGGCGGCGAGTCCCCCGATCACCATCGTTTGGCTTGCGCTGCGCAGCGGGCCGGTTCCGGTATAACGTCCTTTTAGAAATCCGAAAATCCCCAGCGCCGCCAGTGTGACTATCGCTGACAACGCCAGCCCACGCGTCGCGCTGGCCAACATGACATAGGGAGAAAGCGGAATAAGTCCGCCGGCGACGTAAGATCCTGCAATCGTTGCAGCGCTGGTCCGCGCGCGGCTTGGATCCGGCTCTTCCAGTCCGAGCTCATAACGCATCATGAAATCCACCCACGCATCCGGTCGCCGGCTGAGCGCGTCCACCACAGGCGCACTCTGTTCCTGCGTGATTCCATACGACTGAAAGACCCGGCTGACTTCGGCCATTTCTTCTTCTGGAATCTCTTTGATCTCGCGATATTCACGGCCCCGCTCTTGCTCATAGTGCTCGGCGTCGCCGCGTGCCGCCAGATAGCCGCCAAGTCCCATTGCGATGGAGCCAGCCGCAATCTCGGCTAAGCCACCAACCACGATCAATCGCGTGTTTTGCACCGCGCCGGAGAGTCCGGCGGCCAGCGCGAACGGGACCGTGAGTCCATCAGACATGCCAATGACCACGTCGCGAACAAAATTGCCGGCAGTGAAATGTTTTTCAATATGGGTAACACGTGGCATCAAGCAGCCTCCGGATGAGATTTCAGATACTCCTGCGCGCGGCGCACCATATCCCGCTCGCCGCGATAAGCCAGCTTGCGCTCGGCCTCCACCAATGGAACCCAGATCGCACGCTTCACCTCTATTCGCATCGCATCTGCGATTTCGTCAATGCGTCCGGCTTCATAGCGCAACAGATAGAAGCTGACAATCTTGAACACCCGTTGTTTGTCGCCCCAGGAGCGCACGTACGTATACTTGATATCGCCCAGCTTGCCGATCAGCGATCCAGTCACACCGGTCTCCTCACGCACCTCGCGAATCGCCGTTTGCTCGGGTCTTTCGCCTGGGTCCACGAGTCCTTTCGGTAACGCGAGTAACACTTTTTGTGAATCTGTTTTCACGTCTCTAGGGCCGGAATCCTCCTTCTTTGGCTCGATTGCCGCCATCATCCAGCCTTCGGCCGTACGCCGCACTAGCACCCCCCCGGCAGAAATCTCCCGCAGCATGTCCCCAAAGTATCAGGAACACGGGAGTTAGTCATGGGAAAGCACGGTAGACTGGAGGTGCATCCATCGGTAACCAGCGCCCGGAAACGCTGGTCACTGGAACATTCCTGCTCTTGCTGGCATCTTACTTGCTAGGTAGTGATCGGTTCGGGACTAGCCGGGGAGGTGAGGTTCCGGTGAAGAGTCTGGGCAAGATAATCCGGTCGGTGCAAGCCTTTGGACGCGGCCTTTCGGGGCGTCCGTCTCCGCTGGAGTCTGAGACTAGACCCTCTATCGGCCTGGCCCTCGGCGGCGGCTTTGCCCGTGGCGTTGCCCACGTCGGTGTTTTGAAAGTTCTCGAAGAAGAAAATATTCCCATCAGCTTTATTGCTGGAACCAGCGTAGGCGCGCTTATCGGCGCCGCATATTGCAGTGGAGTTACAGTCGCCGAACTGGAGCAGATTGCCACCCGCGTCCGCTTCAAGCACTTTGCCAGCTGGACATTGTCACGCTATGGATTCGCCAGCAACCAGCGCATGATCGGCTTTCTGAGCAGCGTTCTGCGGGTAAAGACATTCGAAGAACTCCGCATCCCGCTGGCAGTAACGGCCACCGATTTTTCCACTGGTGATGGGGTGGTGTTTCACTCCGGGCCGCTCATTGATCCAGTTCGGGCAAGTTGTGCCTATCCCGGAATGTTTCTGCCGGTAAAAATTCGCGGACGCCTGCTGGTCGACGGCATGCTCTCGCACGCCGTGCCCAGTGTTCCGCTGCGCGAAATGGGAGCAGAGCGTGTGCTCGCGGTTCATCTGAAAGGCCATTGGGCCAACGAAGACGGCCCCCGGCATCTGTTTGACGTGATCGGCCAGTGTTTCTCCATCGCGCAGGAGATGAACTGCGGCGTCTGGAAGCATGCCGCTGACTTGGTGATCCAGCCCGATGTCAACGGCTATAAATACGACGCTTTTGAACAGAGCGTCGAACTGGTGCGCGCCGGCGAAGTCGTGACTCGTGCGGCCTTGCCGGAAATCCGCAAGTGGATGCAGGTTGAAGTGACACCCAAGACTAAAGTCTCAACCCCGCCGGCGGCACAGCCAGCGGTGATGCCAGCCGATTAATATTCCCAGCAACGCCGCACAGATCAACCACGCCCGATCTCTATTCGTGCAAACGATTTTCAATTGTTCGGACTAGGCCAGAAGTTCGCCTGATGCACCCTTACGAAGGCGTCGAAGTCGCCACTGCACTCAGAAGCCGGTTGTGTCGCCTGATTTCGTCAACGATCATCTCAACGCCTGTCTGCCCTTCATCGGTCGTAGGGCATAATTTCTAGCGCAAGCCTATGCTACTGTAGTCGTTCGTAAGGAGACGTAATCGCGACCAGCGGCACGGCTTCTAGGCAGCTTCCAGCAGGGCAAAAGATCCAATGACTCCAGAGGACAGCCTTATGGCGACAGATAAGAGTTGGCCCAAGTGGTCAAGGCTCGACGAGCTATACGGCCAGGCAAGACTGGTGACGGTAATGGTGCTGATTTGCCAAATCGCAGCCGCAGAAAAGCCCGGCAATGCTCCGCTACTCTGGGGCGATTTACAGCCTGGTCGGTACGATGTTGGTTTCAGGGTGCTCTATAAGCATGACCGCGCGCGGAAGTGGCTGCCATTCGACAATTCATTCGAAGCGAGCTACGAATGATAAAGGGCGGCCCATACGCATAAGTGTGTGGTATCCAGCTATGCCGGCTGAAGGAGTAGAGGCCATGCGGTACGGCGACTACTTCCACTACCAGGGTGAAAACGATTTTCGGGACCTGAACGATGAACTAGAGAAGATCGATCGCGAGAGTTGGCTAGCGGACCTCAACGAGATCTCGTCGAACGGCAGCGACATCTTTGCAAAACTTTGCTCTACTCCAGTGGCTGCAATCCGCAACGCCACACCAGCGTCCGGCCGATTTCCGGTTGTGCTTTATGCGGGTGGTCTCGGTTCCCGGGCGGACGCTAACGTCGAACTCGGGGAATACTTAGCCAGTCACGGCTACATCATGGCGACAGTGCCCCAGCTGGGTCCCTCTGCTGAAGAATTCACTCTCGAGACTACAGCCGGAGAAGCCGGAGTGCATGTTGGTGATCTAGAGTTCGCTCTGAAGGTTTTGCGGGATCTACCTGATGTTGACGTCCAGCATCTTGCAATAGCTGGCCACAGTGCGGGCGGTGTTGCAGCCATCCGGTTCGCCATACGCAATGCGAAAGTGAGAGTAGTAGTAGGTTTGGACGGCTCATACGGAGTGGCTCCAGAACCACACCGCAGGCAAGAAGTGATGAAAGCCTTGAATAAGCTACACCCAGGCCACGTGAAAGCGTTCCTGCTCGATATGAGACGTGCGAATGGAGTCCAAGGCGCGGAGCTCGATCACACTGTCAGGCATCGAATGACGCGATCGGATCGCTACCTAGTGACCTTTACCAAAATGTTTCACGGAGATTTCATGGAATTTGGGACCATCGGACTAAAGCTCTCGGTTCCATTGCCGCCCAACAATGACGGTCGGACGCGTGAGACAGGCTTCGTAGGCAACCAACACGCGTATCGAGCTGCGCTGGATTTTCTTGATGCGAAACTGAAAAGTGAACCGGAAACGTTGGATCTCTTTCTGGCGGAGATTGCGCACACCGATGGGGCCACCATCGTGCACGAGCCCCCGGGTATCTCAGCGCCAGCGCATTGAAGTCGGGAAACGATCGTCGTGCATTTGCCGAATCTGGAGGTTCTCCACGTTGTTAACTCGTTAAGACTCACTGGTAACGACGTCCCACGATGGGTGGGCTACCAGCCACACAGTAGAGGTGGCCACTCTTCGACATTGCGGTTCGTGCGTTCGAGCCGCGATGCGACACCTCCCGCATTGTCGACCAATCGGAAACTAAACCTGCTCGTTGTTGACGTAACATCGCCACAGAACTCATTGACCTGGATCGTGAGTGTAATCGCAGTTTTCGGCAACTGCTCATGTTGAAAATGTACAATGTCTCTCGATTATGCGGACGGTTTTGGACATATTCGCGCAAATCTTCCGCAACCTGTGGGCGCACAAGCTTCGATCGTTCCTGACCATGTTCGGCATTGCCTGGGGCGTGGGATCTTTACTGCTGCTGGTGGGCGTGGGGGAGGGCTTTCGCTCGGGCAACAAGCGTGAGTTGGCCGAGTTCGGCAAAGACATCATGTTTATCTTTCCCGGGCGCGCGCCAGCGGTAAAGGGCGTCATGAACTCTGCCCGTTCCTATTTGCTCACTTACCAGGACTACCTGGAGATCCGTACGCAAGCTCCACACGTCCGCAATGCCTGCCCTTTGCTTTCTCGCACCGACCTGCACGAGGTGAGCGAATTCGCCAACGCAGGGACCGAAATCCTGGGCGTGGAGCCTCAGCTTAACGAGATCAGTTATCTTCCCCTGAAGGAGGGACGCTGGCTCAATGAAATGGACGACGCGCAGAGACGCAATGTGATCGTCCTCGGTAACGAACTGCTCAAAACCCTGTTCCCCGGGCGCCCGGCGGTTGGCGCATTCGTTCTGCTGAACGGGCTCAGGTTCGAAGTCATTGGCAGCATGCCGCACCTCGGCCGCGGCGACAACACTTGGCTGAATATGCGTGGCTACATCCCTTTCCAGGTGATGGCCACGTATTTCCCGCTCAAGGGAGAAAACCACGAGAACTCCATTTCCTTTATTGAATATCAGCCGCGCGTGACGGCTGAGCACCTGCTGGCGCAGGATGATGTCCACAAGATCGTGGCGCGCAATCACGGACTCGACGCCAGCGATGAAAATGCCTTTGACGGTTGGGATACGATCAAGGAATCAAACATGGTGGGAACCATTTTCGACGCCATGAACATGTTCCTGGGAGCGGTGGGAATAGTCACGCTGGCTTTGGGCGCCATCGGCGTCATGAATATCATGCTAGTCACGGTCAGCGAACGCACTCATGAGATCGGATTGCGGAAGGCCCTGGGCGCCACCAACCGCAGCATCCTGTTTCATTTTTTTCTGGAAGGGTTGCTTCTCACACTGAGTAGCGGGCTGATCGGCATGGGTCTGGCAACAGTTTTGATGGCGATGCTGGGAACGGTGCACGGGCCGGGCGGATTTGATCCACCTAAATTGGTGCCGATGTCCGCCATGCTGGCGATTGGCAGCCTGACGCTGGCAGGAGTGCTCGCGGGTCTTTATCCCGCGCGCAAAGCGGCCATGCTGCAGCCCGTGGAAGCCCTCCGGCAGGAGTGAGCGATGTTCCGTGATCTGCTCCGGGAAGCCTCCGGCGCCATGCGTCACAATCGCCGCCGCACCGCGCTCACCATGCTGAGCATGGCCTGGGGCATCGCTACGGTGGTCATGCTACTCGCTTATAGCGATGGTTTTGGCCAAGCCTGTGCCAACATCTTTGCCAATTTCGGCAACAAGCTCGTTATCGTGGCGCCGGGCCGCACTTCCATGCAGGCCGGTGGTCAGAAAGCGGGAATCAAAATCCGCTTTACTCAGGATGATGTAGAAACGCTTACCACTAACCTTCCCCAAATCACCCATATCACACCCGAAGCCAGCAAGCAGGCACGCATCCAGTACGACACCAGGGTTTTCACCTTCGCTGTCACCGGCAATGATCCCAACGTGATTGCCGTCCGCGCCCTCAAGTTGGGGCAGGGTCGGTTCTACAACCTGGAAGACCAGATCCAGCGGGCCCGCGTGGCGGTAATCGGTTCAGAAGCGAAGGAAAAACTGTTTTCCGGACGCAACGCGCTGGGTGAGAGCATCCGGGTGGACGGCCTCAGCTTCGAAGTCGTCGGCGTGCTGAGCCCCAAAATGCAGGAGGGAAATGACGATATAAACCGCGTCGTATATGTTCCCTTCAGCACCATGAGTAATCTGAAGGATATACATTACCCGGACTCTATCTGGTTCACCTACCAGACTCCTGAGTACGAGCAACTGGAACAATCGGTCCGCACCATCATGGCGACGCAGCACAAGTTCAACCAGACGGACCGCCAGGCTGTGGAGGTGTTCAACCTCATGACCCAGGTCCATCAGTTCGAAATCATCACTCTCGGGTTGAAGATCCTGATGGGTTTCATTGGCACGCTTACACTCGGCATCGGGGGCATCGGCCTGATGAACATCATGCTGGTTTCGGTCACGCAGCGCACGCGTGAGATTGGCGTGCAGAAGGCGCTGGGCGCGAAACGGCGGTACATCCTGCTGCAGTTCCTCGCCGAAGCGCTCACTATTACCTTCATCGGCGGTGTGCTCGGAGTCGTACTGGCCTACGCGGTCGCGCTTTCCGTGGGAAGGCTCACCTTGTACAGCGCGTTTGCCAAGAACGGGGAAGCCGGCGACATCCGCCTGATCATCGCTCCTGGGACGCTGATCGCGTCCGCGCTCATTCTCGGCGTCGTGGGCCTGGTCAGCAGCATGGTCCCGGCCTTCCGCGCCTCCCGCCTGGATCCGATTGAGGCTCTGCGACACGAATAGCGCGCTGTGAGTTCGTCATGTTCTGCTTGTGCGTGTCACCGCAACACACACCGCGGCGCTGTGCTGTCTCTCACACTTCCCGACTAACGTTGCTAACGACGAGTTGAGCGAAGCGTCCAAAGCGTAAATACAGTCGAAGTGCGAAAGGAACTTTTGCACTACAAGCGACGTACTTTGGCGAAGTGAGGAGCCGGATCTAAAACAACGGGCCGGCTTAAGAACAATTTCAGGGGTTAAGGGACTGTCTCATTCTCGGTTTGGCGGCCCAGATGAGATCAATCCCGGGCAGAGAGCGCCAGTTTGCGCCGGGCTCTTTACGTTTAACCCCGAGGCAGCATTGTATGTCTTCGGCTGGGAAACGCAAGTTTTCTCCGAAGACCAGGCCAGGCCGCCAGAACCGGTTCCCGACGCTTTTCGGGAAAGAAAAGGACTGCAATGAAAGTGTCGAAAATGACCAAGGGCTTGTGGCTGGGGCTGGCTCTGCTGCTGGCGACCAGCGCGTTCGCATCCAAAAAGGGTTCACTGCAACTCAGCCAGGCTGTCAATGTCAACGGAAAACAGCTTCCAGCCGGCGACTACACCGTGAAATGGCACGGCAGCGGTACCAACGTTCAGGCAAGCATTATGAAAGGCAAGAACGTAGTGGCTACTGTGCCCGCTCGTCTGGTGGATCTCGACCGCACACCTGGCAGGGATGCATCCGTAATCACAGGCAATGCCGACGGCAGCCGCTCGTTAACTCAGATTCGCTTTTCAGGCAAAAAGTCTGCCTTGGCGATTGGCGAAGAGGCACCTAAAGCTGAGTCGAGCGAAGCCAGTAAGTAGGATTGGAGTTTGAAACAGTAAAACTGAAGTTGTGTGGGGGCGGGGCTATGCCCCGCCCAGGTCGAGCGCAGCTCGACGGAAGATGCTTGAAGCAAAAGCCTGAAACAGTAAAACGTAAGTTGTGTGGGGGTGGGGCTATGCCCCGCCCAGGTCGAGCGCAGCTCGACGGAAGATGTTTGAAGCAAAAGCCTGAAACAGTAAAACGTAAGTTGTGTTGGGGGCGGGGCTATGCCCCGCCCAGGTCGAGCGCAGCTCGACGGAGGAAAGGCGGACGGGGCATAGCCCCGTCTCCACACAAGAGTCCTCACCCAGAAGATGGTTGAAGCAAAAGTTTGAATGAAGACAGGGGAGCCAGAGAGCTCCCCTAACTTTCCTGCCCACTAGTTCGGCGCAGCCAGCACGTCGTCGTAGTAGCTCAATAGCGCGCGTTTGGGAGCGTCTTTGAGCCTCTTCAGCGGAACCTTCTGCTCGACCGAGGTGTTTCCCATAAGGCGAGCGCGCCCTAGATTTACCATCCTGCCGTCTGCAAGTTCCAAATAGATCGGCACCAGCATGCGGAATTTGTCATCCACGTTCGATTGCGTGACTTTCAAATTGAACAGCACGTCTCCACTGGAGTCTTTGTCGAATGAGTAATTGAACTTGTAACTTGGTAAGGATGTCCCGTAGACGTACTCATTAAAGAACCAATCCATTTTGTGATCGCCTTCAAGGTCCATTTCCGGAGTCATATGTTTCTCAACCATCGCCTTGAAGTCTTCGGTGCTGGCCGCCCGGTTTGTATACGTGTGAACGAAGTCGTGCATGGTGACTTTGAAATTTTCGTCCCCGGTGCGGCGATCCCACATCATCATGCGGATCATGTGTAGGATGTAAGCGCCTTTCGGATAAATAAGACGCTGGGTCACGAACGCGCCCGTACGTGAATTATTCGTCCGGTATCCCATGGTGACCGGACCGGCATCAATGGCGCGCCAGCCTTCCTTGTCGCGCTCCAGCAATAGTTCACGCTGATCGTTCCAGAAGCTGATAAACCTCTGTGGGTTTTTTTCGATCATCTGTAAATACAGCGACGCTGACATTTCCGCGAAGCCTTCGCTCATCCACTGATCACGATAGGAACTAAAACCCACCGTGTGGCCCCACCATTGGTGGGCAACCTCGTGCGAAGTGACGCTCTTCCAGTAGCCACGATCACCTTGATCCATTCCCAACTGGTGGCGAATCGTGGTGTCGTAGAAGTAGCACATCGGAATCCAGACCAGTTCTGGCCAGGATTGTCCGTAGTTGCAGGAGGTCTGCTGAGTGATGGCAAGGCGCTTATACGCAGATGGGCCAAAGTAGTCGGTGTAGAGCTGCACCGAGAGTTGACCTTCAGCGAGAGCTTTTTTGATGAGCGGCACGGTGCTCATATTTCCGAGCGCGACGCCCTCCATCATGTGCGAGCCCTGAGTGGGCAGGTCTTCATTGACCAGGTGCAGCAGACTCTTGATTACATCCGGCGGTTCCTCGTTCGCGTACGACTGCACCAGGTATTCCGGCTTATCGAGCTTCGCCTCCTGCATCTTGAATTTGCCGAAATTGAAGCCGGCGACGGGCTGGCGGCCGCTCTTCCATATGCTCACGTCTTCGCCGCCTTCGTTCCGTTCACTCACCAAGTCCCCCGTGGCGGCGATTTTCATATTCTTCGGAATGCGGAACGTCATGTCGTAGCTAGCGTACTCGCCAAAAGAGAGATTGGCGCTGTTCGGGTACCAGTCTTCACGCGCAACCGGGTAATAATTTCCACCTCCGGTGTTAACCACTGCCTCCTTGCCGCCGTACACCGTGGTAATTGTGAGTTTCTCGCCTTTAGCGAGAGCCTTGGGAAGAATCACACGAAAATCAGCGTCATCTTTTTTATCTTCCTGAATAAAAGCCAGCGGCTGGCCTGCTTCGGAGGTAACGCTCTGCACTCGAAGCGTGGGAAACAGGCTGAACGGAATCACTCTGACGCCATCTATCATGGCCACCAAAGTCGTTGACGCCTTTCCCTGTAAATTCGCATTTTTTTCAATTGTGGTATCGAGCGTCTGGTGCTCGATGCTGGCCAGACCCTGATGTTGCGCAGTACCTTTGGCGTCTTCGTCGGCCAAATGGAATAAGGTCCACAATCCGAGTTTATTCTCATCGTAAGTCATCAATTCAACTTCTTCGGGAGCAACATTAGGCGCGCCACGCGGATCGATGAAGAAGAGTTCCTTTCCGTTATATCGTTTGCCATGTATGAAGGCCACGAATAGCCCACTGGGATCTGAGCCAAGCACGTCTTCGAGGATGCGGCCATCCAGGTTGTATTTCAGCATGCGATCATGCCGCATGGCATTTTGGCTGTCGCGCAGCAGGCCGGCGTCGCATCCAGCGGAAGCAGCCCCGCCAGATTTCTTGAGTTCGTCGTAGGTTCCATCTGTGAACCGAAGCACGAGATGGCTGAAGTTCTCGCTGAATTCATCCTCCTTGGTGAGCAGCTTGAGGCTGGCGCGCTCAGAAGCCTGCCGCGGGTCAAGGATCATGTTGCCATCGCCCACAAATACTGCGCCCGTTACCTTCCCTTGCACTGGAGCTACAAAACAAACCGTGCCCGAGCGCAAGTGAAATGTGGCGGCGTCACGGTGGAGAGTGAAGTTGCTGACGCTCACCGCCTCGCTCCCCAGGCTCAGATTGCGTAGTTGCTGATACGTAGGATCAGAGTTGGGAGCCGGCGGAATGGCAGGTTCAATGGCGTAAGCGGCAAGAAAAAACGCGAACAGGCACACGAATACGAGCAGACGAAGCGAACGCGAACGCATACAACCTCCCTCGGGGGAAGGAGAAAGCAGCTAATTATGTAGGAATTAGTAGGAAAAGCAAGTCTTGAATTGCTCTCATGCTCCCGCTGGAGAGGCAAAAGAGTAACCGCTACTCAATGAATAATCCACCTCCGCATGGTATAATTAACAATAAAGAAACAGCAATTAAGCTCCTGTAATTCCAACGACTTACGAAAGAGTCGCGAGAACTGAAAATGGCAGACGATCAGAACCCAGAGCTTCCCTTAACTCCTCCGCCGGGCGGTGGAGATGGCAGCGGCATTCCCGGCGCCGCGAACATTCAACCCGTCAATATCGAAGAAGAGATGCGGCGGTCGTATCTCGACTATTCCATGTCGGTGATTATCGGCCGCGCCCTTCCCGACGTCCGCGACGGATTAAAGCCCGTGCATCGCCGCATCCTCTACGCCATGCATGATATGGGGATTTTGCATAATCGCAAATATGTGAAGTGTGCCAAGGTCGTGGGTGAGTGTCTCGGTAAATATCATCCGCATGGGGATTCGGCTTTATATGACGCGTTGGTGCGCATGGCGCAGCCGTTCTCGTTGCGCTATCCGCTGGTGGATGGTCAGGGGAATTTCGGATCCGTGGATGGAGATCCGCCGGCAGCTTATCGATACACAGAATGCCGCATGACCCGCATTTCGGAAGAAATGCTGAGCGACATCGATAAGGAAACGGTTGATTTTGTTCCGAACTTTGATGAATCGTCTGTTGAGCCTCTGGTTCTACCCACTCGCATTCCCAACCTGCTGATCAATGGCTCGAACGGGATTGCGGTCGGAATGGCGACCAATATCCCGCCTCACAATCTGACAGAAATCGTGGATGCGACCATCATGCTGGTCAACAATCCGCAGACTATGTTGCCGGAAGTGTTGAAGGTCGTTCAGGGACCGGACTTCCCCACCTACGGCATCATTCATGGGAAAGCTGGAATTCTTGAGGCCTACAAGCACGGGCGTGGACGTTTCGTGATGCGCGCCAAAGCGGCGATTGAGAATCTCACAAAGGACCGCTAGGCCATCATCGTTACGGAAATTCCCTATCAGGTGAACAAGCGGTACCTGATCGAGCGCATCGCCGAACTGGTCAACAACAAGACCATCGAAGATATCGGCGACATTCGTGATGAATCCGATCGCGATGGAATGCGCATCGTGGTTGAACTGAAGCGCGGCTGCGAGCCGCAGATCGTGCTCAACCAGCTCTTCAAGCACACGCAGATGCAGGAAAACTTCAGCATGATTTTCCTGGCTGTGGTCAATGGCCAGCCCAAAGAGATGGGGCTGGTGCAGGCGATCAAATATTTCATTGACCATCGTGTGGAGGTGGTGCGACGCCGCACCGCGTACCTGTTGCTGAAGGCGAAAGAGCGCGAGCACATTCTGGAAGGCTACAGGATTGCGCTCGATCACCTCGACAATGTCATTGTGATTATTCGCGGCAGCGCCAATCGTGGTGATGCACGCGAGAACCTGGTCCTCTACTTTGGCGGCAAGAAAATCGATATCAATACCACGGGACGCGCGCCCAAGCTAGATCCTGAGAAGCCGTTTACGGCAACTCAAGCTGACGCCATCCTCGAACTGCAGTTGCATCGTTTGACCAAGCTCTCGATTGATGAAATTGCGAACGAGTTGAAACAAGTCCGCGAGAATATTGCCGAGTTTGAATCGATTCTGGCTTCTGAGAAGAAGCTGCGCGGCGTAATCGTGACAGAGCTGGAAGAAGTTAAGAAGCTGTATGGCGACGAGCGCCGCACCCGCATTGAAGACGAGGCCGCGGAGATTCATCTTGAAGACTTGATCGCTGATGAACAGGTCGCGGTCACCGTTAGCCACGGTGGCTATCTCAAAAGAACTCCGATCTCGACTTACAGGATGCAGCGGCGGGGCGGGACTGGCCGTACTGGCATGAAGACGCGCGACGAGGATTTCGTTGAGCATTTGTTCATCGCTTCGACGCATGCGTACATTCTCATTTTCACTAATACCGGTCGCGTGTACTGGCTGAAAGTCTATGAAATTCCCGACGTCAGCGCCGCGGGCAAGGGCAAGCACATCGGCAATCTGGTTTCACTGCAGCCCGGTGAGACCGTACGCACCATGCTTGCCGTCCGCAATCTGGAAGAAGAAGGCAGATATGTTTTCTTCGCTACGCGCAACGGCACGGTAAAGAAGACCGACCTGAAAGACTTCTCGAATGTGATGTCGCGCGGAATTATCGCCATCGGCATTGAAAAAGGCGACGAACTGGTCGGAGTAACGCTCACTGATGGAAACCAGATCGTCTTCCTCGCCTCGCACGATGGCCAGGCCATCCGCTTCGACGAGTCCGATGTCCGCTCGATGGGCCGCCCGGCTTACGGCGTGCGCGGCATGAATCTTGACGAAAAAGATTACATCGTCGGGATGGCGACTACGCCGAAAGACATCAAGAAAGCTGAGGCTGAAGTCGAAAAGGCCAAGGCCGAAGCGGGCGTACCGGAAGCGACCGCTACCGACGCCACGATTCCGGTGAAAGGCTCGCTCATCCTTTCCGTCACGGAAAACGGCTACGGCAAGCGCACTCCTGCCGACGAGTACCGCCTGCAAGGACGCGGCGGCTCCGGCGTGATCAACGTTAAGACCGCGGAGCGCAACGGCAAAGTGGTCGGCATCGCGCAGGTGACCGAAGACTCCGAAGTCATGCTGATCAGCCAGTACGGCAAGATCATCCGCATGGACTCGAGCACCATCCGCGAATCGGGCCGCGCCGCCCAAGGCGTGCGGTTGCTGCATCTGGAGGCGGGGGATCGCGTCGCGGCGGCAGTGGTGATCCCGCCGGAAAAGGAAGGGACGAATGGGGGGACGCTGATTCAGTAAGCTTGCTCTCAGCCGTCGGCTTTCGCCTGCCGGTACGGGAATTCTATTTTTCGTCCGGAAATTACAGCGGCTCGGAAATGGCAGCGATGCTGATTGCCGCTTTGCCCGAGATGTCCAAGGTCTGCCGAAAGCACGACGCCTTTCATCGCCAGCATTACTAAGTCAGGCAAGGTCAATCTTCGGCTGTCTGGCTGAATACGCTACTATGGCAGTTGCGCCTGATCGGCACGACGCTCAAACTTGCTTAAGCGGCACGGCTGAACAGGCTGCGCCGGCAAGTCAATGCCACCACGTTACGGCACGGCCAGAGGCCGTGCCCTTTCAAGGCTGTGTCTAGTCCGCAGAGTTTTTCACCAGCCTTTTAAGTCTCTCCGCGGTTGGCTATAGCAATATAATTATCTCGGCACTATGGGCGCGTTTGCTGGTGCCATCGCCTGCTCGATCCGCTGCAGCACCGGAATGACCGTTATGCCGCGATACATGCGGTAGAGGGCGTAGGCGTGGAAGGCGATCCCTAAGAAATCCTTAAAGGGTAGTAGGATCAAACCGTCGACCGCATAAACAGCCATGCCGACGAGGAAGGCCCATTTCTGTCCCTTGCGAGCAAAATTCCAGAACAGAAGCAGGACGGCTGCGACAAAGCCGTTGATGATGAGGTCCAGCGCCACACCGCCGCTGTCGGCTTGGTGCGCTAGTGCGTCGATGATCTGAGCTGTGCCTAGCCCAAAGATGCCTTGTCGAGCAGAAGCTGCGTGCGGAAGCGGCGGTGAAGGCGGCGGCGGCATCCCGCCGCCGCCTTCACCGCCGCTTCCGCACGCAGCTTCTGCTCGACAAGGTTGCTCGGTGCGGGCGCGGGCGCCGTGCCCATGCCCAATCCGCCAGTCGCCATGAAGTCCTCCAACGCGAGGCGGATTTGCACGCCCCGATTGGCTCGGAGATTAACACAGCTTTATGCTGCTGAGGCAAAAACCGGAGTTCAGGGCACCACGGTAATCAGCGGCTTCGACATTGGCCGGACTTCGCCAATGTCAACCGCGGGCACGCCCGATCTCTCGGCGGCTTTAATTATTTCGTCTACAGCATCGGCAGCAACCGAGACTAGCAAGCCTCCGGCGGTTTGGGGATCGAAGAGCAATGTCTTGACGTCTTCAGAGATCCCATCGTCATAGGCGACGACGCACTCCGCGAATTCGCGATTTGCCTTCAGGCCGCCGGGGATATGTCCGGCGCGAAAACATTCGAGCGCGCCATCGAGCAATGGGATTCGGGCGGCGTGGATGTATAACGACACATTCGATGCGAGAGCTACTTCGCGCGCATGGCCGATGAGGCCGAAACCGGTGATGTCGGTCATGGCGTGAACCGCGGAGCTTCGCCCCGCCTGGACGGGCGGGACGCCCGTCCCCACACGAGTTGTCTCCGCACGAGCCGTCCCCACACCAGCCGTTTCCACACGAGAAGTGGCCACTTCCGCCGCTGCTTTGTTCAGCGTAGTCATGGAGCGGACGGCGGCATCGATCCAGGATTGCTTCGCTACGCCTTTCTTGATTGCGGTCGAGATCACGCCGGTACCAAGAGCTTTCGTCAACAGCAGGCGATCGCCAGCCTTCGCGCCGGAGTTCATGAGAACTTTGCTGGGATGAATGAGGCCGGTAACCGAGTATCCAAATTTTGTCTCGTCATCGCGGATGCTGTGGCCACCCACGATGGTGCAGTTTGCCTCCATCATTTTGGAAAGGCCACCGGCGAGAATTCGTTCGAGAATTTCGAGGTCGCCTTTTTCCGGAAAGCAGACGAGAGCGAGCGCGGTGAGGGGACGTCCGCCCATAGCGTAGATGTCGCTCAAGGCATTGGTGGCGGCGATCTGGCCAAAGGTGTAGGGATCGTCAACGATGGGCGTGAAAAAATCGACAGTTTGCACCAGCGCGGTGGCGGGCCCGATTTGATACACGCCGGCATCGTCGGCGTGATCGAAGCCAACCAGAACGTTCGGATCATGTTGCCGGGCTAATTTCCCAAGCACCGCGTCCAGCGCCGCCGGACTCAGCTTGGAAGCTCAACCCGCAGCTTTGACCGATTCCGTCAGGCGGAATGGCTTAATTTCCGGCATCTACACTATTGTAGAGGAATCAGTAGCAGCCACGGATTTGCACAAATCGACACTGATCGATCCGTTCTGATCCGTGTGAATCTGTGGCGACGAATTACTTCACGGACACATCGGTCACCTGCAGCGCCGGATATTCGTGGTTCCAGTCATTGCTCACGTGCTCAAGCGTCAGGCGGAATGGTTTGCTCTGGCCGCGCGCAAGAGGTGAGTTGCTGAGATCGACTGCTTCCGGGTACGGCCCGGTAGTCTGCAGAACGTGAAGGGGAATGTCTTCGGTCTGCACAAGTTGGCCCAGCGAATCCCTGAAAGTTACGTGCACCACCGCGTGAGTTACATTCTTGTCGCCGGAGTTGGTCACGGTTCCATCGAGATAAGTGACGCTTGCGCCGACGAAATTCTCTGCAGCGCTCATTTTTAGATCTGAAAGCTTGACGTTCGCCGCGTAGGGATGCGGGGCATTCGTATTCCGTGGTGCTTCCCGCAAGAGCAGCGCGATCACGCCGACGACCACGATCACAAGCGCGACACCGAGGAGAATCGGCCGCCAATTGGAATCACTTTGTTCGGCCGTTGGAGCAGGCTGAATCAATCCGCCCATGAAGGGATTGTAGCCGTTGCGATTCCCTGTGTCCTCTGTGGCTGCTTCAAAGCTTTTCGCCACAGAAAACACAGACGATCACAGAGAAGAAGTGGCCTTACTCTCCTCCGACCGTCAAATCATCAATGCGGACGGTCGGAGAAGCCACTGCGCCGCGAAACTCGAGGTCGTTTGCAATTTCAGAAATGTTCAGAAACATGTCTTTCAAATTACCGGCGACAGTAATCTCCTCGACTGGGAACGCCAGTTCACCGCCGTAAATCCAAAGGCCGGAAGCGCCGCGGGAATAATCACCGGTAACCAGATTCGCGCCGTGGCCAAGAAACTCGGTGACGTACAAACCTTCTTTGATTTCGCCGATAATCTGTTGCGGTGTTTTCGTGCCGGGTTGGAGGAAGTAGTTCCCTGGACCGATTCCCGGGGTGCCGGCGAGACCGCGAGATGCGTTGGCCGTGGTTTGCAAACCTAGTTTTTTGGCCGTGTATGTGTTCAGGACGTACGACTTGAGCACACCGTTTTCAATCACGAGAGTGCGGCGCGTAGGGATGCCTTCGCCGTCAAACGGAGCGGTGCCAAAGCCGCCGGGCATGGTGCCGTCATCGATTACAGTGACATTTTGGCTGGCGATTTTTTGTCCCAGCTTGCCCGCCAGGAACGAAGCGCCACGATAAACCGAATCACCGTTTACGCCTTCAAAAATATGCTCGAGAATCGATGTAGCCAGAAGTGGATCGAATACGACAGGCACGTGCGCTGTCTTGACCTTCTTCGCGCCTAAACGACGCAGCGTGCGTTGAGCTGCCACTTTGCCAACGTGCTCGGGCGATTCCAGCCGGCTTAGGCTACGCGCCACTGAGAACCAATAATCGCGCTGCATTGCGCCATTCTCGGATTGGGCAATCGGGACAGCAGCTACTGAGCAGTAAGACCGCCGATATTCGCCCACAAAGCCGTGCGAGTTGGCGAGGATTTTGTGTCCCGTGGCGGCGTCGAATGAACCACCTTCGGAATTCTTGATGCGCGGATCGTAATCGAGCGCGGCTTTTTCTGCGCGCCGGGCATAGGCAATTCGCTCTTGGCCGGGCAAAGAGTAGACGTCCGCGGAGTAGAGGTCGAGATCACCTCTGATGCTGCCAAGCTGCTCCGGCTCGGGGATGCCGGCATATGGATCCTCGGAAGTGATGCGTGAGAGATCCAGAGCCGATGTCAACATGCGGTCCAGACTTTCGCGTGAGAAGTCGCTGGAGTAAGTGCTGGCGGCGCGCTTGCCATTGAACACCCGGACACCGATCGCCTTGGAACCAGATTCCTTCAGGGTTTCAACTTGACCGAGACGAACAAGAGTTGAGAATTCATCGCCATCGCGAATGACGCACTCGGAGGCAGTGGCGCCACGATTCATGGCGCGACGCACGATGTCCTGGGCGAGGTCGCGGAGATCAGTCCTGAGTTTGGAGTCTTGAGCTTCGAGCTCAGTGGAATGCATAACTCTTATTATCCAACAATGCAGAGCTTTCACAGAGGCTCAGAAGAAACGGGGTAATGAGCTTCTCTGTGACTCCGTGTCTTCGTGGTGAAAAGACTTACTGCATGAAGCCGCCGGTATCCTTCTTTGCGGTTCCGCCGACGGTCAGGCGATCCACTTTAAGCGTTGGTATCCCCACACCGACCGGCACGGCCTGGCCATCTTTCCCGCAAGTGCCGACACCTTCGTCGAGCTTCAAATCGTTGCCGACCATCGACACGCGCGTCAGCACATCGGGACCATTGCCGATCAAGGTCGCGCCTTTAATTGGCGCGGTGATCCGGCCATCTTCAATCAGATAAGCTTCTGACGCGGAAAAGACAAACTTTCCATTCGTGATATCGACCTGCCCTCCACCGAAGTTCACAGCATAAACGCCGCGCTTGACGGAACGCACAATGTCGTGAGGATCATCTTGACCTGCGAGCATGTAAGTATTAGTCATCCGCGGCATGGGAATGTGTTCGTAGCTCTCGCGGCGGCCATTGCCTGTATCGGAGATTCCCATGAGCTTGGCGGAAAGCTTGTCACTAAGATATCCCTTGAGAACTCCTTTTTCGATCAGGACCGTACTCTGCGTAGGTTGGCCTTCGTCATCAACATTGAGAGAGCCGCGCCGCCAAGGCATCGTGCCGTTGTCAACGACAGTGCATTTCTCACTAGCAACACGTTTGCCAACGAGCCCGGCAAAAGCAGATGTCTGTTTACGATTGAAATCAGCTTCTAGGCCATGACCAACTGCTTCGTGCAGGAGTACGCCGGGCCAGCCGGGACCAAGCACAACTTCCATTTCACCAGCCGGAGCTTCACGAGCGTCGAGTTGCAGAATGGCCTGGCGTGCAGATTCTTTGGCGAAGTACTCGGGAGTCTTTTCGCCGAAGAAGAAGTCCAGCGCAACCCGTCCACCACCGCCAGCGCTGCCACGGGCAGAATTGCCGTCTGTCTTTGCGATGCAGCCCACGTTCATGCGTGCCAGCGGCTGGGAATCCTCAGCGAAAGTTCCGTCGGAGCCCACTATTAAAATGTTTCGGAGCTCGTCGGCGTAGCTGGCCCGGACTTCTTTAATCCGCGGATCGTACGCCCGTGCGGCCTGATCGGCGCGCATCACGAGTTCCACTTTGGCGGTGATTTCCGCATCCACTGAGGGCAGAGTAACGGGATACAGGCTGCGTGCCGGTCTTTTCTGGAAGCCGATAGTTGGAGTCTTTGCCGGGCCGCTGGCAATGAGCGCTGCCGTCCTGGCCGCGTGTAAAATGCGTTCCGGAGAAAGATCGTCGGTGTAGGCGTAGCCAGTGCGCTCACCAGCAATTACGCGAATGCCACAGCCTGCTGAAATCCCCTGGGAAGCCGACTTCACCATAGACTCATCTACCATCAGCGACGTAGAGGAAAGATATTCGAAGTACAGATCTGCGTATTCGCCACCCGCCGAGAGCGCAGCAGCCAAGTAGCGTTCCAGATCACGTTCAGTGAGGCCGTAATGTTCGAAGAAAAACCTGTTCTTGTCCACGTCGATTAGATGGCCGGTAGGTCAGGAAAGACTCCGGAGGGCTCTATTATCCCACAGCCGGAGTGCGCAGTAATTTAAAGTGGTTTATGCGAGAATTCCGTGGTTCCGCATTGGTCCGTGGTGGTTGCTCGTCACAGACTCAATTTCTGAAAGCGTAGAAGAATGAACCTATGACTCCTGAGGCGCTGGTGCGAACTGTCGAGGATTTTCTTTCTGAAGCGCGCGATGCTCTGGTGCTCGAAGACGGTGCTATAGCATTCGATCTGGCGCAAGCGAAGTATTCGATTTCCGGGGAGCGGAATAAGTGCCTGCTGCATTTGTGGTCATCCGAACGAAATGTCGTCCGGCGCGTGGTCGACCTCGAAATCAAGAACGAAGTCCTAAAGCTGGCAGTGCAGCGACTCGGGCAGTCGAGCCCGACGAAACTCGAAATCTGCCGCCAGCGTGACCGGCGCACGCCAACGGCGAAACGGGCAGTCCGGCTGGCGTATCAAAGGCTACTGCAACGCATACTGGCCCGAAAATTTCCTGGATTCAAGGCGGACAAGCTCAGCACCTCAATGGACCTGGAGCGCTCCTTCGGCCCGATCTACGCGCGAGGTTTGATGCGGCAGGCCCAATCCGCTTTCGCGGTGCTTGGCGTGAATGCACAGGAGACGCAGGCCTCGATCGATGCTTCGCTGACATTCGGCATCCTGTGGCTGGATGTGTGCCGTCAAGCGCAACCCGGAAAGGCAGTGGTTCAGGGGCTAAAACTGTTTGTCCCCAAAGGCAGTTCTTCGCTGATTCGCGAGCGCATTGCCAATCTGAATCGTGATGCCGCCAAGTGGCAGCTCTATGAGATTGACGAACGCGAGGACTCCGCAAAGGAAATGGACACCTCCGATCGGGGAAATGTCAGCACACGACTTGTCCATTGCCCCGACGAGCGCGCGGCGCGGGAGCGGTTCGCCCAGGCCATCGCGCACGTTCGCGATCTGATGCCCGAGTCCGAATTCGCGCTCATCTCGTCCGCGGAGATGACATTTCGCTGTCATGGATTGGAATTCGCGCGGGCCCGGCTGACGCATGAACCCGGCTCCTTTCGTAGCACTCCGGAAATCGTCTTTGGGGTGGGAGCAGCGGAAACAACTTTGTGCCCGGAAAACGCCGAATCATTCGCACGGCTCGTGAGGAGCATCGGAGAAGTGCGGCACGCCGGCGGGCCACGCGATCATTTGCTGTGGCGGCTGCATCCAGAGCGGTGGCTGGAATCGCTCGTGATCAAAAACGTCAGCGCTCTCGACGAACGCTTTGATGCGGGCAGATTGTATTCGCAAGTGCCCGCTTTTTCCGCCTCCGATCGCGCCATGATCGACGTGCTGACAACTACGCGCGAAGGAAGGCTGGCCGTCATTGAACTGAAGGCGGATGAAGATATCCACTTGCCGCTGCAAGGCCTGGATTATTGGTCGCGCGTAGCGTGGCACCATGCGCGCGGAGAATTCCATCGCTTCGGATACTTCTCCGGCAAGGAGTTGTCGCCGGAGCCGCCGCTGCTGCTGCTCGTGGCTCCGGCGCTGCACGTGCATCCCGCGACTGACACGCTCTTGCGCTACATTTCACCAGAGATCGAGTGGATCCTCGCGGCTATTGACGAGAGGTGGAGAGACGGAGTGAGGGTGGTTTTCAGAAAGCGGTCCAACGCTCCTAGTGACTCGAACTACTATTTATCAGGCCACGCGCCGAGCAGTCTTCGCACATCAACCAGCTGACCCAGATGATAAGCGTTGTGATCGGCGATCAGCAGCGCCTCGCGCAAGACAGTCTGACCGTCTCCCCATGGTATGCGCGCGAAAAGGTCGATTTTGGGATTTGCCACCAGAGCCTGCATTTCTTTCAGGTCTTTCCTGAAGCTCTTTATGCTGGCGCTCCAGGCCGCGGCGCTGGGCGGAGCCTCGGTACCGGGCCAATAACCGGCCGGCCATTCCGGCGAGACGTGCTTGGAGTTGCGGCTGAACTCGAGGATGTCCCACTGCGCCATGCGCATGTGTTCGAGCAGCATCCAGGCAGAGTGAGGAAAACCGGCTGGCTTCTGACCGCGGAGCTTAGATGGAAAGTCTGAAATGACATCGGCAAATTTGACGTGCGCCCCGCCGCCGTCGAGCAAGTAAGCCACATGTTGCCGGAGCGAACGGTCGTGATGGTTGGTCTTCATTTTTACCTCAGGCTGCTGGCCGGGTGGGCGAGGCACCGCCCTACTTATTCAATCTAACTACGAACAGTTATTTCTCGCGCATGCCGCTTCGGTTACCATAGATTAGTTGGAAACTGACGATTCTGCATCTAATTACATTATGAGGAAGAAGCTGCTCTCATTCGTTTGCCTTATCGCCTTGGTGGCATCCTGCGCTATGGCGCAAGACGCCAATTCCGCGCTCCGGCCGCCTAAAGGGTCGCAAGTGGCGCTGGTGGTCTTTGAAGATCTGCAATGTCCGCAATGCCGCCGTGCCGCCCCCCTGGTGGAGCAGGCAGCCAAGACATACAAAATTCCTGTGGTGCGCCATGATTTTCCCTTGCCCATGCATAATTGGTCATTCCAGGCTGCGGTCATGGCTCACTATTTCGATTCGCGCTCCAAGCAGTTCGGCAGCGATTTTCGCGACTATATTTTTCAGCACCAATTAGAAATCAATCCGGGCAACCTGCGCTCCTTTGCGGAAAAATTCGCCGCCGATCACAAAGTCGATTTGCCGTTCGTCTTTGATCCTCAGGGCAAGCTGGCGGCGGAAGTCAGCGCCGACCGCGATCTCGGCAATCGGATTGGGATACACCAGACGCCGACGATTTATGTGGTCAGTGGTAAGCCACAGGCAAACCCGCCTTACGTTGAGGTCACTGATCTTGGCAAGCTCTTTCAGACCATTGATTCAGTGAAGCAGGAGTAAGGGGTTCTTACCGAAAGGGAAGCCGCGTGGCTGCTCACCGCCGTGGCTGCTCACCCTCTTTCAAAGGCATGCTTCTTCTCAAGCTCCGCTACCGCGAGGCCCATGTCAGCTTCAAACTTTTCTGCCTGGGCCATCAAGGCGGCATTGGCCGAGGCCCACTCGCCTTCCAGTGTTAGCAATTCCTCTCTCGCGAGCCCACGGGCTGTCTCCAACATGTGTGTCACTGACGTTTCAACATATAGTGCGTCAGCCGGATCCCCAATCCACACCGGGCCGCCCGCGAGCCGGGTTTGCCAATAGACCTTGCGGGCGACGAGAAGCTTCATATCATCATCGCTTGCCCTGCCAAACACCCACTTGTTGCGTTTGAAATCGTAATGACGGCTGGAGAAGTGTACCGGGACCAGCTTGCCTGATTTCGCAAACTCGACCTGCCGCCGATCAACTTCCTTACGAAGGGTGTTGATAATTGGCGCTTCGGCATCGTTCGGCTCAAGCGAGGGCATGACCTCGCGAACAGTGGCTGACAAATTGACCGCGACTGGGGCGTGCAGCCCCGCCGAATTCTCCAGGCGAATATCGCCGTGCAGCACCCAGAAATCCGCCCCGGAGGTTGACTTGTGAAACGGCCAACGCAGCTCAAACGAGAGCGGAAGGCCGGTGAGGGTGACGTAAATCCTTTTTTCTCCAGATCCGTTTCCTTGAGATTGAGTGGGCATTGTTGCAAGTTATTCTACTTCGATACTGCTGGAGCGGTGGAACTCTACAGAGAATGGTGTCTCTAAGAGCCGCACCGGCGGGGGCGACTGCACCTATATCGATAATTGACGACCGCTGGGGGAACTTCCCACTTGACCAACGTGGAATCGCGTCCAGATGGCGCGCCAGTACTCCAGTTGTTCAAGACGCACGCACTTCATTCCACCTTTACTCTTATGATTCTTAACTCCCGCGATACCATGAGCCGATGAAGCGTACGGACGCATCCCGCCAAGTGGGTTTGGCACGAGCACTCTCCAAGCTCGGCTACTGCTCGCGTTCGGAGGCGTGCAGCCTTATCCGGGCTGGTCATGTGCGCTTGAACGAGCGCTTGCGTCTCGATCCTGAAACGCCTGTGCACTTGGAAAAGGACCACATTCAGGTAGATGGGCACACGCTCCGAGAAAATCAGAAAATCTACCTGATGCTCAACAAGCCTCGAGGAATCATCACCACCGCAACAGATGAGAAAGGACGCGAGACGGTTTATAAACTGCTCGATAAGGATTGTCCCTGGGTTGCTCCTGTGGGACGACTGGACAAGGCCAGTGAAGGATTGTTGCTGTTGACCAACGACTCGGAATGGTCGGCTCGCGTGCTGGCGCCGGAGACACACTTGGAAAAAACCTACCACGTGCAGATCGCCGCGATCGTAAACACCGTGCTTCTGGAGAAGATGAGGAAAGGTGTGCTAAGCGCCGGAGACATTCTGCGTGCAAAGAGCGCTCTCATCTTACGAGCCGGCGAGCGGAATACGTGGCTTGAAGTCGTCCTAGATGAAGGAAAGAATCGTCACATCCGCCGCATGCTTACTCAACTTGGCATTGAGGTGATCCGCTTGGTGCGCGTCGCCATTGGGCCACTGGCGCTCGGAGAACTTCCCAAGGGATCAGCCCGGCAACTCACGGCGGAGGAGAAACAAGCGATTGACCGGGCGATGGAAAGCTCGCAAACAGCAGCCCGCTGGTCGAAGCGGCGCGCCTAAGAAGTTTTCATGAACGGCGCTTTGGCAAGAGCTTTAGTTGCGCGCTCCAGTTGCTGAAGATCGCCGAGGCTGAAATCGGGTCCAGCCGAGAGCAGATCAAAACCTTTACGGCACACCTGAAGCACGCCGAGCACTTTGCCTTGTGCGTCCAGCACCGGACCGGAAATCAGTTTCTGAATGGTCAGAGGATCGGGTTGTTCGCTTTGCTGCTTAAGTTTGACAGTCTCAAAAATGCTGGCATGCTTCACTCGCGGAAAATTGTTAAATAGTTCAAGTTTCTTGCTAATGGCGGTGTGTGCGGCTATAGCCGATGAGCTGGAAAGCGGAATTGTGCCTGCGGTCTTAAGTTCCTCTGGGAATAGGAATTTCAGCATGCCACCATCCAGACGGAACAGGGCTACCTCGCTCGAGCGCACGCGGAAAAGCTTGGAGAGTTCCGAGCAAAACTGTTGGGGTGTGGCATCCGTCGCAAGGAGTCCTTCATTCGTAGCAACGTTCGCAGCCGGCGCCGCAGCAGCTGCCGAGTTGTCCTGTCCGGAGTGGGCTTTCATTCCTTGCATCGATAAACTCTTATCTTCGGCAGCGAATTCCATGCTCAGGTGCGGAAGGGAGACTCATCAAGTTACCGAGGTACTTTTGGACAGTCCCACATTCTGCCTTTGGACAGCGGAAGACCCTTTTCGCGCCAACCGCGGATCCCGCCATCCATCGAAAGCACGTTCGTGTAGCCCATTTTTTGCAGATT
>QIAB01000172.1 GCA_003225455.1 Acidobacteriota bacterium
GGCTGATCGATGCAGCCTTGGGAAGAAAAGAAGAGGCGCTGACCGAAGGCCGGCGCGCGATGGAACTCGCGCCTATCGCCCAAGAAGCAATGTTCGGGTTGTGTCCAAATGAGGTGTGTGCAAGAAGGTCCTTTGCCTTGATTTGTACCTGGACGGGCGAACGCGAAGTCGCGCTCGAGCAACTTGAAGCCTTCACCAAAGTTCCAGGCGGTCCAAGTTATGGCGAACTGCGCTTGGACCCGATGTGGGATCCACTGCGCGGCGATCCGCGCTTCGAAAAAATCGTTGCCTCCCTCGCACCGAAGCGCTAGCGCTCGTGTCTCGCGTGTTGGTTTCAGCCGTACAAAAAAGTCCCACGGACCTCGAGGGAGTTTTGGCTGAGCTAAAGCGACAACCGGCGGCGGGCGCGAGATAGTTGCTGAGAAAAACGTTGTTATTCCCGGACAACTTGGTAAACGGAGAAAAGTTTAGCCAGAGGAGTTCGTCATCAAGCGACCATTAATCCGGTGCATTGGATGGAGCATGGCGGCAATGGGGTTGCTCCTGCCCCCGGTTGCATTTGCTCAGGAAACAGCTCCTTCGCCTGCCGCTGTTGCCGAAGTGGAGCGCGTGATCGTCACGGGCTCGATCATCCCAACTGCGGAAGAGGTCGGCCCAAACCCGGTGTACACTCTCAACCGCGATTTGATCGACAAATCCGGCGAACGGACCACGGCCGATCTTCTCAGAACTCAGCCAATCGCGAATGCGAATGGTGTTCCAGTTCAAAATAACCCAAGCGGCAACGCAGGCCCGACTGGCGCGGCTTCGGTTTCATTGCGTGGTTTCGACCCGCGGGCGACGCTTGTTCTAATCGATGGCCGCCGTGTCGCGCCATATCCGGGCACCGGTTTCTTCGACTTGAACACCATTCCGCTTCCGGCTGTGCAGAGCATCGAAATTCTCAAAGATGGCGCTTCCACCACTTACGGAGCAGACGCGGTTGCCGGTGTAGTGAACATCAAGCTCTACAAAAACTACCGTGGCGCGCAGGTAAATCTCTATTACGGCAACACGCTAGATAAAGATGCGGCCCTCTACAGTGGCGACATTCTCTTCGGCACAGGCGACGACAAGACCAGCATCAACGGCGACATCTTTTTCTTTCATCACAATTCCATGTTCAATCGCGACCGGGGCAATTCCAATCACCTGCGGTTCGGTGGGCCGCACACCCACGGGAGTCCAGACACCACGCCGTACAATTTTCAGGTGAGCGGCGAGGTGGCCGCAGCCGCCGGCGGTCCGAACCTGGCTCCGATTGAGTTCACGACAGCGCCGGATTTTTCGAACGGGCTGACCCCGGCGAGCGACTGGATCTACAGGCGAAGGCCTGTTCGCGGGCCTTTCTCCTTGCTTCCCGGCTTTAACTTTAACGCGTTCTCCAGCTCTTATCCCGAACAGGAACGCTGGGGTGGTTATGTGGCTTTCGAACATAAGGTGTGCGACGAGCAGCTCCGGATTTTCGGGGACTTTTATTATGCTGACGTGAAACAGCACGACGAACTGGCACCGGTGGCTACCGGTCCCTGGGGAGCGAAAGGTACCCTGCTCTATGTCCCGCCCAATCATCCATTCCAACTTGACGCCAATGGTGTTCCCATCACGCCTCTAAATACGCCGACGGCCGCGGAAGTCGGCATGCCTCCAAATGCCTATAACCCGTTCAATCCATTCCAGCAGATTATCTCGGGCGGCACACACGCGCGTCTTTTCGATTTCGGCAACCAATTGATCGATAACGAAAACGAGGCCTTCCTCGTCACGGCCGGTGTGAGAGGCGACAAGCTGTTTAACGGGAGCTGGGGCTACGATGGCGCATTCCGTTACAGCCAAATCGTGAATGTTTCTCGGTTTACGGATGTCTCAGGCTCGCGATTCAATCGCATCATGAACGCGGCGGACCCAATCTACGATCCCAATTCGACGGAGTATATTGGGACCACCATTCCGTTTAATCCGTTCGGGGACAGTCTTCACAATCCGATCCCAAATAACAGCATACCGGTAGTGTTCGCGAGGCTTAGTCCGAGGGACCTTTCCACATCCAAAATCGCGTCAGCCGATTTGAACATTTACACCACTGACCTGTTTGATTTGCCCGGGGGCGGCGTTGGACTCGCGATTGGCGGTTACTTTGGCCGGGAGACACTCACAATCGATCCGGATGACTCAAGCCGGCTTGGAGGCGTGCTGGGTGGAGGCTTGTCGCCTCCGTCACATTCCGGCCGCAGAGAGTATGCGTTCTATGCGGAAAGCCTGATTCCGCTATTCAGCCCCGCGATGGGGGTGCCTGGGTTTCACTCGCTGGAGTTCAACGCAGCAGCTCGCTTTGAATATTGGAAGAATAATGACACCAACACACTCGTTCCCAAGGTGGGTGTGCGCTGGCAACCGTTTGACGAGCAGTTGACCATTCGCAGCACGTGGGGCGAAGGCTTCCGCGAGCCATCACTTACTGCCCTGTTTGGATTCACGAGCTTCCAATTGGTAGCGACTTCTTATCACGGCAACGTGAACGAGGACACCAGATTCGAGATAGACGCCAATCCATTTCTTGCACCGGAACGTTCCCGCACTTGGAGCGGCGGCGTCGTTTATACACCCAAGTGGATTACAACGGGCCAATTGACTGTCACGATTGACCTTTGGGACATCGAGCGCGAAGGCGTCCCCAACATTCCTGGGCCACAGTTGGTGGTGGGCCAGTTTATTAGCGGCCATTTACCGCCCGGTGAACAGGTGGTTCTCGATCCCACGGGGAACCAGGTGATCTTCGTTCGAACGACTTTTCAGAACGCTGGTCGTGAGAACGGGCATTCAGTACCAACTGCCGACCCGGTACGGGACGGTTACTTCTCTGACGCAGGTGACGTATCTGGATTCTTTCATCTACCAGTTCCTCGGAGACAAAGCGAGGGAAGTGGCCGGCCGCGCCACCTATGATTGGTTTGACTCCCTTTTTCCTTCCTATGGGAATACGGAGGGCTGGCTCAAATGGAAGGGGATCTCGCGCCTGGACTGGACGTGGCATAACTTCGACATGAACTGGACTGTGCATTACACCGATGGTTTTTGGGAAGAGATTTACGCAAAGAAGTTCGATGGGCGTTGGAAACAACATTGGGTTCCTCACACGTGG
>QIAB01000181.1 GCA_003225455.1 Acidobacteriota bacterium
CGAGCGCGCTTTACCTGCCCAAGGCCGCGTTGGCGGACATTTTGTGCAAGGTCATATCGATTGCACGGCGCGGATTGTTTCGTTTGCGCAAACCGGCGATGATCATCGGCTCGAAGTTGAATTACCTGCCCAATTCGCCCGTTATGTAGCTGGCAAAGGATCAGTCGCCATCAACGGCATCAGCTTGACGGTTGCCAAAGTCTCCCCGGAAAGTTTCGTCGTCTTGATCATTCCGCACACAAAACGGCAAACCAACCTCGCGAGTGCAAAATCCGGCGATTTAGTGAACGTGGAGTTCGACATCCTGGCCAAGTACGTCGAGAACATGCTTCCGCCGTAGCCTTCCCTGTCATTGTCGATCGTCTCTCCTCTATATAGTACGGTCATCATTTTTAAACATGCCGACGCGCAGATCGTTGAGAACTCGCCCGCGCCGCTTCGGCACGGTTGGCGTTATCATGACGCGCGCCAACCTTCGCTTTGCCGTGCGCATGCCCGCGCTACCCGATCTGTTCGAGATCCGCCTGGATCATTTGACCAAATATCTTGCTGAAGTCGAAGATGCGATCGTCAAGTTACGGGCGCCGATCATCATCACCGCGCGTCATCCACTGGAAGGCGGCGCAAACAAATTGGACGCGCGCCAACGCGCGGCGCTGCTGCTCCGATTTCTCGGTCATGCTTCCTACGTCGATATCGAACTGCGCGCGCTCCATGAGCTCCGTTCCGTTCATCGACAAGCGCGCGCAAAAAAAATCGGCCTGATTCTCTCATTCCATGATTTGAAACGGACGCCGAGCCTCTCGCGACTGCGTGCCAAAGCATGCGCCGCAATCGCGGCCGGCGCCGATATTATTAAAGTGGCAACCCGGACGGACAATCACACCCAGCTCCAACGCCTACTCGATTTTTTCGACGAGCAACATGTCGATCTTGCTGTAAGCGCGATGGGCATTGGCAAGCTTGGCGCCAAATCCCGGTTCGCGCTTATGCGACGCGGTTCAGTTTTAAATTACGCGCATCTCGGCCGTCCTTCGTTTCCAGGACAGCCCTCGCTCCGCGCCATTCAACGTTGGATGTTGAATGTTGAGCGTTGAACGTTGAGCGTTTGTATTCAATGAAGCTGCCTGATCAAGTGCCGGTCATGCCACTTCCAGGCGCGGTGCTTTTTCCACACGCGCTGCTTCCACTTTACATTTTCGAAGCGCGTTATCGCCAAATGCTCGACCACGCGCTGCACCGCCATCGCATGTTTTGCGTCGCGCTCATCAAACCGAGCTGCCCGGAATGGCGGGCTCCGGAAGATTTTTTTCATCTTGCTACTGTCGGCCTGATTCGCGCCTGCGTCGGAAGCGGCGACGGCACTTCGAATCTGGTCTTACAAGGTTTGCAACGCGTGCGCTTCGCCAGTTTCGAACAGGAAGCGCCATTTCCTGTCGCCAAGATCGACATCATCGAGTCGCGCGGGCACGCCTCGGTCGAAGCCGAGGCGCTGGCCGCAAAAGTCCTGGAGCTTTACGCAAAATTAAGAACGAAAGGACGCGAGCTGCCGAGAAAAGTCGATCGTTATCTTTCCAACCTGAACGATTTGGAAATGCTGGCCGATTTGATGGCTTCGACGTTCATCAACGATCCGCTGCGACGCCAGAAGGTGCTCGAAGAACTCACCCTCAGTCAGCGCCTCCGGTTGATCATTCAATATTTGCTCGACGAAATCGGCACCGCGGCAGCGTAGCGCGAAGTATTACGATTGCATCGGGGAGCGCTGTATTACACGTTTCGATCCCGTGCGCACCGCCATTCTCTCTGGCATTCTCTTCTTGTCCGGAAGCAGCGCGCTTCTCTTTCAAACTCTTTGGCTCCGGCTGAGCGGTTTGGCTTTCGGAAATTCGCTCTGGTCCGCAGCTTTGATCCTTTCGAGTTTTATGGCGGGACTCGCTCTGGGAAGCGTGATCGCCGCATCCCTGACGCTTCGGCAGTGGCGTCCGCTCCGTGTTTACGCCGGATTAGAAATAATTGTGGCAGTCTGTGGTTGCACACTTGTTTTTGGACTTCCTCATCTCGGAGAATGGATGCGTCCTCTCTTTCAAGCTCTCTGGGATCACCAGAGATTGCTGAACATTCTGCGCTTCACAGTCTCGTTTTTGATTCTGCTTATTCCGACGACAGCAATGGGCCTCAGTCTTCCGGTCTTGCTGGAAGATCCGGTTTTACAGCATCGAGAGTTCGGCCGGAGCGTTGGGGTTTTGTACGGATTCAACACATTAGGCGCGGTAGCCGGCGCGTTGTTAGGCGAAACTTTTCTCGTCAAAATATGCGGACTGTTTGGCACGGGATTAACGGCGAGCTGCGTGAGCTGCGCCGCGGCAGGAACAGCATGGCTTTTCTCCGGCACAGAAATGGTCGCAACTGCGCAAATCTCAGCGGGAACGCGATGGCGGCTCTCATTGGGCAATCGGCCGCCATGGAATTTGCTTCTTCTGAGCGCGGGTTTCTCCGTTTGTATGTCGCATCAACCTCCACGGCCTTCTGCGTCATGCTCGCCGTCGTATTGCTTGGGATTGGCCTGGGTGGCGTCGCATCGAGCATGATTCCACGCCGCCTCGCATCGCCGCAAAAGCTGCTTCCGGCTATTCTATTGCTCGCCGCAATTTGGACCCTTCTCTCTTATATTTTCTTCCCAATACCGCCTCGGCAGACAGACATAAACGCATTCCACATCGAGTCCTGGCAGGAGATCGAATGGCTGTCGCTGGCCCTAATGTTTCCCGTTGCGTTTCTGTCCGGAATTCTTTTTCCGCTCGTTTTGGCCTGCGTTCAACAGCAGGTCCCGAACCGAATGAACAGCGCTGGCCTGACAATTTTATTCAACACTGGTGGCGCTGCTCTCGGTCCATTGCTCGCAGGTTTCGTTTTGCTGCCATGGATCGGTTTTCAATCGAGTTTGATCTTGTCCGCGGTGGCCTACGCTGGACTTGCAATCCTTGCGAGCGAAAAAGGAAGTTGGTCTTTCCGCCAACAGTTTGGAATCGCACTGCTTCCGCTGAGCGCGATCTTTGTCCTGATCATCGCCTTCTTTCCTTATCGGCGCGCCGAAATCCATTTCGCAAATGCCCGTCGCCCGTTCGAAGCCGATGGCTCCCGTTTACTGAAAAAGATCGAAGGCACGGCCGACACCGTTCAGCTGCTGCGTCGCGATCTTTTCGGCGAACCTTATTACTACCGGCTGGTCACAAACGCGTACTCTATGTCCGGCACCCTGCCGCGCAGCCAGCGCTACATGCGATTGTTTGCTTACCTGCCGCTGGCGCTTCGACCCGAGAGCGAAAATGCATTGCTCATTTGCTACGGCGTGGGCGTGACCGCTGACGCATTCACCCACGATGCGCGTCTTAAGCATCTCGATGTAGTGGATATTTCGAAAGAAGTCTTTTCTCTCGCCGACTTTTATTCCGGCGACGGTTATTCAAATCCATTACGCGATCCGCGCGTCACGGCCTTTGTCCAAGATGGCCGTTTCTTTCTCCAAGCCAGTCCTCAGCGTTACGACATTATCACCGGCGAACCGCCTCCGTTGAAGGTGGCCGGAACCGTCAACCTCTACACTCAACAGTTTTTCGCGCTGATGAACGATCGCTTAAAGGACGACGGTATCGCCACCTTCTGGCTGCCCATTTATCAACTGACAACGGACGAAACAAAAGCAATCCTTCGCGCCTTTCACAAAGTATTTCCGAATGCGTCCGTATGGGCGACCTGCGACCTCGAGTGGATCATGATGGGAATCAAAGGGCCGCTGCACAAGCCTGACGAAGAGTCGGAGCACGCACTCTGGAGCGATCCAAAAACGCGTTCAGATCTGGAGCGGATCGGCATCGAGGTTCCCGAGCAAATGTCGAGTTTGTTTCTGATCGATGGCGACGAGATCGATCGGATCACGCAGGGCGTCGAACCGCTGAGCGATTTTTATCCAAAGCGCCTGACCGACATGCGCCCCAATCTGGAAACTGCATTCCGCTTTGGCTACAATTATCTGGAAAGGTCGGCTGCTCGGCGTCATTTCCTTTCCTCCGCCTTGATCGACAAAGTTTGGCCTAACGAATGGAAAGACTCGCTCGAACTGTTCTTTCTTGTCCGCGAAACGCAATTTCTTTCGGAAATATCGGGAAGCAATTGGTTGGCCGAACTTGATCTCTATTTACGGCACACAAAGTTGCGAACGCCGGTTTTGGCTGTCCAGAACAGCGACGAGTGGCGTCTCTCGCTCGCCGAGAAATTCGCCGCTATCTCGCCTTCTTTACCAGCTGAGGCGTTGCACGATCTCATCGCGGGGGCGCTGGCCCGCCGGGATTTCAACGGCGCCATTCAACTCCTCGAGCGCGAAAAGGAGGGCGGCTTTTCGAATGCGAATGACTTCTTCCTCCTCACCTATCTCTATTGTCTGAACGGGAGCGTCGAAAAAGCCGAAGCGCTCGCCGCTGCTCAAGCACAATCGATCCAGAAGGATTGGTTTGTTGATTGGCTCTGGGGCGATCTCCAAGCCGAATTTGGCTTTCGCCCTCCGCTCTAGGCCCAGAAATGACGCGGCGTCAGCTTGGAAAGCTGACGCCGCGCTTTCTGCAATTAGCAATTCTTACGGGGTAAATATGCCGCTCGGCGTCCCCAAGCCGGTCACATTATCCCAGCCCGTGCCCGTGGACTGCGTTGGTGAGCCGGAATAGTCGTCGAACGTACGCAGTCGGTCCACCGTGCCGTTGCAGTCGTCAACCCCATTGACAAAGTTCCGGCGCGCGACGGCGGTTTTGACCGAACCGACATCATAGAATGCACCCGGATGCGCGTAGAAGACCGGATTGGCAAAGCCATGCGGCGCTCCGGCTTTTTGATCGGCCAGCGCCATCAGACCGGCAAAGATCGGGCTTGAGAGACTCGTCCCACCGATGCGATACTCGTCATAGAACGCGCCACCGGGCCCGTTGCACGTTGCGGGGAAAGTCTGCGTTTGACCGATCAGGTAACCGGTTTGCGGGTCGCCCAACGCCGCGACATCTGGTACGCCACGGCCAGTGAGGCTCAGCCCGGCATTCGTTTGATAAGACGGCTCGGCAAAGATTTGGCT
>QIAB01000051.1:0-3758 GCA_003225455.1 Acidobacteriota bacterium
CTTTCGTCCGGTGCGAGAAATCCGGCCCAACGACATAATCACCCTGACGACTTTCCGCGGAGTTTTTCAATACCGAGTGGATGGCACCGAAATCGTCGATCCTCATAACGTTCAGGTGCTGCATCGAACGCAAGATGCAGAGCTGACCCTGGTGACCTGCTACCCATTTTATTACGTGGGATCGGCGCCGAAGCGTTTCATTGTTCACGCACGACAGCAAGGGTGATGTCCCCAAGCCACACGCGAGGCCGAATCTGTGGCTGCAACATTCCACAAGCCATACCTTCCTAAGTATCACGTCCCAAAACTTTCCGCCATAAGTTAGAAACGATTTGAAAGGGCGCGTCTTCAGGCGCGCCGTAAGTTCGGCCAGAGGAATGAGGGCTTTAGCCGCTGAGGTGAAGTCGCGGCAGGTCACAATTTGCCTTGGAACTTATACCGCGAAGTTTTGGCCGCGATACTAGCTCGATGGTTTTCGGAAATCCTCCTGCCATTCGCCTGCTTGCCTGGCTTCACAAATTGCAGGGGTTCAAGCCACCAAAGCGGCAATTAAGTTTTACACTTTTATATCGTGATAGTCGTGCCATCAAACTTCGTGAATATGAACCCGGTGAACGTTTCGTTGTAGGTGTGTTTTTGATCGCGCAAGATGCTGATGGCCACGGCTTCTCCGAGCAATATCGCCTGTGTCGCGTCCGAGCGCCAATGCAGACCCGCAATGTTGCGAGCCTGCGCGATATTGTTTGCAAGCTTGTTCAGTTCACCGGTAAGCGTGATTTGGCCGGCATCCGGCCCCGTGTAGGACGTGAGGGATAGGCCGTCCGGAGCGGAGACCATTGGGTTTGGGAAGACTACGTTGTCGGTATTAAAGAATGCCTTCAGTACGGTCACGCAGGCGCCCGCCACCGTGGCATGACCTGATCCGTAACTGGGATGTGTCGGAGAACCCTCGGGAAAGGCGACGGGAAGAAAGTACGTCCCGTTTTTCGCAAAAACTGCCGCCACAGCCTGCGAATTCAGGACATCAGAATGCACCGGATAGCTGGCGGCAGCTGTCTTTGTATAGTGGACTAGGCCACCATATGCCTCCGGGCGCAACGCGCGATGAACCCAATACTTCTGGAACCATTGCGCCCTCAGCGCGTATCCCGAAACTTCCGCCAGCAAGCTGGTGATATGCGGACCGCCGAACGTACCGAAACCGCTCTGCGTGTGCGACGTGCTATAGGGATTGCCCACGTTAAAGCTCGCGTTTCTAAGCAGCCACAACAACGCCATGAAGTAGGCCTGGAATAGAAGATCGACATGGACGAATGCGCCGACACCACGACCATCGTGGAGGTACCGTTGCGAGTCAGGGACGTTTGATCCGAGTGGCGCCACTCCGTTCTGAACCGCCAGCCAAGAGCTGGCGTCTGTCATATAGTCAACCCCTGCCGGATAAGTGTTGTATGTCTGTACCATGGGCAGCGCCCCTAGAAACACGGGCTGAAGCAGAAACTGCGAGATGTAGGGTCCAACAAGGTCGCCTGCTGTAAAACCGCGAAACAAAGTCTGGGGCGTAACCTGGCCATTGATTCTGGGCCCGGTAAATCCGCCGAGCTGAGAAAGCTCTGCGCAAGCCTGCAGAGCCACCGGATTCGTCGCGTACTCCGTAAAAGGCACATCGCGTAGAGGTGCCATCCAGTAGTTCTCCACCGCCTCATCCGCACGCTCCTGGCTGGCCACCGCCGGGCATGGCGGCTCGAATGTGTTCCCGGAATCCACACCTTCCATCGCAAAAGCCAATCCACACTGCGGGTTTGTCAGCCTGGTATTGCCGCCGAGAATGATGTTCTCGAAATCCGAAGGCAGACCGCTCCTAATTGCTGCCAGATAGCTGTTGTAGGCGGTCAAGTCCACTTCGCCAAGGCTGTTGTGCGGCAAGCCTTTGGAATAGTTGCCAATTTTGTTGCTGTACAAGTCTTCATCCCCGTTATTCGGATGAGACACAATAGGTAGATGGTACTCAGCCAGAGCGGCGTCTTTCCTGAGATCGTAGGCTTCAATCGCCCTTTGCCGGCCAAACACCGTTGCAGCTTCTGCTTTTAGGCTCTTTGATCCCAAAAGCGGCGACAAACCGATAGCGCTGGCCGTCCAGGCAGCCGTAGTAGCAGCTCCAACTCTTCCGATGAACCTTCGCCGACTGAGAGAGGTGACACCCAGAGCTGACCCATCTTTTACCGAGGGCTGCTCGCTTGCAAAGCTCGCGGTCAAGTCCTGGCGGAGGCGTATTTTCTTTTGGATGATTGATTTAGGGGAAGACATGACTGGATGTACTTACCACGTCGAAACAGGAAGAGTCACATTACCAATGTTTTAGCGTTCCTGCTGCAGTGCTTGGCAAATCCACCAGCAATGTGGGCCGGGTGTCCGCAATGGCTCAAGCGCGCAGAATTCGCGGCACAGTGCGATGTCTTGAGCGGAGTCGTCAATCAGAGATCGCGAAGGAAGAGAGGGCATAGGGAGAAGCGTTTTCGTGCCGAGGACGATGCAGAAAACGCTGAAACTGGCTACCAGTGCGGGTTTTTCTGGGATATGCCCTAGAAATTGTGCAAAAAACCGGGTAGAATCTTCTACCTGGAACTGTGGAACCGATGAGATCCGGGAGGGGAAAAACATGGAAAACGTCACTCGTCTTCAGTCAGTTGCACGGATCACTTATTACCTCGGCTGGCTTATGTCTGCACTAGGAGCGTTGAGCCACTTTGGCTTAGGATCACGCCTCGATGCGATCAGACTGAGTCAGCGCAATTTGTTCGAAGCCAGTGTGCTGTTCTTCATCATTTGTATGGCTACTGAGCTTCGCACGCGTATCGCGGCCAGCAGCAATGTCATCTCCAGCGTTCCAAGAAGGCAAGCTGCTTAGTCATCGCGCGTTCCCATTATTCGGGCCGCTCCCTCAGCGCACCGCTACGTGCCGAGCGTGGCTGCGCTGCGGCTCTAAAATGCCCATGCTGGCTCGCCTGCAAGGGACTACCGAAGAGGCTGTTACGGAACTCTGCCGCAATGCTGAACGGTGGGACAAGACGTGCGCCAGCCGCGAAGCGGCGGCATAAGAAAGCCCGGCACGTGAGAGTCTGTGTGAGAACTCAATTTCGGATTGCCCGGGTGGAACAAAACCGCCAGAATCCAGCCGCGAAGCGGCGACCAAGTACACCTGCCAGTAGCGATCGTCCAGTTGCATCAGTCCTAGGTGCTCGCCTTCCAGTACCTCGCTCAGGAATATGTGATCATGGCCTCGCCAGGCGATGTCGCCGCGTTGTTGCACCTGGCGCACCTGCATCTCCGCCGGATACTCCACCTCCGGCACACGCGCCGGAAACTCCCGCACCGACCGGGTATAGAGTGACGCCGGTGTCTGCATGGCAAGCGCCTCGTGTGGACGCTGCTCGTTGTACTCGCGCCGAAAGCACTCAAACGCTCGCTGCTGCCCGCGTCGATCGCGCGCCGGCGGCTGCGCCGTCTCCTGCTTCAGCGTGCGATGCATGCGCTCTTGCCGTCCGTTCTGCTCCGGATGCCCAGCCTCGATTCGCTCCGCCACGATGCCCAGCTTCCTCCACCAGATCGACATCCGCGACATCCCGCACAGCGCTCGCGAGGCGAAGGGCGCTCCGTTATCGCTGCGGATCGCCTCCGGCATCCCGTACTCGCGAAAGGCTGCCTCGAAGATCGCCTGCACCCGCTGGCCATCGGTCTTCTCCACCTCCTGCAACGCA
>QIAB01000051.1:3785-27727 GCA_003225455.1 Acidobacteriota bacterium
GCGGATCGATCCCGGTGCCATCGCCGGTTCGAAACCAACCTTTGAAAGCGACGCACCACACCCGGTTGGGGCATTGGCCGCGGCGAACGGTTCGTTGTAGGGCGGTACCCGCCGCCGCCTCTTGCGCGGGACCACTAGGCCTTCGCGCGCTAGCATCTCGCCCATCGTGCCGGCCGCCGGCCACGCCTGCTGCGGACGCTCCCGCTCTAGCACCCGCTTCAGCTTGCGCGGCCCCCAACGCATGTGCGCCCGCCGCAACGCCACAACCGCCTGCTCGACTGCCTCCGCTCTCTGGTTCGGATGACGAACCGGAGCCCGGCCCAAATCCGGCAGACCCTCCACTCCGCTGTCCCGATAACGCCGCAGCCACACGTAGCCGGTCTCACGCGACACCCTGTAGATCCGGCACAGATCGCTTACCGTATGTTCCCCGCGCTCCACTTCGATCACAAACCGCATCCGTTCATCCATCACACTGCTCGCTCTCAAAGGCATGCCGAAGTTCAGCATGTCCGGTTCAATCGAACCAGTGTGTCAGGGATGTCCCCGGTCTGTACCGTATTCCGCCGCTCTGCGGCTGGAGTTTGGAGGATTTTGCTTCACCGTCAACCGCAACTTCTAGTTCTCACGCACACACTTGCGCCCTGGGCTGGATTCTGTTGCCGCTTCGCGGCTGGATTCTGGCGGTATTGTTCCACCCGGGCAATCCGAAATTGAGTTCTCATACAGTCGTTACAGCCCAGGATTTGCCATCCAAATGGGCGGGCAGCCTGATGCCGAAGAGCTTCAATAGCGTCGGTGCCACGTCTACGATCGCGGGCTTCTCATCTGCGATCTTGAAATTGGAGAAGAGCACTCCCGGAACCAAGCGCGGATCGATGCAGTGATCCCCGCTCCAGGCCTTGAGATTATCCTCGAAAATTTTGGTGGTGACTTTGCCCATGACAGAATCCCAGGAGGCGCGGAAGCCGTCTCCGTAGCCCACGATCAGATCCGGTGCGTTGTCCACGTAGGGACCGGCGTAAGTGGCGTCGCAGTCAAAAATGCCGGTAATGCCGACGCGGCTCGATGCAGGATCTACCAAGCCGTCAAGCTTTTTTCGGAGTTCTTTCTTTAAGGCTTCCGCTTTCTCTCCCGGCTCGACTATACCGTGCCGCTCACGCCCTTTGATGTTCAGGTAGAGGCCATTCAATCCCAGGGTGTAGGCAGTGGTGCGTGACCAGTCGACATCCTCGAACCAGTCGCCACTTTCGGTTTTTTCCGGTTTCAGCGCTAGATAGCCGTTCTGGTGCAGCCAGGCATTCAAATTGACGCAACGGGCGAACGATTTGAAGCCATGATCGGACACCACCAGCAGTAGAGTATGCTGGTCAATCTGTTTCATCACACGACCGATCAGGGCGTCCATACGACGGTAAAGATCCTCGATTACATTGGGCCGTTGTTCACGAGGAACGCCCCGTGCAGCGGGATGGTCCTCTTCCAGGTATCTCCAGAACATGTGCTGCACGCGGTCAGTGGTATCGAAGACGCAGGTACACAGTCCTTGCCGTGTCTTCTCCAGCGCGTCAAAAAGCATGCGCTCCCGATCATCATGATTGCTGTAACACTGGGCGAGAAAAGCCTGATCGTCGAGAACCTCTTCATTCAGTGCCCATGTGTCTTCCGCTAATCCAAGCGTCGCGTAGGGGCCGAAAAGCTTGGAGAGATAAATGGAATAAGTCACCGGGTGTGAGATCGGGAGATCGGGTCTCCCCGGATCAATGTTCACCGGCGTGACATAAACTTCCACTTCAGGAGATAGCTGCTTAAGGTAGAAACGGCAGATGCCGCGCGCGTTGAAGCCCAGACCGGCACTAAACTTTATCGGAACCCACTCCGAATACTCGCCAACCTTCAGTGTGAAACTCTCAGCGCCGACGGTAATGCGAGCCTGGTTCTTGGCGCCGTCGGGACGTATCTCAAAATCAACTCGCAACTCACTGCCCGAGCTCTCTGCGAGTGGATCTTCCGGTCCGGGAATATAGGAGTGCAGCGCGGAGCCGTTGCGCTCGATGGGAATGCGGACCCCGCCTTCACGAAACTTCTGACTACTGTTGCGAGTCGTGCAGAAACAAAATGTCCCCTGGCTGCCCTTCAGGTCCGGAACACACATGCCAGAGAGCAGCACGCCGGGAAACTTCTCGGGCGGGAAAGTCACAGGGACGCGGATCACCGAACAGAAGATCCCCGCTTTCCCCAGCCAATGCCAGAAGGGCGTACCACGACGCATTCCCTTAATCTCAGGCTTGCCGAGCGGGATCGTGTACTTGCCAATCTTCAGAGTCTGCTTCGGCCCCTTAATCTCTGCAGACGAGAGGAATGGAAGGTAGGTATTCAGGTCTCGCGCAAGAAAATCGTAAATGTTGTGTTTGCCGGGATTGACTCCGGTCATAAACGTAGACCAGGCCACGGGAGAGATTGGCGGGAATGTCGTGCGCAGTTTGCGAAATGTGCCCTGGTCGCGCAGTTTAGCCAGATTGGGCAGCTTCCCTTCGGCAATAAATCGGGCGGCTAACTCGGGGTCCATGCCGTCGAAACCCAAAATGACGGCTCGTTTGATCTGCGCCTTGCCATAGGCCTGGCGATGCCGCAGCCATCGAAACAGATGACGGAATGGCCACGTGAGGAAGGCGTAAGCGGAATACAGGAACGCGACAAAGAGAGTCCAAAAAGAAGAGAGAACGGCGAAGCCCGCGCCTGGCCCGGCATAAGCCTCACTACGCAGGGGAAAGAGCAGGACGAGGCCAATTACGACCAGGCATACGGAAAGCAGCCTGCGCTGTCTGAGATTTGTTGCGAAACTCGCCGCGGGAACCTTCATATCTCAATCCTCAGGACACTCTTGAAAACAAACCCTGCCACCAACGACAGGAGGAAGAACAGCCAGATCCAGTTCCACTCGAATCCCATAAATTTGATCTCACGAGAAGGATAGCCCACTTCGACCGACTGGACCGGGCTGTTTTCCGGGAGGGCAGGCTCGCCCGAGACGAATATCCGCTGCCAGAAACGTCCTTGTAATCGGATCGGAGAAATCCGCGAGAGACCGGATGAGACCACGACCCGCTTCGCCAGCGTCCGGCCAGCAACTCCGATGATGACATTGTATTCTCCGTTCTTTTCGGCCACGACTCTCCAAACGACCTCATTTTCCGCCGGCACATGCACCGCGGGGGCGGTAGTGCTCATCTCGGGCGGTAACCGCAGAGACAGCTCATTCACCGCATCCGGACTAGTCGCGCGCGCTTTCAACAGAAATGCCTGCCCGGGTGGCAAGGGCGTCCATCCCAGATAACGATCAAGCTGCACGATAAGGAATGTCAGGGGGAGGGCGACGATCAGCAAGGGCTTGAATGCCAATTGCAGGTAGCGTCCCGTGCATCGCAGAATGCTGCCATACGAGCTCAGCACAACCGGGAGCTGGTCCTGAAACAAACGCACCGCCAGCAAGTGGGCTTTGAGTTGATTTTTCGCAAGGCGAATGGCTTTCTGGTCGGACGTGTAACGAAATACCATCACCATCAGCAGACCGATGGTAAGCGATAGCAAAATGACAAGCGCCGCCGGGAGATCAACTCCAAGAACGCCCAGCAAGAGTGTCGACAGCCTGGGAATAATAGAGGTGGGTGACGCCATCGCCAGTGAGTGGTTTGTTTCCCCCGACACTACTCGATGTAACCCAAGCCTTGGAGCCGCTTCTTCACAACTTCCTTGGACGGGGCGCTGCCTTCGTCCGATGGAAGCACCTTCTTGATCTCTTTCTCCAGCATGTGGAGGACGAACTCATCCACGGACTCGTAGCCGCATGCTTCCGCACACTGCTTGGCTTTGTCCAGTAGCTCGCCTTCAATTTTTACTTTGTGCGAACCAAACATGGTCTCCTCCCGGAGGCGGCGAACTCTCAGCGCCTTGCGATATTTGGCTGAAAGACCGACTGTCCCATCATATTCTTCGGCTTGACGATTCCAAACTCCGCCAGAATGGTCGGGGCGATATCGGTGAGCGCGGGCATTTCGGCGGCAATGTTCCGATTGCTGAGCAGCACTCCCGGAACCAGCGCGTAATCTATGCAGTGGTCACCGCTCCACGGATTGGTGTTGTCTTCGAGCACGTCCGAAGGAAAAGCTCCGAGAATTGTTTTCCAACCTGCCCGGTAGCCGCGGTTATAGCCGACCAGTGCGTCGGGACCGTCATGGGCGTAAGGCCCTTGGTAGACATCTGCGGCGAAATCTACCCGGGTAATCACGGGAAGATTGTTTTTCGGGTCGCGAACCGCAAGCAACTTTTCTCTGATCTCCTTCAGCAAGGCGTCCGCCTTGGCGCCCGGCGTCACAATGCCCTCTCGCTCGCGAGCATGCAGGTTCAGATACAGCCCGTTGAGGCCAAGCCCATAAGCGCGAGTCTTGCTCCAATCCACGTTGGCCAGCGGCTCATTGTTGTTAGGATCGGCGTCGCTCTTCAGCGTGATGTAGCCATTATTCAGCAGCCACGTATTCAGGTTGAACGAGCGCCGGTAAGGAGCAAATCCGTGATCGGACAGAACCAGCAAAGTCGTGTGCTTATCCAGCTTGGGCAGAACCTCGCCGAGCACTTGGTCCATCTGCTGGTAGAACTCCTGGAGAACGGAACCATATTGCGAGGAAAGAGTTGCGTCGTATGCGGGATGCTCGGGGTCAATCAGCCGCCACAGCATGTGCGAGTTCAGATCGAGGCTGGAGAAGTAAAAGAAGAAGACACCTTTTTGAAATTTGGGGAATTGCAGATCGAAGATGCGGCGATGTTCGGCCAGCACCGTTCGCGACTGCTCGAGAAATTCCTTGTCATCCAGCACGCCATCGGACAGAGCCTTCGTGTCCTCCGCAATTCCCTGTGTGTAGAACTCTCCGGCTTCTTCCGAAAGGGAGCGGGAGTAGCTTGAGGGTGTCGAAATCGGAAGCGCGGGACTCGCGGGATCAATGTTGACCGGCGAGACGTATAACTGAAAACGGGGATGCGCCTGCTTCAAATAAAAGCGGCACATCCCCTTCACATTGCCAAAGAAAGGTATCAACTGGAACTCGACCTTCACCCAATCACTCCACTCGCCCTCGCGCAAGACGAATTCGTGGCCCTGCACCGCAATCCGAGCCGCCGACTCCATAGGATCGACGGCTACAGAGAAGGGTTCAGTGGCTGCGGGAGAACCCTTCCTGAACGTGTTATCGGGCCCAATCAAGTTGGCGATGATCCGGGAATTCTCCACTTGCACCGGAATCACCTGTCCACCTTCGACGGCGCCAGTCGCGGCGGTCGGATCATCGGTGTAGAAAGAAAACGTGCCATAGGTTCCCCGCAGGTCGGGTGTGCCCATGCCAGAGAGAGTCTGGCCCTTCGCAGGCACGGGAGGGAAATTCGCGGGAATGCGAAACACCGAATTGGGTATGCCGTGCTCGTCGAGGATTTCCCAGAACGCCTTCCCGCGGCGCAATTGCTCCGCACTGCCGCTACCCAAGGGAATTACCCAACTGCCCAGATGAATCGCATGCTTGGGTGCCTCGACCCGCGAGGCAGAGAAGTAGAGCGCCAGAGTCTTAGGATCACGATGGATAAAGTCGAAGAGGCCGTGTCCGCCGGCATTCATGCCGGTAATCATATTCGACCAAGCCACTGGGCTTTGCGGTGGAATACTCGAGGTCAGGCGCTTGAGCGAGCCTCTTTGTGCCAGCCTCGCAAAGTTCGGCATCTTCCCCTCTTGGATGAAACGTGTCAGAAGCTGCGGGTCCATTCCGTCGATGCCAAGGACGATGAGCTTCTGCTCTCCCTGCCATTTTCCTCGGGCTCGCTGGCACGAGGGCAGTAGTGCAATCGAAGCAAACGCCAACAAGCAGGCAAGTAGCCATGCGATCTTTCTCAGATGCTTACTCCTTTACGCAACACCATCGCGCCCGAACCAGCGGCAGGCAGGCGCATCTTCCAGAATATTGGCAGGCGCGTTGACCGAAGGTCGAGATGCCTGAGGATTCGAGTAGAAAAGGATTTTGGCCTCCTCGGCAAAGTGTGTCAAGGGCCGCGTGCATCAGCCAATACCGCCTTTCAGAACGAGGCTGCGAAGCATTAGAAGGCTGCGGAAAGAGTCCGAAAAGCAGATTCCTCGGCGGCTGAAGCCGCGTCGGAATGACAAAATTAAAAAACTCGTGCCCTTCCCAAAACACACTCGGAATCGAGTCTTTCCGCAGCCTGTTAGACTGCTTTTCATGTTGTGGTGTGCTCGATTGATTTTTCTCGGCTGCCTGATCTTGAGTTTCTTCTCGGCTCCCTCTCTCGCAGCGGGCAAACCAAACGTCATCCTCATCACGCTGGATTCGACGCGAGCGGACCGTATGGGTTTTCTCGGTTCGCGCAGCGGGCTGACTCCCAACCTCGACAGTGTTGCTCGGCAGGGCATCATCTTTGAGCATGCCTATGCGCAAGCGCCGCTTACGATAGTGTCGCACGCGACCATTCTGTCAGGAACGTATCCGCAGACGCATCAGGTCAGCGAATTGGGATCCCCCCTTGGTGCTGGATTGCCCTACCTCCCAGATTTGCTTCACGCCCATGGATACCGCACGGCCGCTTTTGTAGGTTCCGTCCTACTTGATCCCAGAAATGGCTCGGCGCCAGGCTTCGATCGTGGCTTTGACGTGTACGATGCCAGTTTTCAACAGAGTAAGGGTGATGGTGGCAAGCAGCCTGTCGAGCGTCGAGGAGATCAGGTGGTTGCCCGCGCAACTAAGTGGGTGAGCACCGATGCACACGGTCCATTCTTTCTCTGGGTGCATCTCTACGATGCGCATGCTGCATACGGGAGCTCATATGATCGTGCCGTGGTCGCTGCCGATGCCGCCTTGGGAAAGCTGGTTGCTGTACTGCGCGCCCAGAAGCTGTTCGACGATTTGATCGTTGTCGTAGCTGCGGACCACGGCGAGAGCCTGGGCGCGCATGGCGAAGCCATGCACGGTGTCTTTCTGTACGACGAGACGATTCGTGTCCCTCTTCTGTTGAAACTGCCGCAAAACCAAATGGCAGGGAAACGAATCAAGGGGCGCGTGCGCCTGGTGGATCTTGCCCCGACCGTGCTGGAAGTGGCCGGTGTTCCGATTCCATCGCAGATGCAGGGCCAATCTTTGCTGCGCATCGCGAGGACCAATCCCGATGCTGACCAGCCGGCGTATGCGCGGAGTGATTTTCCGCAACAAGCTTTCGGGTGGAGTCCTTTGGAGTCGTGGCGGGCCGGAAGATATCTTTACGTTCGCTCGCCCAAGCCGGAACTTTACGACCTCTCCGCCGATCCGGGAGCCAAGAGGAATCTGGCGCAGACATCCAAAGCGATACTTGCGACCCTCGCCTCCCAATTGGAATCATTCGACAGCCACTTCGGCCGCCAGGGCAGCAAGCCAGAAACGGCAGGACTGTCATCGACCGAGGTGCAAAAGCTGGCTTCGCTTGGATATGTTGGACTGCAGAAAACCCCTTCCGGTGCTAGTCCCGCGGTGAGTGGCACTGACTCGAAGGATACCATCGCGCGCGCGAACGAGATACTGAAGGCGTTGCTAAACGTCTCGGAAGGAAGACCGGAGAGGGCAGTGCCCGCACTTCAGCAGGTTCTTGCGGCCCAGGCAAACATGTATTTGGCACAGTATGGATTGGGAGTGGCTCTTGCTCAACAGGGCCAGTATGCACAGGCCGTAGAGCATCTCCATAAAGCCATCGAGCTTCAGCCAGATTCGGCTTGGGCCCACTACGAAATGGGAGCCAGCCTGGTAAGAATCGGTGACTTCAAGACTGCCGCTATCCATCTGGAACTTGCTTCCGCCCGGCTGCCTAAGTTCCGGGACGCTCGCCTCCTTCTCGCGGAGAGTTACGAGCGCCTCGGAAAAAGCAAAGAAGCTCAAATCGAGCAGAAGAAGATATCTCAGTAGGGATATTGGACCGCTTCTAAGTGTGTGCGTGAGGACCTGTGCCGTCCCCTACCGGGACTCGCGTTCGTTTCCCACTTTACCCAGGACTTACGTCCTGGGCTAACGTATTCCGCCGCTCCGCGGCTGGAGTTTGGAGGATTTTGCTCCACCGTCAACCGCAACTTCTAGTTCTCACGCACACACTTTAAGGCCGGTCGGGATGTCTTGCGACCAGCTTTACTTACCGCGCTGGCGGTAGAGTGTCTCGTCAACTTGCCGAACCATGGCCTCGAGGTCTAAGGGAAGCTCCAGGAATTGCGTAAGCTTCTCCGCGATCGCTTTGGGCTCGTTCAACACGCGATGGTAGTGCACCCGCATCACTTTTAGGTTGGGCTTGCTATTCAGCCATGTGTTGATCTCGTACAGGTGATTCTGGAACCCTTTCACGAGCGTGGAGGTGTCAACTGCCGGATCAAAGGTCCCTCGACGGCGTAACATCTGTTCCTGCGATAACAGCACCTCTGCCAGTGGCCGCTGCATGAAGATCACGCGGTACTCGTGCCCTCCGGGAAGCGCAAGCAGAAGTTGCGAGATGACCTTTACGACCTTCCCCTCCGCCTCCGCAACGCAGCCTGGTTCCTTGGGGAGTCGTTTGATGCGCTCCCATTCGAAGTACCCCCGCGGGTTGTCGACGTCTGCTTGGCGCTCGCCGTCGGAGAGGATTGACATCCCGCCCACAGCCAGCATCTGCATCATGAGAGAAGTGCCTGAACGGGGCAAGCCCGAAACAATTGTGATCATTGATTCCCTTTTCCAAAGGCAGCAGGAGACAGGACCCTCCTGTCCTACGATACAAATGCCGAAAAATACCGTAGGCCAGCTTAACAACACCCAGCCGAGTTTGACATTAAATGAGAAAGAACATTCTCGTCGTTTTTTGATTACGTACTAATGGCAATCCGATCTGGTTGCCATGATGGTATTTTTAAACACCGACCTGAGCATCGAAATTTTGAAGAATCATACGTGTGGAAATGGTTTCCTCGTGTGGAAAATACTTTTACATTGCAGCGTGCCCTTCAGTTACCAACGTAATGCCCAGGTAACAATCTTAAGGTAATCTGTCGACATTCAATGTTGGGTACACGCTCGTGCGTTTCGTATATCTCAGCACCCTAACTAAGTTCTTCTTTTGCCATCAATTCCGAGCCGCTGGATATCCCCGCATTTGAATGGTTACCAACCTAAACGGACTGTAGGCGCCACTGGCACCGCCGTTGCACATGAGTAGAAGGCTCCCCCCTGTACATCATGGCAAAAGTCATCGGTGCGTTCTTAGCGTTCGGTTTGCTCTTCACTAGCTGCTTTGCGCAAACAGCAGTTCTAAAGGTGTTGCCCTGGAACGGCAGACGAGCGGCGGTGTCGCTCACCTTTGATGACGCTAGACCGATCCACTTGGATGTTGCGGTTCCTGAACTAAACAAGCGCCATCTGCGCGGAACTTTTTTTGTCCCAGTCTCGAAGCTCACCCGGCTGGACGATTGGAGAAAAGTGCTGTTGCAAGGGCAGGAAATTGGCAATCATTCGCTGAGCCATGAACACGCGAGTGCATTAACCGTTGAAGGCGAAGAGACCCAGGTCGAGGATGCCAAAGCGTTTCTGGATAGCAATTTCAATACGAATATAACGATTTTCGCCTACCCGTACATGGAGACTTCACCAGGGCTTGTCAGCTGGGTGAAGAAGTATGACTTCGCCGCTCGTGGTTGGCCCGGGAATGGCGATTTGCTGTACGTAAAGCCCGATGTCGAACCCGATTGGTATAACCTTCCGGGCCAGCCGATTTTCACGAAGTACGATGTGTCCGTCTATAAGGGCTGGGTCGACAAGGCGATCTCACTGGCTGCGTGGACTACGTTCCAATTCCATGGCATCGGCGACCCATCAACCGGATGGGAACCTATTCCGACACATACATTCCTTTACATTTTGGACTACCTGAAGAGCCAGGAACCGAGTGGTTTATGGGTTGCGCCCTTCGGAGAGGTTGCCGCATACCTGCGAGCGCAGAAGATCCTGGAGAAGGCGCAGTCGGAAGTCATTGGTGACCGGGAGAAGTTTACCTGGGAAGCGCCGAGTCCCTTCCCACGGGGTGTAGTGCTTAAAGTCGTTATAAACGATGCGCGCCACCTGCGATTGTTCCAGCACGGCCGCGAGCTACATCCGAGCAATCACGGAGTGTACTCAGTTTCTTTTGATTCCCGTGAACTTATCTTGAGAGGCATAGCGTGAAAAGGCTCTGCGTGCTACTCCCGGCTAAGGACGAACGATTGGGAATAAGTAAGACCTTAAGGAGCATTCTCTGCGCTGGAATTCTGCCATCGGACATTTACGTGATCGATGATGGCTCCAGCGACGGCACTGGAGATATCGCTCGCGGGTTACAGGTGAATGTCTTAAGGAATCCGAAGAACATAGGCAAGGCAATGAGTCTGCAAAAAGGAGCTTCTGTCTCCGAGTTAGTTCGGCGCTATGAGTACATCTCCCTGATGGATGCGGATACCGAGGTGTGCCAGAACTACTTTCAAGCGGTGAAGAAGACCTTCACAGACCCTCAGATTGCGGCAGTTTGCGGCCGACCGAAAAGCAACCCGCATAACTGGCTCACCTCATATCGTTGCCTGGCTTACTGGATGTCGCACAACATTTACAAAGGCGGGCAAAGCAATATGGGTGTTATCACGGTCACGCCCGGCTGCGCCTCCAGCTTCCGCGCGGATGTATTTAAGCAGCTTGAGTGGAACACCGACACGATCGTCGAGGACATGGATTGCACGATTCAGATCCACCGCAAACGGCTGGGCAAGATCGTTTATCAGAAAGATGCCGTGGTTTCCACCCAGGATCCCAGAACCATTCGCGACTACGTGAAACAAATGTATCGATGGTTTACCGGCACATGGCAGGTTGGTCACAAATACGGCATGGCTACGGGGCTGACCAGGATCGATTGGGAGTACAAGCTGCTCATGGGGGAAGGACTAATCTTCGCAGCATTGTTCCTATCTCTACCTCTCTGGCTGATTCTCAATATGAAGGTCGCGCTGTATTCGGTGGCAATGGACTTCGCGGTCCTTGCAATGCTGTCCGTGGCTTGCGCCGTGTGCGACCGGCGAGGCGATGTGGTCCTCGCTTTGCCAATGTATGAATTGTTGCGGTTCATAGATTGTTCTGTTTTCTTGTACAGCTTCTGGAAGACGGTAGTCCGAAAGCAACAAGTAAAAGTCTGGTTTGCAGTGAAAAGGTATTAACAGATGAAAAATCGCATTTTTCTTACATCGTTTGCAGTTCTGGCGCTCGCAGTGTGCTCCATCGCTCAGGAGCGTGCCGCGCCTGCCTTACAAGGCAGCGTGGTGGATTCAGTAGGCTTACCCGGGCAAGCCTGGATAGCAATGGGCAATCTGAGTCCAATCGAGCACAACAACGGCTACGTTCAATCTTACTTCGAACAGAACGCGGCAATCTTTGCCACCGATTCGGGCTCAATAACGTTGTCTCCGTATGTTTCTTTGGGACTGGTATTCGACACAAAGGGTTACAACTGGAACAACAAGATTGAGCCGCGGGCGGGCGTCAAATTAAATAAGTTCTTTCGCAATGGCGTAATCAGCGTCGGTTCTGCTTATTCGTACGAGGAGCGTTTCAAAAGCCTGAACAGTAGCGGACTTACTGTGTTTATTCAGGATTGGTTCGGCTGGCAATCCATATCAGAAAAGAGCAATCGTTTCCCAGGTTCTTCCTGGGCTGCGGTGGGCAACTTATCACCCGTCGAGCACGGAAACATCATTGGTCAAGGCTACCTCTCGCAGGGGATTGTGGCCAAGCGGTTCGACAGAATGACGCTGGTCCCGTATGCCGAAACCAGCGTGTATCGCGACAGTAAGGGCTTTGACTGGGGCAACAAAGTTCTCTATGGCAGCGGGGTGAAAGTAGTAATCCCACGCGATGATCTCTACACGGAAGTGGGCGCCGCCTACCTGCGTGAGAACCGCTTCCATTCCGGGCAATCCGCAGGCGGTCTAACTGTTTTCGCAAATTTTTCGTTTGGCTGGAATCTCTTGGGTCGAAGGGTAGGTAGGTAGGTATGCCGTATCTTGGTTTTGGAAGCATCTCTGGCGCAATTCACATGATGGCCAGGCTCCCTGCAGTCGGAAGGGCTGCGGTGTTGTTAGCAGTACTGGTGGCCCTGTGCCGTTGATCGTTCGGAGTGGCCGATGACGTTTTCAACTTGTTTCATGAGGAGCTATATGCGTTTCGCAAAGACAGTTTTCTTGGCAGTGTTCGTATTCTTAGCCATCTCGGATTGCAGCTTCGCGCAAGAGGCAGCCCCGGCGCTTTCGTCTCTCCGCTTGAGTTCCACAAGTGTGCTGGGCGGCAACTCATTGCAGGGCACGGCGACGCTGAATGCCGCGGCTCCTTTTGATGTGGAAGTGTCGTTGGCTGCTGATCCGTCCAATGCAGCCAAAGTTCCGGCCAACGTCACAATCCCAGCAGGTTCTACGAGCGCAACCTTCGCGATCAGTACGCTGCTAAGCAAGAATCTGATGGGCAACGATTCTAAGATCACCGTCTACGGCAACTATGGAACTACGAAGAACGCGTCCTTTACCGCGCTGGCTCCCATGTCATTCGACCAGACGGTCGACCGGGTCATAGCGCGCGAGCGCGCCTTCGTCGCGACCATGAAGCGCATGCATCCGCTGGCCGAGACCTACATCCAGAATTTGCATGAAGATAAGGATCACAACGTTGCTCCAGTAAGCGATCAGTACTTTCTCGGGCGGCTCGACATGAGCGACGGCCCCGGAGATGTACTTTTCGAGAAACAACATCCCGGCTTCGGGCGCCACTTCCTTAACCCTTTTAAGGGAATATTCGCCAGCAAGTTCTTGCCAGTGGGCTTTGCCCAAATGGTTATGCTCGACAAGGATTTTCAGAAGAAACATTACTACTTCAAATTCGTGCGCCAGGATTTTCTTGGAGAAGTGCGCTGCACCGTGATAGACGTGCAGCCCAGAGACGAAAAGAGCAAAGGGCTCTTCACGGGAAGGATTTGGGTAGAGGACCACGATTACAACATCGTGCGGTTCATCGGAACTTATTCTTCACACTCCCGCTACACCTACTATCTGCACTTTGATAGCTGGCGTCTGAACCTCCAGCCCGGTCTCTGGCTGCCTGGGTATATCTACAGCGAAGAATCAGATGGTAGACCCGCTAGCCCGCCATTCCGGACCCTGCACTTCAAATCCCAGACTCGGCTTTGGGGATACGACGTTGAACGGCTCAAGCATGAGGACGAGTTCACGCAAATCCAGGTGGATAGCGTGACCGACGAAAGCGAGTCCGGCAAGGATGCCGGCCCAGTTGAAGCCCAGCGCATGTGGGAGCGCATGGCGGAAGACAACGCGGTTGATCATCTCCAGAAAATCGGCCTGATCGCGCCTCAAGGAGACGTGGACAAGATCCTGCAGACAGTGGTGAATAACCTGATAATCACGAACAAACTGGAAATCATTCCGGATGTTCGCTGCCGCGTGCTGCTGACCTCTCCGCTCGAGTCTTTCACGATCGGGCACACAATTGTTGTCAGCCGCGGATTGCTTGACGTTCTTCCCGATGAGGCTTCGCTCTCCATGATACTGGCTCACGAACTTAGCCATATTGCGTTGGGCCACCGCATAAATACGAAACTTGCCTTTAATGACCGCTTCTTCTTTCCCGACGAAAATACATTCCAGCGCTTGGATTTTGCCCGGAATGCCGCTGACGAGGAGGCTGCAGATCACAAGGCAACGCAGTTATTGGCCAACTCTCCCTACAAAGACAAACTCGAGACCGCCGGATTGTTCCTGAAGGCTTTGCAGGCTAGCGGACCGGCGCTCCCGAGCCTCATCAGGCCGCATCTGGGTAACCGACTGGAAACCGGCAACTCGATCCGAATGTCTGAACTGCTCGCTTCTGCGCCACAACTCGAAATGCAACGCGTCGATCAGATCGCGGCGCTACCACTTGGTGGCCGGATCAAGGTCAATCCCTGGAGTAATCGGTTGGAGATGATGAATCGAAAAGCTGTCGTTCTCCTCTCCCCACAGGAAAAGATGCCGTTTGAAGTGACGCCCTTCCTCCCCTACTTGACACGACTCTCGCCATCCCCGGTGGAGGCCGCGGAGCTTCAATAACGCGGCGGAGCTGCTGACCGTAATTACGAGACAAGGATAACTGCAAACCTTATGAGACTCGTTCGGTGCGTAGGTGTATTTTTTGCGCTCTGTGCTCTTGCCGGCTGTGGTGGAGGAGGTGGAAGAGGTGGAACTTCCTCGAGCAGCTCAAATCCCGCTGCGGCGCAAACTCCCACCTCTCCAGTGGCAGCGGCGCAGTACGGGCGGTGGTCCACGCTTCCGTACACGATGCCGATCAATCCGATCCACGCCGCTCTTCTGGATACCGGAAAAGTGCTGATTGTCTCGGGTTCCGGAAACGACCCAAACAATGCTTTCCCAATCAATAACAATCCGGATTACGAAGCCGCCGTTTGGGACCTGCAAACTGGGAAGATTACGACTCAACGCGTGGGTTGGGATATGTTCTGCAATGGTATGTCGATCATGCCGGACGGACGGGTTTTGATTAATGGCGGGACAGCGTCTTATGGTGCGCTGGCGCCGGTAGGCGGCGCTTCCGATATACCGTTCACGGGTCTGGGAAATTCTTCTGTATTTGATCCCGCGACGGAAGCTTTTTATGCTGCGGACGGACCGAATCAGGGAAACACGGCGCATGGACGCTGGTACCCTACTCTGACTGAGCTAGGCGACGGTCGGGTTATGAGCACGTCCGGGCTGGACGAGAATGGCAACACTAATAACACCAGTGAGATTTACACCGCAGGACAGGGCTGGGGCTCCGAGATTCCGGGCAATCCTGCCGGCCTCAACGATCCCAGCTTCACATTTGGGTTCCCCTTGTACCCTCGCATGCATCTGCTGCCAACCGGCCAGGTTTTCTATTCTGCGCCATCATCGGCAACGTTAGTCTTTGATCCAAGTCACCAAACATGGTCATTCCTTGCCTGGACCATCTATGGAGGGGCGGTCGCAGAGCGGACGTACGGATCCTCTGTACTGCTCCCGCTCACCCCTGCAAACAACTATGATCCGAAAGTCATGATTATGGGTGGAGACAATCCGGCCACGAACACCACTGAGATTATTGATCTGGGGCAGACTTCTCCGAAATGGCTGCAAGGACCGGCAATGGCGCAAGCTCGTGTGGAAATGGAAGCCACGCTTCTGCCCAATGGTAAGGTGCTCGTATCGAGCGGCTCTGGGGAAGACGAGAATGCCAGCACTGCAAGCCTGCAGGCGGAGCTCTATGATCCGGCGAGAAACAGTTTTTCATCAGCGGGGGCTAATGCTCTTCCTCGTCTCTATCACAACGTGCAACTTCTGTTGCCTGATGGGACCGTGTTTCTGGCGGGCGGGAATCCACAGCAGGGCGTCTATGAGAACCACACTGAAATTTACAAGCCGGCCTACCTGTTCAACTCGGATGGTAGCGCAGCGACTAGGCCGGCGATTACCAGCGCTCCGGCGTCGATCAATTACGGCAGCACATTCACGGTGAACACCTCGAATACAGACATTGCTTCGGTCGTGCTGATGAGGCCCGGCTCAGTCACTCACTCCTTTGATATGGATCAGCGATTTGTAGGCTTATCGTTCACATTGGAAAATGGTGGGCTCAGCGCGAGCTTACCGAAGAATTCCAACCTCACGCCGCCCGGCTACTACATGCTATTTCTCGTGAACAAGGCGGGAGTTCCTTCGATCGCAAAATTTGTGCAAGTGACCGGAGCGCCGGCGCCTGTTGCGGCAATGCAGTTCAAACCGTTGACAGCGATGCCACCGTATATAGTTCATCGACCGAAGCACGTAACCGAGTCGCCGCTTCCGCTACGCAAGCAGATGCACATCCATTAAGAGGACCGAGCAACTCCCAGTGGCGACGAGCAGAGCAGCATTCCCTATGGCATGGGCGTAAAGCTAAAACTCGAAATGTACAAGAATCGCTCCACGCCAACAGTCGCCAACCCACCCCATCCCGTGCTGTTCGTGCCCCAATGGTTCATCAGGATGTACGCTGGAGCAGTCGGCACATTGGACGTGTGCGTGGAAACCAGCGCACCATCAATGTAAAAATCGATCTTGCCGGGAACCCACACGAATTTATATCTATGGTAGGCAGCATCCGGAGCCGCGAGGAACACGCTGCTGTACTGCTTCTTGCTCGTGCTGATCCAGTTGGTCATCCAAATTGTGTTGGGGTGCTGGCCTTCGATCTCGAAGTCAATTTCAGTCTGTGAGTTGTTAACAAAGCTAAAGCCCGCAGAAATTTGACCTGACACAACCGATCCTGCGCCCGCGGGAGTCGATGATGTCGAGCTTGCCCGCATCACCCACTCGTAAGTGCCATAGCCATACGTGGTCAGCGACTGGATTTCTCCCCCCACAGACAGAACCCCGGAGCCGCCTTGTTGCTGCTGCAGCTTCAGGCAAAGCACCCCCTTTGAAAGATCTACATTGCTGGGCACAAACGACCCGTAGTTAACACCGGAGATGTTTCCCGGCGCGGACCCGTTGGAGGCCAACCACTGCGTAGCATCCAGACTTCCGCTATTGAAGCTGTCGCTCAAAGTCCCGCTTCCACCTACGCTCACCAAAGTTGAAGCTTTCGCCTTGTTTCCGCTGTTATCGGTAATCACCACGCTGGCAGTGTAGTTACCCGCTCCTTGATAAATATGCGAGGGCAAGGCCTCGGTAGATGTCTGACCGTCTCCAAAGTTCCAGTTGTAACCCGTGACGTAACCGCTCGAGAGCTTTACATTGGCGGTGAAGTTGACGCTCAAAGGAGCCGTCCCCGAGGATGGGTTCGCGCTGATACTGACCTGAAGGCTTGAGGTAAGCACCGGTAAATTAGCGGCGAGAATGGTTGTGTCATCGACTGCTTTGCCGGGGGAGGTGGAAAGATATGTCTTTGGAGAAAGCACAATCTGATCGATCGCAAGGCCATCTTCCCGCACCTGCACGCGAATCTTGTGAGTTCCGGTGTTCTGAAAAAAAATGTTAGTTCCCAGCCCGCACCAGCCATTGTCAGTCCAGCCCCAATTGTGCTCTGCTGCCCCGCTACAGGCCTGAAGAATAACTGGGACTCCGGAGGTCGTGCCGATGCGATGAGTCGGAGATCCGCCGCTCGTTACGCTGTCGGAAAACTGGACGTAGACCGAATCGTTATTGATGGAATTACCCGCCGCTTTGCCCCGGATCCACAGATGGTATGCCTTGGCCGAATATGCTGGAAATGTCAGCTCGAAATAGTTGGCGGGGTTGGCCAGCGGCGCCGTAATGGTCGGTGCGCCAAAGTTGGGATTCCTGATCGCGTAGCCTCCCGCCGCAGTGGAGTCTGCGATTACGGTCCAAGTCCCTTTCCTCACCGGCGCCTTTGAGGCATACAACACAACGTCACTGCTGGCTGCGTGCGCAAAGATCGTGGCTCCAAAAAGCAGCCCTAGCGCACAGGTCCTGGTTAGACAAGCTTGCATCGCATTCAGTTTCTTGAAACTCGCCACGTACGCCGAGCCTTTCTGGGCCGCCTCGTTATTGCGCTCTGACACGCTGCGGATTCCGGATCAGGTTCTCGAACCAAAGACCAGGCGGGAATCCGATCACGTTTGAGTTTGAAGCGAAGATTGTGTGACACTCTGCCGCTCACGGCGAGGGTACCCAGGTGCAGCCTCCATTGGAGGGCTTTCCGAGAGTCCCCACTGATTGCGGTGTATCGACGAGGTGGCGTTACAGATTTCTGCTGGTATTTAATCGTTACAGATTTCTGCTGGTATTTAATCTTTGATACTTACCGGTTCCTGAGGTCTTCCCGGATGCTCGGCTCGCTCATTCAAGCAAACCCGCGGAGACCCGTGGTGTACCGGCCAATGCTGACGAACTGATGCTGGATGTGTGCAGTGATAGTAAACGTGTGCACATTACTTGGCAAGGTGATCCAAGAGCCGGTAATGCTGGAGTTTTTGCTTCGCATTGCCGGGCGGTACAGGCGAGGAGCTCGTGCAAGCGCCCGTACGAGTGTTCGTCTACTCCGCCGGCAGCCTCGAGCGGTATGGCGGTACGCCTTTGCAACTCGCCTGGATTTTTTGACCTTGTTCGGGAAGCAAGTTCAGGAACTGAAAACCATAACGGTAGCCCATGCGACTTCTCACAACCGCACTCACTGTAAGCGGGCCCGTGGACAAATCGACTTGCAGTGTGACCTGCTGGCCCGCCTCAAACTCCTCTCGCAAATAGGCGGAAACTCCACCTTGACTGATCTCCACTGTCATTCCTTTCGAGTTGATGAGCCGCTCAGAAATCTTCGTCTGCACTGTGATTGACGCCACCAAAGCGAATCTTGAGTGCTTCCGGCGCTCTGATTGCTTTGGAGAGCTTAACGTCCCGGCGGCAGGCTCGGTTGGCATGCGTCTCTCTTAAAAGTCGGCAGCATGCGACTTTACTTTAGGGGAGTTGCCGGCCATCTGTGCCCAATCCAACAGGTTGCTGAAAAACTGTTTTCGGGGCCCGCAATTTCCCTCGGCGGCTGAAGCCGCTACTGATTTTGCTGCACTTACGGCGCGGCTCGAAGCCGCACCCTTCCAAAAACCATGAACGACATTCGAGTTTTTCAGCGGCCTGCTAAGGATTTCCTGCTGGAAAAATGCCGAAGGAGCGCAAATCCAAATTAACTCTGTTAAAATTCTCGGCACGCCAGACTGAGCAGCTTATGCAACCACAATCTCTCGGCCTTTTTTCGCCCGAGGCAGCAAGCTTTTTGCTGTCATCGAACTTTCCCGGATACGCCGCCATCGAGTACGGACCGCGCCAGGATTCCCCAACCGAAGCCCCCAAAAAACGGAGGCCATTTACTCGCAGAGCGTCTGGCACCAGAGTCCTCCTCTTCGGCCGCATTCGGGAGCTCGCTCTTTACCGGGCGGAAGTGCTGCGGAATCGTGGATTCAGTGTGGCAATTCCTCACGATAAGCAGGAAACGCTGAAAATTATCCAGCACGGCGACTTCGACATTGCGGTTCTGAGCTACACACTGCCGAGCGATATCGTTCAAGAAATTGCGGAATCAGTGCGCGAGTACTGCCCCGATGCCCCTCTGATCGCGATCTCGGAAACCGGACGAGTTGATCGCAGGGTCGATCCCGATGAAACTGTTATTGCCGATGACGGTCCGTCTGCATTGATTGCCGCTCTCCGTCGTGTAACGCGCCGGAGTTGACGTAGCAGCGGACAGGTACTCCAAAACTTATAAGCTCATACACGAAGGCCCAGTGGCGAAACGAATCCTTTCAACAAGCTGGAATCCGGCAATTCTGAAGACGCGTAATTGGGTGATTGAATCCGCGGGCTACGATGTGGTCACCACGCGCGAATCCCGGATGTTCCTGCGCCTGGCTGAAGAGCAGCATTTCGATGCGGCACTGATCGGCGATTCGATCCCCATTCATCTTCGGGTTCAACTCGCCAAAGACGCGAAGCAACTCAAGCCTAGTCTGCCGCTGGTAATCATTTGTCGGGCTGGGGAGGAATCACGTGTGCGGGACTATGCGCAGACAATCGTCAAGTCCACCGACAAGCCAGAATTGCTCATCCGCGCAATTCAATCGGCAGCAGGCGACACCAAGCGTGACTGAGCCAACCCTTAGTTGAAAAATACAGTATGTAAGGTATCGAACGTAGTGAGAGCGTCGGGCATCCTAGTTGCCTGAGCCGTGTGTGACGGACGTGCCCAGTGCAAGTTACAAAATTAATTCTCGAAATTGAACCTATTCTGGGCCGCTCGTCAGAGGTGGAATGCCAACCCAGGTCACTGGAACAGCGTTCTCGCTGGCTCAAGTTCGCGGATTTGGCATTGCAAAAGAAAGGGCGCAAGCCCAGCCATAGTGACGTAAAAGAGATCACCGCTCTCAGTCGCACGGAACAGCGAGCCATCAAAGATCGTATACATGGCTCGGTGGAAAATTTCCGGCACATCCGTTCTGGGAAAGCACAGCGCCGCAAAGCAGCATAAAAGGCGGCGGCCGTTCTCTTTGCCGGTTACCCAGTCGTAAGCCTCACTGCCGCTGGGCGATCTGCCGCTCGTCGGGAGTCATCTGCTTCCAGAGCACTTCCAGATCGCGCTGCACCCGGGCGTTTCCCGGATCCTGATGCAGCGCCCGGGCGAACCATCTATATGCGGTTGGCAAATCGCGGCTGGCGCAGTGCCCGGTGGCATACATCGCGCCCAGCAGCGTGAAGGCTTTGGGATTGGAGGCGCGCGCTGCCGTGTTTAGATTTTTCTGCGCGCGATCGCAGTTCTGCCGAACCCCGGTTCCATAGAGGTAGCGCTCTCCTTCAGCGGCCAGCCTGTCGTCCGCGCTTTCTGCTGGAACCGCGGGCTGCGGCTTGGTAGCAACCGACTTCCTTACTGGCGCCGGAGTGCTTGCCTTTTCCGGCGGCTCATTTTCGGAAGATTCGTCTTCAGCGCTGTTCTCTTCATCGGCATCGGCGGAATTCTTAGCCGCGGGCGTTTTCGAACTGGCAGTCCTGTCGGAGGTCTGAGGTCCGGCTTTCGCAGGTCCGAGATCTGAAGCTGGTGGTTGATCTTTCGGGGATGCGGCTTCGGAACTCTGAGGTGCAGCATCCGGATTCTGAGGCGCAGCCTCACTATTATTCTCCGTTACGGTGGCAGAGTGTGGCGCACCGGGGGCTTCGTTAACCGGTGGCGGGGCCGTGGATTGTGGAGCGGCGGGAGTTCCAGCATTATTGGGCGCAATGCGCGCGCTGATTCGTGCCCAGAATGGAGACCACAGCGGATACAGCTCGGCGCGGAAATGCCAGGCACCGAATCCAGCGCCAGCCATGATCAAAAGCAACAGCACATACGCGAATCCGTGACCGTGCGGCTCATCATCCTCCAGCAGATAATGGAACTCGTGATCGCGGCTGGGCTCGTCGGCGAGGCCCAAGAATGAAGGCCCGCTCACCGGCAGCGATGGGCGTTCCCGCGGCGCCTCACGCGACTCGGGCGGGGGCAGCGCTTGCAATCTTGCCCCGCACATTCCGCAGAACTGATACTGCGGATTATTTTCATGACCGCACTGGTCACAGCGGATTATCATAAGATCAAGCATAAGTATAACCAGTTTGGATGCTGGATTAAGATTGCCGTTTGGTTGAACCCAGGCTGCCTTTACACTTTGCTGCTCAACGTGTTAACCTCAATGGAGTTACATAAAAAACGAAAATTGCAGACAGGAGTGCATCGGGTTAGTGCTAGCCAGAGAGCAAAAGCAATCCCTCATTGACCAACACCGCACGCATCCCACCGATACGGGCAGTCCGGAAGTCCAAATCGCGCTGTTAAGCGAGCGCATTGGTCAACTGACAGAACATTTTAAGACGCACCAGAAAGATCACGGTTCACGCCGTGGTCTTCTCATGCTGGTCAGCAAGCGTCGCCGCCTGTTGGACTACTTGAAGAAATACGATTCCGACCGATATAAAAACGTCGTCCATAAGCTCGGCCTGCGCAAGTAATTGGCGGATCGCGGGTCTTCCTCCCGATGTGTGTTTACCCGAGGATGATCGCTGCGTTCCGGCGGAACTCTAATTAGCTCTTGGATTTGCTCTCTATCGTACAAACTCTCCAGCATATGCGTGCTCTTCCTGCCAAATAAGGAAATGAATCATGAAACAAGAAATTTCAGTTGAACTCGCCGGCGGTAAACGCCTCTCTTTTGAAACGGGAAACCTGGCCAAACAAGCGCACGGCGCGGCTGTGGTTCGTATGAATGATAACGTTGTCCTCGCCACTGGAGTGGCCAATGCCGAGCCACGCGAAGGCATCGACTTCTTTCCATTGACTGTCGATTATCGCGAATACACATACGCAGGAGGACGGATTCCCGGCGGATTTATCAAGCGCGAGGGCCGTCCCAGCGAACGCGAGATTCTTACCAGCCGTCAGATCGATCGTCCAATCAGGCCACTATTTCCGGAAGGCTTCCGTTGTGAAACGCAGGTGATCGCGTTTGTTCTTTCGGCAGACACGGAAAATGACCCCGACGTCGCCGCCATTAATGGCGCTTCCTGCGCGTTGACTATTTCCGATATTCCGTTCGAGGGGCCGATTGGCGCCGTGCGCGTGGGCCTAGTGAATGGCGGTTTCGTGGTCAACCCGACTTATAGCGAGATGCGCGACAGCCTTCTGAACATCATGGTCGTCGGTACGGCCGAAGGGATCGTGATGATTGAATCGGGCGCGAAGGAAGTAAAAGAAGAGACGGTGGTGGATGCGATTGAGTTCGCTCACACCGAGATCAAGAAGATATGCGCCGCGATCAACGAATTGCGAGAAAAAGCGGGCAAGCCAAAACGGCAGGTCGAGCCGCCTGAATTTGATCAGGCGTATTACCAGGATTTGAAATCAAGAATTGGCAAAGACTTGACCGAACGTCTGGACACAGAGAAACATCCGAAGTCCGAAAGCTATAGCCTGGTCAAAGAGCTTAAGAAGACGCTGGTCGCCGCACTTCCCGAAGAAGATGAAGCCGCGCAAGACAAGTTGAAACATTATTACGAAGCACTGCGCGAACGCATTTTTCGCGACCAGGTGATCCAGCAGAAGCACCGGCCTGATGGCCGGGTCTTCGATCAGATTCGTCCCATTTCAATCGAAGTAGGTGTTCTGCCGAGAACGCATGGCTCCGCAATTTTCACCCGAGGCGAAACTCAGGCGCTGGTGACGACGACGTTGGGCACGAGTGACGACATGCAACGCCTGGAGGTCTTCGAGGGCGAGGCCAAGAAACGCTTCATGCTGCACTATAACTTCCCGCCATTTTCGGTCGGCGAAGTGGCGTTCCTGCGTGGCGCTGGACGACGGGAAATTGGGCACGGAGCGCTGGCCGAACGCGCAATTTCTGCTGTGCTCCCTTCAGAAGACAAGTGGCCTTACGCGATGCGCGTAGTCTCAGACATTTTGGAATCGAATGGATCTTCGTCCATGGCAACCGTGTGTGGAGCGGCGCTTTCCCTGATGGATGCCGGCGTTCCGCTGAAAGCTCCGGTTGCGGGCGTGGCCATGGGGCTGGTGAAAGAAGGCGAGCAGTACGCCATTCTCACGGACATTGCCGGCGCCGAGGATCATTACGGCGATATGGATTTCAAAGTCGCCGGCACGCGAGACGGTATCACTGCGCTTCAGATGGATATCAAGGTCAGCGGAATCACGGCCCAGATCATGCGTGAAGCTCTGGCGCAGGCGCAGCGCGGACGGATGTTCATCCTGGGGAAGATGGAAGAAGTTCTCTCTTCGCATCGCGAGAAGGTTTCAGCTTACGCGCCACGCATTTACACGCTGCAAATTCCTGTCGACAAAATTCGCGACGTGATTGGGCCCGGCGGCAAGATGATTCGCAGCATCATTGAGCAAACGGGAGTGAAAATCGACGTTGAGGACACCGGCAAGGTCAATGTGGCTTCAAACGACGAAGCTTCGGCGAATAAAGCTCTGCAGATTATTCGCGACTTGACCGCGACGGCCGAAGTAGGGAAGACGTACCTGGGTAAAGTTTCGCGGCTGGCTGATTTCGGCGCGTTTGTCGAAATTCTTCCTGGAACTGACGGCCTGCTGCACATCAGCGAAGTTGCCGAGCATCGCATCAAAGATGTTCGCGACGAGCTAAAAGAAGGCGATCAGGTGCTGGTGAAGGTGCTGGCAGTTGAGGGGAATCGTATCCGGCTCTCACGCAAGGCGGTGCTCAAAGAGCAGCGCGCGAAAATGGGCGGAGGTCCGGTAGAAGGCGGCGACGAGGCTAACACT
>QIAB01000051.1:27744-42396 GCA_003225455.1 Acidobacteriota bacterium
CGCATGCCCCTGCTATGACTATTGAGGGCGGCGGAGATTTTCCTGACGAGGAACCCAATTTCAACCGCGACGCTCCACAAGGTGTTGGAGAGCGTGGCCATGACCGGGGCGGAGATCGCGGAGGGCGAGGTGGCCGACCGGGCGGCGGCGGACGGCATCGTCGCGGACGCAATGGTCGCGGCGGCGGCGGACATCATGGCGGACACGGTGGGCACGGCGGAAGGCGCTGAGCGCTGCAATTCCGATTCTTGCTTTGCTCGCATCGCCGGAGGTCGCAGCCAGTCGATCTTACTAGCGGAGCTGGAAACGGCTCCCGAGCGGACTGCTATCTTCGAGACCGCCACGCTCCTCAGTTTGGCAGCGGCCGTTCTCTCGCTCTCTCTTTTTGCCTGGATAGCAGAAACTTTTTCCAATCCTCACACCCAGGCATTTGACCTCTCCATAAGAGTCAGCATCCACCAACACGCGTCGGCTGGCGTGACACGGGTAATGATCGCGTTCTCCCGGTTGGGAGAGCCGGGCGTGGCCATCGGCGCAACACTGGCTCTCAGCTTGTTATTGTTGTTGCGCTGGTATCGCGCGGCACTTTGGATGGTGGTCAGCCTGGTGGGTGCGGCCCTGCTGAATGCCAGCCTGAAATTCGCCTTCCACCGGCCTCGCCCACTGGCGTTCTTTGGGCCTCAGCCGGACAGCTTCAGCTTCCCCAGTGGTCACGCTTTAGTGTGTGCGTGCTTTTACGGGATGCTGGCGGGCTTGGTCGCTGACCGAATTCCTTCCGTCTACTGGCGGATCCTGATCTGGGCACTCAGCCTGGTTGTTATTGCGGGTGTTGGTCTGTCCCGAATATATCTGGGCGTGCATTATCCAAGCGACGTGATTGCGGGATATTTGGCAGCAGCAGTGTGGATCAGCATTCTGATCGCGCTGGACCGCTTATGGCTGAGAAGGCGGGACTAAGATTAGGAGCGATTAGCAGTGGATGCGGGCTGCTCCGTAGCTGCTCCTGTCTTATGGGGGACGCCGTGCTCGCGAATCAGGTCTTTTAGCTCGTGCAGAGCACGGAACATACTAGCCGGGTCCGCCGTGTTTGCAGCTATATTGCAGAGCTCGCGGATTCGGTCATCGAACGACATGGGGGAAGTGACCTCCTGCGACCGAACTTAAGATGCCAGAATGACCAACGACGTCCGATACAGTACATACGGTAGGACGAGGCAAGCAAACGCGGCGGCTAAATCGGATTCTAATGCGCCTGCGGGAGGCCGAGGCGCTGCAAAGATTTACCTGATGTCGTGGCGGACGGAGGGGCAATCTTGAGCAACCGTCTTGAGCAGTTTAGCCTCCCGTCCAAGCATTCGCGGGGGCTCAGAAGTTTTCCGGAAATGGCGGGTAGTTCACAAAGATCGAATCAACCTCACGGAAGCGGGCTCCCTGGAGAATATCGTCAGCCCTGGGGCCCTCATCAGGAAAATCGCAGAAGATAGCGTGGTATCGTGCCCCTCCCGAGTGCTGCTCGATGAGATGGGAGTGCGGGGCCACGTAGTTCAGCGTGCCATCCTCACGGAAAATGGGCTGATGACACCGCGATCCATCACAGTCATGCGCCGGCTCGATCTGGATGGTTAGGGCTTCCTGCCTGCAGGGCAGGGGGTGGGGGAATAGGGTTTCCATAAAAGTTCCGTACCTTGGATTGCAGGGCAGTCATACAGGTTTTCCAGTATCGACAATTTTTTCCCCGAGGGGCGGCATTCCCCAGGTCGGCCTGGCGTGGAGGCGGAGCTGTCCCCGGCGGATGTGCCTAGAAAATAAGGCTTTTGAGCTTTGGTCGGCCGGCAAGGCGCGTACGCCGCTAAGTGGACTGTGAATACCCTCGCATAGCGGGCGCCACGGCTTTTTTAGGCAGGATCTCTCCAATCCGGCGAATCTGTGCGCCCACACCGCGCAATTTCTCCTCGATATGCTCGTAGCCGCGGTCGATGTGGTAAACCCGGTCGATGATCGTCTCACCCTCAGCGACCAACGCCGCCAAAACCAGCGAGGCGGAAGCGCGCAGGTCGGAAGCCAAGACGGCGGCGGCGCTCAGGGGAGTTTTGCCGCGCACAATCGCCCGACTGCCTTCGATTTTAATGTTCGCGCCCATGCGCACCATCTCAAGCGCATGCATGAAGCGGTTCTCGAAAATGTTTTCCGTGATGATCGAAGTTCCTTCTGCTTGGGTAGCCAGCGCCATGTATTGCGCCTGCATGTCGGTAGGAAATCCTGGGAACTCTTCGGTGATAACATCGGCGGCGCGGAGCGGGTTGTCGCCCATCACGCGGACGGACTCGGATGTGTGCGCCGTCTTCACACCGACTTCATCAAGCTTTTGCAGCAACGCGCCCAAGTGAGAAGGATCGCATGCGGAGACGTTCAAATCTCCGCCGGTCAGAGCGCCAGCGAGGAGGAATGTCGCGGCCTCGATGCGATCAGGAATGACGCGGTGCTTGGCGCCGTGCAGCTTTTCAACCCCCTCGACACGGATGGTGGGCGTGCCTGCACCCTCAATTTGCGCGCCCATTTTGTTCAGGAGATCGGCAAGGTCAGCGACTTCAGGCTCGCGGGCGCAATTCTGCAAAATCGTTTCGCCCTCCGCCAAAGTCGCGGCCATCAACAGATCTTCAGTGCCGGTGACAGTGATCTTGTCAAAGACAACCTCTCCGCCCTTTAAGCGATTCGCGCTCGCCTCAACGTATCCGTGGTGCTGGGTGATCTTCGCTCCCAGGCGCTCCAAGCCTTTGATGTGCAGATCAATTGGCCGCGCTCCGATGGCGCATCCGCCGGGCAGTGAGACGCGCGCCGTCCCGCAACGCGCCACCAACGGACCCAGCACCAGAGTTGAGGCGCGCATAGTCTTGACCAATTCGTACGAGGCCTCTGGCGCAGCGAGCTTGCGGCAGCAGATGGTAGTGCGATGCTGCGCGCGGCCGAAGCCGAGCTCGACTTCCGCTCCCATTGCAGCCAGCAGCTTGCGTTCGGTTTCGATATCACGCACCTGCGGAACGTTTTCCAGAATCACCGGCTCTTCAGTGAGCAAAGCCGCGGCCATAGCCGGCAGCGCGGCGTTCTTGGCTCCGCTGACGCGAATTGTCCCCAGCAGCGGGTTGCCGCCGCGAATTACGAATTTATCCATATGCAGAAGATTCCCGTAATGCCTAATGCTTAAATAAGCCCCAAGACTCACATCCTATCTGCGACGCGCCCCTATTCTACCGAGGAATCTGATGGCACGTAGATGGAATTGAAAATCAGGAGGACAATGCCCGGCCGGGCTTGCTGGAAGCGCACGCAACCGCTAAAAGCGGAACAAATATGACGCCTTCACAAAGAAGTTCCGCCCATCATTTTTGAACCGCCCGGAGTGCAGCAGGTTTCCGTCCACATCATTTGCGGGTGGCAGCGTCAGGTTCTCCAAATTGGTGTTGTAGCCCACATAAATGGCTGTGCTCGGGTGCACGAGATACGTAACCAGAAAATCGGCATTGAAATTCTTGGCAGTCTCCAAGAACGTAAATGCAGGATTTGCCAGGACCGCATTGTATTGGCCTATGAAGCGGAACGAAAGTTCTTTGTTGTATTGGTAATTCCACTTGGAGCGGATGATGTGGTCGTTCATGCTGCCGAACGATGCGAAACGATTGTGCAGGCGGAGGAGAATATAGCTGTTATCGATGCGAAGCGATTTGTTCGGACGCACAGTCAGAGTGGTGTTCACCGTGGTCCGTCCTGCAAGAAATGGGGCCACGCCGTCGGGTGAGTCGTAGTTGATCCTGCTGCCAAAACGATAATCAAAGTGGAATGACACCGGGCGGTATACGCTGGTATCGAACTTCAATTCACTTGTGTGCCGCACATAGCGCTGGTTCTGCGTAAGGACACTAAAATCCTTGGGCCGCAGCAACTCCATCTCTTTTGCGTAGAGCAGCATTACCGTGGTTTGGCCCTTAAACTCCGCGCTGATCGAAGGCAGGAACCCGGAATTTAAGTGATTGCCCTCATGATCGAACGTTTCGTACTGCTCCATCATCGGTCCCCATGAAACCAGGTGCTTGCCTTCGGGACGGAATCTGTATTCCACCCGGTTGTAAATGTTGTGGATGTCAGGTTGGGGATCGAACCCCGTCTGGGTGCGAAAGCCATCGCTGCGATCGGTGTAGTCCGTGATGTAATTCAGCTTGCGACCCTCCCGTTGCACAATCACTTCGGCGGCAGGACCGGCGTAGTAATGTCCGAGCTTGCAGATATCGTCCAGTGGGTCGCTGCAAAGGGTAGAGCTGACCACGCCCTGAAAGCTGGCAATCCAGTTGGAATTGAGGCGAAAACGGCCATCGATTCCGCCGACGCGATTGAAGTATTGGCCGATTTCACGATCAGTAAACATGACTCCGAGGGTAGATTGATTCCCGATATCACGGCTTACCCGACCTACTGCGAAGCGCGCGTGCTGGTCGAATAACGGATCGCCGGGCAGGACTTGCTGCCCCGGCAAAGCATCATCAGCCGCCAGCATTCCTAATGCCCAGGGACCGTCTTTTCCAGTCAGGCGCACACCCCATTTCGGATCGGCGATGCGGCGGGTGAAAAGCAGATTGATAGGTGTCTGAAAATAATTGGAATTTTCCAGAAAAAAGGGCCGCTTCTCTGGGAAAAATACTTCGAAGCGCTGATTGACGATAACCTGCGGCTCGTCTGATTCGATCTGGCTGAAATCCGGATTGGCGGTTGCGTCGAGCACAAATTTATCCTTGAGCACAGCTTTGGCATCAAGTCCTAGCTGACCGAAGGCGTCCCGCTGGGTAAACCTGGGAGCGTCGGGATCCTTCAGATTCAGCTCTCGGAAAGAACGGAAAATTCCGTAGGGAATAAACTGGAAATTTCGGCCGGGCGAAATGTCTGTCAGACCGTTTGCTTCACCTTCTTGATTTAGGCGCCCGGAAATGCGGCTGGAATACCGCGGCCAGAACGAGCTTTCATTGTTGCGGCGCACATCGCGATCGAGCAGGATTCCCCAGCTTTGCGGATCATTGGAGGCAAAACGCAGGCTGCGGAAGGGAATTGCCATCTTCACCAGGAATCCCTGGTCCGTTAGTTTCGCCTGACTGTCAAACACAGTATCGAAGGAGAAGTCGAAATCCTGGCCTTCGGTCCAGAGGGCGTCAGCCTGTACGCCGAGAGGATTGGAGAAGAACGCGTAAGCTCGGCGGTGGTCGTGGAAGGTATCCAGCATTAGCTCGACGGTGTCATCATCAAAGACATCTTCGCGACGAGAAAGGCGCGCTCGGACTTTCTGTGGTTCTTTATCGAAGCAGATAAAGATCGCATATAGATTCTTATCGTCATATCCCAGGTAGGCTTCGGTGCGCTGCGAGACAGGCTCGCCATCGCTGGGAGTGCGCTGGATAAAGCGATCCACTTTCGCCAGCTTGCCTTGCCAGGCGGGGCTAGGCTTCATTTCCAGGAATTCCTCAAGATTGGGGGCGTGGCTGATACGGGGTATCGTGACCTGGCCGAAATTGGGCGGACTTGCGGCGAGATAACCGGGAAGACTGAGCGTAGTCGCAATCAACGCGCAGCCCAGCCTTGTCCGAAATCCGAGCACCGCCGCCCCCGTTCTTGGCAATCGGAATATCCTGCGTTTAGACGGATGAGCAGGCTAGTAGTAATGGTGATTACTGCGTTAAATGTAAAACGTTGTAAAAATGCTAACCTTTCTTTCCTGCGCGCTTTATAGCACTGAAGGTCATTTCTTTAGCTGGACTGCGGGTTCGGTGTTTCCAAGAGAAGAACAGACCGGCGTAGGTGTCAGTTATGTAATCGCTGCGATGAATTCCGAGCCGGCGTGCAGTTTCGTCGATCCAACGGGCCGGGCCTTCGATCTCGCCGAAATTCCCTATGGGCGTTTCGTCCACGACCACGTGGCCTTTGCCGTCTTCCCACTCCGCGCGGAATTTCTCGTAGCGGAAGGTGGGCGTGTAGCCCAAGGCGCGCAGAATGGCGTCCATCTTTTTTCCGTCGGCAACTTTGGTTTCGTTCTCCACTCTGGTTTTGTGGCGTGCGTCTTTCGCTTTGGCTTTGTGAGTAAGTATCCAATCAGATCCATATTGACGGAGGCGCAGCAACTCGCCACGGCGGCGCAACGGATTTCCCGGAAGATCGTAGAGTGCATTCATCTCGTGGGTGCGCGGCGTGAGCAGCTTGAAGTGTTCCTCTCGCAAACGACGTGAGAGCGCGCGGAGGTCAGCAATTCGGAATTTGATCTCGACTTCTTTGGTAGACGCCATCAGATTTGGAGGGGGGAAGTCTCAGCTGCCTGAGACTATCCGCACTTTGCGATCTCCGCCGCACTTCTTTGCGACCTCTGCGGTTAAAAGCTCTTAACCGCAAAGTGCGCAAAGTAGCCCGCAAAGTTCGCGAAGAAAAGCCGCTCCAGCAAGATCCAAGGCCCGAGATTTCACGACTAGCTAAAGGTCGGCAGCTTCACCAGGTCGTCATGCGGAACCGGCTCCATCGGCTCACCGGCTCTCTTCCAAGCGGCCAGTCCGCCCACAATCACGAACGCGTTGAATCCGTTCTCCCGCAGCATGTGCGCCACCCGGGCGCTGGTCGCTTCGCGCGCTCAAGTACAGTAGACATAAATGTCTTTGTCCTTGGGCAGAGTTTTCAATTCCTCGGACAAGTTGTTTGGCTCGAGACGAATTGAGCCTTTGATGCGCAATGCCTCAGCATCGTAATAGCCGTGGCTGCGAACATCCATGACCAGAACGCCGGCGCTCTCATCGGAAGCCAGCTTGCGCGCTAATTCTTCCACCTGGACACGAGGAACAACACGATAGACGGCATACTTCTGGAACAGCCAAGCACGGTAAACCACGTACGCGAGTATGGCGATCAGGACGGTTTGCTCGAGTAAACGGCCCGCGGCTTGAAAGCTGTTAGTGAGCGCGGCAAGAAAGTCACGGAAGACGAATCCGAGGCACCCGTATGCGAGCGCGTAGAGCGCAGCTCCGGCGAAATCAAAGCGCAGGAACTGTGCCAGACGCATCTTCATACTCCCGGCCAGCGGCGCGGCCATGGTGTTTAGGCCAGGAATGAATTTTGCGATTACGAGCGTGAGCTTGCCCCGCTTATAGAACGATTCTGCCGAACGCAGAATGCAGGTTTCCGGATTCACCGAGATTTTGCACAGAAACCCAAGCAGCGCCCATCCCATACGGCGGCCGAGGTCAAAGAGCACGAGATCGCCAAGCAGCATCGCAAGGATCGCCAACAATAGAACTATGGGTGCGCTCAATGCACCCGAGGCGACAGCGGCGCCTGCTCCAACTAAGGCCAACGCGGCCGGCATGGGCAGGCCGATCGCTTCTGCGAATACGAGCCAAAATACAACCGCATACCCGTGGTGCGCCAACAGTGCGATGAGATGGTTCATGCTCTGAAGCGATCAGTATAAATTATAGGGGTGGCGTTAACGCCGCCCTGCGAGGGTTTGGCAGTGGGTCAGTCTGATTTCCACAGGTCATCCGCTTCCGCGCATTGCCCAGGCTGCGAGAAGAATGAGGCAGATAACTAGCGCCAATATCATCGCCCAGAATTTTGTGTTGTGGCTCAAGCTAACCGACCTTCTCTCGAGGGATTTTGCCCCGCTGGTTCGCCTTTTTTGAGCATTCGGCGGTTGAGGCGCTCCGCCACCAAAACTAGCTTTTCCTAAGTCTACTAGGCGGGTAACGGCTGAATCTGAATTAGGTTGGCACTCGTCTGATATCGGCCCGTCAGGAGCATGTTCGCAGAGGCAATGCCGGTGCGCTGAAACGACTTTTCGCAGTCCGCCGTCGAGGGCCCTCGCATGTTTCCTTCCATGTACGCCAAGCCAGGACAACGGCTGCAGCTAACCATGTGTGGGCAGGTGGAGCAAACAGGCAAGTCTCTGGCGCGAATGGAGCGGACTTCAGCAAGTTGGGGAGAATCGCGCCAAATGTCAATGAACTTTTGCCGCCGTACGTTGCCGCTGGGTAACGGAAACTGCACGCAGGGAAAAACATCGCCGTATGGAGAGATGTACGCCAGCGTATGCCCGGCGCTGCAGGAATACCCATCCATATCCTCAGCGTCGAGTGGCACAGGGGGTGCGCATTGCTCCTCCACGTTGCCGACTAGATCTTCATCATGAAACACAGCATTAAGCTCTGATCCAGGAACACGCAAACCAAGGATGGACGTGTCACCATCCATTTTAGGCGTGATAGTTGGGTCCAGGGTATAAGTCACGCCGAGTTCGCGGGCGAGGGCCTGCACGCCTGCCCGGTCAGCCATATTGGACTTCATCATCACGTTGGCGATCACCACATTGAGGCCTTGCGCTTTGAGAAACCGAATCGCATCCAGACTGCGCTTTAAGGAACCCGGTAGTTTGGTAATAGAGTCATGAACCTGTGGCCGATGGGAATAGATGCTGATCTGAATCTGTGCTATGCCTAGACTCAGGAGGCGCTCGGCTTCTGCGTGGCGAATCATCACTCCATTGGTTTTCAGTTGTACGTTGAACAGTAAGCGCCGGGCATGTTCCAACAGCTCGAACAAGTCGCGGCGCATGAAGATTTCTCCGCCACTGAAAGTCAACAGAAATGTGCCGGCCTCGGCTATCTCGTCGAGCGCGCCCTTGATCTCGGACGTAGTCATCTCGCCATGATCGTCATGATCCAAATAACAGTGAATGCAGCGCTCGTTACAACGGTAGGTGATGTCGAAGTGAACGGCGAAGGGAACCCTTAGTTCCATTGCTCGCTGGTTCATAGCGTCCATCAAGCTCATTGGATCAGCTCCAGGCCTGCTTTGGGCGCATGGTTGTCTGCGAAGGTCGATGCGAGCGGATTGCCATTACCACGCGCAACAGAAGGCCGCAATTCCAAAGCGCGCGCGCAAAAATGCGGAGGGAGATGGAGGGATGGCACGTGGTCTGCACAGGGAGGCCATTGCGCTCGACAGCCACGGCTTTACCGAGAACTTCCTGCGCGGCGACCGGGGGATCCGGCTGCGGCAGCCAGTCACCTTGAACGATCAGGAAATCCCCTGAGTTCGATACAGCAATGACACGGTGAATGAAGAAGTGGCCTGCACGCATGTAGAGCACGATATCGCCGGGTCGCCATTGCTCAAAGCTTTGGGGTTGGATGGTGATTACATCGCCTGGCCAAAGGCTTGGCAGCATGCTGGAACCTGATGCTCGCAGGCGCAAAATGCCGGAATCTTTAAGTACTTGGGCTGCCAGCTCGCACTTTGTCTGTTCCTCATCAAGGATGGCCGAAGTATCCGTTGAGCAATACACAGCACAAGGACGGTTTGCCGCCTCCATGCCCTCGCTCGTTACCAAAAATCTGCCGAACATGGCGGCTCGCGATCCTATGAAGTTTTTCGATTGAATTTGCACTGGCTTTGAGTAGGGCCCATCTTGCCGCAACGCAGCGCGGCGGTTTCGAAGACACGCTCATACTGAAACGCAGGCTTCTGGTAAGGCTTCCTGTTCGGTTTACGCTCCGCCCGCGTTTGTGCGTCTTTATCTATATCGCTCATAGCGCGTCATTGTAGCGCCGATTGGGTGAGCTTCACAGCAGAATGCGTCCCACCTAATGTCGCGAAATAAATGCTGGAAGCCTGGCCCTGGGAGCTGATGTTATCCACGGTTATTCCGCTTGTGCCTCCCGTCTCGGCTGCAGTTGCAAACGTGCCCGTTGGGAACGCATTTATGTTGAAGCCATCGAGTGTGCCACTCGTCAGAGCCAAGAAAAGCCGGTCGGTTCCGGAATTCAGGATCTCGGTGAATGGCGAGCACTCGACAATACTGGAGTGAATATTCAGACCGTTTGCCGGCGTGCCGGCGATCAGATTGCGGCTCGCATCGAACCCAGCGCCGTACAGGAAAACGTGGTTGCCTCCACCGTTGTAACCCTGAACATAAATGAGCCAGTTAGCGGAAGTGGAGCTGGAAAAGTAGGCATCGTTGAAGGCGCCAGCATGAATGTTCTGCCCTCCCGCCTTACCAAGAGTGGCTACCAGTTTGGAAGTCAGGTTGGTTTTCGTTTGCACCAGGACTGCGTTCGCACCATCGGTCCCGCTTACGGTGTAGATGAATCCGTTTGCGCCATCCACAATTGGAGGATCAACAATCCCGCCAGTTGCAGAACCATCGCCCACCGTAACCGGAGAACCGGCCAGCGCTGATCCGCTTGAGTTGAAGCCGTACAGTTTGCCGTCGGAGCAACCCACGAACACGTTACCCGTAAAAAAATCAACCACGGGCCCGCTCAGCTTTGATCCGCAAGCAACAGTAACCGTACCGGCTGTTCCCCAACTCGTGTCAATGCTGGGTGCGGGGGGAGTGGCTCCTGAGCAGGCGACGTTGACGGTGCAGAACACATTCTTGAGGCGAACTAAGTGGCCCTTGTCGTCGCCAATGTAGACTTTGTCGGTGCCGTAATCCACGAACGGGGAGGAAAGCGTATCGCCCGATCCAGCGCCTGAAACACCAAAGGCCAGGTTGGTGACGGTACCGCTTCCAGCAGTCGGTGCGAACGCGGTGAACGTACTCAGGACTTTCGGACTCTGCGCGTCTTGTTTGTTCGCTGCATTGACGCCATCGCCGCTCTTCCAGGCGAGCACGTGAAAGTGCGGCTGACTACCGCTCTTCGATTCGACGAACGCCACCTTGGTTCCATCCAGTGACAGCGCCGGAGAAGTAGGAACCCCCGCCGCAATTGAACTGCTGACGGCATATGACCACTTCACCGTAGCAGCGAGTCCGTTGTCGCTGGCCGAGGTTGTGCGATTACAGATGCCGAATGAATTTACGTTTCCACTATAGAGATTGTTAAAAGCCGCCAGGTTTTCGTGGGTTGCATTGGGGGACTGGTTGACGGGGAACACCACAAAATCGTTCGCACAGCTCGGGGTGGCGTTGATATCGAAGGTGAATTTCGCGGGGTACATCGCGTCTGCGGTTCCTGCACTACCGAGGCTGATACTCCAGTCGCGATTTGGCGCACGCCGGCTTGCGTGGTGATGCTCTTCGACGCCCATCTCGGTTTGGGCCGCCGACCCGCGGGTTGTGCGCATTGCATCCAGCGCCGCCGCCCTCCAGCTATAGAATGCGCGCGGATCATGCTGCGCCGCCAGCATTGCAGAAAGCGGGCCGTTTCGGGGAAACACCGCATGGTGCGTGCTCCAGTCTTGCACCAGTCCGATGTGGTCGGGAGACGTCCACTCACCCTGCGCCAGCAGCAGTAAGGAGAAACCGAAAAGGCAAAAAGCAGGAAGGAGCCTGGAGAGCTGACACACAAGAGGGACTTTTCTTCTCATGGGTATCATTCGCGAAACAAACCAACACCTTTCAGACTAATCGTGCCGATCTCGAATATACCGAGCGCTTGATTCAGGATGACACGTTCGCGAAGGTTGTGCCTATTACTTATAAGGGTACTGTCCATGCTGTCGCCGAAATGGCCATTGTTAGCCGAGAGACCCAGGCGGGATCTTAGCGGCCGCGCGAAAGCGCTCTCCTGTAGTCATCTGCGGTCGTGCGATAGCAGGGCAACATGCCGTTTCGATCATTGCGACTCAATCCCGGAGAATCGGCTGAATACTGCGAGCCCGGATGGGGGTCGGTTTCAGGCCATGTCATTTGCAGCAAGCTTTCGTCGCAACTCAGGTCTCTGCTGACGCGGAGCTTGTACACTCTCGATTTGTTCAGACCATACTCGGACAGTCGCCGTTGATAGGGAAGAGACACGTAAACCAGTTTTATGAGCTGTGACGCGACTCTGCTGATCCGTCTTTCCGCAATGAAAACCTCGTAGTTCGAGAAATAAGAGGAGTTCGGCAGGGCCAACGCCAGACCGATCACACGAATAGCCATCTCTTCAGTAACTGGTCCGCGGGGGTTGTCGATCACGGGTCGCGGTGGCGACGTAACAACTGGGGGGATGCTCATCGCGATTGCACGTCCCCCTGTGCCGGAGTTGCCTGCTTCCTGAACTGACGGAGCAGGTGGTACAACTTGCAGACCAGTACTGGGGAGCGAACCCGCACGCCCATCTACAGCGGAATTACCTGCGCCCTGAACCGATGGAGGAGGCGGTACAACTTGCAGACCATTACCGGACAGCGAACTCGCGCGCCCATCTCCAGCAGAATTGCCTGCGCCTTGAACCGATGGTGGAGGCGGTACAACTTGCAGACCACTACCTGACAGCGAACTCACATGGCGATCGGAGAGAGTTCCGGAGCGTTGAGCTGCTGGTGGTGGAGCGACGACCGAAGTGGCTAGGCTGCCAAAGGTCGCCTGCGGAATGCCCGAAATAGCGCGCTGCTCGGACATGGGCAACTGCGGCGAGGGCGCGACGATTCCGGACTGGCCGATGTTGATGTCCCCAACTTTGCGTGTCGAGCCGTGCACGGTAGGCGGCGGCCAGACGACGGCCGCACTGGACGCGGCCATTGACCGTCGAAAAGAAACGGCCTCAACCTTGGGTGGAGGTGCTACGACGAAACCTTGAAGCAGACCGCGCCGGCGAGCCGCGGCGTCGCTAAAATCCGACAGCGACGCGACGACCGAATTCGGGATCGCAGGTAAGGTCAATTTGTTGGGGGAGAGTGGCATCGCTAAAGGGCCGGAGTTCGAGGCCAGGACATTTGGGGCAGACTCAGTCCGCTTAATGTCGGGGGCCCGGACGATATTCCGTGTGCGTTCTGGCGCCACCCGGATCGCGGCTTGAGGTGTGGTCTCGGGCTTTCTTCTGGAGCTTGCAGGAGCCCGCGAGACGCTGCTTCTCAGCGCGGGGAAGGACGGGGAAGGCGTGTAATAGCTAACGTACAAATTGGCGTCCATCCCTGGCATAGGATCAACACGGCCGCAATCACGATGACGTGGCAGAGCGTTGATCCCAGCAGCGACCGCCACGGTACGCCGGAGCAAACAAAGACGTCGCGCCAGAAGGGCGCGGCTCTGGACATTGTAGCGACAGGCGGCGTCGACCGGAACAAGAGGATGTCGGCCAAGTTCCGGAAGAAGACGCGATGCGCTGGTGCCAATTCAAGCAGCAGCTTGAGGCGAGGAGCCGCCTTGAGGTGAGCACTCAGGTCAGAACTCCCCGACCCGGATTCCGTCCCAAACTCAGTATCCATGCGTTCTACGCGTTGCATGCTCTTCCAGTCGTATTTGTAGCTGGCGCCACAAAAAAGACAAAGCTGATAGTAGTTGCCGTCGGCGGCTCGCCGAGGCCAGAGAAACTCATGCGAGCAGAGGCGAGCATTAGCACTGTCCGGTAACATCTGGGGCACGGTTTACATTCTCCGGGACGGGACCGAACGAACATAATGTAACGGCATCTCGTAATAGGGGTAGTTACTTTCGTACCTAAGGCAGATCGCCCCGGCGTACAAAAGGTCAGCCGCCGGCCGCGGTGACGGGAGCTGCTGATATGACAGCTTAAACTGATTTCGGACAAGTTGCCAGGTCGCGGCAGACTCGATCGGGTCGCCCAGCAGGAGCAGCGCGAGCTGCTGAAAAATGGAAATCTAATTCGGCAGAAGACGTGGAAGGGTGCCATACATCGGGATCACCAGTGATTCACATTTTCTCTGGCCTACCTTCTTTTTGCGATGCATTTAAGGCACCATAGGCAATCCGATGACTGCAACCAATCCTCCCAGCGGAATTCAAACGGTTGCTAACAGCCCGCCGACTCACTTGCCGGCCGAATCCCCCCGCCCGAAGCGCGTTATGGGATCTTTGGACCTCGTCTTGTTCTACGTGGTCACGGGCGTCAGTTTGCGCTGGGTCGCAACCGCCGCCAGCGCCGGCCCCAGCGCGGTGATCATCTGGTTCGTTGCCTGGCTCACCTTCTACATTCCCCTGGCGCTCTCTGTCATCGAACTGTCCTCACGCTATCCGGAAGAAGGTGGGCTCTACGTCTGGACTAAACGTGCATTTGGCGATTTCGGTTCCTTCATTTGTGCGTGGATTTATTGGACCAGCAACCTTCCGTATTTTCCGGCAGTTCTCTATTTTGCTGGAAGCAATATCTTGTACATGCGCGCGGCTCGTTGGAGCTATCTCTCAAACAATACGGATTTCTACATTCTCTTTTCGATCGTCACCTTGATCGTAATTACCATTCTGAACGTGGTCGGTCTCGATATTGGCAAGTGGCTGCACAACGTCGGTGCGGTCGCCATGTGGCTTCCAGTGGTCATCGTGATTGGCATGGGCGCCATCGCGTGGCACCGCTTTGGATCAGCGACGCCCTTCAATGCTACGACCTTGACGCCGGGGTTCCGTTTGAAGGACATGATCTTTTGGTCGACACTGATTTTCGCCTTTAGCGGTAGTGAAACCGCCTCTTTCATGGGAGAGGAGATCAAGAACACACGCCGGACGGTTCCCTGGGCTCTTTTCGTCGGCGGCTTGGTTGTGACGTTTTGTTATGTGGGGGGCACAATCGGGGTGCTGCTGGCGCTTCCGCCCGATCAAGTCAGCAATCTGCAAGGACTGATGCAGGCGATCACGCAAACGGCAGGACGGATCGGATTTTTCTGGATCATCCCAGTCGCCGCTGCGCTGATCAC
>QIAB01000051.1:42416-44603 GCA_003225455.1 Acidobacteriota bacterium
AGGCGCATATCTCGCCGCGGTCGCGCGTTTGCCTTTTGTGGCCGGCATCGATCGTTTTCTGCCGCCAGTTTTCGGCAAGTTGCATTCTCGCTGGCGAACGCCTTATGTCGCGCTCATCCTGCAATGCGTCTGCGGCATAGTGTTTGTATTTCTTGGCCAGGCTGAGACTACGGTTAAAGGCGCCTACGATGTGCTGGTCAGCCTGGGCATCATCACCTATTTTCTTCCCTACTTATTTTTGTTCGGAGCTATGTTCCGCTTGCAGCGAGAACCCGCCGGGCCAGACGTGATTCGCGTCCCCGGTGGCAAGCCAGCAGCATTGCTGATCTCCTGCGTAGGATTCGCTACTGCCTTGCTCACCATTGCTATTTCATTCGTCCCCAGCCCCGGCGAACTCCATCCAGCTCTCGCTGTTGCAAAAATAGTTGGCGGCACTGGCGCTTTGCTTGCAGTGGGCGCGGTCCTATATTGGAGGGGAAGGAAAGCGCGCGACAAGGCAGCGGCTGGCTTTTCGGTTCCGTGACGCTCGTGGGCGCGATCTTCAGGACCTGGTTGCAGCCGGTCGTCCGATAGCACCCCTCAGCACTTGCAGGAATTGCCCGATGCGAGCCTCTTTCTGAGAGGCAGGCTGGCCGTTGCGGCGGAAGAGACCTGGATCCAATTCCTCGGTCAGGAGCGCGTCCTGGAAGCGCTCCATGGTCCAATCAATGATCGAGACGATCATCTCAATGTCCATGTCTGACACCTCGCGTCGTCTGATACCCATCTTTACAAAGGCCACCGTTCCATATGGGTCTTCCGCGACGAGAAAGCGATTGATCTCGCGCTTGAGGGCAAGATCGGTGCCATGGTTTCCGAGCAGCGACACGCGATAGGGAATCCAGTCTTCGCGTACCAGATGCTCGGTTCGTGCTAGCCAATAACGTAGGACCTCGAAGAATCCCTTCTTCTGTATTTCAGATGGCGCATCAAGATAAGCCGGAAGCGAACGTACTGCATTCCTGTAAACCTCGAAGAAAAGTCCATTCTTACTCTTGAAATGCTGAAAGATGGAGCCCTTCGCGATTCCCAATTCGTCGGCAATGTCGCCGATACGAGAGGCCTGGAAGCCATGCTCGGCGAAGTGGCGCATCGCAACGTTGACAATCTGCGCGCGCTTCACCGCGGATCGGCCGCTTCGTGGTTGCAACGGGCGTAGCGGAGAGCCTGGCGACGGAGATGACGACGCTACGGTCATGACCTCAGGTCAATATTCTGAGAGAACTGCAAGAAAATACTACGAACCCCGCGAAGTTGAAAGTACTATGTGCGCTGGCCGTTAGCTGGCGACTATGACTAAGGGTCATATATTGCCGTATGGCAAGGACGTCTCAATACGACATAATCGTGATTGGAGCCGGTCACAACGGCCTCACCGCCGCTGCCTACCTGGGCGGCGCGGGGCTGCGCACGCTCGTGCTGGAGCGGCGGGACATCGTGGGTGGCTGTTGCGTGACGGAAGAAATCGCGCCCGGCTGTCGGGCCTCGACCACGTCTTACATCGCCAGCATGCTGCGCCCGGAAGTGATCCGCGATCTGGGGCTAGCGTCGCACGGAATGCGGATGGTTCCTTGTGATCCGGCGCTGCAGGTGCCATTTCCTGACGGTCAAGTCATTCCCTGGTGGGCCGACCGCAACCGCACGCAGGCGGAACTGCGCAAGATTTCTGCTAGAGACTCGAATACTTTCGCGCGCGTTGACGATCAGCTGAAAAAGCTTGCCCGCTATCTCCAGCCATTTTTTCTTGAGCCGCCGCCGGAATTTGAGGCTGATGGGTTGCAGGGTTGGTGGAAACTCCTGCGCGTGGGCAGGCGCTTTCGGGGAATCACGAGCGGGGAAATTGCGCAATTGATTTCATTTTTGACCGGCAGCCTGGGCGAATTTCTGGATCGCAATTATGAGTCTGAGAAAGTCAAGACCCTTTTCCTCGCCAACAACGTTTATGGAAAACATGGCGGGCCATATGATCCCGGCACCGCTCTGGGATTGCTATTTCATTTACTGAGCGGCGGCGAACATGAGTTGCAAGGCTTCTATGGACACGTTATTGGCGGTATGGGCGCCATTACCCAGGCGCTCGCTGCCGCTGCGCGCAAGCGCGGCGTTGAGATCCGCACCTCGGCCCCCGTCGCGCGAATTGATGTTCGC
>QIAB01000051.1:44712-46943 GCA_003225455.1 Acidobacteriota bacterium
TTTCTCGGTCTGATAGAACCCAACGAGCTGCCCGACGAGTTTCGCAGCGCAGTCAAGGGAATCAAGATGAACGGGCCTTGCGCCAAGGTGAATCTTGTCTTGGCCGAGGAGCCAAAGGTGCAAGGCATGCCACCCGACGCGGACCCCGCTCAGCGATCGCTCTTCACGCTCGTTCCGTCGCTGGAATTCGCTGAGCGTTGCTATGACATCGCGAAGTTTGGCGAAATCCCTGAGGACTTGTGGGTAGATTGCGTGGTCGCCTCCAATGTTGACCATACACTCGCTCCCCAGGGCCGCCACATCATGACTTGCTTCGTACAATATGTGCCGTATTTTTTGCGAAGCGGTACCTGGGATGAGAATCGCGAGCTGCTCGGCGACCGCGTGATCAAGAAGATCGCCGAATATGCTCCCAACGTGCCGGGAGCGGTCATCGCGCGGCAGGTTCTCACGCCGCTCGATCTGGAACGCGTTTACGGGCTTACTGAGGGAAATATTTTTCACGGCGATCTTACGCTCGAGCAGTTATTCTTCATGCGCCCTATTCCAGGTTGGTCACAATACCGCACGCCCATTGCAGGGCTGTATCTGTGCGGGGCCGGTGCACACCCTGGGGGCGGCGTGACGGGCGCGCCCGGCCACAATGCCGCGTTCCAGGTTCTGCGTGATCTACGCAAAAATCGCAGTTCGAGTACGTCGAAAACGGAGCACAAGGAGACAACATGAAGAAGGGCATCCTGCAAAAACTAAAAGAAGGCCCTGTGCTGGGGGACGGCGGCTACTTGTTGGAACTGGAGAAGCGTGGCTGGGTCCGTGCGGGTCCGTTCACCCCCGAAGTTGCGCTCACCAATCCTGAGGCGCTGCGGCAACTTCATATTGAGTTTCGCGAGGCTGGCGCGGAGGTGCTGCAGGCGCTCACATTCTATGCCAGTCGCGACAAACTCGCCACGGTTGGACTGCAGGATCGTTTGGAGGATCTCAACCGAGCGGCTGTGCGTGTTGCCAAGGATGTCGCAGGCGAGCGTTGTTTGGTCGCCGGCAATCTCAGCCTCACTTGGATGTACGACCCCGACAGCAACGCCGCAAAAGGACGAGTGCGAGCTACCTTCGATGAGCAACTAGAGGTACAAGTGGCCGAAGGCGCGGACTTCATTATCGGCGAGACTTTTTCCTGGCTGGGCGAAGCTTTGCTCGCAGTCGAGCGCGCCAAGAAAACTGCACTGCCGGTGATGGTCACGATCTGTTTCGAAAATCAGAACTCCACGACAGAAGGGAAGAGCGCGGCCGAGGCCGCCAAGGCCTTGGTTGACGCCGGTGCAGACATTGTCGGCATGAACTGCCTGCGCCCGCCGGAGCACATGCTTGCGCATCTTGAGGAAATGCGGAAAGCGGTACCCGATGCGTTTCTTGCCGCGCAGCCAGTTGCTTATCGCACTCCGGCCGAGAAGCCAGATTTCACCAGCTTACCGCAGTTTCCTTTCGAACTGGATCCGCTGCAACTCAGCCGCAAGGAAATGGCCAGGTATGCGCAGCAAGCAAGAGATATTGGTGTTGATTACATCGGTGCTTGCTGCGGATCGGTCGCTGCGCACATTCGTGAGATGGCGCGTGTGCTGGGCAAGCTGCCGGACGAACAGAGGCCCTGGACGTTGAATTACGAAAAACCAATGTCAGCATACGAGTATTACGACCACGACCCGGTGCAGGCGAGTAGCCCAAATGTCATCCGCATGTCGGCTCGACCATTCGCATCCTTTTATCTAGTCAGTTGGACACACCTCGATAAATCTTGTATAAATCAGTGGATTAGAGAGAAGAAAATTATCCTAGAGTCCCAAGAGGGGGTCTTAACTGGTCGAGTTGACCACCTCGGGGGAGTCCCCCACCCGCGGTCACCCCATCGAGCTTGGCCTGGGCCGGTGCCTTTCAGCCAAACCTCGCCAAATTAGTTTCGATGTTTTGCACAACTCGTAGCTATGAATAGGCTATTCAAGAGCTTACACCAGTTTGAGAGCTAATATACCACAGCCAATAGGACAAGTGGAAAATGTAAGTGCCTTACTATAAGGTATCTAGAGTAGGACTGTAACGGACCAAGTTAGTTAAAGTACGCTAAAAGTACAAAAAAACGATAAAAGTACACAAAGGTAACTTTGCCCCAACCGATGGTCGTGATACATCAGACAGCATGTCAAACCGCCAAGAGGGTAAGGCGTTGGGCGCAGATCAAA
>QIAB01000051.1:46979-50960 GCA_003225455.1 Acidobacteriota bacterium
GGGCTTCACGCAAGCCCCCGGTCAATTTCGTTGTGGAAGCGGCGGCAGACGATCTCGGGATGTGGAGTTGGCACCGATAGGGTTACTGGCGACTTTATGGGTGCCGTGGGACCACGGCGCTTGGTCGAGTCTTAAATTGTTGGGCAGCAAGCCGACTGCGCGGAATGGATAAACGATGGGGAGAATCAATAAGTGGTCACAGATGGCGTTGAACGCTGCTGGTGAGATGCTGGGCACGACAAAGAATCCGACGACCAAGGCGCAACTGATCAGAACTATTCTCGAGTACGACCGGCGCCAAAAGGAGTACGCGGCCACAAACAAAGCCACAAATCGAAAACGTTCCGAGAACAAGGGACCGGGTGGATCCTTAGCCAATGCTCAGGCGCTAATCAATCAATTTGATAATAAGGAGGTATCCGATCTGAAAGCGCAGCTTAAGAAAGTAGAGCAGGCGCTGGGTGAGCTGCAGCAACGTGTCACGAAGGCCGAACATGAGGCAGAGGCCGCCCATAGGGAGGCCGGGGACATTCAACGGCGGCTCAAATTCATCAACGAAATCACAAAGCAGTTTGCGAGCGAGCTTCCGGCAGAAAAGCGCGACAAGTGTGCGTCGGAGTTGTTTCATAAGTTTAAATCGGATGCACCTGAACTGCTAGCTTCTCTTTTCGAATCTATGGGACTCGATCTGAAGACCTGGCAATCATGGGAGAGACATTACGGAGAAAATCGTGAATTAATGGTAGCCGCGTTCGTGTGCCCGGAAAAGCATGAAGCGGGAGAGCTATCTCTCCTTCGGTTGAAGCTCTCGGCATTGGGCATTGATGTGGATGCGATAAACGCGGTAAACGCGGTACGTGATTACCGGGACCTTAAGATCAACTTCGCTGAACTGGAGAAGCGTACTCGTCATCAAATCAGTTTTAGGCATGAGTTTTTGGGCCTGCGAGCAGATAGTCGCATTCCTACAGAACTAATGCCTCGTCTAACTGAAGACGCCCTGCGGGAAGCGTCGCGAGAGATGAAGAGCGATCCAACTGGGGCAAGGAGATAATCTCCCGCGTATCGCTCTACCATCATTCTGGTTACAGAATACTCTTCGCCAGGAATTCGGTGGGTTGATGCCCCCAGCGTAAGGCCACGGGCACGGCCAAGGTGGAAATTTTTCAGTATTAACACCAGGCTCTGCGCGAACCTCGGTGCCACGTGGTAACGTCATAAAATTTTCCTTTCAGTTTCGTCCGGCGGGCGGATGAAACTCAATCAAGCGTGCAGCCTCGCACTCACAACAGGCGCGTTCGCTCCGGCTGTTGGATCGAGCAGTGCGGCGTCAACTTGCATCAGGCCGTGGTATCTGCACTTGCCGTATTCGATCAGCCCAACTCCGTTTGTAAATCTCCGCATCAGAATGCTCGACTTGTGCACCACGTAATGACTCAGGTCACCGAACACACAGAAACTTCCGGCGTGTTGCGTGCCCAAACTTGCGTTATATGCTGGCAGACTCGGACAGATGTAAACGGGCTTTCCCAACACCTGCATAATTCCGTCTTCGAGTGGGAATAGCGGGCGGTGATCGTCATCGACGCAGTTCGCGAGCATCTTGTGCACTTTGTCGTTGACCAGCCACGCGCATTTCGAACTGTTTCTATACGCGCTGTTCACGCTATAGAAAACGCTCGTCACGTCAGCGTAGCTCACAGCGCCGAGGGCAGCGGTTGTGACACCGGAGTCCGTTGCGCCGACAACGATTCCTTCTGGTGCGGATGAACCGTCGCCATTGACCAGGTCTTTGCCAATACCACGACCGAGGGCAACGCCGAGGGCTTTGCCTAACGCTGCGGTCGCGGAACCGTAGCCTTTGGAATCTTCGTCGTATTCCAAACTGGCGTCGAGAACAGCTTTGTAGACGAATTTTCCCAACAACGTTCCGCTCGCGGTGGGGATCGCGTTCTGACTTTCTTGTGTCACCTCACCGATGTTCGTTGCTGCGATGTCACTGAGGTCCCACGCCGGGAGATTCAAAGGCGGCAAAGAATAGTCGTCTTCCTGAATCACGGTGACGATGTCGTACATCGAGATGCTGAATTACATCCGCATCCAAACCGACAAAAATCTTTGGGAGTCAAAAATGAAAGAGTTCTTTTTCCGCCAACATTGGAACTGTAGATGTTCCCTGGTGTGATCCCCCTCCCAAGCAGGTACTGCAAATTGTGGCCAGCTGTAAAAAACGCTTTCCGCTATGCACTCACCAGCACCGCCTGAGCCTCATCGCTCGGGACTGCTGTCGGTTTTACTCGGAACCAGATTGAATAGAGTGCAGGCAGGAACACAAGAGTCAGCACCGTCCCCACGGCAGTCCCCCCAATCAGTGTGTATGCCATCGACCCCCAGAACACCGAGAATGTCAGAGGGATGAAAGCTAATACTGCTGCGAGCGCTGTGAGGATCACCGGACGTGATCGCTGTACAGTCGCCTCGATGACAGCGCGATAACTATCAAGTCCTTCCTCCTGATTTGTTTTGATTTGACCGATGAGGATCAGCGTATTGCGCATAAGGATGCCAGCTAAAGCGATCAGTCCGAGGATCGCATTGAACCCAAATGGTTGATGAAAGAGAAGCAATGTTGGTACGACACCAGCGAGACCTAAAGGTGCCGTAAGAACCACCATGAACATCGCGGAGAATGATCGTACCTGGAAGATGATTACCGTGAGCATCAGCACGATCATCGCGGGAAACACGACTGAAAGTGCCCGGTTCGCCTTTCCCGACTCTTCTATGTTGCCGCCGGTTTCAATCCTGTAGCCCTCGGGCAGTCTGGCGATAATCGGCCGAATCGCCTTTTCAATCTCCGCAGAGACCTGCGGGGGTTGAAGTGATTCGTCGATGTCACTCTCCACTGTAATGGTCGGCACACGATCACGGCGTTTGAGAATCGGGTCTTCAGGACGAATTTCGATGTGGCCGACTTGACTCAGTGGAACAGCTTTCCCCCAGTGATTCATCAGAGTCATGTCATTCAGGTTGCTGGGATCGAGGCGGTCTGTTCCGGCACTTCGAGCGATCAGCTCAGCCGTTCGGATATCTTCACGGACCTGTGTCACCGGCGCACCCGTCAGAAGAAACTGGATCTGTTCGGCAGCCTCGTGGGAGGAAAGGCCAATCAGTTGGAGCCGAGCTTGATCGAGGACAAAATGCACGGTTGGCGCGCGTTCGCCCCAGTCCAGGTTTACCTGTCGAGTATGAGGATTTACCAGCATGGCAGCCTCTACCTGCGCCGCAATCGCGCGGTCCCTTTCCAGGTCGGGACCTGAGACGCGAAACTCAACGGGCCACGGTGTATATGGTCCAAAAACGAGCTGCGAGGCGCGCACACGTGCTTCAGGCGCAAGGCCGTACTCAACCCGTTCACGCAGCCTGACCTTCAAATCGTCTCGAGCCTTTTCATTAGCCGTCAGAACAATGATCTTGGCAAAATTGGGGTTCGGGAGTTCTGGATTGTACGAAAAGAAGAAGCGCGGAGCGCCCGCCCCAATGTAAGCCGTTACAATCTTGGCCTCTGGCTGTAGCCGCAGCCACTCTTCTACTTTTTTCGAACTCGCGTTAGTAGTTTCGATGCTGGTGCCTTGTGGCAGCGTCACCTCTACCAAGAGTTCAGGCCTATCGGATTGAGGAAAGAACTGCTTTTTGACAAGCCCCATGCCAGCAACGGCAATGAGGAACAGACCCAGAACAATGCAAGCAACCAAAACCTTCCGGCGTACCGCCCAGGCAATTAGTCGGCGGAGCTTCTCGTAGCCTGGTGTCGCATAAATGGCTTCATGGCCGCCGGATAGGGCTTTAATTTCGGGCAACATCTCCACACCAAGATACGGAGTAAAGGTTACGGCAACGACCCACGACGCGAGCAGCGCAAAACCCACTACCCAGAAGATGTTTCCCGCATACTCGCCCGCGGTCGATCGAGCGAACCCC
>QIAB01000051.1:50992-53640 GCA_003225455.1 Acidobacteriota bacterium
CATGGGAGCGGCGGTATGACTCCAAGCGTAGCTCGCGGCCTTTATGCGACTCCAACCTTCCTCCATTTTGACGACCATGATCTCGATGGAGATGATCGCGTCATCAACTAGAAGGCCAAGTCCGAGGATCAGAGCGCCAAGCGTAATCCGATCAAACACTCTTCCGGTCAGAAGCATGATGACGAAGACGGCCGCCAACGTCAGGGGAACGGCCGCCGCCACGACGATTCCTACCCGCCAACCGAGGCTGAGGATGCTAACGATCATCACGACGGCTAGAGCGACGAAGAACTTCAGCATGAACTCATTCACTGCTTCGCGGATGTTTACTGCCTGATCGGTTACTTTGCTGAAGCTGACGCCTGCAGGGAGGTCGGCAGAAATCTTTTTCTGTTCAGCAACAAGGGCTTTGCCGAGGTCCAATCCGTTCCAGCCCTCCTTCATTACGATGCTGAGAAGCAAGGCGGGCTGGCCGTTATGACGAACAAGAAAGGTTGCGGGATCTTCGTATCCGCGCTTCACATCGGCAATATCAGACAACTTTAGAGTGCGCCCGCCTGACACGACGGTCGTATCCCGAATCTTCTGAAGATCATCGAGCGCGCCATCCAGGCGGATATAAACCTGCTGAGCGTTCGTATCGATAGATCCAGACGGGGTTACGGCATTCTCGCGAACCAGTGCATCGAAGACATCTCGTGCGCTCACTCCTAGGGTAGCCAGCCGTTCGTACGAGAACTCGACAAAGATACGTTCTGGCTGCTCTCCAACGATGTCAACCTTCTTCACTCCCGGCACATGAAGCATCCGCTGTCGAAGCGTTTCTGCTTCCCGCGCAACCTGCCGAGGAGGAAGATCTGGAGCCTCGACCGAATAGAGCGCGAACGTCACATCCGAGTACTCGTCATTGATGAAGGGACCGAATACGCCCTGAGGCAATTTGGGTGCTTCATCGCCTAGCTTTTTGCGAGCCTGGTAAAACTCTTCCGGGACGTCCTCTGGTCGAGTAGTGTCCTTGAGACTCACCTTCATTAGCGCGAGTCCGGGCCGGGTAAAGGTCTCTACGCGATCGTAGTCGCGCAATTCCTGCAGGCGCTTCTCGAGTGGCTCGGCAACGAGGTCTTGCATCTCCTGTGCCGTCGCTCCCGGCCACACTGCTGCAACGGTAAACACCTTGATGGTGAAGGTAGGGTCTTCTGCGCGTCCCAGTTTTAGGAAGGCAAAGATGCCAGCCGCAACGATCGCAATCAGCAAAAACAGGGTGATCGCCTTTTCGTGGACTGCGAGGGCGGACAGGTTGAGGAACTTCTTCGCCGCATGCTCGCGAACCTCGGGTCCCGAGATGCCGTATTCGTGAACCAATTTCTCGTTTTCGTCTGATGTATGGTGCTGGCTCATTGGATTTCTGCCTTGTTCTCTACCCGCACGCGTTCGCCATCGCGAAGAAGGTGAACTCCCAGCGCTACGACCTGTTGTCCTGCGTGAACGTTCCCGCTGACGGTTGCTACTTCTTCACCTAGTTGGCGTACCTGTATGGGTTGAAATGAGACTGTGGATGTAGACGGGTTCAGTAACCAGATACCCGGCCCCTTTCCTCGATCGAGAACGGATGCGACGGGTACTTGCAACATGTCAGTTCCGACGTCGCCGGAGAGATGGACCGTAACGGTTGCTCCCAACGGAGCATTCGCGGCAACCCCTTCGAGAACATAGCGTGCTTCAAAGGTCCGGGTCTGCGGGTCAGCAGCACCGGAAAGCTGCCGCAATCGAACTGGAACGCTCTTCGTGCTGCCGTAGAGGGTTGCGTATGCTGTCGAGCCAAGCGCCGGCCTCAACGTCTCCGGGAGGTTCACTGCGGCCTCTCGTGGACCGGAATGCGCGAGCTTCACAACCGTTTGCCCTGCCATGACCACTTGTCCTGGCTCGGCCAAGGTCTCGACCACGATCCCGTCCGCATCCGCAAGAAGTTGTGAGTAGCCGCCCTCATCTCTCGCAACCTGCTCCTGAGCAGTGGCAGCCGCGAGCTCAGCTTGTGCCGCGTCGGATGCGGCCTTGATCTGATCGTAGATTGAAGCTGAAACCGCGCCGCTCTTGACCAAACCACGATATCGGGCCTCGTCGGCGGCAGCTTGAGCGGCCTTTGCCTTTGCCGCAGTGACGGTTTCTGCTCTCGCGGTAATGGCATGGACATAGTCGGTTCGATCGATCGCCATGAGCGGCTGACCAGCGCGGGCAAACTGCCCCGTATCCACCAGGCGGCTCGTGATCTTTCCGGGAACTCGGAAACCAAGATTGCTCTGAACACGCGCTGAGACCACGCCAGTGAATGCGGGATCTGCTCCGGACGACGAACCTATTTCCACTATCCGAACCAGCTCCGGCTGTGTTCTTGGATCTAACTCCCGCTTCTGACCGCAACTAGTCAGGCTGACTGCGAGGCTGGCAACGACCAGCACCAGGGCGGGATAACTGAAATTCATCCGTTTCATATGGGCTCTCCTTTATTTATTGGGTTTCGACTATGGGAGCCAACCGCCCCCGAGAGCGCGATAAGACCCGACCGCTGCACGCGCCGCACTCTCCCGAGCTACAGCCAAGTCGTCCTTGGCCACAAGCAATTGACGATCCGCATCGAGCACATCAGTGAG
>QIAB01000006.1 GCA_003225455.1 Acidobacteriota bacterium
CAGTTTCAGATTCTCGCGAAGGATGCCGATGTCTTTGTCCCCTCTACCGGAGACATTCACAACCACCACATCTGACTTCTTCATTTTCGGCGCGCGTTTAATCACTTCTGCAACCGCGTGCGCAGACTCGAGCGCCGGAATAATCCCCTCCGTTCGCGCCAGGACTGTCGTTGCTTCCAGAGCCTCAGAATCCGAAGCCGGAACGTATTCGGCGCGGGTGGTATCGTGCAGCCAGGCATGCTCCGGACCTATCGAGGGATAATCCAAACCCGCCGAGACCGAGTGCGTGGTCGATATCTGCCCGGCCTCGTCCTGGAGCACGTAAGAGTAGGTGCCCTGCAAGACGCCCGGAGATCCGCCACAGAAGCGCGCAGCGTGCTCGCCGAGCCGGTCTCCGTGCCCGCCGGCCTCCACGCCGATCAACTGAACCTTTTTGTCTTTGAGGAAATCATGGAAAATTCCGATGGAATTAGAACCTCCACCAACGCAGGCGATAATCGCATTCGGTAACTTGCCTTCAGCTCGAAGAATTTGGCGCCGGGTTTCGCGCCCGATTACTTTGTGGAAATCGCGAACCATCGTCGGATATGGGTGTGCTCCCAACACGCTTCCCAGCAAGTAGTGCGTAGTGCGAACGTTGGTCACCCAGTCGCGCATGGCTTCGTTAATAGCATCTTTCAGTGTGCGTGAACCGGAATCCACCGCGCGAACCTCCGCGCCCAACAGCCGCATGCGGAAGACATTCAGCTCCTGCCGACGCATGTCTTCGGTTCCCATATACACAACGCAGTCGTAGCCAAACAGTGCACACACGGTTGCAGTAGCAACTCCATGTTGTCCAGCGCCAGTCTCAGCGATGACTCGCTGTTTGCCCATACGTTCGACAAGCAAAGCTTGCCCCAGGCAGTTGTTGATCTTGTGCGCTCCGGTATGCAGCAGATCTTCGCGCTTGAGATAAATTTTGGCTCCGCCTAGCTTGTCGGTAAGACGGCGCGCGAAGAACAAGGGCGTTGGACGTCCAGCAAATGTTCTTAGCAGTACATCCAGCCGCCGCTGGAATGACCGATCGCGCTTTGCTTTGTCGTATTCGCGCTCAAGTTCCTCGAGCGCTGACATCAAAGTTTCCGGAACATAGCGACCACCATAAGCGCCGAAACGGCCTGAGCTATTCTTGGCGGATTTTCTAGACGCGAGGGTTACTGTTGCCATTCAGGCACTCTTTTCAGTTTCCCGCACCGCGGCGATAAACGCGCGCACTTTCTCGGGATCCTTCTTTCCCGGTCGCGATTCCACGCCGGACGAAACGTCCACGCCCCAGGGGTGCAAGGTGCGAATTGCCTCACTGACATTGAACCGAGTGAGACCGCCAGCGACAACAAGCTTAGTGCCCCCGTTCCGCATCGCCTCGGCAATCGGTACAACCTTCGCCCAATCGAAGGGTTGGCCTGTCCCGCCCGGCTGCTGGGAACCGCCCGAATCCAGGAAGAAAGTATCAAATACGCCTTCAGAAACTGGCGACTGTCCCGGAATTTCCGGTCGTAGGTGTGCGAAGTCCGCCGCCAGCGATTTGATCGCTTGCTCATCTCCAAGGAAGGGAGTCACGGGCAAGGACACGAAAAATCTTGCCTTCCTCGGGAAGCTATCGATACAAACTGCTTTTTGGGAGCTTTGCTGCGCTTTGCGCTTGATGGAAAACTGGTGCTGCACAGCCGTCAATCCGACACGGCAAAAGATATCGTCCCACTCAATGTCAGACCCAACTACGAATACGCCTACCTTTTCCACCTGGCCAGGCAGCTTCGCCACGATCTCTCGCGCAACTTCTGGATCAATGTTCCTCGGACTCTTCTCGTAAAACACGAATCCCAGCGCATCTGCGCCCGCATCAACCGCAGTCTGCGCGTCTTCCAGATTTGTAATTCCGCAAATCTTGATCCACGTCATGGAATTCAGTTGCCAGTTCTCAGTTTCCAGTCGTCAGAACCGTTGGTACCGAAATTGGTCTAGCCGATGCTTGAGCAATTAGCGTGCGCAGTGCTTCGCCCGGCGATGCCGCTCTCATCAGCGACTCCCCAATAAGAAATGCCTCATATCCCGCTGCCCGCAGGCGTGAGATGTCGCCGCCAGTTTGAATGCCACTCTCGGCCACTCGGACAACATTTCCTGGTATCAGCTCGGCGAGCCGGAATGCCGTTTCCAAATCCACTTTGAACGTGCGCAGATCGCGGTTATTCACGCCGATTAGATCGCATCCTGCATCCACCGCACGCTGCAGCTCTTCAGAGTCGTGAACCTCACAGAGCACGTTCAAGCTGCATCCAGCCGCCCGCGCCACCAGCGCGGTTAATTCAGGTTGCGACAGCGCAGCCACGATCAGCAGCACAGCATCAGCACAGTAAGCTCGCGCTTCGAGGAACTGAAATTCATCGATAATAAAATCCTTGCGCAGGCATGGCAGCTTCGTAGGACGCGAGGCAACACGCAGGTTCTGAAGCGAGCCCTGAAACAATTCCTCATCTGTCAGCACAGAAAGCGCGGTCGCGCCCGCACATTCCAGTTCGCGGGCCAGTCGCTCAACATGAAAGTCAGCCCGAATCAAGCCGCGCGAGGGGGACGCTTTCTTCAACTCCGCAATCACTGCAACCGAGTCACGGCTCTTCTCCTGCAGCGCAGTTCGAAAACCGCGCGGGACGTGCTCTGCCGCACGCCGCTCGAGTTCCCGCAAATCGGTTGTACGCTGCTCTTCAGCGACTCTGCGGCGGGTTGCGGCCACAATCTGGTCAAGGCTGACCGGCATGGTGATCTCAAGATTATACGGGACTCAAGCGGATGCTTGCGCAAACGGGGGCGTCAGCAGTTTAGGTCAAGGCAAATTGGGTTTGAGAGGGCAGCGAAATGGCTGCCGCAACGGTCCACGGCACGCATTTGACCAACGTGCCGGAGGCACTCGCCGCGCTTGGCTTCGCCTGTGGGCAGTATAGAGATACATCCGGTGTTGAAAACGTTTTGCCGGTGGTACAGCTTGATACTGTGTCCTGCTATTCTGAAGTGTTTTCATGCTCCCATTCCAGCCCATGCGCTCCTTCGTCGGGCCGCTCCATTCGACGATCCTGACTGGACTTTCGTTCATTTACGTCAGTCACGCCCCTGTGATGTAGTCTGGCAGGAGTGCGCTGCGTGCTGGTTCATCTCGTCTTAGCCGTTTTAATTTCAGGCGGTCTGCCTGCCTTTGCTCAAAGCGAGCGCCCTGACGACGCTGTGATCTCCCCGTACTTGTTGCGTGTTCAGCGCACAACACCAGGAAATACTATTTGTATTCTCTTACGCCGCGACGGCCAGTTTCACATGGAGACGTCCCATGGAGACCGCACTAAGGTATTGGAGGGTTCGCTGCCGAGTTCCGAATTGCTGAAAGTTCAGCGGATGCTTGATAGCGATGGCCTCCCGCGGCTTTCTCAAGACAAGCCCGGCTCGCCGAAGACGACCCGTGTGTCCGAGATACTGCAGATCAGCATCTTCCGCACCGACCACTGGCAGAACTTAATCTTCATTGATGATAACGGCAGGCGGCGCGTTCCACGGTCGTTAGGTCCGCTTCTAAATTGGCTCGGCTCATTAGAGAGGCAACCCCACCATCAACTGAACGAGGAAGAAAGCAAGAATAATTGCCAGTCGCCCAAGAAAATTGAACTCAAAAAGCGGCCCTGAGTTTTCCATCCTTCCCCCGGTGTCAGTTGGAGAGCACCAGACCATCTGTTGTGGAGCTTTTTGCAGTGCGGCGATGCATTCCCGATGCCGCCATTACGCACCAATGCCGCCATTACGGCCTCTACGTTCAGGAAACTAGGGTCGGGCTTCGTGGAAGCAGCACAAGGATTTCTTGCTGGCCTCAACCTGAGGCAACGGCGAGTCTCGAACCCTCGGAATATCCGAAATGGTTGGAGGATCAAACGCAAGCGCTCATGGCGAGGTTTCCTATAGCAGAGCGTTGGGGGCAGCCAGAAAATCGATCAACATCTTCATCGTGATGGCTTCGCTGAACCAATTTCTGTGCGACGAGTGCGAGTTGCACCGCTTTGGGTGTGTGTTCGAAGTGCCACTGGACAATACTGTCACAAAGAAGTTGCGTGCGTGGGGAACGGAGCGTGCGCCGAGGGCAGTTCCCAACATTCACTATTAAGCAACTCAAAAAGCGGACAGCGATCAATACCAAGAGCTTGCACAAGCATGCGCGAGGAACGTGGTATCCCATGAGGACGGCTTGATATAGAGCTTTGGGACCGCAACGGCGAAGAGAAACGTGAGCAGCTCGCCAGTCAGCTTAAGACTGATGCAGGATTCTGGGAATGGCACACAAGTATTAGTCGGCTGAGACGAAAAGTCGCTGAAATCGTGCTCACGGCTTCCAGACGTGAACAGTCTGGCGTGCTATTACCCTAGTGCTGCCTGCCTAATTCACGCCCGACCGATGCCGCACGGAAAAGACCACGGCCCGCTCCAAATGATGGCACTTGCGGACATAATCCGGCCGTTTTTCAGATTTCACTCTGCAAAGGAAAAGGGCCAGATCGCTCCGGGCCTTCTCTCGCGTTTCCCGTCTCTAAATCTTGCGGAGGAGAATAATCGGATTCCAGCGGGCAGTCAACTATTTCGCCGCCATCCTGTAGGTCTGCCACAGAAGGTAGATGAAACCAAGGATAGAAAACGCCAACAGCGCAATTGTGCCGTACAGCAGTGAATCGAGACTGCGCTTCTGCATAACCCTGGCCCCTGGCCCTCGAAAGCAGTGAACGCTCCGGATTCGACGCAGGCTAGGCCAGAGCACCCATGCCGAACAGCTCCAGGGGACTTGAAGCTTATTGCAAAACGGGGCTTGGGCAAATAGCACATCCGTGGGTGAAAAGGGTTTCACAGCGGCAATTTCTTTGTCGTATCGAGCAAAACCCCGCCAGGAGCGGCATCCGTGGCAACCTGCTCTGGATCAATCCCATCAGAGACTCGGCGTCGCTTGTCTCCTGATTACCCGGTTTCCTAGTCGTGAGGAGGCCGGGTTTCTCTTGCCGCGAGCCTTTCGCTGGATCCTGTTGCCCGCAGAATGAGACTGACGGCTATAATTCTCACCTATGCCAATCTCCGCAAGAAACAAGCTCCGTGGAACCATTGAAGAAATTATTCTTGGGAACGTTATGGCGCATGTTGTCGTGCGAGTCGGCGACAACATTATCGAGAGCGCGATCACCCGGCGCAGCGCAGAAGAGCTGAAGCTGAAGAAGGGTGATAAAGTGACCGCCATCATAAAAGCAACGGAAGTGATGATTCAGAAGGATTGAACCAAAGGACCGCGGCCCGCGATCCCGAGACCGACAACTAACCCCCACACGCCTGCGCTCTTGAATCCCGCTCCAATTTCTGCGACAACTATCGCCACCTTGACGCCCGCGATGATTCCGATCTTTGCGCTCGCCCTCGCTTGGATCAGCATCAGATCAACGCTTCCTCATTCGACGCAGGAAGTCTTGCGCTTCAGTCTGTACCTTTCTGGCGATGTCGGGATCATGGTCGTTCTCGAACCGCAGTGTCGTGGAGGAGAGGACGCGGTTTGTAATCGCCCATGAAGACGAGCTGTACACGATGGCGGAGTTGTGTCGGATCTACGGCATCTCGCGGGAAACCGGCTATTACTGGCTGCACCGCTACCGCGAAGGGGGGCTGGAGGCGCTGCGCGAGCTGGGACGGGCTCCGCGGCGGCATCCCAACCAAACCCCGGAGGAGATCGAGCAGGCGGTGCTGGAGTTGCGGCGGGGGCACATGACGTGCTGGAGCGGGATCATCCCGGGCGGCGATGGCCGGCCGCCAGCACCATGGGCGCGATGCTGGCGCGGGAAGGCCTGGTGGTGAGGCGCAGGAAACGGCAGCGCACGCCGTCCTACCGCCAGCCGTTCGCCGCCGCCGATGCTCCCAACCGAGTATGGTGTGCCGATTTCAAGGGCTGGTTCCGCACTGGGGATGGGGCACGCATGGATCCACTCACATCAGCGACGCGTACAGCCGCTACTTGCTGCGCTGCCAGGCCGTGGAGAAAACCGACAGCCAACGGGTGCAGGCCATCTTCGAGGCGGCGTTTCGCGAGCACGGCATGCCGGAGGCGATTCGCAGCGACAACGGCGCGCCCTTTGCCTCCCGGGCTATTGCCGGTCTGTCGCGGCTGGCGGTGTGGTGGATGAAGCTGGAGATTGTGCCGGAGCGCATTGCCGCTGGACATCCGGAGCAGAATGGGCGACACGAGCGGATGCATCGCACGCTGAAGCAGGAGACGGCCTCGCCGCCCGCGGCCAATCGACGCGCGCAGCAGCGAGCTTTTGACTGCTTCCGGCGTGAGTACAACGAGCAGCGGCCGCACCAGGCCCTGGCCATGCAGACCCCGAGTGTGCTCTATGTGCCCTCGCCGCGGCCCTACCCGGGGCGAGTTCCGGAGCCGGAATACGGCAGCGCCATGCTGGTGGGGACGGTGCGGCAGGGTGGCGTGCTTTGTTGGAAACACCGCAACGTGTTCCTGACCGAAGTGCTCGATCACGAGCACGTCGGCTTATTGCCCATCGATGGCCGGTTCTTCACTATCTTTTTCGCTGAGTTTCCCATCGCCCGCTTCGACAGCCACAGGCTCGCGGTTTTGCCGCTGCCCCAGGATAAGGACTTCAACAGAGATGAGGCAGGGGAAGGGGACGAATCCCCTTCCCCTGCACCCCATCCCCTAACCGAACTGGAGGAGAAAGTGTCAGGGATGTACCCGGTCTAAAATGTCAGGCGTGTCCCCGGCCGTACGGAGATGTCCGCCCCCACACAAATCGTGCCGAAGAGAAATGCATAGGTCCTTCGTTGGGAGTCCTTCGCGGAGCGATGGACTCCGCTGCCTCAGGAAGACAAGTGGTGATTGGAAGGACTCAGAGCAGCACATTGACCTAGGCCGACGAGACGTCCGCCCCCACACCTGGAGTTCAAGCCTTCAAAGACCAGGCGATCCGGCCAATGACCTCCACAAAACCGGTTCTCGAAACCGCATGCAGCTACTTCGGCTGGGGAACAATGCGCAGATACGGCTTCGGCGCCTTCCAGCCGCCAGGATACTTCTTCTTCGCTTCGTCGTTGGAGACTGAGCCGCTGATGATGACGTCGTCGCCCGGCTTCCAGTTCACCGGCGTGGCGACACTGTGCTTGGTGGTGAGCTGCAGCGAGTCGAGGACGCGCAGTACTTCGTCGAAGTTGCGGCCGGTGGTCATTGGGTAGCTGAGCTGGAGCTTGATTTTCTTGTCTGGGCCGACGACGAATACGGTGCGCACGGTGGCGTTGTCTGCCGGGGTGCGGCCCGCGGAAGTAGTCCCGCTCTCAGCGGGTAACATGCCGTAGAGCTTAGCGATTCTGAGTTCGGGGTCGCCGATCATCGGGTAATTCACTTTGTGGCCCTGGGTTTCCTCGATATCGCCTGCCCACTTGCGGTGGTCGCTGACGGGATCGACACTCAGCCCGATTATTTTGGTGTTGCGCTTGGCGAATTCAGGCTGCAAGCCCGCCATATAGCCGAGCTCGGTGGTGCACACGGGAGTGAAATCTTTGGGGTGAGAAAACAAGATCGCCCATCCGTCGCCAATCCATTCATGGAAGTTGATCGTGCCTTGTGTGGTTTCGGCGGTGAAGTTCGGGGCTGTGTCGTTGATACGTGGAATTTGGTTTACGGCTGGAGTTAGGGTTGCAGTACTCATGTGATCTCCTCAGTCAGAATAAAATTTGTTCGCCCCGGAATGCCGGGATGCAAGGTCCCCGTCGTAGCTTGCGGGTGAGTTATTGAGCGCTAAAAACGAAACCCACCCGATTGGGCCGGGTGGGTATCAGGAACCTGATTCGCGCTACCCACGCACCGGCATCCGCGTACAACAACAGCAGGCCGGCATGGAGCGAGTGCGCATACATTCGTTAGGATACGCGGCGGTGGTGAGGGAGTCAAACCGCGGGAGCGATATCAATCCGCCACTCTCTTGGACGTTGAAAACCGCGATTGTGAAACGTACGATGCCGGGATGCAGACGCCTCACCGCAAGGTCCGCATAAAGCTCGAGCACAGGATTGAGTATCCCGACCCGATACGCGTCGAGGCTGGTGAGAGAGTCAATGTCGGACGCGAGGACGCCGACTCCCCTGGTTGGAAGTGGTGCAAGGCGGCGGATGGCCGCGAAGGCTGGGTTCCGGTCGAGTTGCTCTCCGGCGAAGGAGCAGAAGCAACTGTGCTGCAGGATTACTCGGCACGCGAACTTGAGGTACGGCCCGGGGAGGAAGTTATCGTCGAAGAGGCCCGGCACGACTGGTTGCTGGTCCGCAATGGCGAAGGCAAACGCGGCTGGATTCCTGCCTGGAATACAGAGCCGCTGTAGTGCACTTGCATGTTTCTTCGGCAATTTTCTGGACGGGGCCAAGCCCGGTCCCCACACCAGGATGACCGAGTGGTCAACTCACACGCGGTGGACGACTGTGGAAGTTTTGCCGGCGGCAAATTTTCCTCTGAAGCCGGATGCATGCTCACCGCGAAAAAATGCTCACATGCACACACGAAAAAATTTTGCAATGGTGCGAGTGTCCCATTAACATCGGCGTTACTTTACAATCTATGGTGTTCGCCTTTAGGATTCATTCCGCTCTGGAACAATAAATTATCTGAAACTCCCAGCTTTTCCTGAGCCACTGCGAAAAGCACAAATGAAACCAAAACGAACGATTCTTTGCGTTGACGACAATGAGCAGTCGCTTTCAATCCGCAAAGTCATGCTGGAAACCAGGGGCTATCGGGTAATCACATGCACTGGTGGCGAGCAAGCACTGGAGATCTTCAAAAAGGGCGGCATTGATCTGGTGCTGACTGATCTAATCATGCCGGGTTTGGACGGCACCAAGCTGGTGGAACAGGTGAAGAGCATCTCGCCGCAGACGCCGGCGATTCTGCTTTCCGGGAAAGTCAAAATCTACGATCGGGATACGCATGCTGACGTTTTCCTTCCCAAGGGCATGTACGCGCCGGTCGAATTGCTGGAGCGCATCCGTTTGCTCCTGATACGCAAGCGCGGCCCCAAGCGGGCGCAGTCTCGCAACCGTTCTGCCGCGCAGACCAGCGCCGCCTGAGCGGCCCAAATCAACCTATTCGGCTTTCGTGTAGTATCGACTATGGGATGACCGCGTTCATTGAAGCTGTCGAGCTGCGCAAAACCTACCACGTGGGCAAGGTGGAGGTGCCGGCATTGCGCGGCATTTCGTTCAGCGTGCAGAAGGGCGAGTTTGTGAGCATCGTGGGCCCTTCCGGGAGCGGTAAATCGACTTTGTTCTATCTGCTTGGCGGTTTGACGCGGGCTGACTCAGGACACGTCATTATTGATGGGACAGATTTTGCGACGCTCTCTGACGCGGAGCGCACCCGCTTGCGCAAGCGCAAAATCGGATTTGTATTTCAGAAATTCAATCTGCTGCCGACGCTTGACGCACGATCAAACATTGATATAGCGCTCGACATTGCAGGAACCAACGGATCGCACGACGGCGCTTACTTTGAGCGCATCGTGAACCTGCTGGGACTCGAGAAGCGCCTGCACCATCGTCCTTCGGAGCTTTCCGGGGGTGAGCAACAGCGCGTGGCGCTGGCCCGCGCCCTAATTAACAAGCCGGCGATTGTGCTGGCAGACGAGCCAACCGGCAACCTGGACTCCAAGAATTCTGAGATCGTGCTGAACATGCTGCGCCATTCCAACCAAGAGCTAGGCCAGACGGTGCTGATGATTACGCACAATCCGACGGCGGCCGAGTACGGAGATCGCATTATCCATATGCGCGACGGGTCGATTGTTCCACCGGAAGAAGATCCGCAGTGGACGGGACATTCGCCTTCTCCGCCAACTCGGCGCGCAGAGAGCTAAGCCGCAAGCGGCACTGCCTTCATCATGGACGATCTCCGTAAACCCATCCTTCCCGGCAAAGGAGCCTCGGACTATGAGCGCTACCTGCGCACGGACGAGCTGCTGTCACTCCAAAAGAGGCCAGAGGAATTTCTCCACAAAGATGAGCTGACGTTTCAGGTGGTGCATCAGGCATCAGAGCTGCTGCTCAAGGGCGCGGCATGGGAACTGGAGCGGGCGCATGAACACATTAGCGAAGGAGACTTCGCAAATGCGGCGGCCCTATTGCGGCGCGGCAATCACATGCTCGAGTTTCCGATTTCTTTATTGCACGTGCTGGAAACAATCACACCTTATGATTACCATCTCATCCGCGCCGGATTGGGGCACGGGAGCGGGCTGGATTCTCCCGGTTTTCTTGCGCTGCTGCACATCGGCCCTCGTCTAGGGGAGGCATTCCACGAGGAGCTGCGCAAAGCAAATGTAAGCGTGGACGACGTTTACCGGCGACACGACGAACTATTTGGGCTTCACGACGTGGCGGAACGTCTGCTCGACTTCGATGAACGTGTTCACCTGTTTCGCTTCCATCACCTGAAGCTGGCGCAAAGAATCATTGGAGGCGGGGTAGTGGGCACGATGGGAACACCGGTCGAGGTCCTGCACCAGCGCATGGAACATCTTTTCTATAAGGAACTGTGGGATGTGAGGAATCAGATCACGGCGCGGGCGAGTGAGATGCTGGAGAAGGGTGGAGCGGGACATCAGTAGAGTCGTCTGGAGAGCATTATGGGCTGCGTATTGCGGATACCAACATGTATTTGCATTGGTTTAGTTCTCATCGCGGCACTCGGTTGTGGTGGTGCTGGTGACTGTGGGCCGGTAGGGGTCTCTGTGTCGCCAAATACGGCAGCCGCCGACCACAGCACTGCGCCGCCAGGTAATCAGCAGAAGTTCGTCGCGTTCAATAGTTTTCCGGTTAAGCAAGGCTGCCCTGCGATTACAGCAGCAATGCTTAATAATGTCACCTGGTCCACTTCCGACCCAAGTGATGTCTCCATTAGCAATACGCAAGGCCCAACTTATGGCGTCGCGACCTGCATAAATGCGGTCAGCGGCTCGGTGACGATCACAGCCACGCAGCCTCAACAGGACGGCGGAACGTTTACTGGCGCCGCATCGTTGACATGCAAATGAGGACGAGGCCACTCTTGCGTCGAAGCCAGCTGGCTCTGCAGTTCCCGTGAGAACAATCGTGAATCAGGGAAAGAAGAATGGCTGCCCCCCAATGCTGCAAGCGATCTGCAAAGGAATTCTCAATCAGCATTCGCTGATGACGAGCATGTGAAAACCCGAGCGGGAAGCGACATACGAATACGCGTTTGAAAGCGAAGTGTTGTAAAATCACACAGACGAGCGGGAGTAACTCAGCGGTAGAGTGCGACCTTGCCAAGGTCGAAGTCGCGGGTTCAAATCCCGTCTCCCGCTCCAGAATTCAAGGCCCAGCCCCGCATCCGGCGAGGGCTTTTGCATTTGTGGCGAGCATGTGGACTGTTGGCTTCGCTTAGGCTAATTTAAGAACCGCAGGCCGGCGTGGTACCCGAGTGGTAAGGGAGAGGGTCTGCAAGAATCCCTTTGATTCGGTTCTCCTTACCGCGCTCTCTTCGGTTGTCCTCCCCAAAATTGCCCTTTCAGACCCCGTCGGTTAACGAGGCCATAGACGCGTTGCTGAGTTTCGGGCGCTGCTGAAGAAGCTCTGAACGAATGCTTGAAACTGCTTTCGTAGCTAGGAACAGGTGAGCGTTTGAAGTTCCCGCCGCTTGATGTGCCGCATCATGATCTCGTTGCCGAAGGCTTCAAGCTCGGGATTGGATGAGGCTACCAGATTACTCCAGAGTGGACCAGCCGATTACCCGTGTTCCTAGGTCAAGATCAAATTCTGTGAGTAAATGCGGGTGTGCCGTATAACGATCAGATCGTTGGAGTGGTCGTCACGCCGAAGTAGGCCAGTGGAATCCTGGCGAGAGAAGAGAGCAGATTAGACCGGAAGCCCCCTCACTATCTGCAATCGACGCTGAAGTTATCAACGAATGCGGTGACATTCCGATTGGCATTGATTGTCATGTGAAAGTTTTCGTGGATCAAAAAGTTGTTTCCGCTGCCTTGCCCAATAATACGAAAATTGTTGATGAATGTTTCTTCCGCTCCGATTCTTGCATTGATCTGATCCTGGGTCACCCCTGTGCCCTGATACTTGTCACCCGTTGTCTGGCCTATGCCGGTGATCCCTTGTGGCTGAAAATGAACAGCAGCATGAACGCCGCCGCCTTTGCTCATGGTGAACCTCACCAGCACATGCAGATCGCCACTTAGAATAACCAACTCCCCTGCCCCGCCTGCTGCACAGGGAATGAACAGGGGAATGTTCACGGGGACCGATACGTTTGTGATTACCCCTGCATGAGAGGTTTGAAGCATGACTAAAACCATTAAGAACACGGGCGAAGCAGCACGCATCATGGTTTTCATCGGAGAGGCAGCCTCATCTGGAAAAGATGCCCGCTACTCTAGTTCAGCTTCTGAACTTCCGCAAGCGACTTTTAACCTTGGCTAGCTCAATCGTTTTGGAGAAGAGAGCAGATAGACCGGAAGGCCCCGCGCCTCCTCCAACATCTGCGTAGGGCCTCCGGCACTTCTGACGACGGAGATTTTCCTTCATTCCACGGCTCACAAACTAGTGGCTCCGCTTGTTCCACCATTTCGGTTGCGAGTTGTGGCCAGCTTCACTTGATGTCGTGATGCTGCCGCGCCCACTGTTCTCCCAGTTCCAATTCGTGGAGAGCAGCGTCGATGTGTTTGATTGCCTGCATTCTGTGCCCCCCCCACTCAGCTCCCGCCTTCTCAAGTTCGCCTTTCGCAGTGTTTAAACTCTGCTCCGCACGATCCACTTCAGCGGGCTTATCCTTTTGGAATGGAGCTGAGAATAGAGTAGGTGAGGGGGCCAACATCATCACGGAAAACAGCACCAATGTCGCGATCTTCATAAGCTTCTCCTCTGTTCCACAGTATGGTGATGTTTGGATGGCAGAAGACCGCCTACCGGATGCCGCGCCTCGGTCGGCGAATCCAGGCCCCAGATCGAGCCATCGCAGCGGCGCTATGGTTTCGCGTTGATTTTCGGCCAAGTTGTTGGAAGATGAGGAACCAACATATGAAAAAACCAATAAGGAAATCAAGGACCAGCGGTGGAACTAGCCGCCATCGAACGATTTCCTAGCCCGCCTTTTTCTCAGCTTCGATGACATATCCCGTTGCTTCCCGCCGCACATTTTTGAGCCGCATCTCTATTTTCATGTAGCAGGCGGTTGATGTCAGAAATTAGTTCGAGCAAGCGGTTCGAGTCCTGCTCGTCAGCGGCTTCCACGCAGAGCCGCATCCAACGCTCTCGCTTTTCGGCTTGCATTGTTTGCCCTCCGCCATTCGCTGGCAACGGCGCAGAGCAAATCTCGGAAACGATAGCCCGTATTGTCAGCATTTGTGCTCCCAAGAATCAAGTGGAAATGCGTGCCCGTGGCCGCTGGCAGCCATTTCGCTGCCCGCGGCAAACGCGACCCTAAACCCTGCCTAACGTGACTGGCGATTCTTCGTTCGCTGTCGAACTAAACAATTTAGCTTGCAATTTATAACAAGGGAGTTACGATTGGGTCCTCTTCGGGCGCAGCTCAACTGATCGCAGGCTGTCCATGCACCCTTCGGGAGTGGGAGGGCTGCCATGCTCGATACGAACTGGCAGGAACTATACAAGGCCGCGCTTTTTGAACTCAATCCCAACAAGGTGGTAACTCGCATCGACGCGGCACGGCAAGCCATCGCTCAACGAGAATCGCGTGCGGATATTACAGAGCTCGAGCATCGCAAGTTGGCAGATGCCAGTTCAATACTCAGGACCTTGAGTAGAGTTGCTTCGTCAAGTGATCGGGCCGCGTAGCACGAGGTTGAGTAAATGCTGCCCCGCCATATGGTAAGTTCACCGGAATCTGTCCCGATATTTCTGACCTACGGTTGCAGCGATTGTCATTGGCGTTATGCGCCATCGAAAGAAGAAACAACGTATTCATGGAATGCCCAAGTTTTATTTGACGCGCATGACTGCTCCAAGTTCAAGGTCAGCAATCTGGACGCATTACCAGACAAACGTTGCAGCAAAAAGGAGCGTGGCTCCAACGCGAACAACGGGCTTCTCATACGTTGCCAGCAAAAGTGCCAGGACTGATGATCGAATAGGATTATTCGGTTGCAGAGCTACCGGCGTCAACAGCGGAAATGGCAATCTTGCCTGTAAATAGGGCCATTGCTAGACCCCGGCAGTTCTCGATAAACTGATGAGCAGTGACTGGAGTTGCACCAGTCGGTTCAAACTGCTCCGAGTGGTGCTCCAGATTTCAAGGCCAAGCCCCCATCGGCGAGGGCTTTTCCGTTTGTGGCGAGCGGATAGACTCTTTGCGGTGCATAGGCTAATTTAAGAGCTGCAAGGCGCGGTACCCAAGTGGTAAGGGAGAGGTCTGCAAAACCTTTATACGTCGGTTCGATTCCGACCCGCGCCTCCAATCCCACCCAGCCAACTTCGTCGCAGAGATCCTTCGCCTGCAAAAAACGCAGCCTCAGGATTTCGGCAGCAGGCTCCCAGTCGTCTCCTGCGGAGACTCTTTCACGCCTGCTAAACGCCTCAAGTTCGATTCCGACCCGCGCCTCCAATCCTTTCTTGTAGTTGCGCGAAATTCCACGTGAGCAACGCCCGAGAGTTCCAAGCAAAAGAGTTCAACGCTAAACTGCGAGGTTGCAAGACCTTCCTGCTGATTTTACCCAACCTAGTCGCAACGGGGGGCAAGGGGGGTGTCACCGCTCCTGACTTAGTTTCACGCGCGATTTCTCGCAGTGCTCAACAGCTATGCACTGTAGGTCTCGGGGGAGCTACTTGGTCTCCAGCGCGACGCTGGAAG
>QIAB01000182.1:0-2907 GCA_003225455.1 Acidobacteriota bacterium
AAATCAGTGTTCTTGCTGCCAGCCGGTCAGAAAATAAACGAGCGCGCTGCGGAACGTTTCTTGAGCGCGTCAACACGACGCGCCAGGGTTGTCGCACGCCACGAACACCACGCACGGTCAGTCGCGGGTTATCCACTCGGACTGTTTCCGCTCCAACCAAAATCGCATCCACGCTGCCGCGGAGCTGATGGGAGTGACGGCGGCCACCGATATCAGTGATCCATCGACACTCGCCGGCAGGTCGCGTCAATCGGCCATCGAGTGACATCCCGCACTTTGCGATGACAAAAGGGCGCCCACTGACAATCCACTTGTTAAACGCCTCGTTAATTTGCGCGCAGTCATCGGCCAAAATTCCCTCTCGCATTCTGACGCCGGCATTTCGCAATTGAATGATGCCTTTGCCGGAGTGGCGCGGATTTACATCAGTTGCGCCTACAACTACGTTTCTGACTCCAGCTTCGAGTACGGCAGCTGTGCACGGAGCAGTGCGTCCTTCTGTAGAGCACGGTTCCAGCGTAACGTAAAGCGTGGCCCGGGCGGGCAGTGGCGCACCGAAATTGCGAAGGCATTCAACCTCCGCGTGATCGCGGCCGGCTCCCCGATGATGTCCTCTCGACACAATTCGATTGCCGACGACGAGAACCGCTCCAACCGCGGGATTAGGGCTAGTCTGACCGAGCGCTTTCTTTGCCTCGTTAAGCGCCGCGCGCATGAACTTTTCGTCTCGTGCTCTATTCATCGCTTCGGGGAAATCAATAGTTGTTCTCGCTAGTCGAGGCAACGCGGATTCACTGGGCATCTTCGCACCAACCGCGTTATCAGAACATCAATGCGGGGTGCAATAACCGTGGTACGGGCGGGATTGGGTTCGTGCCTGGAGGGATTCGAACCCCCAACCTTCTGATCCGAAGTCAGAAGCTCTATCCGGTTGAGCTACAGGCACTGCTGAGAACGTGACGGTGATACGTGATTACTGAACAGGCGCAAGCCTCCATTCACGACCCATTATTCTCACCAGCGCGTGCGCCGGTCAAAATGCCAGAGATACACCAGCGTAACCGGAGCGACGCGGTGCAGGCTCGATGCCGTTGGCAAACACGCGATCGTAATATTTTTCGTCGGTCAGATTCGAGATGCCGGCGATAAGGCGCAGACGTTTGGTGAGATAAAAGTCCCCAGACAGATTGAAAGTTTTGTACGGCGGAATTTTGGCTTTCGGGATCGTCGGGCTTCCAATATTGGTGTCCTGCCAGAATTGCTGTGACACGTAAACAGCCGTCAAGGCTATGTCGAAACAGTCCTGTTTTTGGAAAGAAATTCCTCCTTTCAGTAAAAACTTTGGCGCGAATGCCGGCGTATTGCCGACGATTGTCTTGTCGGTGTCCGGTATGAGCAGAGCGCTTTCAGTAAACTCCGCGTCGAGGAACTGGACGTTGCTGAAAGCGATTAATTTGTATGGATGATAGTTCTTCGGCGATATGCCGGGCACAGGGATGGCTTTGCCCGAGTCGGCGACTCCTTTGCCGGGCTCAGGTTGCGGTTCGGGCACGGGTGGATGTTGGAAGCGGGCTAGAAAATCGTAGGAAAGCTCACCCTCCAAACCACGGTGGCGTGAGCTGCCTGTATTTAGAATGATGAAATCAGTGTTACTGATGTCTTGCGTCTCAGTTCTATTATCGAACAACATCCAAAACAGGCCGACGTCATACCAAAAGCCTTTGAAGGGCGTGCCGTGCACACCTAATTCGAAGTCAAGAGATTGAAACGGGTCCGGTATGTCCTCGGCGAATGCGATCGTACGGGAGGTACCCGCGATGTCGAAGAACCGAGTCGGTCGCCAGCCCGAAGACGCGCTGAAGTAGGTCTCATTGCGATCGCCGAAATCGTTGCCCATCCCAAATCCCCACAGCGGAATCCAATGGTCGGCACTAATACTTGACGGACCGGTCGGAGGCATGGTCGCTAGCCAGGGGGCGTGGGTGGAATCGACTTCCACGTTTTCATGATCCAGCCGGAACGATCCAACCATGTGAAATTTTCCGAGTCGAATCAGGTCCTCGATAAAAAACGCCTGGTAATCCGCGGTCCGCGACTGGTCCAAAGGGACGATGTCCGAAGTCGAGCCGCGTGATGCAAACAGAAAATCTGGCTCATTGGTTTCTTCTGTAAGCGTGTATCTGGTAAAAGGCGCATCGCCATGATAGACGACGCCGCCAAATGTGAGAGCGCTGCCTTTAAAGATAGTGCCGTCCCCCCATAATTTGCGGAAGCGTATGTCGGCTCCGCCATTATTGAATTCCTCGTAACCAAAAATGGTACTCGAGGGAAAAGGATTCGGCGCTGTCGGGTTGAGATTAGCGGCAGTGCGCGCGTCGATCTCCTGATGGGTGAACCATCCTTTCGCCTGTTAGAGCCAGCCGTCTCCAAAGTCACGTTCATAGCGGAGAATAGTCGTGTAGCGATCAACCCAGTCATGATTGTACGGCGTGGGGCGAAAAGTTTTGGTCATCTAGAAACTGTTTGTAGCTGAGCCGTCCCGGATCACCCCCTTCAAACCGGCTGGAGTGAAATCGAGTGCCAACAATTGGTGCTGATCGGGCCTGTATCCCACGTAAAGATCGGTTTGCCAGAGATCGTACGCGCTGTTATCACGTTGCCCGTCCGATCGCACGTACCCACCATCAATACGAAATTCCAACGGTCCCATGGCCTCCTGAATCACATTGTAAGTGGAGTAATATCCGTCCGGGCCACCGATCTGTTCGGTGTAGAAACTCCATGGCGACGCCGGCTCAGGATGTTTTGTCACAAAGTTCACTACGGGCGCCGGCTCCGGCCCATAGATCAGACTGTTGCCGCCACGGATAAACTGAATCTCGCTTATGCTTTGAGGCAGCGGGAGAT
>QIAB01000182.1:2937-3446 GCA_003225455.1 Acidobacteriota bacterium
GTAGGGAAACCAAGCCAATCACTCATGAGCGGCAGGCCGTCCCGGAGCACCAGGGTAAACTCGGATTCCTGAGGATTACCAAGGCCCCTATAGTTGAAATTGAATTGCCCCGGCGTGTGTTGCTCCGTAATTTGAAACCCCGGCGCCTTGGTAAAGAGTTCCTGCTGATTGTTGTTCTCCACCGGCGGCTGTTGGTTGAGCTTGATGACGGTCGCCTTTTTTGTAACCGTGATTTCCGTTCCCGATACTTCGGGCATGATGTGCTGGCGCATTTCGCGCCAATTATCATGAGGTGTCGGAGTCGGAACCGCTTCACCAGTGACGGTGACCGCCGCCGCTTCCGCCGTTTGAGCCTTGCCGGGTTGCCTGGCGACTAACAGCAGAATCAGCGTTGCGAAGGCAACGATCCGATGGTTGCCGAGTGATCGTGAATGTGCTGAAGACTGCGACCTATCGCTACGACTTGTGAGCATGGCGCGCGAAATTACAAACGTGCAATGTTAGCGTCA
>QIAB01000007.1 GCA_003225455.1 Acidobacteriota bacterium
AATCGAGGTTTTCCTTCGAAGGCGTCTGTAAGATTTTGCCGTCGCTCGCTGTCCGCTCCTCAATTCCGAATCGGAGCTCACTTGGGACCAGTGGCTCAACGCGATCAAAAAAGAAGTCATACAACTTGGGACGGGCCTGCCGTCCGATTTCGAGCGCATCTTCGAAACCAGCCGTGGTGACCAGCGCCAAGCGCGCGCCTTTGCGCTGCAATAACGTGTTCGTCCCAACCGTCGTTCCGTGCAGGAGAGTGAATGAATCCGGAACGCTGATCTTGCGCAACGCCTCCGCAATTGCCTCCGAAGGATCAGCCGGAGTGGAGAAAACCTTCAGCATGCGCACACGCCCGCGCTCCACCCACACGCAGTCCGTGAAGGTGCCGCCGGTATCGATGGCGATGCGAAAGTTGCTGCCGCTGCGGGCGGGAGACATGACTCGATGCGAGTGGCTAGATTAACATTTCAATGGCTGTCCGCCGTCCCACCTTGCGGCGGTCAGCGAACCACACTCTGTGGCGCACAACACACTGTCGCGGCTAGCGAGTCATTCGTTCTCTCAAGCCTTCGTGGTTAATGCTGGTCAAGGTTCCCGATTTTTCTCGCTCTCTCTACTAGCTTCCTCGCGCGCTCTACCACAGGAGCATCGATCATCTTTGACCCCAAACTTACCACTCCCAATCCATGTGCCTGCGCGTCCTCAAAAGCTGCGACGATCTTCAACGCTTTCTCCAGTTCGCTCTGGGATGGCGCAAACGCCTCGTGAATCACGCGAATCTGCGATGGATGAATGCATCCCATTCCCTCGAATCCAAGAGCTCGAGACGACTCTCCCCATCGCCGCAAGCCATCCATATCTCCGACATCGCCGAACACCGAATCAATAGCCTGAACGCCTGCCGCCCTTGCTGCGTTTACGAGACGCGTGCGCGCATAGAGCGACTCGCGGCCTTCGGATGTTTTCGCCACGCCCATATCGGCGGTGTAATCTTCGAGGCCGATCGTCAACGCCGCGACATTCGGACTGGCCATCGCTATCGCAAAAGCATTCTCAATTCCCAGCGCAGACTCCAGAATCGGCATCAGCCAGATCGACCGCTGAGCGGCCTTCAACTCTGCGATTACGTGATCCACTTCCACGACTTGATCGGCGTGCTCGACTTTCGGGATCAATACAAGATCAGGGGCTTCAGGAATCACCTCTGCCAAATCTTCAAGGCCTAGTGGCAATTGGTTGATACGCACCATGCGCTCACAGGCGCCGAAGTCCACGGCTCGAAGTGTGTTACGAACAAGAATCCGGGCTGCATCTTTTTCACCGGGATGAACAGAATCCTCCAGATCGAGGATGATGGCATCGGGCCCATGCAGCGCTGCATTAATAAAATACTTCGGTTCAGAACCAGGTAGATATAGGCGAGACCGCCGAAGCCGGTCACGGCCGGAAGCGCGCGGCAGAGCGACTTTCTCCAATGTGGCGCGGGCACTCTTGTCCGCGATCTTGCATCCTGCTCGGCTCACCGCGGCTTCTATGCGCGCAGCGATTACGAACGGCAGCGCGCCTTCATCATGAATCGAAAGTTGCGCATGCTCCACGCCGAGCGCGCTAAGCACCTCGCGTGTCTGCGCCACAATCGAATCGCCGTAATAGGCCGCTACGCGGGATTGCAGCGCGATCTCCAATCCACCTGAATCCCGTGGCTCTAGGCTGACATGCAGGTCTGAGCGCACGTCTTTGCCCCAATGTCCAGCCTCCGCGATCTGCGCCGTTTTAGTCTCCGTCGCCATATTCAGAATCGAGCGTCGTTGCCTCTCGCCGGCTGTGGTGAGCGCGCTCGCCCCGCAGTAAGCATTACCTTAACTCTTCCAATATCGCATCCGTCATCTGCACCGTACCCGCCGCGCCCTGCCCAATCGCCTTGGGCCCGCCTGACAGACGCATCATGTCGTAGGTTCGGACTTTCCCTTGTTTCACCACCGCAGCGATTGCCTTACGAATTCGTTCCGCCTTGGCGCCCTCGCTCACATGATCCAACATCATCGCCGCCGATAAAATCATCGCGATGGGATTTACAATCGGCGGATTCAGCTCTGCGTACTTTGGCGCCGAGCCGTGCGTCGGCTCAAATACTGCAACTTCATCGCCAATGTTTCCCGACGCCGCGAATCCCAGCCCGCCAACCAGGCCGGCGAACGCGTCAGACAAAATATCTCCGAACAAGTTCGATGCGACGATTACGTTGTATTCTTCCGGATTCTTGTTCAACCACATCAACTGCGCGTCAATATTCGTGGACCACAGCGCGATTCCGGGATAATTCTTTGCCACTTCCTTCGCAGTCTCTTCCATCATCCCGGAGGTCTCGCGCACCACATTGGGCTTTTCGCAGATGGTCACACCTCTGAAGCCGCGCTGCTTGGCATACTCGAACGCAGCAGTGACGATTCGCCGCGCCGCGGGCCGCGTAATCACCCGCACGCTCACTGCGAGGTCTGGTCCCGCAACATGTGCGAACCCCTTGAATTTGGCGTGAGAAGCCAGTGCTCCCCTGACGTTCTCCGGCGGATTCGTCCACTCGATTCCGGCATACATCCCTTCCGTATTCTGACGAAAAACCGTTGTATCGATTTTCGGCTCGTCGAACTTGCCATCGACCCTCTTCCGAATGTAATTCAGCGGATTGCCCTCGAAGGCGACGCATGGCCGCATGCAGACATCGAGGTTGAACTTCTGCCGCATGGTGACGATCGGGCTGTAATAAACGTAACCCTTGCCCCGCAGCTCGGGCCCAAGTTCTGCCTGCGCTTCCCTGTTCGGTTTTGACGTGATCGCGCCGAATAGCCCGAGCTTGTGTTTGGCTAACAGATCAATCGTGCGATCCGGCAGCGCATTGCCCTCATTTCGCCAGCACTCCCAGCCGATATCGGCATGAATGTATTCCGCATTGAATCCAACAACCTTCAGCACACGCAGAGCCTCAGGCAGAACCTGGTTTCCGATCCCATCACCGGGCATCGTGATCACTGTCTGCTTGGCCATTCACTCTCCTTGAAACGCCCACATCGAGGCGGCCTCCGCCCGACCGTCGTCTTCACGCAAATGTCGTGCTCCTTCGTGTCCTCTGTGGTGAAAATTGAAAAATCATTGCAGCTATCAGTGACCAAGCCCCAACCGTTTCGCCACCAGATTCTCAACACCCTCGGCAATCACTAACGACTGCGGCACGCTTCCCAACGCGGGGAAAGCAAACTTCTCTTCACGACAGAAAAACGCGCCCGACGTAAATTCGATATTAATTTCATCTCCGGGAATAATCGTCCTCTCTGAAGATCCCGCGAACTGCTGTCGCAAACGCTTCACGAGTTCGGGCACCTCGACACACAAGAAACCATTGTTGAATGCGTTCCGCAAGTACGTTTGCGAAAAGCTCGCCGCAATCACCAGTGGAATACCCTTCGCCTTCAGAGCAGTTACCGCCTGCTCGCGACTCGATCCCGTGCCGAAATTGAATCCGCTCACGACCACATCGCCCGCCTGCGTGCGCGACGCAAATTGCGGATCGTAATTCTCCATCACCACTCGTGCCATCATCTCGCGAGTCATATCGTCACGATATGTGTAGTCCTTGCCATAAATGGCGTCGGTATTAACGTTATCTTGCGGCATGAACACCATACGGCCGCGCACTTGCTTGGGAAATCCAGGCAATACCTCGACCTTCTCTGCAGACGCGGCGGTGGCAAATTGCGTGTAAGAACGTTCGGCCGCGCGATCCGCCGTCGCATTCGGCCCACAGATATAGCCGGCCACGGCCGATGCCGCGACCACTTCCGGGCTTGCCAGATAGCATTGCGCATCGCGCGATCCCATGCGTCCTTTGAAATTGCGATTTGTGGCAGAGATTCCGACCTCACCCGGCTCAAGCAATCCAACTCCAAGCCCGATACATGGCCCGCATCCCGCAGGCAGTGGATTCGCTCCAGCGTCGAGCAGAGTTTGCCAAATGCCGCGCCGCTCTGCCTCTTCTTGCACCCACTTGCTGGCTGCGCCCAGATAAAACGTCACTTCTGGCGCGACTTTCTTCCCTTTGAGAACCCGTGCCGCTGCTTCGAGATCTTCGACCCGTGAATTCACACATGAAAGCAAGTAAGCCTTCTGAATCGCAACTTTCTTTCTTTCCATTTCCGCAAGCGACTGCATCACCTGCACTGTATCGGGACCCGATACGTGTGGCGTGACCTGGCTGAGATCGAGCACAATCCGCGCCGCGTACACCGCATCACCATCCGCCACTGGCGGATTCTTCGCCCAATTCTCGATGTCTTGCTCGGTGAATCGCGCAACTCCAGTTGACTTGAGCCGCTGATACCCGCCTCGCAAATAAGCGATCGTGATGTCATCAACCGGAAACCAGCCCACCAGAGGTCCCCACTCAGTGCTCATGTTGGAGATGGAAAAACGAGCATCCATCGAGAGGCTCGCCACGCCGGGCCCGCTGAACTCGACCGCAGCATTCAGCACCTCATCATGGTTGTAGAGGCCGCAGAGCGCAATGATGACATCTTTCCCGGTTGCTCCTTCCGTCAATTTGCCTTCCAGCACAACTTGAATCGACCGCGGAATCTGCCACCAGAATTCACCGGTGGCCCAGGCGGCAGCGGCATCAGTGCGCACTATCGGCGTGCCAACTGCGCCGAGAGAGCCGTACATGTTGGAGTGCGAGTCGGAAGCGACCACAAATGAGCCCGGCACAACATACCCACGTTCCACCATGATCTGGTGCCCGATGCCGGAGCCTGCGGGATAGAAGTCCACTCCATGCTCCTTGGCGAACGCCTCAATTGCGCGATACTTCTTCTGATTTACTTCGTCTTGATTCTGAATATCGTGATCGAGCGCAAACACAAGCTGCGTGGGATCATGAATCTTCTTCGCCCCGATCCCCTTGAACTTACTCATGACCGCCGAAGTGTTGTCATGCGTCATGACGCGATGCGGGCGGATGGAGACGAAGTCTCCCGTCCGTAGCGGCCGCTTCGGGCCTTCGGCGAGGTGAGCTTGCGCGATCTTTTCGACAATGGTTTGACCCATAAATTCGTTCCTACTCACGACTTGGCAAGCTTCGCTCGCCCTCACAGGCAAGGTAGCCTGCACCTACGTGCCCGTTGCCTATCGTCGTTTTCTACTCGCTAGTTTTTCACTTTCATATCTGCCTTCATTAGCGACATCAACTTGGACACCGATCCGACTTTTTCCAAATTCCAGATCGTATCCTTTAGCCGCTTCTGAGCGCCACTTGAGAGCACGCCCTCTGCCAGCGCCGCAAACTTTTCTTCCACTTCAGCATCGCTCAGCGGGTTCCGCGGATCGCCTTTCGGATAGTCGAGCTGCTTCGAGAACGTCCGCCCATCTATCGTTGTAATGTTCACAACAACCCGTTGCAGTGCGGGGAACACCTTCTCGATCTCAGGATCAGCCACCACTTCAACCTTTTTCAGCTGTGCTCTAATCGTTGGGTCCATGATCTTTTTGATCTCGAATTGCGCGGGAGTGACCTGCCGGTCAACGATCGCCGCCGCAATCACGTACGGCAAAGAATGATCTGCCGTCTCTTTTGTATGCGGGTCGTATTTACTGGGATCTGAGAGAATATCTGCCGCTCGCGCAAGCGAACGAATCTGTACTTTTTCCACTTGATGCGGTTTCAAATCGTTGGCTTTGACCAAATCAAGAACCGCCGAAATGGGTGTATGTGTAAGCGCCTCAGATGGAAATGCTTTCATTCCGCACTGCGTGATGCGCCACGACTCACCCAGCCCATCCGTCAGCAGATGCAGCTTCCATTCTGGACCGAAGCAATGCGTAAGGCCTTCTTTTCCATCAATAACGTGTTCCGGGCCGGTGTAGCCTCTTTCTGCCATGAGCGCCGCGAGGACGCCGCTCTGCGTCGCCATCGGATCGACGGTATTTTTCATCATGGTCAGTTTCCCCGCAGTAACCGCGCCCAAGGTACAGTGGCGGCTGGCGGAAATTCCCACCGCATGCTGAATCTGCTCCCACGAAAGATGCAGCGCCCGTCCGGCCACAAAAGGGGATACGAAAGCGGTCAGCGTCGCATGATGCCAGCCACGCTCGCGAATCCCCGGGAATGCCGCTTCGCAGAATCGCATCTCAAATTCGTGCCCAAGGACCAGTCCTACGATCAATTCGCGGCCATCGCTTTTTGCGCGTTCACAGCAGGCGAGCGCCGCGGGAAAGATGTCCGATGGATGCGATGGATCCTGCTTCCAATAAATATCGTTGTAATCCATACAGCGGATCATCAGCGCGTTGGCAAGAGAGGCCGAGACCGGATCAATCTTCTTTCCCGTGCCGATCACGGTCGCTGGTCCGCGGCCTGCGATCTCGTCCAGCACCTGGAGCGCAATTTTGACATCGTGCTGCTGATATCCACCAAGCGCGCAGCCGATGGAATCGAGGAGGAAACGTTTCGCTTGGAACACCGCATCTTGCGAGAGATGGCTGAAATCGAGCGCAGCCGCCCAGCGCGCCATTTTCGCTGTGATTGTTTCTTTTGCGGCAACAGCTTCTTTCGTTGCGGACACGATTTCTCCTGATTAAGGACTAGTCCCCGCGCAGACGGTCATTCCGGATGGCTTCCAGCCACGAGGAATCTGCTGTTCATTCCCTACTTCCCTCGCTTCGCGAGAATTCTTTGATGCGGCAAAGATATCGCTACTTCATCTTCACATTCTTCGGATTCTTAAATGGCAAGAAAGCCATGAAATCCGCGTGATGCACGATGTAGGCTTCCGTGGTTCGTTTCACTAGATCACCTTCAGCCGCGTGCGCCGCAATGATGTGGCACACGGCATCGGGCACGCCGCACTCCAGCGCCAACGATACTCCCGTAAAAGGATGCCTCAGCGCCTCGCCGCGCTGACTCTGCCGGCTTTTGCCATCAGGCCCGATCTCATACTCAAGCAGCTTGCCAACATCTGCCAGAATGGCGCCCGCGATCACTGTATCCATCTCGATCGGCAGAGCGCGCCCCATGAATTCATGCATTGCTTTGGCGCTGGCGCGGGCAATGTGCACCACGCAACGCTTGTGCTGCATGAATGTGATGGGACAATTCGGAACCAGCAGCGTGAAGGGGATCTGATTCAGATCATCGGGTTTCAGAGGGCTGCGTTCGAGCGCTTTAATCCAGGTCTGCGTCACCTGTTCGCGCAAAGCCTGGTTTTCGATCCACTGAATTTCCGGCCACAGTCCCGCGACCGCCTCACGCATCGCTCTCGTCTCCACTCAAAACTATTTAGCTTACCGTGCGCCACGAGGTTGCGTCGAGAGCGTGTTGGCGAGTACACCCAGAGGTTAGCGATGGTGAGCCTCGCAGACAAATTTGAACAAAAAAAGCCGCGGTAGCGAGCCGCGGCTCGATGCTTGAATACGGGAAAGCGCAGCGCCGTAATTTAGCGTCGGCGACGCGACGACTTCTTTCCCTTGCTTGCCGACTTTTTTCGTGCCGGCTTTTTCTTGGCGGCCTTGCGCGTGGGTTTCTTCTTGGCGGCCTTCTTCTTGGGTGCAGGTCGAGAAGCTTTCTTTGCTGCTTTCCGCGCCGGCTTGCGAGGTTTCCCGCCGCCTCCACCTCCGCCACCGGATGGCTTGGCAGCGGGCGGAGTCGCCGGTTCGGGCGGCGCTTCGACGCCGGGCACTTCGGCTTCTTCTTCCTCTTCTTCTTCCTCGTAATCTTCTTCTAGCGAATCGCCGTAGGCGCCGCTGTCACCAAATTCATCCATTTCGTCATCTCGTAAAAAGAGGGTTTCTTCAAAGCTCATCGCTCCTCCTGATTTCGGGCTGCGCTTCACGCCGGGACATCACGCAAGCGCGGCGTACGCTGGGAAATAAGAAAGACAACTAAAAGACTGCTGCGTTTGGTTGAACGGCGGGCGATTATAGCACAGCGCGTTCTGACGTCTAGCGGAGGCTGCGGCCACCGCAGCTTGCATATTACACCAGACTGTCGAGTTCGGACATCGGATGTAAATCTGAGTTCGAGATATGAGGTCTTAGTCTGCCGTGCGCTATTTGACGTCGCGAATGACCAGGATCATTCCGGGCCGGAGCGTGGCTAGGTTGCCATTGTCATGCTTAATGGCAGCCACGGTGGTTTTGTACGAGCTGGCGATGGAATTGAGAGTTTCTCCTTGCTTCACTCTGTGACGCATCGGAGCTTTTGCAGCTGTTGCTCGCAAGCTCTTACTGGATTTGGACTTAGAAGCAACCACATGAGCGCTGTCGCTGGCGTTGGGCGTTACCGGCAAATGCACGTATAAAATGCGCCGTCCCTGCACGCTGTCACCCCTAAGACGATTCCAGCGGCGCACCATCGCTGGAGGAACGCCGAAGTTGTCAGCCACAGACTGCACTGTATCCCCCTTATGCACCTTATAACGGGTAATGCGGCGGGCGTATGTTGCTTGTTCGGTAGATGGGTGCTGTCCAGGAGTAACCGGAATCACCAGCTTGCTCTCCGGCTCGAGATCCGCCTGAATATCAAGATCATTGGCCTGCGCAATGGCTCGTGGGGTGCTGCGATACGCGCGTGCAATCGAGATTAAAGTGTCTCCCGGAGCAATCTTATGGTAGCGCCACCAAACCCGCATACCCTGGGGAATGGGCTGAATCGCACTCAGATAACTCTGCTTGGTTCCCGCAGGCAAGCGAAGTTCAAATTCCTGATTCTTGGGAGTGGTCCAGCGCAGCAGGCTGGGGTTTAGATCTTGAAGGGTTGCCGCAGGAGCGTCAACGCACTCAGCAACCAGCCGGAGATCGACTGGGTAGTCAATTTTGATTGTGTCATAAGCAACCGGCTTCTCGGTCATGAGCTGATCCAGCCTGTACTGGGCAGGATTCTTGGCCATGATGGTCACGGCAACAATAATCGGCACATAATTCCGAGTCTCTTTTGGCAGGACATTTCGCCGATAAAGCTCCCAGAAGTCCGCGAACCCGGTGCGCCGGACCGCCTGTTGGATGGTACCGGGACCGGAGTTATACGCCGCCATAGCCAAATACCAGTCACCAAATTGGTTGTAGAGA
>QIAB01000183.1:0-200 GCA_003225455.1 Acidobacteriota bacterium
AGTGATCGCCGATCTGGATGGACGCGACAAGGAGTTGCTGCTGGAGCACGGTGCTGAGCTGCTGAAAGCGTTTGAGCATCTGGCGTTTCGCGCTTTGCGGCTGGAGCCGGCGTTTCACGAAAAAATTCATCTGGATTGCGGCGGGTATCGCGCTCTGCGTTTTGAAGAGCTGCGCATGACGGCGAAGGTTGCGGCAGAAC
>QIAB01000183.1:406-3289 GCA_003225455.1 Acidobacteriota bacterium
GCCTTGTTCCAAGACTCTGCCTCCACCGTCAAAGCGAACCTGATAGGTGAAGGACGCCGGGCGATCCGGGCGAAGGTGCGGAAATCGCAGATCGGAGATTTCCACGATCGCATCGGCACCCTCTTTGTGGAAACGCGTTACTGGAAATCTCGCGAACCACAGAAACGTTTGCACTGCGGGCAGACGTTTGGCGGATTCAACATAGGAATTCGAAGGCGCATCGGGATAGTAGCGATACTCCAACGGCAGCGCTGTATTCGGCGCGGCTGCTTGAACGCTGGACGCGCTGTCGCCAAGATCGATGCGTGTCTCGTAGACGCCACGCGGTGCACGGACCAGTCCATCCCAATGCCAGAGTGACGGCGGCATTGGCAGAGCGCCGATTGCCTGCACGTCAAGTTGTTCCAACGCGGCGAATTTCTGGACGCGAGACATCGCTGCTTGATGGAGTGAGATCGCGAAGGCGACATAGCCGACTGCTGCAATCAACCCGACCAGATTCCAGGCGAAGCGTTTCACGCGCAAACCCCAAAAGCGTATTCCGGGGGAAAGAAAGATGATCGCGAAGGCGACGATCATCGCGATGGTAATGCTCACCGAAAAAGGTGCTTCGATGATTCGCGCAATCGTGAACACCGCGATCGAAGCCAGGCTGAAAACAAACCAGCTCCCGATGGCGCGGATCTGGAGCCGCTCTTTTTTTTCGTAAACCCATGCGAGCACTTGCGGGGCGAGCAAGATTCCGCTGAGTGTGAAATCAATGATGAAGATCAGATCCCACGCAGGGCGCGACCATTGCAGCGGCGACCAGATCATCGTTCCGAACGATGTGACCAGGTCGAGCAGAATGTGGCTGAGAATTCCGACGGCATAAATTACCGCAAGCATTGCAAAAGACGGCGCATCCCATTTGCGCCAGCGCACGATCCATCGCGTAAGCGCGGCCAGCAAGATAGCGAACAGCGGCAAGCACAAGAGCGAATGCGTGTAACTGCGATGCCAGGTGAGAATCAGCAAGTCATTGCTTGAAAACATGTCGCGGAAAACGTCGGAATCCGGAAAGATTGCGCCGAGCATGAGCGACCAGGTTACGATCCGCGCCCGATTCATCGGCCGACGAGCCAACATCTCGTCGCCTCCGAATACTGCTTTGCCGATGAGGGCGCCGGCGATTCCGTGAGTGATGGTGTCCATGCTGGGGAGTCAGTCTACAGGATCAATCGCCACAAGATGAACCGCCGCACCAAAGTGATGCGGATCAAACTTCTAGCGAACCAAAATCAGCGGCGATCGCTTTGGCACAACATTTCCGACGCGCCGTGCCGGCACACCGTGAGCTCGAAGAGCATTGAGCGCAGCATCTCCAGATTCAGGTGCCATCGCCATCAACAAGCCGCCGGATGTCTGCGGATCGAACAGCAAATTCTGCCGTTCCTCGGGAACGCTGGTTGCAAACTGCGCGCAGTCGCCGATAAACGCGCGATTGTTTTTCAACCCGCCGGAAAGATGTCCCTCTCGCGCTGCCTCGACCGCACCGGGAAAATATTCGAATGCCAGGTGATCGATTTCGAATGAGACCGGCGAGATTCCATGTTTGGAATCGCCGAGCGCCATCTCTCGCGCGTGACCGAGAAAACTAAATCCGGTTACATCGGTCACGGCGTGAATTGGCTTGTTAGTTCCCGACTTCTCTTCCACTTCGTGCAGCGCATCCGTTGAAGCACGATTTAGAGTCGTCATTGCGGCAGTGGTTGCAGAGATTGACTCCGCGCTGGCGCGGCCCTTTTTAAGTGCCGTCGTGATCACACCGGTTCCAAGCGGCTTAGTGAACAGCAAAGTGTCGCCGGCTCGCGCGCCGACGTTGCGCCAGATGCGATGCGGATTGATGGTGCCGGTGACCGCATAGCCAAAAAGCATATCTTCGTTGCGAATGGAGTGACCGCCGATCACCGGGCATCTAGCTTCATTCATTTTCAGCAAGCCGCCGCGAAGGATCTGCTCGAGGATTGCGGGGTCACCGTGCTCCGGAAAGCCGACAACAGAGAGCGATGATAGTGGACGACCGCCCATTGCATATATGTCACTGAGCGCGTTGGCCGCTGCGATTTGGCCAAACAAATCTGGATCGTCCACGATAGGCGTGAAAAAGTCGATCGTCTGCACCAAGGCGAGACCTTCGGAGAGCAGATAAACTCCAGCGTCATCGTTGGTGTCGAAGCCGACCAGAACATTCGGATCGGTTTGCTGCGGGAGTTTTCGCAACACCACATCGAGAATGGCGGGACTCAATTTGGCCGCGCATCCGGCGGCCTTTGCCATGGCAGTTAGCTTCATTTAGTCACTCACGGGCGCCAGTTTCTCTTTTTGGTATCCGGAGAACGTGACGTGAACAATCGGGTCGTAAACATTATTCGTAAACATTATAAGGATGCTGAGTATAAGGATGCTGAGTCGATTCTAAGCCTGTCCCGATACATAGATACATAAATGAGCATGAGGCGATCGCGGTTGCACGTCAGAGGAGAACGTGATTTGATCCCGACGTGACATGGGCTGGTGCTTGGGATGTCTGGCTAATCTTCCTGTTTCTCGCCGTGGTCGTGCCGTGGCGCGGCCGGATGAGGCTCCGAGAATTGTTGGCGCGGCCTGAGGTTAGCTCCCGAGAGCGGATCTCGCTTTATCTTTCAACAATTCTGTTTCAGTGGATCGCGGTCGGTGTCTGTGGGTGGAGGGCGTGGGCTCATGGATTTCGTCTGCGAGAGTTGGGGCTGGTGTCGCCGAGCCTGGCCATGGTTGCATGGGGTTTGGTCGGTGCGGGGACCGTTGGAACACTTCAGTGGTTCAATCTTCGACGAGCTGGCAGATCAGGCCCTCGCGGCGATA
>QIAB01000183.1:3429-3794 GCA_003225455.1 Acidobacteriota bacterium
TCAGCAGCGTTGTTTGGGCTGGCTCATCTGTACCAGGGCCGAGGGGGCCTCATTGGCACCATGCTGCTGGGGATTGTGTTCGGGATGTTACGAATTGTAACAGGTAATCTGTTTGTGCCTGTATTTTGTCACACGGCGGTCGATCTCGCTGCCGGGATAGCGGGCCCGCGATTTCTATTGCAGGGTGATTCGACGCCAAAGCCATAACTAGCTTTAAGTCTGTAACTTAATGAGGACTAGGACTTATTAATGACGGCTACGTCTTCCTCTGTTCCGAACCCCGATACCATTCGTCGTGTTTTGGGAGAATTTCAGTTGGCGGTTTCGGACCTACAAGTCTCGCAAATTCAACAATATATACGGAT
>QIAB01000033.1 GCA_003225455.1 Acidobacteriota bacterium
CTTTTTCTTCGTAGGATTGAAGGTGGAGAGCCCCGCCAGCTTCTGCTCGATCCGCTCCCATTCCTCGAAGGGATAAACTTGAGCAACCTTTCCGTCCAAGCTGGTGATGTAAAATTGCGTCCCGTACTTCTCGTCGATCACACGTTTGAACTCGGCGGGGACCTTGAGGCGTCCCTTTTCGTCGACGCGGGTTGGGTGATTGCCGCGAAACATTGGTTCTGCCCCTTGCGGGGGCTATAAACTTGGTGGCAGCGACTGCCACAAAAACGAGGGAGGTAAAAGCGGCAGCAATTTGGGTCGTTTCAGGTTTTTCTGGGCTCGTTTTGGGCGTTTCAGCCTTGAATTCCACTGGCGCCTCGGGTTTATTTACTTCTGCCCACATCCTACGCCTAAACGGTTTGCTGTCAATAGGAAAGTTTAGGGTTAGGTTGGCGCAATCTGTCCCAGTCTGAAAAGCTCAATAAATTGGGGATAACTTATGAGATGACCACTAGCAGTTGTGTTTTAAGGTTTGGTTCGTCGGCCCGTAACCTCAATCGGGAGAAGGCATCAGGCTGTGGAAAATGCTTGAGTCCTTTTTCCGTGAATCACCCGATATTGACACAGATTACGTGCGCACGTATTATTGGCGAGTGAATGTTACGTTATCTATTGACGATCAGGTGATCCAAGAAGCACGACGTCGTGCCGAGGCGATGGGCACGAGCGTGAACCAGCTTGTGCGCGAATACCTCGAGCAGCTTGCCGGGAAAACCGATCCCCACGCCGATGCCGCAGAATTCGAACGGCTTTCGCGTGCAGCGCAGGGCAACTCGCGCGGATGGAAGTTCAATCGCGAGGAACTGCACGAGCGGAGATGAACGGCATCCTCGCATTCTTTGACACGAATGTGTTGGTTTACGCGGACGATACTTCATCGCCTACCAAACAGGACTGTGGCATCGCTCTTTTCGCCGAACATCTAGGTCGTGGTACCGCCGTCCTGTCATTGCAAGTCCTCCAGGAGTATTTTGTTGCGGCAACACGCAAGCTCGGGCTGGCTCCGGACATAGCCCAGCGGAAAGTTGAAGTTCTTGCTCGCGCGAGAATCGTTCAGCTCCACGCGGCTGATGTAATTGCCGCGATCGAGCTGCATCGGCTCACCAAACTCTCTTTCTGGGACGCGCTCATTGTTCATGCGGCCCGTTCCGCTGGCGTGTCGGTGCTTTACAGCGAAGATTTTCAAGATGGGGCAGTTCTCGGCGGAGTGCGGGTGGTTAATCCATTTGTGACGACAAACAGGTGAGTTCGTCGTGAAACACGACATGTCCTGCGCATCGTTTCAATTTTTGCATTCTTCTAGTTCTTCGCGTAGACGTGGGACCAGGAAGCCGGTTCTGCGCTCGTATTCGTGTCAGCGCCGAACTTCTGGGCGGTGTTTTAGGCTTTGGTTCTTAGATCGTAAACCAGTTAGAACGTATTGGAGAATCTGTGGAAAATACGTTGAACAGGTACTCTTGAACGGTTGCGGCCTACGCTGCGAATTTAGTAAACATCGAAAAACCGTAGTCTCCCAGCCAACCCTTGCTAAGCAGGTCGACAATCCTCAGAAAACCATCGGAGTCGCAGCCCATCGATTTGAGTTCTGGGTCTGTGTCGAACCGCTTTTGCAGCATGTAGGTCAGGCTAAGAAATCGGTCTCGAACGGCGCGATCATCTAGCTTTAATCTCCAGAGATGGATCAGTCTGACGCGGTCCCCAATGACTCTGTATGTTTGTTCGCCTTGGGCATCACGGAGAGTAGGTCCCGCTCCACCGAATTCGTCCGCGCAATACTGAAGCAGTTCGTCCAGTGCCGCCATGTGGTCGAGGGTCGCGAAATACCCAGCACAAACGAGGTCGATCTTCGTTCCTGTACCAGCCAAGATCCGGTCGGGATTAACGTTCTGCGCCATCAACTCCCGCCAGGCACTGTCCGTGGCGAATGTTATTGAATCGGAAAACAGCAAGGCTACGGAATTGGTGGAGATACGCCCCATCTCGTTAAAAAGCATTTCTAGCACAGTAGCATTCAAGAGGTCTGGGGCGAGGCGGTCCGCATATTCGATGTCGAGGACGGATTCGACGCGCGCGACATTCGGGAGCCACTTAGAGAGTCTCGGGGAAAACACTGTGGAAGCGCCGACGTTTAAAGATGGAAGAACACGCTCTCGGTTCCTTTGGAGCACCGACTCGGCTTCCGACTTGGAGAAGAAGCCCGCTTCCACGCCGTAGTGTAGCCACAAAACGGCTTCAATATCTGCAGCTGCATTGAACTGGTTCGATAACACATTGCCTTCCACACTGTTCGGTCGCTCGAAACAGCTCCGCCAGAAGCGCTCAAGTTTATGCTGCCTTTGCATGGATCATATCTCGGACAAATGTCAATGGTCGAAGATACATGGTCGAAGGCTTGCAGATGGACGTGTGTGATTTCTCAGCTTCGTACTGACACTCAAAGTCCGTCGGAAGTGGACAAATCGACGCTACTGAGTCCTTTCTGCTGAAAATATTTCGTGCTCGGAAGGCGATCAATTCCGGAAAACGTTTGGCGAGGTCGACCGTTTCGTTCCGAATGTGCCGGAGAACCGGGTCGTCACTTACGAGCTGCTGATACGCTGGCGAGCTGTTCAAGCAAGAACGCACCAGGCTGCCGAGCACGGGCGATTTGAGCAAGACCCCCTTCCAGCCGCAAATCATCGCTCCAAACATTGCAGGTGCAAACATCCGCAGCTCAGCTTGGAAGACAGAGGTCGATGGAGATCTGGTAGCGTATGACATGGCTCGCTCGACGACGGCGCCGCGAACCAATACCGCACCCTCAGAGTGCGCTACCGCCACTAAGTGAGTGTATTTCTTTTCTGGTCCACTAGTAATAGCCCCGAGATTACGCCAGTCGGGCTTGGGAAACACGCGCTTCATGAAAACGTTGAGAGCAGAGACGTTTGGCCAAATCTGCATTCCGGTGCTGTCGTAGGAGTAGAAGTAGAAATCGCAAAAGTGCCACCAAGTATCAGCTAGCCTATCGGGTAAGGTTTGAAACTGCCACCATGTTTTCTCACTATTTCCCCCGAAACCATGCACGAAAACGATCGCGGTATTGCACGGGTGATCATCGACTAGCAGCCCGTAGGACTCCCCAGCTAGTTGGTATCGGGTGCGAGACGACGGATTCATTAACGTCACATACGCGAGCGAGGACACCAACTCTACCTGGCGTGAAACGGCGGTGTCAAGGATAAAAACCGCGCATCCATGCCCTGGGGAGATGAATGGCCTCGCTGAACCGCGGCGCTGTCCTCGCGCCGCGCATCTTCGTCTATGGGACTTCTGCCTACGGATTTCTCCATTTTATGCGTACAAACGTGGCGCCAGGAAGCCGGTTTTGCGCTCATATTCTTGAAATGCAGCCCCGAACTTCTGGCGCAGAACGCGTTCTTCTTTCCTCGCCTTGATCATGTAATTTATGAGCAGCAACAGAAAGGCAGCGACGCCCCGCCACTCTCCGACGGCTATAGCGGTACCCGCAATTCCCACGAGCATTCCGGTATGAATGGGGTGGCGAAGCCTCGAATACGGCCCGGTGCTCACGAGTTGGTGGTCCGTCTTGATCTCAACCTTGTCGCTCCAATAGCGGCCAAGATGCCGCCTCGCCCAGATCATGAGCAAAATGCCGAGACAAGCTAGCGCAACCCCAAGGTCACGAATTGCAACATGATTGGGAACGAATCGCACTGCAAGCGGTCCAACCGGCAGCGATGGCGATAGCGAAAGCAGAAACGTCACAGCCAGGATGAGCAGTCGCAGGATCCGATGCGCCTGCGGTTCTGCTGTCTCCGCAGCGGCCTCCCTTGCACCGCGAGCGCTCAGGATCCAGTAAAGACCAGCCCCTGCCCACAGCCAATTCAGAACTGAATGAGTCTGAGCTGGAGTAACGGTCTCCTCCTCCTGAGGTCGTCAAAATAGTAGATCGCGTTTCTCGGACACACGTCAAAACGGCGCACGTCGGCTTGATTTACATTTCGGCCGTCAATGGGTAATCCGTTCGAGTAAAAAAACGGACGCGCTGGGCGCGTCCGCTCTGAAGGAAGAATGCAAATCGCTAGAAGATGATCTTTACGGCGAGTTGCATGTTGAACTGCTCACCCGGGCCGAGGCCAGGGGCGCCGTTGAAGTCGCCGATCGTGTCACTCACCAGACCAAACGATGCGCTTGTGTTGCAGACGCGGTCACTTGGTACCGGGGAGCTCGCGTTCAATGCACCGCAACTGCTGCCCACGGAGCCAGGTCCAGAGGCAAGATTGATCCGGTTAAAGACGTTAAACATGTCGGCCTGCAGGCGGACTTTGACCCGCTCACCAACCGGGATGCTCTTGAAGACTGAGAGGTCCAAGTCTCCAAAGCCGGGGGCGCGAAACCGGTTACGAGCGAGATCACCAACTGTGCCTGGCGCCGGTGCGGCGAACGCGGCCGGATTCAACCACTGCGTCCCTCCGCCAGCGGCTGAGAAGTGGTGGGACACTCCAGCGAACGGGTCACCAATCACATCGAGGCCCAAACGTACTTCGTCGGATGGCTGTCCGCTGTGCCAATTCATGACGCTGCTCACTTGCCAGTTGTTGACAAGCCATCTTGACCAGCCAGTAGCCCACGAAGCTTTAGGCACATCATAGGTGAAATTCACCGTAAAGAGATGCCGCGTGTCGTAATCGCTGTTCCCGTAATCGAACTTGGAATTGAAAGCGTCGTCCGCGATTACGGCGCGGTACTCGCTGATCTCGTCCAGCGAATGTGCCCACGTGTACGCAAACTGCGACGTAAAGCCGTGCCACGACCTGATCCTGAAGGTACTCTGCAGCGCGTTGTAGTTGGAGGTGCCGATGCTGTTGAGTTGGAGAATGGAGCCGAAGTTTGGAAAAGCATTATTTTGGTTAATATTCGTCACTATGTTAAGTTTACGTCCCTCGCTGCCGACATACCCTATCTGGAGCACGGCGGCGCTGCCTAAGCCCTTCTCCACCTGCAGGTTGTAGTTATAGAAGTAGGGTGTGCGGAAGTTTTGGTTGACAGCAAAGACATTGAATCCTGGAGTGGTAGTGCAAAGCGGATCGGTACAAGTCACGACTCCCGGAAAGATGGCGCCGGTCGGGTTGGGCGTGCCGTCTGGGCAGACAGATTGCTGCACGGCCTGCCAGTTGTAGACGCCGCTCGCATTAGTTGGGGGATTTGGGGGACAAATAGGAGAGCTGTAGGTGGAAACGGCAGCCGGACCTATCGGATTGCCCTCCAGTCCCTGCGCCGCTGTAATAGGCGGGCGAAAGTCCAAAAACGGATTCATGTTGATTTGGTCATAATAGACCCCGATTCCGCCGCGCACCACCAGATCACCGGTGCCCTTCGGCTGATAGGCGAAGCCGAATCGTGGCGCAAAGTTATTCCTGTCGGGCGGGAAAATGGAGTCAATCCCATTTCCCTGGATGAGCAGTCCCTTTCCCGGGATAAAGACCGCGAGGTCCTTCTTGTCGCTATGGAGTGGCCCGAAGTACTCGTAGCGCAGGCCGACATTAAAGTTGAGTTTACGAGTGACTTGCCACGCATCCTGCACATACGCATTGAAAGCGTTCACTCTGACAAATCGTTCCGGATTTCCTACGGCTATGGTCGAGGATGACACGTTCCCAGCCAGAAAGTCGGCCAGAGCTGCTGTTGTGGGATCCGTGCCTGTGGGCCAGCCCGTGCCATCGCCGTTAGGTCCCGCAGTTCCGTCAAAGACGAACTTTCCCGTCCCACGGCGGTGATAGAACTCATTTACACGCGCCTGGCGGAACTCACCTCCGAAACGGAATTGGTGTGCCCCGACGTTGTAGGAAATGATGTCTGTGAGATGGCCGGTGATGTCATTGCGGCCTTCCGGAGGCGTGAGACCGATTTGCTCAAATCCCGCCCCGCTGACACCGGACGGAGGAGATATTACGATATTGGGCGCGCCGAGAATGGGCTTTCCGTGAATAGTGGCATCTGGGCTAAGGAACAAGCCCAGGGCTCTAGTATCGAAACTGTTGTTGAAGTCATGGAAAACCTGGTTGAAGTAGTTGACGCCTACGAGCACCTGATTCGTCACGCGCGGCGAGAACGCGGAATTCAACACCGCCGAGTAGTTGTATACGTGGATGGGAGCAACTTCGAAATAATCGTGCAGATTTGAACTGGCGGTTCCCAGCGCGGGACTGCCACCAAGGGGAGCAGTCTGGTTACCTTGTCCTCCAAACCAGCGGCCGGAGAGGTGGTGCTTCTGGTTGAAGTTGTGATCGACCTTTACGACGCCGTTGTAGCTGTAGCCGGTGGATGCGATTGGGCTAAAGAAATTGTCGGGGGTCCCATCCAGGCCGCCGATCAGGTTTCTTGGCCAGAAGCCGTTCGGGCCGATCAGGTTTGCGGACAGCGTGCTCTCAGGAACAGACTTGGAATTCAACAGCGCCAGTGCTTTATTGATCCACTTGTCCGACGGTTCGGTGGCCTTGCCGGACAAGCCAATGATGTAGTTCTGTTTTTCAAAACTGAGAAAGTAGAATGTCTTGTCCTTGATGATGGGGCCACCCACGCTACCGCCGTAGTTTTGGTTGCGCAGGGGCGGAGCTTTCGGCACCGACTCCGACGGCGTGAAGAACGGCGAGGAGGCGGCGTAGAATTCATTCCGGTTGAAGTAGTAAGCCGAGCCGTGCAACTGGTTGGTGCCGGACTTAGTGACTAGGTTAACCGTGCCCCCCGCATTGCGTCCTGCTTCTGGCCCGTTCTGAGTCTGCGCCGAGAATTCGTCAATCGAGTCAATGGGCAGGATGATGCCGGCAATGCCCGACACGCCGCCCTGGTTGACGGCAGGGATGTTATGCCAAAAATCGTTGTTGTCCACTCCGTCGATCTGCCAGTTCATCTGATTGGGGCGGGTGCCATTGAGCGAACCGAAGCCGCCTACGTTATAGCCGCCAAAGCCCGGTTCGACGGAGATCAGCTGGGTGTAGTCGCGTCCATTCAGCGGGGTGTTCTGGACGACATCGCCGGGTATCGTCATGGTCTGGGTTTGGGTGGCGGTGTCAACAGTAAGAGCAGCCGCCGAGACTTCCACGGTGGTAGCCTGCTTGCCCATGGAAAGCTTGATCGGCAAGGTATAGATGGTGCCCGCTATTACTTGAACCTTGTCGACTGTGTAGGCGCTAAAACCGGGGGCCGCTACGGAAACCTTATACGTGCCGAGCGGGATGTCCTGGAAGGCGAATGAGCCTCCGCTCGTGGTCACCGTGCTGAGCGCGATGCCAGTCGCTTCGTTCGTAGCCTTTACATTGGCTCCCGCGACAACTGCCCCTGATGGGTCCGTCACGTTGCCGTTGATAGCGCCGCGAAATGTCTGCGCATATCCTGGCACGGAGAAGGAGAACACTAGGGTCAGCAATAGGACAAAAATACCGAAACTCAATAAGCGCCGCATTTGCTACCTCCTAAGTCAACTCAGTTCACACTGGTTTTTCTCTGTTGTGTTGCCCTGGGTAGGAAATGCACGTCGTCACGTATAGGACCAAAGTACTAGTGTGCCTATCTTGCTTGTTTTGAATGGAAACAAGGACCTGTCTCCAACTGGGATACGCAGCATGGAAGGATGGCGAAGCTGAATATATGAAAATCTGTATCTTGGGGCGGCTTGGGCTTTTGAACAGCCAATCTATTCCGTACGGCCTGCCTCCCAGTTTCATGCAGAGAACGCGAGGCTAGGATGTCGGCGATTCTCTATCTCGTCGGCTCTACCACCACCGCGGTCCCATAGGCTAAAACCTCGGTCACCCCCTGCATGACCTCGGTCGCGTCGTAACGCGCACCGACAACTGCGTTCCCGCCCAGTTCGGCCGCGTGCTGCAACATAAGGTCGAACGCCTCCGCGCGGGTTTTCTCGCATAAATTCGTTAGGAGAGTAATGTTGCCGCCAAGAATCGTCTGTAGTCCCGCGCCGATGGTTCCAAAAATGGATCTTGAACGAACCACAATTCCACGCACGACGCCCAATGTTCGCAATACTCGAAAGCCATCGAGTTCGAATTGCGTGGTGACCATGGTATGCGAAACCATTCGCCCCGGTGCGCTGTAGCTTGTACCCATTCTTGTTCTCCTCTTGTTCTCCGCAACTTGAATCGCCACTACTATAACGCGACGGCCACGTTTTGCTATTCCAGTTCGGCTCCTATCACGCATTCCCGTCTCTGCGGATCCCATTCCACACGCAAGACATTCGGCTTGCAGCAGACCTGGCAGTCTTCTACATAGGCCTGGGATCGTCCGGCGGACTCATCGACGGCGGCTTCGTTCCACTCTCCGCAACCGGCGCACTGGAAGCCGGACGTCATCGCCTTGCGCACTGTAACACTGTTTTCACCAACTATTCATCTCCCATTAACCTGCTCTGCCGCTGAATCCCGCTATGCTGGCCAGCTTTGGAGCGTGGCACTCTCCCAGGAGGCATCTTTCCATGAAAAATAAATTCGCAGTGGCCTTGGCCGGCGCTCTTGCGCTTGCAGCATTCGTTCCCGGCGCATCCGCCGACTCACATATTAATGAACGTAACCACATCCGCCACGTCCTGCTGATCAGCGTCGACGGTCTGCACGCGCTCGATGTGGCCAATTTTGTCCAGAGCCATCCCAACTCTGCGCTGGCCGAGTTGTCGAGTCATGCCCTCACTTATTCCAACGCGCGCACACCTTCCCTTTCGGATTCTTTTCCCGGCCTGCTCGCGCTCGTGACTGGCGGGTCGCCTGTCAGCCACGGCTTGTTCTATGACGTCAGCTACGACCGCGCGATTTTCGATCCCACCAACACAACCTGCTCGGGGTCTCCGGGAAACACCATGGTATTTGACGAGAGCATCGACCTGTATAACTCGTCGAATGTCTCGCTGAATGTGATCGATCCCACAAACTGCCGCGTGTCCTGGACTCCCATGGTAACTGCGTGCCGTTGTTTCCACACAGCGCGCTGCGGACCAACACTATTTTCGAGGTGGTCAAGGCCTCGGGCGGACAAACGGCCTGGGCAGACAAGCATCCTGCTTACGATCTGGTGAACGGTCCTTCGGGCACGGGCGTGGATGATCTATACACGCCGGAAATCACCAACAACAACGGATTCGATGCGACCGTCAGCGTTGTCTGCACGGTCGACAACGATCAGCTAAAAGTTAAGGCGATCATTAACGAAATTCATGGCCTGAGGCACGACGGCACACCCGGACCAGGCGTCCCGGCAGTCTTCGGTATGAACTTCCAGGCGGTAAGCGTAGGGCAGAAGCTGGCCAAAGACAACTCCGATGGAAGCTGCACGGAAGATACAGGGCCGCTGAACGGGCAACCTGGAGGCTACACCGACGGTGCTGGGACACCGAGCGCTGTTCTTGCCTATGGGCTGCAGAAAACTGACGACGCCCTGGGCAGCATGATCCAGGCACTTAAAGATCAGGGTATTTATGACTCGACCCTATTCATCGTCAGCGCCAAGCACGGGCAGTCGCCAATAAATCCGGTGAAGGTCAACAAGCCGGGCCACTTCGCAGACCTGGTCGCGGCTCTTCCTGATGCCGGAACGAACGCCGGCGCTCTCGCCATTGCCAGTGCCGCTGCTTGCGGCAGTGGCCCTTGCGGCTTTGTCCAGGATGATGATATAGCGCTGATCTGGCTGCAGGATCAGAGCCAGAGCCCGGCAGTTGCGGCTTATCTGAACACCAACGCTATTGCGCTGTTCGCCGATGACGTGATGGGCGGGACCGAGCTCAAGCTGAAGTTCAACGATCCAACGAAGGATAGCCGCACACCCGATATCATCGTTCAACCCGTGTACGGCACTATCTATACCGCTTCGACAAAGAAGAATGCCGAGCACGGCGGCTTCAGCTTCGGTGACACCAACGTCGGCCTCATCGTCTCGAACCCAGAGCTGCGCGCCGGCGTCCTGAAGACTCCGGTGGCAACCTCGCAGGTGGCGCCAACGATCCTGAAGGCGCTGGGCATTGATCCGCAAAACTTGAAGTCAGTTAGGGTCGAGAAAACCGACGTGTTACCTGGACTGCCGTTTGTCCGGGAGAAATAGCCCTCTTCAGGACAGCAGCGAACGCTAGGGGAGCGTCAAGCTCCCCCGTGTCCGCTGAAACGTGGTTGAGCTGCATCAGGCCGCAGATTTCTCGATCTCACGGCCGATCCGCAGCGCCTCGCGCACAAATAGATCGAAATCTTCGCTGCGGCTGCGATGGTTACAAATAGACACTCGGAGCGCAAATTTTCCGCCCAGAATTGCCACTGATGGCGCCGCGATTCCCTGTTCCTGCAATCGCATCAGCAGTTCGCGATTGAGCGCGTTCAGTGACTGTTCATCTCGTACTCTGCCCCTGTAGCGAAGACAAATGATGTTTAGCTCACCGCGAGCCACTAGCTCAAGCTCCTCACTGGATTCAACTAGCCCAGCCAGATAACGCGCCTGTTCGATATTTTGTTCAAAAAGTTCGCCATATTTGCGCAGGCCGTGCTCCTTGAGGCACATCCAGACTTTCAGCGCGCGGAAACCACGCGACAGCTCCGGGCCATAATCGGAAAGCCAGCGCTCGCCTGAGCACAGTCCGCGCGGCATGCGCGAAAGATAACCTGCCGCTTCGCTGAATGCTTCGCGATGCTGGGATTCATCGCGCACCAGCACGCAGCCTACGTCGTAAGGCATCTGCATCCACTTGTGCAAATCGAATGCCAGCGAATCGGCCCGCTCCATGCCGCGCAGCATCGGTCGCAGCGAATCGGAAATTGCCAGCGGAGCGCCGATCGCGCCGTCTACGTGGAACCACAGACCGTGCTCTGCGCAGAGATCGGCAAGCCCCGCGAGATCGTCAACCGCGCCTGTATTCACCGTGCCTGCGTTGCCGATCACGCAAAGCGGTTTCAGGCCATCGTGTTTATGGCGCGAGATCGCATCTTGCAAAGCAGCGATGTTGATCTTGAAATCGGTGCCGGCCCCGATCGGGCAAAAAGACTGCTTGCCGAACCCCAAAAGCTGCAATCCCTTGATGATGGAATTGTGGGTCTCGCTCGAGCCATAGAACATCATGCGCGCGGGGGCAGGGAAAAGTCCGTCTTCCTTCACATTGATCCCGGCCTTGGCGTGGCGCGCGACCGCCAGGCCGATGATGTTGGCCATGGAAGCGCCGGTCACTAGTAAACCGCTCGACTCCGCGGGGAAACCAAGCGCCTGTTTCATCCAGTCAATCACCTGCCGCTCCACGAGAGTTGGTGCGTGATCTCCGCTGCCGAGATTAGGATTTATTCCCGCGGCGAGCATATCGGCCAGCATGCCAAGGCCCGAGCCTGCGCCGATCACCCATGCCCAGAATCGCGGATGAAGATTGCCTTCAGCGTAAGGCAGTACGTAGCGGCGGAAGTCTTCGTAGGCCTTTTCTGCGCCTTCACCGTCAACGGGCGGGGAGGTTCGAAACCGTTGCCGAACTTCTGAAGGAATCGGCTGCCATACCGGACGCTGCGCGATAGTCGCAAGATGATCGATCATGTCATCCACCATGCGGTGGCCGAGCTGCCGCAATTCTGACCAGTCTTGCGGATCGAGTCCTTGTTCTGTTCTTGTGATTGGCTGCAAATAAGTTGAGGCTTCCATGAGATGAATCCTAGTGCGGGGCCGCTCAATCGAACAGATTCAGGAAAGTGAAAAACGAGGGAGTACACTTTGCTCGATCAAACGCTTACTGCGGACTCGTTATCAAACCAAGCGCGATGCTTGAGCCTTCTCGCATAGCCGGGCGAGCGTCAGCAGCGCGCGATCGTAAATTTCGGACCAAACATGCCCACAATTAATCCGAATATGATTCTTGTATTGGCCAGTTGCAGAAAAGATCGTCCCCGGCAAGATGCTGATGTTCTCCGCCAGGGCAGCGCGATACAGTTTGAGCGCATTGATCTGTGGCGGGAACTCGATCCACAGCATGTATCCGCCCGCCGGACGGCTGATTCGAGTGCCTTGCGGAAAATACTTTGCCATTGCGTGGCGAACGCTCTCCACTTGTCCCACCAGTCGCGTGCGCAGCCGCTTCAGGTAACGATCATAGCCGCCAGTCTCCAGGAATTCTGCAATCACCCTCTGCTGCAATGACGGGCTGGCCACCGAAGTAAGGAGCTTCAGCCGCTCCACTTCCTCGCGAAAACGGCCCGCCACTACCCACCCGATCCGGTATCCCGGCGAAAGAATTTTTGAAAACGAAGAGTAGAGAATCACCAGACCATTGCGATCAAATGCCTTTGCGGTGCGTGGCCGCAGATCTTGGTGCGCGAGATCGCCATACACGTCATCCTCGATCAGGGGAACATTCCAGCGCGCGGTCAGATCCACCAGCGCTTTCTTGTACTGGTCCGGCAAAACGTAACCCAAAGGGTTATGCGAATTGGTCATAACTACGCAGGCCTTCACGCGATGCTTGCGGATCGCCGCCTCCAGCTGGTTCAGATCCATTCCGCACTGCGGATTCGTAGGGATTTCGATCACCCTCATGCCCAGCGATGCCGCGCTCTCCAGAATGCCGAAATACGTCGGACCCTCCATCGCGATCACATCGCCGGGCTTGGCCACGGCTCGGAGACTCAGATTGAGAGCTTCAAGCGCGCCGCAGGTCACGGCTATGTCGCGTGGCGAGAAGTTGCAGCCCATATCCGGCGAGCGGCGGGCAATCTGCCGGCGCAGCGCCTCCAGCCCCGGCGGGAAGTCATAACGCGCGCTGTGCTCCGGTTCACGCCGTACGATGCGGCGCAAGATCAAATTCAATCGCCGGTTGGGATACAGTTCCGGGCTGGCGCAGCCCGCACCTAGCGGAATATTGGCGGGGTTGTTCGCCGATTCCATCAGCTCAGCCATGATGGCGTTGGCCGTCACCGCCTTCGGCTGGGTTTTGGGAGCTTCAAATTGCGGCTCGGGGATGAGCGCAGAGAACGGAGTGCGCACGTAGAAGCCAGATTGCGGCCGCGCTTCCAGATAGCCGCGACTCTCCAGCCACAAGTATGCTTGTAGCGCGGTTGACATGCTCACGCGCCGCTGGCGGCTGAGCCGGCGAAGCGATGGAACGCGGTCGCCAGGGCGTAGCGCTCCGCGAGCGACTTGCTGCGTCATGCTTTCCGCAATTTGCAAATAAAGTGGGGATTCGGTGCGCGCTGCGGTTGCCATGTTGCGGATGATAACAGATCAGCAAGCATTGGTACTGTACCGGTAGCAGTCACACAGATCTGTATTGGTATAGAACAGTGCGGGTGCGGATTAGCCTGATCTTGCGCTCGGGTGGGATGCCTTCAGATTGGGGTTCCCGTTTTCAGCAGCTCATTTATGCGTTGCACCGGCGCCACAAGTTTGTCAGTATTTTGTTCTTCGGACGCCTCTTTGCAGAGCTGTTGGAGCTCGGGCGATAATCCATCCCCCAGCGGCACAAAACACCTTCCCATCGCGGATCTGAGACGTCGGGTTTATAACATGAGTGAAACAGGGTAGCGCCGCCGTCTCGGCGGCCCGATATGCGGGCGGGACGCCCGCCCGCCAGACAGCCGGCCGGAGGCCGGCGCTACGAATAGACTATGTCCGACTCGTGGAAAATTTCCATGTCGGCTTACCAGGCGTTCGAACTCGTCGACATGCGTGTGGGCCGCGTCACGCGCGTGGAAGACCATCCTCGCGCGCGCAAGCCGGCCTACAAGCTGTGGATTGATTTCGGCCCCGAATTTGGGGTCAAGACCTCCAGCGCACAGATTATTCCCAATTATTCCAAGCAGGATTTAATGGATAGGCTCGTGGTTTGTGCTGTGAATCTGGGTGTAAGAAACATCGCCGGATTTGCATCTGAGGTTCTGACGATGGGCATGAGCGACGACAAAGGAAACGTCGTGCTCTTACAGCCGGCAAGTGATGTGCCGCCAGGTTCGCGGATCTTCTGATTATTTCCTGTGCCAAAAAATCGTTGTCGACGGGATTGGTGCTGCGTTTTTGAGCGACTGATTTTCTGGGCGCTGGCAACCGTGCATGGCCGGAAATCAGGATCGGGGCAGCGCATATCCGGCACCTCTGCGCGGTGATTATCCGCCCGCGTGTCAACTGCGAGTTGCTAAAATGAATTAAGGATCAGCGTGCCGCAATTCACCGAACAATTCGATGTCGTCGTTGTTGGTGCTGGTCATGCCGGATGCGAGGCTGCAATGGCCTGCGCACGCATGGGCCTAAAGAGCGCGCTTTTCACCCTCAACGTTGATCTGATCGCGCAGATGTCTTGCAACCCCGCAGTGGGTGGTATCGCCAAAGGCCACCTGGTGCGCGAGGTCGACGCCCTCGGTGGCATCATGGGCGAAGTCACCGATGCTGTCGGCATTCAATTTCGTCTCTTGAACACTTCGCGCGGGCCAGCCGTCTGGTCTCCGCGCGCCCAGTGCGACAAGCAAGCCTATCGCTTAAAAATGCGTGAAGTGCTCGAATCGCAGCCGAACCTCAAAATCAAGCAGGCTGAAGTCGCGGACTTGATTGTCGAGGAGGCCACAGATCACGTGGAGACGGCCGCCCTCGGCCGTCTGGACGAGCGAAGCTCGGCAGAAGCCAACGACCAAGCGCCAACGACCAAGGGCCAACGACGGGTCCTCGGCATCCGCCTCCGCGACGGCCGTACGGTGGGTGCACTAGCGGTGATCATCACCACCGGGACATTTCTCAACGGCCTCATCCACTGCGGCGAGCAGCAATATCCTGCGGGGCGTTCGGGTGAACCGCCTGCGGTCCTCCTTGGCGAAGCGCTGAAGAAACTGGGGCTGCGCGGTTGCCGCTTGAAGACAGGAACGCCTCCTCGTCTCGATGGCCGCACCATCGACTGGTCCCGCTTCCAGCTTCAGCCGGGCGATCTTGATCCCACGCCCTTCAGCTTTCGCACGAAGCGCGTCGCGCACCACGACTCGCAGGTGCCTTGCTACATTGCGTATACGACCGAAGAGACGCACCGCATCATTCGCGAGAACGTCCACCGCTCGCCCATGTACAGCGGCCAGATCAAGTCCATCGGGCCGCGTTATTGCCCATCAATCGAAGACAAGATCGTTAAATTTCCGGACAAAACCACGCATCAGCTTTTCCTTGAGCCGGAAGGCCTGAACACGCACGAGATATACGTCAACGGAATGAGCACATCGCTTCCGGTCGAGGTCCAGCTTGCGATTTTGAAATCTGTTCCTGGCCTCGAAACTGCTGAAATGCTCCGGCCTGGTTATGCCATCGAATACGACGCCATCGATCCCACGGAACTTGAGCGCACGTTAGAAACGAAGAAAATTTCCGGTCTCTTCCTCGCCGGCCAGATCAATGGAACAAGCGGATACGAAGAAGCGGCATGTCAGGGCCTGATGGCGGGGGTCAACGCCGCACTGAAAGTCAAGAATGAGCCGCCGCTGGTTCTGGATCGGACCGAGGCCTACACGGCGATCCTTATTGACGACCTGATTTCCAAGGGCACGAACGAGCCTTATCGCATGTTCACGTCACGCGCGGAGTTTCGTTTGCACCTACGCATTGACAACGCCGACCGTCGGCTCAGTCCGCATGGCCGCCGCGTCGGATTGATTTCGGATGAAGCGTGGGCGGATTTTCAAGCCAAACAAGAACGCTTAGCTTCAATGAAAGACTGTCTGGAAAAAACGAGGTTCACCACGGCGATGCTTGGCCGGATCAGCACGAATCACGTAGGGGCGGACGCCCGCGTCCGCCCGGGCGAGCGCGACTATACTGCTTCAGTCGGCCAATCTCTCGCCCAACTCCTCAAGCGTCCTGAGGTTACTATCGAGCATCTCGTGCCGGTGCTGCAAGAATTGGCTCCTTCATTTTTCCAGCGCGACTCCTCAGCGCCCTCTGCGATTGATCTTTCATCCGAACTCCGCAACGAACTTAAATCCATCGAAACCGAAATCAAGTACGAAGGCTATCTCCAGCAGCAACAGCGCGCCATCGAGCGCCTCAAGAAAGCCGAACAACGCAACATTCCCGAATGGTTCGATTACCACTCGGTCAGCGGCCTCTCCCGCGAGATGCAGGAGAAGCTCGTCAAAATTCGCCCTCGCACTCTCGGCCACGCCAGCCGGATCCCCGGAGTTACCCCAGCAGCCGTTTCGTTGGTCAATGTCTACATCGAAATTCAGGCACGCCGCCGCGAACACGCCACTGCAATTTAGGGCCTTCTCCGGCGCCAACAGTACACGCTAAACTTTTTCGCGACGGGCCTGCGCCTCGCGACCTATCGAAGGCCCGCTAAGCAAATCGAAGTTTCTGTTGTGATAGGTTTTAAAGATGAATTACGCCTGGATGGAAACACCAATCGGCCGGCTGCTACTAATCTCGGATGACAACGGACTCCGCCGAATTGATTTTGCAAATGGGAACAGCCGCCCAGATGCAGCATGGCACGACAACCCGGCCGCGCTGAAAGAGACGATCGGCCAGCTTGGCGCTTACTTCGCCAGCGAGCTGAAAGAATTTGACGTTCCTCTCGCTCCGGAAGGTACACAGTTTCAGAAAAATGTTTGGCGCTGTCTCTGTGAAATTCCTTATGGCGAAACAATCTCGTATGGCGAACTTGCACGTCACGTCGGCAATCCCAAGGCTTCGCGCGCCGTCGGCCTGGCGAATGGCGCGAACCCGATTCCCATCATTATTCCCTGCCATCGCGTGATTGGAAGCGATGGCAAGCTCACCGGATACGGCGGTGGCCTTTCCGTGAAGGAGACGTTGCTCTCACTCGAAGCACAAGGTCGAGCGCGTTAGCTTTTAGCCGAATTGCGGAGCATCTTGGATCCCGCCCTTCGAGACTCAATCATCACGTCACAAAGTTTCAGTGTCGGCTCACGGAAAAATGCGGTGCAGAACGCACGACTACGTTCGTTATGTGCAGTTCAACATCGCCTTCCCGCTTACCTTTGGGGAAGTGTTCTGCAAGCTATTACTCACGGTGATTTGCAGATCAGCGGGAGCCGTAGCGGTAATAGTGGATAATCCTGGCGCAACGCATGTCGCAAATCCCGTGTCATCGATGGTTGCCGCTGCAGTGTTCGACGATTTCCACTTCACACCGTCCGCCACGTTAACTTTCCATACTAGGAGGCAAGCGACGCGAGCACATCCAGCAGCTATTTGCCGAATTGACTGGATTGAGAAAAGCGGCCTAGAAACCCATACAACACCCTTCCTCGAATGTCTCATCGAAATCGTGAGGTGCTCCAATGCTTCAGTTTGTCTGTGATTCGTGCGGCGCTATCAAGCTAGATTCAGAAACGTGGATTGTGGGTATGGCAGCAGAGGCGGTTGGCACTGCTCGGCGGGAAGTTACGATCCAATCTGCTTGGGATCGAGCCACAGCTATGCATCCCCTTGCCGTACACTTCTGCTCTATCCAATGCAAGGACGATTACATGGCTCAACTGTTCGCTCCTACTGTCCCTGCGAAGGAGATTATTCATGCAGGTCCAGCAAAGGTAGTGATCGAGCAAAGTGGTCCCTCAGTGGAGAGAGTAGTGGTAAAAGCCAAAAGCCGCATTCCACGATGGAAGCGTGCGGCTTGAACAACTGCTTGGCCACAAATTTGCAGGCCATACCACGAGGCCTCTCGGCATCCCACTAGCCATTGTTCTTGAGGAGTGTGCGCCATGTGTCTCCGTGCGGTCCGATTCTGCCGAGCATTTCTCGCTTTCATCTTAGCTATATTCTTTGCCCTTCCACCAAGCTTGTTTGCGGAGTCTCATCTGGTAAATCCCGCAGAACTCCATCAGGAGTTGCTGAAGGCTTCTCGGATAAGGGTGGAGAATCAACACGCGATTCAGCAATTATTGTCCTCAGATGTAGGCAAAAAGGCGCTTCAATCCGTTCACGTGGATCAAGTCCAGGTGACACGAGCAATCGCTGGACTGGACGACGCGGAACTGGCGCGGCTTGCCGAACGTGCTCGGCGGGGACAACAGGATTTCGCGGCGGGTTCGCTCAGCAAAGAGTCGTTACTGATTATTGCGGTCGCAGTAATTGTTGTGATTATTATTGTTGCTGTAAAAGTCTAAGGCATAGTAGTTTCGCCTGCTGTTGAAGACCTCATTCAAAAGCAGGCCAGCGGGAATCCTGGCGAGAGACGAAGGCTCTGAGTTTGTTCCCCATTTCGGGCTGATGGCGACCCTCACTTCATTCCGTGATGCTGCCTTGCCCAGTCTTCCGCCTTCTCTAATTCCTGGAGAGCGGCGTCGATATAGACCGCTTGGAAAGCCAAACGCGCATCCAGTGGGATGATCGCGCGAACTGACCTCGTTCGCCATCGAACTAAATTTTTTAAACTTGAAATCTATAACGAAAATGTTTTAGAACATTCCCCCAAAGAGATTTCCCAAGCATGTTCAACGACGTGGAGGGCTGCCATGCTGGATACTAATTGGCAGGAGTTATACAAGGCCGCACTTTTTGAATTGAATCCCCACGAAATGCTGACTCGCATCGACGCGGCACGGCACGCCATCGCTCAACAAGAATCGAGTGCGGATATTACGGAAAGGGAGCGTCGCAAGTTGGCAGATGCTCGTTCAATACTCTCGACATTGAGCAGAGTTGCTTCTTCGGAAGTTGACCGGGTCGCATAGCGTTAGCAAAGCCTTGCTTGCGGGCGGTGTTTTATGACTCTGGCAGAAAACCTCCGCACAAAATATGCCCTGACAAACTTTAAGGCGCGCGGCAATTGCCTTCCTCTGATGGCGATTAACGAGGTGCTAGAAGTGGCGGCACAGGTTGCAGACCGGGGAGACGCTCCCGCTATCGCCAGTCAGATTCGTGCTTTGAAATGGCAAACCGAAACACCTCTTTTCGCCCCGCAATTCGCACTGAGAGAGATGCGGCGTAGAGCAAACCTACAGCAGCCGTTCTTGTGCGCGGGCGAAGGCCCCTTCGAGGTAGACTGGCTCTAGGCCAGACGCCCAAGGACGGCGACGCGGTTGGGCTGTGATGTCTCTTGTTCAGTTCGCAAGGTCGCTTTGCGCTTATCAAGCGGATGAAATTCGAGCCAACCTTCCCATGTGCCGTCAGCCCTCTCTTGGGCATAAATACGTACTATGTAGTCCGTGCCGTCCCCGTCCTTCACACGCGTCGAGTGTTCGTGAATGAATTCTGCCATTGCTGCACTCGTTCAGTCCTGATTTTTCCTCTTCCAGATTTCAACGACTCCGCATGCGTTCATTGCTTGTTATCCTAAAAGTCATTACCGTCTGAAAGCCGTTGCTCGAAAAGGACGACAATGATTTTATGCTCGTCATTGTCAGCGTGGCCAGTCTGAAAAGCGGATTGCAGATCTCCGTCGAACGACCGCAGCACAGCGCGAATGCTACACGTACATACAATTCATTTGACGAAGCCAGAGACGCACTGCTGAGTTTCGGGATTGCTGAGGAAGTCCTGAATGAATACCTGAAACTGCTTCCTGAGCTAGGAACAGGTGAGCGTTTGAAGTTCCCACCGCTCGATGTGCCGCATCATGATCTCGTTGCCGAAGGCTTCAAACTCGGCATCGGATGATTTCCCACAAGATTACTCCAGAGTGGAGCACTCGATTACCCGTGTTCCTAGGTCAAGATCAAATTCTGTGAGTAAATACGTGTGTGCCGTATAGACCAATTGTGGAACGGTTGCTGACGGCATCAGTGATTCTGCTCGCGATCTCGCTGCTCGTCTTCGCATATATGTTCTGCCAGGTGTACATCACGGTCTCACGCTGACGCAGGATCGTCGCTTAGGTTCGCTATAGGACTGAGCCGAAATTCGGCGTTAGCTTATTGTTCACGTCAAAGCCTCCACTGTTCGGAGGTGGTTTAGGCGATCGCATGGCGGAACACCTAGAATGGATCAGGCTTTATAGGTCAGCCTTACAGGAAACTGATCCTGCGAAGCAACAGGCTCGGATTGAAGAAGCGAAGCGAATGATGAAACAGGCGTTACGCTTGGCAGTCGAGTACGAAGATTCCGATCAGCGGCGCACGATCAGCGAAGCTCTAAGCCATCTCGAAAATATCCGGCGGAGCTAAACAATTTATGCGGCGTCAGGCTTTGTCGAGTTCTTCTCGGGGTTAGCCCTCAAGCCGAACCGAGCCTCAAGTTCCCGCACGATTCGTGCGGCTTGGGCTTTGTGCGTCTTTCATGAATAAAAACCTGTTCGAATTTCCGAACAAGCCGCGCTTTGCCGAGAACGCTGCCTGTTCATCAACATTGGAGGGTTCCTCCCCTTGTTCGGTTTTTGGAACGGAATGGACAAAAGTTCACCAAACTTTCCAGCCGAGCAAACACTAAACCTCACGACAACCCTTTTGGCTGAGGAGCGATTATGCCCAACGTCGAACGCGGCTCATGCCGCTTCAGTCTCAGGAAAACCAGCGAGGGCAAGCCCGCAATTGAGATGGAACTATTCCACAACACGGTCCCTCATTTAGCAGCGGTTAGCCTGAGCTTTGAAGTATTAAGCGGAATCACCATCGAGCAGACGCGAAATCTCATCGAGAAGATGAACGACCAGATCGTTGGAGTGGTCGTCACTGCGAAGTAAGCCAGTCGAATCCTGACGAGAGCAGATAGACCGGAAGACCCCGCGCCTCTAAGTCACTCTCCGTGACAGTTCATTATCATGGGCGAGCCGCTGTCTCGAAACTGAAGCAGGTCTTAAATCTCGCGAAGTTTTTTGGTTAGCCGTCGAACATAAGCGTGACGAAGAGCAACCATTGTCCGCTTCGTGGGACTCCTACCTTGCTGGAGATTCCCCATGAAGTATTTTCTGTTTCCTTCGCTTCTGATGATTGCCGCTCTCCTCGTGGCTTGTGGAGCAGGACACCCGAGACTGACCAGCATTGCGGTCTCACCCTCGTCGGCAACTGCTTCCAGTAGTCCCCAAGGCCAGGTAGGCTTCACCGCAACCGGCACGTTCACGGATCACAGTAGCCGCGAATTGCATGTGACAGACGGTTTGACGTGGAAGTCATCGAACACAGTCGTTGCGACGATTGATGACACCGGCGAGGCGACGTGTGTATCACCAGGCCCAGTCACCATAACGGCAACAGCTCCGGCTGATCTGCAAATTACCGTGAGCAATGGTGTGCAGAACACTTCGCCAAAGGTCAGTGGCAATGGCATGTTGAACTGCACCTAAGCAGCATCATTTCTCCAAAGGTGTTCAAATTTCACACTCAGGATCGGGTAATCCACAAGTTACTTCAGAGCCAAACGCCGGTTACAAATGTCAGTTGGTCGAGATCAGTTTCCTGTGAGTAAATAAAAATTAGAAATTGGGCAGATATGGGCAACAAGGACTGGAAGACACTGGCGCAGAAAGCTGCGAACGAGCAAGACCCCAAGAAGCTTCTCGCCATCATTCAAGAACTCAACCAAGCTCTGGAAGAACGTGAGAACCAAGTTCGCGGCAGGGTTTCCACCAAAACAGCGCCGGGCAATCGGCTTCTCTTTGTCGATGATGAACCGAGCATTCGTCTGACGCTTCCGCCTATCTTGCAGGAGCGTGGGTTTCAAGTGCAGGTCGCAGCCAATGTCTCGGAGGCCCTCGCAGCAATAAAGGCTCATCAATTCGATGTGCTGTTGTCGGACATCAATATTGACCGCGAAAGCGATGGATTCACAATCGTCCATGCCATGCGAGAAGCTAATCCAGATTGCGTAACGATTCTCTTGACGGGGTACCCGGCTTTTGAAACCGCAGTGCGCAGCATCCGAGCCGAAGTGGATGACTATTTCACAAAACCCGCTGATCTGAACGCTATTGTTAACACGATAGATCGGAGGTTGTTCGCTCGCGGCATACAAAGAACTTTCCCACCCAAGAAAGCCAGTCAGACAAGCGGCTAGAATTCTGTGGTGAAGGGCGCAAAGCCTACAGCAGGCGTCCTTGTGCGCGTGCGAAGGCCCCTTCGAGGTAGATTGGCTCTAGACCAGACGCCCAATACTCTACGGCAACGCGGTTGGGCTGTGATGTCTCTTGTTCAGTGCGCAACGTCGGTTTGCGCTTATCTAGCGGATGAAATTCGAGCCAACCTTCCCATGTGCCGTCAACCCTCTCCTGTGCATAAATACTTACTACGTAGTCCGTGCCGTCTTCGTCCCTCACCCGCGCCGAGTGTTCGTGAATGAATTCTGCCATTGCTGCACTCGTTGAGTCCTGATTTTTCCTCAATTCCTTTTCTAGCGACCGGGTTAAAAATCATTACCACTTGAAAGCCGCACCCGAACAGGACGACAATGATTTTATGCTCCATATGTCAGCGTGGCCAATCTCAAAGGAGCGTTGCAGGTCTCCGTCGCGAAGCAAGAGATATCTTGCTGAGATTCGGGATTGCTGAGGAAGTTCTGAATGAATATTTGAAACTGCTGCCTCAGCCAGGGACAGCGTCTGATGTTCCCGCCGCTTGATGTGCCGTATCCCGATCTCGATGCCGAAGGCTTCAAGCTCCAGCGTGGCCGTAGCAATCTCAGAACGAACCAGCCTAGATAGAGGAAGTCGCAGACCACGCCCACGAAAACCAGACGCCAGAACCATTCTTCGAGCGACCGTGGTTTCGTTGCCGAACCTTTGACAGTCACGCCGCCTTTTTGGTCGGCACATCCGCCTCTTTGGTCGGCACATCGAGGATACGCGCGGGACGCGCTCCGTATAGCTCTACTCGTTGTTTCGACCACTTGAGCAATTCGCCGTACAGAAGCCAAATGCCTGCTAAACATAACGGCACTACGATGACAAGCAGATACCAGTCCGATGGATATAATTTTACGAGCGCGAATAGGGGAATATTCATGACCCATGAACCTCGTCAATTGCCATCCAGTTCCGTTGCGTCCGTGGGGAATCAACTGTTAGGCGGCTTCATCGTTGGAGCGGAGTGTCTGCGTTCCGATGTCTGCGTTCTGCAAATAATCCTTCGTAGCGTCTTGAAGTTCCGAAAGAGCCTTTTCTACGGCGATTTCATTTTGCGCCGCCAAGACCTTCGCACAAAGCTGGCGGACTGTTTCCTCGGAGGCGGGCATGAGCTACGGCACACAAAAAGGACTATCCCGCTCTTCAGTTGATTGTTCAATAAGGTACATTCCCTAGGGGAAGGAGAAAAAACGCTGACGAGAGCAGTCCCGCACAATCAGGCATTGACTGAGGCACTCCTTTGAGTGCCGGACTGGTGGGCGTTTCGAGATCGTCGCGTCAGCAGATCTAGAAACGCCGACGATCGGAGAGCCGGGGGGCGCTATGAAATCAAGAGACCTATTCCCCTCGAACCGAGGGGAAGGGCGAGTCTCGCTCGTCCGCCCGGACGAGGGCCCGCCGAAGCCGTGCGGCAATTCCGATTCTGCCGGCGGGGTAACGAGTGACGGGTTACCAATAATATGCAGCGACTTGCACTGCATTATCTCCGACGTGCACGAAATTTACCGTCGTAAGTTCCATTTATGGAGCAGCTTAGATCGTATATCGGCGTTGGCTTAGAAGCTGCACTTTGCTGAGATGCCTGCTGTTCCGGGGCGCCAACGGGGTGCCAATTGCTGGATTCGACGATTCAAGCGGTGGACGCCAAACCGAAGCACTCGATGCTTCCGGTTCTTGTTGTATTGTTTCTGATTTCTTACGGCCTGCTCGCCAAGCTAGTGATGGAGCAGGGGCGAACCATCGATTCCCAGCGTTCTCTGATCCGGCAGTTATTTGGCGACAGCAGCCAGCTATCCGCAATGAATGGGAAATCTGCTCAAGCCCAGCATGCCGCTGGACAGGCGCACAATCCCAAAGCGAAACCGCAGGCAAACACTCCGTCGACTCAGGTTAAGCCGCAGGGGTCACCCTCCCAGGTGACTCCGCGGAACCAAGCCAGGAACGAGCAGAGCGCGGGTAAGTCTCGCAAAGCATTTCCGCGGAGACCGCCTAAGGCTGCGGCTGATGAAGCGGATGAACGCAGGACGCTCGTAGTTATTTAAATTGCAGTGCCAAGCCTGACCCGATGAAAGTTCTGGCCACGTTGCTCTTATCGCTGTCTCTGCCCGGCTCCCTCAGGTTGCTGCCGCCACGCTCGCCCCTTGACTATACGGTGCAACGCGCGCGCAAAGGTGGCCGCTGGTTTCTAGCCCAAAACGGACACGCTGTCTATTGCTATGGCCCGGTGCGAATGATTCCGGAGGCCGGGGGCGGCCTGCAGCGCGTTGCCACCTACTGCCAAGGGGAGCGGCCGATTGTGCCGCTGAAAGATTAGAACCACCTCTTAGTATCGCGTCCCAAAACTTCGCGCAATAAGTTAGAAACGATTTGAAAGGGCGCGTCTTCAGACGCGCCGTAACCTCCCCAAAGGAATAAGGCTTTAGCCACTGAGGTGAAGTTGCGGCAGAGGTCGCTAGCTGTTGGCCTCGCCAGGTCGCTCATCTAAACACAATTGAGGTACATAGTAATCGGGTAAGCACCCGATTCAAGTGTTACCCTCTGCCTCGATAAGATGTCATCAATTTGGCTGGAAAGGCGCGCGCCTGATTCTGCGGCCTCCCCCCGGGTAGCACTCACCTCCACAATCCGGGGGATTTTTTTAAATCATTTCTCTCGGTTGTCTTCGGCGCGCTTGACAGCGAATCGCTCCGACGGCGTGCAGGTCGAATAGCCAATCGGATGTGTAACGTCGGAATGCTTCGACTCTCTTTCAACATAGTAGCTGCGCATCTTGAGGCATGTTGGTTGCGCATCGCGCTCTATGCCTGCGAACGCGGCGTTGACGTCAGCCGAGGCAGAAGGAGAAATAATCCCCCATGCGTCCGGTGCCCCACTTTTTTGATTGAGAGTGTCTGAGGCTTTTCCCTGATTCTCGGCAAAGACCGGCGAGATCAGGAACGGCAGAAGGGATACCGCAACCAGATAGCGCATACGGCACGCTCAATGAGGCGCATTATACGCATCATCCCGCGTTAGCATAGCTCATGACCCTGCTTGGGCTGGCGATAACATTCCTGACTGCGACGGTTCTGTGCGTTGAATTCGCTCGACACCGGCAAGCCAGGTTGTCGGCGTATGGCTGGGCTGGTCTGATCGGATTGATAATCGCCGAATGGCTCCTGTTCCGAGGCTTTGAGCCGGTCGCAATTTATTTCACACCGATTGCCTGGACTTGCTATGTCCTGCTGGCGGATGCGGCCGTACTTGCGGTCCGGGGGCATTCCCTCCTGCGCGATGAGCCCAGAAAGTTTGTGTGTATCGCCGCGCTTTCGATCCCGCTTTGGCTGATCTTTGAAGCCTACAATTTGCGCTTGCAGAACTGGAGCTATATTGGCGTGCCGGTAGCCTGGCCGTTTGCGCTGCTGGGCTATGGCTGGTCATTTGCGACCATCTTTCCAGGCATCTTCGAAACTGCCGACCTGATTGAATCCTTCGGTTGGTTCCCACCACGACCTCCCATCAAATTTTCGTTACCGGCCCGGCGCGGAATGGTCTTTTTTGGCGCGATCTGTCTTCTTGCCCCGTTGATTGCGCCGCAACCTGTCGCAAGGCACTTGTTCGCACTGGTTTGGATCGGCTTTGTGTTCCTCTTGGATCCCATCAATTACCGGCTCGGCTTACCGTCGCTCATCGGTGACTTCACGGCAGGGCGCCGCTCGCGGTTTTACTCTTTGTTAGTGTCCGGGTTTGCCTGCGGCTGGTTTTGGGAATTCTGGAATTACTGGGCTGCCGCCAAATGGCACTACATTTTTCCCATCTTTCAAAGCTGGAAGATTTTTGAGATGCCGGTTCCAGGCTATCTCGGCTTCCTGCCTTTTGCTCTCGAATGCTTTGTGATGTACGTGACGGCTTCGTGCCTGCTGCGCGTCCACGGACTTAAAAGCGAAAGCCCTGAACATCAAGCCGGATCACTCAGGGATCTCTCGCTCCGATAATGCGCTGTTCATTTCGGACCATCCACAGCAGACGTGTAGGACCGCCTCAACTCTCCGGATGGCCTAGCTACGGGGGCAACTCATCAGGCATTCCAATACATCTTCACTGCAGGTCCGCCGGCAGGGGAAGAGCCATGAAAAACGCATTTGCATTTCTGCTACTGCTCACGATTTCTGCGTTCGCCCAAACCAACCACGTGATTCCCAAAGGCGCCGAGATCAAAGTGCGCACCGACGGCGCCATTCCTGCGAAGCCGGCTGCGGGAAGCGCTTACTCCGCTACCGTGAGTCAGGACGTCCAAGACAGCTCGGGTGCGGTCCTGATCCCGCACGGCAGCCCGGCGCGGCTGGTCGCAATGAAAAACGGCGATGACACGACGCTAGACCTGCGCTCCGTTACCATCAATGGCCGCCGATATGCGATCACCAGCGCTGCGGGAAAATCCAGTCCGGGCGGATTGGGCGCCAACAAACGCACGGCTAAATACGTTGGAGGCGGGGCCGCGGTCGGGGCGGTGCTGGGTGCTCTGCTTGGGGGCGGTAAGGGAGCGGCTATCGGAGCCCTTGTGGGAGGAGCCGGAGGCGCCGGCGCTCAGGTCTACAGAGGTCGCAAGAAGGAAATTCCCGCTGAGACAGAGCTCACCTTCAAACTAGCCGACGATCTTCAGCTCCGGGCCATGAGAGGCCGGTCCGCTGGCGCACGTAAGTAGTGCGGAGCCAAGTGCGTCGCGAAGTCAATGCAGGCGGATCGCTCAACCCAATCTGCCATTTCCCTTAAGCGTTTTACCATGAAGCTTGGAACAGGGGTGCCGTGGCGTGAAGCCCCCGTGTATCCGAGTGCCTCAAATCGAGTTTTCCCCAACCCACTAGAAGCGTAGAATTGCGTTCTGCGGGGAAATCCGGTTGTACGAATCAGGCCGACGGAACGTTGAAATGCATTGATGATGGAGGATCAAATATGGCTACCCTGAGGACTGCGCTGCGGCCCGACCCGACCTTTTATCCTTCTCCCAAAATGGCGATGGAGGCGGCTCCCGAAAAGCTGGCATTCGTCACCCTGCTAAATCCGAAGCAAGATGGACAGAGCGATGCACTGGCGTTGCTGGATGTCGATCCCAGTTCGCCGAATTTCGGCCAAGTCGTATCCGAGACGAGAATGCCTTTTGCCGGGGACGAGCTCCACCACTTCGGCTGGAATGCTTGCAGTTCCTGCCTTTGCCCCTACTCACCCCATCCACACATGGAGCGCCGCTATCTGGTCGTGCCCGGTTTACGCTCATCGCGTATTCACATCATTGATACCAAACCCGACCCACGTAACCCGAAGCTGGTGAAAGTCATTGAGCCTGAGACTGTGCTGAAGCGTACCGGGTATAGCAGGCCTCACACTTCGCATTGCGGTCCAGATGGTATCTACATCAATGCAATTGGCTCGAGCAATGCTGATGGTCCAGGGGGCATCTTTGTCATGGATCCCGACACATTCGAGATCAAGGGCCGGTGGGAAGAGGATCGCGGTCCACAGTTCCTCGCCTACGACTTCTGGTGGCATCTCGGGCATGACACGATGATCACCAGCGAATGGGGCACACCCAGCATGGTCGAAGACGGGATCAACCCCGAACTGTTGGTCGCGGGAAAATATGGCCACGCATTGCATGTCTGGGATCTACGCGAGCGCCGTCACCAGCAGGTTCTCGATCTTGGGCCCGAACAGCAGATGGTTTTGGAACTGCGGCCCGCGCACGATCCCAACAAGACGTATGGGTTTGTGGGCGTGGTCACTTCGTTGAAGGATCTTTCCTCTTCTATCTGGCTCTGGTATCGCGAGGGCACGAACGGCAGCAGCTCGTGGAAGATTCGCAAGGTGATCGAGATCCCCGCGGAAGCAGCCGATCCCGAACAGTTGCCTCCACTGCTCAAAGGCTTCAAGGCGGTACCACCTTTGGTCACTGACATAAACCTTTCTCTGGACGACCGGTTCTTGTACGTCTCCTGTTGGGGCACAGGCGAACTGCTGCAGTATGACGTCTCGAATCCTTTCCAGCCCACCAAGGCCGGTTCCGTGAAGCTTGGCGGCATCGTACGTCGTCAGCCGCACAGCAGCTATCCCGATGTGGCGCTTAACGGAGGACCGCAGATGGTCGAGATCAGCCGCGATGGAAAGCGCGTTTACCTCACCAACTCGCTCTATCGCACCTGGGATGAGCAGTTCTATCCCGACGGCGTTCGCGGCTGGCTGGCAAAGCTTGATGTCGATCCGAATAGCGGGATGCGTCTGGACCCGAAGCTCTTCGTTCATTTCGAGTCGATGCGGCCTCACCAGGTACGCCTCGAAGGCGGCGATTCTTCGTCGGACTCGTTTTGCTTTTCGTGAGGAGCAACCGTGACTTACGAACACTTGACTTCATGGACGACGCTGATCATCTTGGGCGCCTTCCATGGAATTAACCCCGCAATGGGCTGGCTCTTTGCAGTGGCGCAGGGACTGCAAGAGCACCGGCGAAGCGCCGTGTTGCGCGCTTTGGGACCACTTGCATTGGGTCACGCGCTCGCGATTTTCACCGCCATCCTCGTCGCAATGATCGCAGGATTCACCATACCGGTTCACTACCTTCGCTGGTTGGTTGCAGCAGTCCTGGTCGGTATGGGGGTGCGCTGTCTGTTCCGCCATTCACACTTGCGGTGGGCAGGCATGCGCGTGGGAATTGGTCAGTTGACCCTCTGGTCTTTTCTTGTTGCCTCGGTCCATGGCGCCGGAGTCATGGTGCTCCCCGTGTTCCTCCGCATGTCAACCGCCCATGCTTCTGGTGGTCTCACTGACAATGTCTCTGGAATGCCCGCCGCTGCGATTAGCGCGACTATGCTGCACGCTGCAGCATACCTGCTGGTTACGGCTGGCACGGCGCTGCTGGTCTTCGAAAAACTCGGGCTAGGATTGCTGCGAAAGGCGTGGATCAACCTGGACCTGATCTGGGCGGCCGCGTTAGCGGGCACAGGCGTGGCTACGCTGGTAATGTGAATCAGCAGCTTTGACAGGCAGTGTTCAACAAGGCCTACGTCGCGTAATCCGGCGGGCACCGGCATCGCCCTTGATGGTGAGCAAGTATCCTCTGAGCGAATTATCCCTTTCCGCTTTGCTTAGCCACGATTTGTTCCCGAAGTCTCCGCGACAGATTCACCGCGACTGAGCGGTAGAACCGCGACGCAAGGTGAGGAAACAGTTCAAACAAATCCTCCAACACCGACCACTCGAGAGAGTACGCCTCGACTTCTCCTTCAGCAGTCGCCGTAGCACTGGCGACGCTATTTTCCAGAAATGCCATCTCACCACAAATCTCACCGGGCCCAATCTGCGCGATCCTGGTTCCGGAAACCGCTATGCTGACCTTGCCTGCTCCCAACACATACAGTGTTCTCGACTGCTTCCCGTAGGAAACCAGTTTTTCATCTTTCTTAAAGCTCAGTCGTTTAGCTTTGTCTATGATTAGCGCCCAATCATTTGGGGTGAGATATTTTAGAGGGTTTTTCGCCGTCTGCAATAGGGACAACAGTTGTTGTTGCGCAGGTCCTGTTGGATTATCCATTGTCCGCGATTAAAACAAGAAGAGGATAACAGGCAGCGGTCTGCGGTGGGAGATGTTTCTGCTTCCTGTAATGTTGACCCATTCTGAAACTGCACGCTTCTTGCTTCAACTGCGGTCAAAAAGCCGTGTATCAAGCAGATCATCAACGGGCAGTCATCCGCCGCCCGCCTCAATGGATAGTCCGGCGCTCAGGCCGCACGCTTCTTCCCTCGTGGGCTGCGGCTTTTAAGCTTTGTCACAACTCTCCGTATTGCTGGACCACTCCTTTCCACCACGACTTCCGTTGGACCAACCATGACTTTTTCCGAAGAAGCTTCAGGAGCGAACAGTTCAGCCATGTAGTCGTCCTTGCATTTAAGCGAGCAGAAGTGGACAGCCAATGGATGCACAGCCGTTACTCTGTCCCAATCTGATTTGATCGTGACCTCCCTGCGAGCAGCGGTCATTCCTACCGCTTCTGCTGCGATGCCAACAATCCAAGTCTCCCTTGGCGCCTTCACCCTACCGCAAGAGTCGAACACAAATTGAATCATAGGAACACCTCGATGGGTTTTGGATGGGATATTCGAAAGAAATGTTGTGCGCTTCTGGGAGAACATACTTTCCAACGAGAACGATGCTGGAGTGAGCTAGGCAGCTTTGCGTGAGGATCTTCCCTTACGCCGAGTTTCGGAAAGCGCACGTTTCAGATCGGCAGTGAGGTCGGCGCTTTCCGTTGCAATATGGACGGGAGAACGCGAACGCGACTCTTTCCCTATCCAACGGTTCAACTCATCAGGCAGGGCATATACATACCGCCCACCGCGATGGACCGGCATTCCTGACCGCTCCCATCGCTGTGCTGTCGCGACCGGCAATCCTAGAAACTCGGCAATTTCCTGCCAGCCCTGAAGTTCGCGAATTTGATTTTTTTCCTTCTTGGCCATGCAAACCATATTGTTGATGCGGTTAAGAAGATTTTGGTAGGCCGGCGTGAACCCCGCTGCTGTGCGGGTTAAACAGAAAACTTGAAGGTGGCGGTTGCGCCGTGCTTGGGGCCGTTTCTTTCTACGAGGCGAATGCCATGGTCCGTCTGAAATTTCATTGCATCCAGAGCGTCACAAACCAGGGACATCTGCTCGTTGTCGAACCCTAACGCCCTGAGCACATCAGCAGCGACAATCGTGATCGAAGCAGTTTTGATCGCTCTGGCTGGAACAATGTAATTGCGATAAACGTAGTCTCGAACCGCTTCCGATTGCGACACCTGATGCCCTCCGAGTGAGCAATGAGTGCCCCGTTTCGGTGTGAGACCGGAGCACTCACGCCGAGCAGTCCCAGAGGGGGTGGAAGGACGATACGACGGAAAGCTGGCCATGCAAATGGCACGCCAGTGGCTGAAAAGAGTTTCACGCTTCACTTCACTGTACCCGCATGCCCGGAAAATTGGCACCGAGGTGCCAGGCACGATGAGGCCCTTGGCGGTCAACAGGGCCCGTCGTGGTCGGTGAAAGGATTTTCACCCACTGTCGTGCCATTCCATCGGCCACGGGCCCGTGATATTAAGGTTGGGTTCTTGGGGGTCCCTATGAAAGCACGAGTCATTGGCTATCTCGGTAGTCTTCTCCTCCTCGCGGTCTTCTGCTCTGTGAGCGCAGTCCAGGTTGTGGCAAAGCCGCATCCGAAGGACAATCCGAAAACCGTACGAGTTCCGGAAGGTGATGCCCCGACCATGCTGTTCATCACCGCTGCGACCCTCGGCGTTGCACTCTTCGCGGGCAGGCGCATGACCAAGCATCAGGCTAGTCGCTGAGGAAGGTCAATTCCTAGAATTCACGGTTGTGCAGCTTGAGGCGTTTTGCGGGCGTGAGTGGAGCGGGAGCCCTCAGCCGAAACCGCGAGCGCAGCGAGGGACCTCCCAGCAAAGTGTTGTGCGCTTCGTGGGAAAACATACCTGCCAATAAGAACGATGCCGGAGTGAGCTAGGCAGCTTTGCGTGAGGACCTTCCCTTACCCCGAGTTTCCGAAAGAACAACCGATGCGGGCGCGAGACTACGCTCTCCCGCCCATCGTGAACGGCTGCCCGCAGCTATTGCAGAATCTCGAACCCCACGGTGAGTATTTCCCGCATGCGCGGCACAGTTCGGAGGGCGGATTGACCTGCGGGGCCGATTGCTGAACCACGACTTGAGTCGGTTTTGGCTCGGATTTTAGTGCCCACGCGAGCGCTATGACCCACCCGACCAGCGTCCATCCGAGAAAGAAATTGATGGCCAGAACCGATCCAAAGTCGCCTTTGTTCCAGGCGAGGATGCTAGGTAAAAAATAGAGTCCTAGGATCAGAAGAGCGAGGAACAAAATGCTCCCGGCATCACCACCCGCTGAATCGAATAGAAAAACCGCCATGATAGTAACCTCTGGCGGGGGAAGGCGCACTATCCCATATTTGCGGCTGACGTGCAACCGGATTGTGGCCAGGAAATCAAGGAAAAAGACCCCAGTTCCGGTGCACGGGCCAGAAATGCTTGGAAGCGAAGTAGGTTGCCAAAGATTCTGGTAGGCCCGGCAGGACTCGAACCTGCAACCCTCGGATTAGAAAGCTGGCTGTGCAAGCTACCTAAACCAGTGATCCTGCTGGCGGGCTCTCGGCGAAAATAGGCACCGGACGGGCTGTTTCGAGCGTGGCTGTTGCGAAAGTTGCTGCAAAGACGTAACCACCTTTCATCTAGCCGCCCCACAGCCTTGGTGTTTGTGATCGCAGAAGCTATCCTGAGCAGTAATGAATCAAGAGCCGAAATCGTCTCGCAGCGGGTCTACGCTCGCGTCCATTTTGGGTGTGCTTGGATTCGTGCTGAGTGTCGTAAGTTTAGGGTGCCAAGTGCATGTACACGAGGAAAGCTTGACAGACAAGGCTTTGGTCAGGTTCTCGATTTCCTTCCCTGACTACAAGATGATCCGCTCCGTAACTAAAACAGGTAAAAATCGAGTCGACCTGGACTTAGACGCATCATTCCTAAAGAAAAACGGGCTCTTTGCGGAGGTTATCAACATCGGGCAGCATCCACTCTACGTCAAGCAAGTGCGACTCATTGTCCCGTGTCCAGAGACCCGGGATAGCGATTCGATCACCTTTCAGCCAGCAAAAGGTTCGCCCCGCGCTCTTGAGCCGGGAGCAGCAACCATCTACAAGGCAGGTCCTTGGAATTTGTCAGACCATCCCCTGCTTGACCCAGCGGAGCGATTCTGTGTAACCGTCGAGTCGAACAAGGGGCTTGTCACTCAGACCGATGAAATCTCAGACATGACATTCTCGATAGGCAACCGGCTCAAATCGACATCGACAAAGCCAAAGACTCAAAAGCCCATCCGCTGAATCATTCTGGCTTACCCTGAATTGCTCCAGGTTGCCCCGGTTCATGGTATCCAGCTCGTAAGAAGAAGGATGCTAAGCTATCAAAATGATCCACATCATAGTCTTAGCTATTTTATTTTCGATTATGTACCACTTTCTTGCGCCGCGCGGCGAGCGAACCCCGCACTGCGCGCCCGCTCGCCTGGAATTTCCACTTCCGCCAACTCCGCCACTTGATTGGCTGGGCGGTTACGATGATTCTGCGAATCTCGCGGCTTTGATTGCCATTCATCAGAATGCACGACAGGCTGCCTTGGCCAGCTATTCAGACGAAGGCTTTCTCTTCGTATCGTAGTTCAGCGGGGCGGGTAGGCCTTGATACTTCTTCTCCGCGCAGCTGCGCCGAGAAGGAACGCACCCGAAGCTCGTGTCGACTCTGCTCGGTCACTCGAACGTGCACTTGGCGATGGACGTGTACGACCACGTCGAGATCGGAGAGCTGGTGACGCCGATCGAGAGAGTGTCCGCTCAGTTGTTGCGAGATGTTGCGAAGCCCGAGGCAAGCGCTTGATTTGGTAGGCCCGGCAGGACTTGAACCTGCAACCCTCGGATTAGAAATCCGATGCTCTATCCGCTTGAGCTACGGGCCCGTGTTCAATTTGATTGTACTTTGCGTTCGTCTACCGTCAAACGTCGTTACCCGCCGCCTTATACTACCCACCTGACCGCGAGGCGGCTTCGTGTCTTACTCTTCAGTGCGCTCTTCATCGCGCTTGGCCTACATCGATTGGATGCGTGGGCTGGCCTGCGTCCTGATGTTTCAGACGCATTGTTACGACTCCTGGCTTAGCGCCGAGGCACGCAAGAGTACCTTCTTCATGTGGTCGCAATTAGGCGGCACGCTGCCTGCGCCGTTGTTCCTCTTTCTTGCGGGAATTTCATTTGCGCTCGTGGTCGACAAGCTGCGGCAAAAGGATCTAATGGCTTCTCAGATCGCGCGCACCACCATCCGCCGCGGCGCTGAAATTTTTGGTTTGGGGTTACTGTTTCGCGTGCAGGAATATCTCATCGCCTGGGGATGGGCGCCGTGGAGCGATCTGTTCCGCGTGGATATTCTCAACACCATCGGCATTTCCATGATGCTGATGGGAGTGAACTGCGGGATAGTTTTCTGGATCGCAAGATCGCACCAGGCTGTTGCGCTGGCCGGAGCGGCAGCAGCAATCGCTTTAGCGATCGCACTAATGACGCCTCCGCTGTGGACAACCTGGCGTCCGCACTGGCTCCCTTGGCCGCTCGAATCCTACATCAACGGCGTGCACAATCTCGGAGAACCCCAGCCGTGGCTCTTCCCGATCTTTCCCTGGGCTGGTTTCGCTTTTGCCGGCCTAGCCATAGGCTTGTTCCTGTCGAGCGGCTGGGGACGCAGTCACAGCAGCCGGACATTCGCGCTGGTCGCGGGCGGCGGAGTCGCGCTCATCTATCTGGCGCGATGGTTTGATGCGCGGCCCTGGCAGCTTTATCCGGTGTACGACTATTGGCACACCAGCCCTAATTTTTTCCTCGTCCGCGTCGGTTTGCTGCTCATAATTCTCTCGGCCGTCTACGCCTGGTGCCGCTGGGGCGCTGGACAATGGGGCTTCAGCCCGCTGATACAGCTGGGCCAAACATCGCTGCTGGTGTACTGGGTGCACATTGAATTTGTCTACGGCCGTTTCTCTATATTGCCCAAACGCGCACAGGATATTCGCACTGCATCATTCGGCCTGCTCGCGATTTTCCTTTCGATGCTTTTCCTCTCGCTAATGCGCACCAAACTGAAGGGAAGAGGAACGGCTGTGCTGGCATGGTTTCGCAAACCAGTCAGCGCGTGAATTTCCATGAAGCAGAAATCTGCCGGATGGCGTTTTCCACCAGCTTCAATCCAATCGCCCATTGATGCCGGGCGCGTTCCTGCTCGTCGGCATATCCAAATAGATAGAAGGTGATATAGAAGCCCTCGCGAGCCTCGTTATCGTGACGAAAGTAGCAGCGCCGGATCAGAAACTCTGCCGCTGCCGGAATCTCTGGAACCCGCTTCAACAATTGAGTCAGCCGCTGAGCTAATTGCTCGTGCGCGAGGAACAAGAAGCGCAGTTCTTCCGCCGAGAACAGCAGATCGACATACGAGCCAAATTTGCACGCGGCGCCGAATATTTCTTCTTCTGCGATGATCTCTGAGCTGGCCCACGCATCGCACTTGGCAGTTTCAAGAATGCTGGAAGGCGTATTGATCGCCGCCAGAAACTCGCCCAACTCCGGCACGCGCTGCGCTTCCTTTACCTCTGCCAGCAGCTCCGGGTGCCGCTTCAGGTCGTAATAACGAAGACCATCCTCCTCGGCTGCCCAGGGAAATTCTAGCGTCTCATCCTCGGCCCCGAGCTCCACCGCAAAATCAGTTTCCACGCTATTTTGCCGGAGCTGTTTGCGGCGCTGGGTTGGGTGCAGAGAAGTTTACCTTTGGCACTTCGCGCGAACCCTCGGCAGCGGCAAAGTACGCGCTGTTTGGCTTGAATCCTGCCCACTGGGCAAAGATGTTGTTGGGAAACTGCTGAACGTAGGTGTTGTAATCTTGAAGAGTATCGTTATACCGCTTGCGCTCTACGGCGATGCGATTTTCCGTCCCCGCCAACTCATCCTGCAAGCGCAGGAAATTCTCGTTCGACTTGAGCTGCGGATAATTCTCAGCTATGGCTAGCAGCCGCCCTAGCGCGCCGTCTAATTGCTGGTTGGCAGCGATTTTGCCTGCCGGTGTTCCCGCCGAAAGCAACGCCGACCGTGCCTTGGCGATATCCCCGAACACGGTCTGCTCCTGCTTGGCATAGCCTTTGACCGTCTCAACCAGATTAGGAATCAGGTCGGCGCGGCGTTGCAGCACGACGTCCACCTGCGACCATGCTGACTTCACTGCCTCGTTCTTGCTGACCAGCGTATTGCGGACGCTTACGTATTTGCCGAACGACAGCAGGGCGATCAGCAGTAACGTAATAATCAGAATCAGGCTCTTGCTCATGGAAGCTCTCCTAAAAAATCAACCTCACTTGTAGCGGCCTCTGGCCGGCCATTGGGCCGCCGGGACGGCGGCGCTACCCGACTACTTCCGATCAGACGCCATCGACTTCGGCATTCTATCCACTCCGGTGGTCACAGCCTCGATTGCCATCAAATATCGGCTGGCAACGTCTGTAACGCGGAACTGTTTCCGGTCAGATTTCTTTGCGCGAACGTCCATTAGTTGTACGAAGGCCGAAGAATCGAAGTTCATCCGCGACGCCAACTCCTGCACCGCATCGCGCGAATGTTTTCTGCCCGGCTCACCTAATTCCACCAGCACATGCCGAAACAGGGTCGTGAATGACGACAACGAATTCAGCATCAGTTCCCATAGATCCTTATCGCGGCTTCCTGCCAACAATATATGCTGCCGCAGCAGAAACAACTTTTCGCGCAGCTCGTATTCAATCTGAGAGCGATGCAGATGCATTGGGACATCCAAATTGCTCAACAGGTCTTCTCCATAAAGCACTCGATGCCGCTGCTTCATGTCCATAAATTCGATGGAGAAAACGTCGGCGGTATCTTTCAGCTCCTGCGGACTCAGAATCAGCGGCGGATGATGCTTTTTCTTTCGCCACCACTCCACAGCACCCGCGATCTTGCTCAGGGAAGCAAAGGACGTGTCCTGCAGAACGCACAGCAAATTCAAATCCGAATATTCCGGATGAAATTCTCCTTCTGCTGCCGAGCCGTAGAGAATCACACTTGTGAGGTTGCCGCCCGCTGCCGTCCGCATCTTCTCAACAAACTCGCTGACCAGCTTCTCGTGAACCATTGCTCCCCCTAACTACAAGTCGATGGAGGAACGGGCGTCTCGCCCGTCCAGCCGGGCGGGGACGCCCGGCCTCCATCAGCAAGTGTCCAAAACCTCCACCGCCATTCACGTCTCTCTACCAGCTTCCACTCGCTCCACCTCCGCCGGAACTGCCCCCACCAAATCCGCCGAACCCACCTCCACCACCGCCGAAGCCACCTCCGCCCCACCCTCCGCCGCTGTAGCCGCCTCCGTATCCACGTCCGCCAAACAAGAACCACCAGAACAAGAGCCGTCTCAGTGGAGTAAACAGTACTATCAAAATAACAATGACAAGAAGAAGGATTCCACCCACCGAGATTCCTGACTCCGGATTCGGCGTTGGCGCTCGCGTCTGTATGCCGGTGAGTTGAATGCCGGCATCTTGTGCAATTACCCTCGCCACCCGCGAGGTCATCAGCGCGACCGCGCCGTTGTAATCATTCTGGCGCAGCAGTGGTACAGCCTCGCGCGCAAAGCCGCCGACCTTGCCGTCCGGCAAAATCGGTTCGAGCCCGTAGCCTACCTCAATCCGGTAGCGGTGATCTTTCACCGCCAGCAGAATCAGAACGCCGCGATTCGTCGCCTTACTTCCAATGCCCCACTTGTGGAATAAGTCAACCGCATAGCTCTCAATATCCGAGCCATCAAGCGAGTTGATTGTGACTACCGCAATTTGCGCGTGGGCTTTCTGATCGATCTGCTGGCAGATGTTGTCCAGTTGCGCGACACTGGTTCGGTTAAGAACATGGGCGAAGTCATTTACGTAGTCGGTCGGATGCAACTGCGCGACCGGCTCGGCATACCCCAGCACCGAGATCCAGAGCACCAGAATCCCGAGCAGGATTGTGCGCCGGGCAGGCTTCATTTGCGGTGATTGTACAGGAGTGAAATGCGGTCCTGCGGACACTCGGATGAGACACGGCGGCGGACGCTTCCGACAAGAAGATAGTTTGAATCCTCAAACCACGGAGAGGCACAGAGGAGATCAAACGCCGACAGGTTGCTTGGCGCCCACAGGGACGGACGTCAACCAGTTGTGGCGGTCAGGCTTCTCTCCGTGAATGACTGCGTAGAACTCTTTCTGAATGGCCTTGGTGATCGGTCCGGTGACGCCCTTGCCGACACTGATCTTGTCAACGGAGCGAATGGGTGTGATCTCAGCAGCGGTCCCGGTGAAGAAAGCCTCGTCAGCGATGTAGAGCATCTCCCGTGGAATTCCCTGTTCGACAATCGGAATGCCGAGGTCGCGGGCAATCTGCAAGGCCGAGTCCCGCGTGATGCCTGGCAGTACAGAGTTCCCCAGCGGCGCGGTTTGCAGGGTCCCATTCCTTACCACGAAGACATTCTCGCCCGATCCCTCGCTGATATAACCTTCGGCATCCAGCGCGATTCCCTCGGCGTACCCGTTCACGATGGCTTCCATCTTGATGAGCTGCGAATTCATGTAATTCGCGCCAGACTTCGCCATTGCCGGCAGTGTGTTAGGCGCGATGCGAGTCCACGAGGAAACGCAAACATCTACGCCCTGCTCGGCATCGGCTCCGAGGTATTTTCCCCAAGGGTAATTACAGATATAAACCTCAGTCGGCGAATTGAAGGGATTCACGCCCGCCTCGCCGTAACCACGCAAGACAATCGGGCGGATGTAGCACGGCCACACACCGTTATTCTTGACCACTTCGACCATGCCGGAAACTAATTCGTCGCGGGTAAAATCCAAATCAATCCGATAAATCTTGGCGGAATCAACCAGGCGCTGCATGTGCTCATTGGCGCGGAAGATCGCCGGGCCGTTGGGGAGCGCGTAACAACGGATCCCCTCAAACACCGACGAGCCGTAGTTCACCACGTGCGACATGACGTGGATATGGGCGTCGTCCCAGGGGATCAATTTTCCGTTGTGCCAGATTTTCTCGGTCTGTTGGATGGCCATTGGCGCTCCTTACAAGGGACAGATTCGGCGGTGCGGCACAGAGATGCATGTTTCTCCTGCACAGTTTTATCGGCACATTCCGGCAGGGCAAAAGGCCACGAACTACGCTCAATTATAACTGAGGGTGAAAGGACCAAAAGAGCACAGATCAGCGCTGTTGGGGGGCTACAGGTCTGAACGTGCCTTAGCTATTCGGCGCTCCTCGAGTCCATAAAAGCGTCCGGCGCTGCTGTTTTTGTTTGCATTTTGCCCGGAACCCAGCTAGTGTATATACATATTTGTAACTACACAAAGTAAATTTGGAATTTACTTGGGACGCGCGAAAGAACCGGGCCAACCAACGAAAGCACGGCATCAGCTTTGAGACGGCCATTCTGGTCTTTGATGATCCGTTTCAACTGAGCGTTCAGGACCGGGAAGTAGCAGGCGAAGTGTGGTGACAGACGATCGGAATGGTGAACGCAGTAGTTTTTCTAGTGGCGCACACCGTGGATGATGAGGGGCATATTGGAGTCATCTCAGCCCGCAAGGCGACGCGACGCGAGGGGGGTATCTATGCGGAAGGAGCCTAGGAGCGTGAGAAGTAACCAGCGATCAAGGCAGACGCTTACTGCTAAGCAGAAGCGCGAGCTTGCCCGTCTGGCCGCCGTTCGTGATGATCAGATCGATATTTCGGATGTTCCGGAACTCCCGCCAGCAGCCTGGAAAGATGTCGTCCGGGGCAGGTTCTATCGTCCCGTGAAGCAGGCTGTCTCGATGCGCCTCGACGCCGATGTCGTCGCCTGGCTGAAAAAGCGAGGCAAAGGATATCAGACCCGGGCAAACCGCATCCTGCGAGAACGCATGCTGGATGAATCCAGGCGAGCCTGAAATCGGCTTTTGGCTGAAGGACTTGCGCTCGCTTTGGCAACCGCACTGCCAAGTCTTACACCGCCACACGTCGCAACCGGAGCGGTATATCTCGCTGCTCCTGACTCTGTCGCAGATGCTCCAGAAATGCGCGGTGGACGCGGCTGCGGAAGTGTTGCTTGAGTTGCACGATTCCTACTCGGCGATAGGCGCTATCCTCTGCGAGCGGAAGAAAGCGGCAGCCTTCGCGTTCTTCGACCGCCATCTCGGGGACTACGGAGACGCCTGTGCCGGCAGCCACCATGGCCAGGATTGTGGTGAACTGGCCGCTCTCAAAGACCACATTGGGCTGCAAGCGGGCACGTCCGCAGGCAGACAAGGTATTTTCGCGAAAGCAGTGGCCTTCCTTGAGTAAAAGAAAGGGATCGTTCTCGATTTGCTTGAGGTGAATGCGGGGCAACGACGCTAGCCGGTGATTTTGCGGAACGACGACGTAGAGCCGTTCGCGAAAAAGTTCGCGCGACAAACAATTAGAGGCTGGAACCGGCAGGGCGAGAAGGGCGAGGTCAATGGTGCCTTCCTGGATTCGATTGAGCAGTTCGCTGGTTACTTCCTCCACCACGCTAACCTGAACGCGGGGAAATTTTCGGGCGAAGCTGGCCAGGCATGAGGGCAAAAAGTATGGCGCGATAGTTGGGATGGCTCCGATTACGAGCTTGCCTTGCTCTGTTCCTGCCATCTCCTGGATTTCCAGCTTGGCAGCACCGACCTGGCGCAGGATGGCCTCGGCGCGGGGCAGAAAAGCCTCCCCCGTTTGCGTCAGACGTACGGTCCGCCCTAAGCGATCAAATAATCTGGTGCCGAGTTCATCCTCGAGCTTGCGGACCTGCTGCGAGAGCGAAGGCTGGGCGAGGTGTTCGTGTTGGGCGGCGCGGGTAAAGCTACTGGTCCTGGCTACAGCGCAAAAATAACGGAGTTGATGAAGTTGCATTTGAGATCAATCTGCGATTCGAATCGCGATGTTCGCAGCCAAAGGAAAATACTATGCTTGGAATAGAAACTATATCTTAGACCTATGCAGAGATCGGGCGCTAGAGTGGAAACTGAAAAGGAGGCTCCATGCCTGAGAAGAAAGACGTTCAAGTCGTCAAACATGGCGACGTCACCCAGCGAGTGGGAGTGGAAGTAATCAAGGCGCGTGGCGTCGATGTTGACTTGCTGATCAAAAAGTTAATTGCCAACGCTGCCGCAGAATTTGCCAGCACGTATTACTACTACACCATCCTTCGCATGCACCTGGCCGGCCATGAAGATTACAAAGAGATTTGTGAGGATGCGCGCCTCGAGGATCGCGCTCATTGGGAGCTGATCGTGCCTCGCATCTACGAACTTGGCGGCGAATTGCCGAACGACCTGCCCGCGTTCCATGATCAGGCGGGTTGCCGCGCGGCCAAACTGCCGGATCCGCCGACGGCGGTGAATATTCTGACCCTGCTGCTGGAGTCCGAACGCTGCGCTATTCGCAGCTGGATCGAGATTTGCGACATGACCTTCGGCAAGGACCCGCGTACCTACGACATGGCGTCGCGCATTCTAAACGAAGAGATCGAGCACGAGGCCTGGTTCATCGAATTGCTGGCTCATGAGCGCGACGACAAGACCATCCCCTCCGGACACTTCCGCCGCGGCGAACCGGGACACGCGCCCTACAGCAAGAATGCAAAATTCTACAACCCGTAGAACTTAACCCCGTGGTCCTGCTTGGCTTTCTGGCCAGGCAGGACTACCGTGGGAAAATATGGCGTCAGGGCCTGAAGGATTCCAGATCACGCTGGTACTGCCTAATTCAGAAGAGCGCACGATCCAGATGGGTCGGGACGAGCACATTTGGGACGCAGCATTCGCCACCGGGATTGTCCTGCCTGCGCTTTGCCTCCAAGGATATTGCCTAACCTGCGCCGGACGGCTTGAGAACGGCGGTGAAGTCGACCAGTCCGATTCTCTGGTTTATCTACCCGAGGATCGCCAGGCTGGCTTCGTGTTGTTGTGCACGGGAAAGCCCAGATCTTCGCTGCGAATCCGAACCCACCAGCAAAAACAGATGCGCGAGTTCCGGAAAGGAAAAGGCCTGCTGGCGCCCTATTCTTGGAGCAATAATGAGTGATTCCCCAGGTGTGACCACACCGACCTTGGCTAATCGTTGAATCTTGAGGGGCAGCAGCGAAACTGGCCGAAGCATCAGCGAGATGCTGTTGCCGCGACCTGTCCTGCTGGTTTGAGATCGGCGTGAATGGGATTCGACAGCTCATCTCCCCGGAAGTATTGGCCCTTGGCCCCGCTCATCTCCGGCATGGCAACAAACGGCTTGCTGTAATCGTTGCCGGCATTCCAGAACAAGAATCCAATCCCACCTTTGTTCTTGGCGGTCAGCACCTGTACTTCAATGTATTTGGGCGAATAGGTTTTCGTTCGCCAGCGGAAGGCTTGCAGCCACGGGCGAATTACGACTCCGCTGCCTTTGGTGATCAGCTCAAACCGGTCCATCGACTCGGCGATGAAGTGTTCAGGCGCATCGCCGGGGCGGGCATAGCCATCCATGCCGAAGAAGTGTGACGGGTAAATCATGGGTGAGAGCACGTCACAATATTTCGCCATGCTCACGATGTCTTGGCCGGTATGTGCAAGGTCAACCTGACGCTGCCAAGCCATGACCCCGAATACATCCAGAGACAACAGAACACCCATCGGGTGTAGCTCGGCATAGGCGCGCTTCAGGAAATCTGCGATTACATCGGTGCGGTGCCACTCGGGATGCGCGGTTTGGAATACAAAGCTGGCGTCTTTTTGGTCACCCTCGGCGGGGAAGCGCACATAATCGAACTGAATTTCGTCCGCCCCGGATTCGGCTGCCTTCTTGGCCAGCGCGATGTCAAATTCCTGAACTTTGGGCTGAGAAGGATCGGTCCAAACCAGCTTCCCGTTCTCCCGCCAAGCCTGGCCGCTCTTACGTGATTTCACGGCAAGCTCAGGATGGGTGGTGACCAGGCGCTCGTCCCGGAAAATCGCAATGCGCGCAATGGCGTGCATGTTTTGCGAGTGAACAAAGCGCACAAATTTGGGTAAATCGCGAATGGCAGAGCGATGGCTTCCGAGCAGCGGATGCTCAAATGGGATATTTACAGCACCATCAGAATCCTTGATATCGAACACAACTGCATTCCCGCCCACCTCGCGCCAGCGTCGGATAATGCGCATGCCGCGATCGCTTGCCGCCATCACTCCGGTCAGGTACACTGCCCGGACTTCGAAATCGCGTGCCACCGGAACAGATTTCTCTATGATCGGCGCGTCCAGGATTCCCGGAATAATTACCTGCTGTCCGGGTTTTAGAAATGTGCCATGGGCGTCGGCATTGGTATTGCGAATTGCCTGAGCCAATTCGGTGGAAGTCAGGTATGAAGTCTGAGAAAGATAATGACGAGCCACAAGAGGAATACTGTCTCCGCGCTTAGCTACATACAGTGTGGTCCCCGGGGGCGCAACTGCTGGCGTTGGGCTGTTGCTCGTGGAACTGACCGCAATCGACGGCTTGGAGGCTTGTACCAACTGCGGCTGAGCTGACTGCGCCGCCGAAATCATGCGCCATCCTATGAGGGAAAGGCAAAACATGATAGGCAGCGAAACCCAAATGAGACGACGCAAGTTTTTCTCCATCAACAAAAATGCTTCCGTGATGCTAAACGGACCCACAGCCAAGCGCCAGTTACGAGCGGCCAACGCCGGGGGGACTGCTGAGGTCCAGCAGTTAGACGCGCCGAGAAAGTTCCCGGATGCTGCGCAAACGTTTTCCCTTTACACGATTTCACTGGGGCTTGTACCTGACTCTCTTTTTGAGGGCTGCGCATCTAAGGCTAGTAGAGAGTAGATGATGGGCTGTTGCCCGAAGATGGCGAGTCGTTTGCAGTAATGGGGATTGTTCAGGCACAGGGAAGGTGACAAATTTTGCCATGACATATCCCATGACTCAGTCTCTCAGGAATCGGACGCGGCCCAAGGAAAAGAAAGACGAGGGCTTGACCCTATGAAAACCGTCCTCAACGCAGTGCTTGACCCTACCCGCCGCAGCAGTGACGCCAAAGACTTTGAAGGCGCGCTTCGCCGCAAGATTGTAGGCCAGGACCAGGCGGTGGAAAAGGTGGTGGAGATTTATCAGATGTTCCTGGCGGGATTGAACCCTCCCGGCCGCCCGGTGGGCAACCTGCTGTTTCTCGGTCCGACCGGCTCAGGCAAGACTCGCGTAGTCGAGGCGATGGCAGAGGCGCTGTTCGGCGATTCGCGCGCCTCCATCAAGATTGATTGCGCCGAGTTTCAGCACTCCCACGAGATCGCCAAGTTGATCGGATCGCCTCCGGGATATCTGGGTCATCGTGAGACGCATCCGCTGCTTACGCAGGAAGCGCTCAACCAATGGCACACGGACAAGCTCAAACTCTCAATCCTTCTGTTCGATGAGATCGAGAAGGCCTCTGACGCACTCTGGCAACTGCTGCTGGGAATTTTGGATAAGGCCACGCTGACCCTCGGCGATAATCGCCGTGTCGACCTGTCGCAGTGCATCATCATTATGACCTCCAACCTCGGTGCTGGTGAGATGAGCAACCTGGTTGAAGGCGGGATGGGATTCGCGCAGAAGCCGACCGAAGTAGACGCGACGTTCGATGAAAAGATCAACCGCACTGCAACCGAAGCGGCGCGGCGCAAGTTCACGCCCGAGTTCATGAACCGAATCGACAAAACGGTCGTGTTCAAGACTCTACGCTCGGAGCACCTGCAACAGATTCTGGAAATCGAGCTGGGCATGGTGCAGCAGCGCATTCTGATGGCTTCGGCGACGAATCAGTTCGTCTTCAGTTGCACGCCGCGAGTGAAGAATTTTCTGCTGCACGAAGGAACAGATCCCAAGTATGGCGCGCGGCATTTGAAACGTGCCATCGAGCGGCACGTTGTTTTTCAGTTGGCTAACCTGGTTGCAACCAGCCAAGTAAAGCTGGGGGACTTCGTGCGCATCGATCTCAGCCCGGAAGGCCGCCTGACCTTTGTGAAAGAAGCCGAGAACGCAATGGTTCCCATGTTGCTGGAGCGTTACGGCGCTGCGGCCGGCGTGAGTGCAGCCGCTCGTGCAACTCGGACGGCGGTTTCACGGCGGGAACTGGGTGCAACCGGGACGTTGGACGGCAAGTAAATCAGGACTAGCACCGAAAGGCGCCGCTTCTTGGGCGGCGCCGATTTTTGTTCTGGAAGCTTTATTCTTTCGCCGCTTTGCGGCCTTCCCGAGCGATCACGGCTAGGCATTTCTCCTGCATTTCCGCTCGGTCGCCAAAGCCACGCATCCAAACCACTCCCGGCTCGCGGCGGAACCAGGTCATCTGCCGTTTGGCATAGTTTCGATGAGCCTGCTGAGCGGCTTGCAGCGCGGTCGTACGATCAATATCGCCTCTCAACAGTTGTATCGCTTGTTTATAGCCCAGAGAACTCAGCGGTCGCGCGGAATCGCCGTATTTCTGCATGAGTCGTGCGGTTTCTTCCACCAAGCCTGACGCGAACATTTTCTCTGCGCGCTGATTAATGCGTGCATAGAGAGCATTGCGATTAGGGTCGAGCCCCAGTCGAATAATGCGAAAGCCCTCGAGCGGCTGGCGCCCTTGCTTCCACAGCTCGGACATTTTTTGGCGTGAGGCCAAACAAACCTCAATTGCGCGAATGAGCTTGGGCATATCATTTGCGTGGATGGCCTCGGCGGCGGCGGTATCAAGCCGCTTGAGCACGCGATGCAGGTGAGCCGATCCTTTTTCTGCTGCGCGTTGGCGCAGGCGCTCGCGGAGTTCTTCTGAACGCTGCGGGCCGGGGAAGAGTCCTTCCAGCAGCGCGCGGAGGTAAAGGCCGGTCCCCCCAACTACAATAGGGAGTTTGCTGCGAGAGTGGATTTTTCGCAAAACCTCACGTGCTCGCCGCGCGTACTCGCCTGCGGTGATGTAGCTGGTTGGATCGACAAAATCGAGAAGATGATGAGGCACCCGGGCGCGTTCCGCCGCGCTCGGCTTAGCTGTGCCGATCTCGAACTCGCGGTACATGGCGACGGAATCACAGTTGACGATTTCGCCGGAAAAGTGCTCTGCGAGGCTGAGTGAAAGCACGGTCTTGCCGCTTGCCGTCGGGCCAAGCACTACAACCAGCAGCGGCTCGCCGCCCACGTCAGCGGGCACTCCATGGAATGTGATGCCAGTAGCGAGCCAGGGTGATGATCATGATTAGCGCGGCGATGATCAGAAGGCCCGCGGCTTCCAAGGTATAGATATGCGGGCGGGGGGCATCAGGCCGGTGCTGTGGGGAGGCAGCAGGCACGAAGATATTGTAACGCCGGAGTGGGAGACAGGATTCGATAGCGGAACAAGTCAGAATGCAGAAGGCGGAACCCATCCACTTCTGATCCTTTCTGACTTCCGCGAAACGCCCCGCCACGAGTGCTACACTACACCGCATTCTGCTATGTCCGCACCGCAAACCAACCCAGCGCACAAGGTCATACGCTTTGGAGTCTTCGAGGTGAATCTTGCAGCCGGGGAACTGCGCAAGAGCGGCATGCGGATTCGCCTGCAAGAGCAGCCGTTCCAGGTGCTGGCTTACCTGCTCGAAAGACCCGGCGAGGTCGTCACCCGCGACGACCTGCGGCAGAAATTGTGGCCTGCGGATACTTTCGTCGACTTCGATCACAGCCTGAACACCGCAGTAAATAAGGTGAGAGAAGCGCTGGGAGATTCGGCCTCCAGTCCCCGATATCTGGAGACCGTGGCACGGCGGGGATACCGCTTTTTGGCAAAAACTGAATTCGTGCAATCCGGGCGGGAGGACGCCGCGAAGGAGCCTGCGAATAATCACCCGGATAGCCCGCCGCTGCATCCTGAACTCGATGTTCCGCTACCACATAGAAGTCTGACGCGCGCTTTGTTCGGGCTGATTCAGATCATGTATCTGGTGTTCTATCTCGTCGCCCTCTTTCGACTGCCGGAAATCGATCGCGTCACTGATTCATTTCTTCCCAGATGGGTCGCGGCTGCCATTCTGGTCGCTGTCGTGACCACGGCAGGCGTAGGAATTCCGTTGCGGTGTTATCTGTTTACTGCATCGGCCTTCGATTATCGCCGGTTGGGGGAGAAGTTCCAGAAACTGTTCTTGGCGATTTTGGTCCTTGACCAGTTATGGGCGGTGGCGCCGTTTTTGATGGCGCAGAGAATCGGTTTCGGTGCGGCGTTTGCGGCAACCGCGGCGCTGCTCTATGTGCCATTTTCAGAGCGCACGCTGGTACGACTGGCCTACTCATAGCGATTTTTGGGGAACCGTGCTCACCAAAGCTGCGTATCAGCGTCTGGAACCCAGGAGTAATGGTGTGTTTTCTGGGGTGAGGAGCTCCAAATGATTCGTATTTCAAAGCTGCTGTTGCTGCTGTTTGCATTGGTTTCTGTCGCTCGTGCGGACGAGTGGTCGAAGACTTTTATTATTACCGGCAAACCGGCGCTTCGCGTAGAGACCAGCGATGCCAACATCCGCGTGGATACCTGGGACCAGAACACAATTGAGGCCCGGGTGACGTCAGAACACTGGAAAATTGGTGAGGGTGGGGTCAGGGTACTCGAGCGCCAGAGCGGGGATTCAGTTGAGCTTGAAGTCCGTTTGCCGCACGAGCACCATATCTGCATTGTTTGCGTGAATATCCGTAGCTACCGCGTGAACGTGGAAATCCATATGCCGCGTGAAGGCCGTGTGAATCTCCATACCGGCGATGGTTCTATAAAGCTCAGTAATTTCAAAGGTGACATGGACCTCGAAAGCAGCGATGGCAGCCAGGAGATTGAATCCGTTGATGGGACTCTGCGGGCGCACGCCGGCGATGGCCACATTCGTGCCGCCGGGCGCTTTGATTCTTTGCAAGTCAGCACCGCAGACGGTCGCATCGAAACCCGTGCGCTGGCGGGTTCGACCATGGGGTCGAGCTGGGACCTGCATGCTGGAGACGGAAGCGTTACCCTCGAACTGCCGGAGAATTTTGCTGCTGATGTTGACCTGCACACGGGTGACGGTCACATCAGCCTCGATATGCCGGTCACGGTTGAGGGCCGTCTTGGCGGAAACAATATTCACGGAAAGCTGAACGGCGGGGGAAATTTGCTGACGATTCATACCGGAGATGGATCGATTAGACTGCAGAAATCGTAATCGCAGTATTACGTCGGGATTTGGAGAAGCGGCGTTTTTGCGGGCCTAACGCTGACTGCAGGGCGTAGATCATCACTTCCCGTACCCGGACCTACGTCGTGAGCTAAATTTATTCCGCCCCGTTGGGGCCGAGAGTTGGAAGAGGCGCATGGAGAAACGAACTGGGTTGGCAGTCTTGATCCTTGCTTTGCTAACGGCGTTTGCTTCCGCTCAAAATGCGAAAAGCGCACAGCCTGTCTTAAATGTCAGCTCAATGGACAAAAATGTCGATCCTTGCGTGGATTTTTTTGGGTACTCGTGTGGCGGATGGATCAAAAAGAATCCTATTCCGCCGGATCAGACCAGTTGGCACATCTACTCGAAGCTGGAAGACGACAACAAGCTGGTTCTGCGCGACATTCTGGAGAGCGCCGCAAAGGCTGATCCCGAGCGCGATGCGACTAAGCAAAAGATTGGAGATTACTACGCTGCTTGCATGGATGAGAGCGCGATCGAGAAGGCTGGAATCGCACCGCTCCGGCTTGAGCTGGAGCGGATCGGAAATTTGAAATCCAAGGAAGAGCTCGCCAGCCTGGTCGTTTCCATGCAGCCCGCCAAAGAGAACTACTTGCGCCAGGAAACCGTACTCTTCGATTTTGGGTCCCTCCAGGACTTCAAAGATTCAACCCAAGTCATCGCCGCGGCGGACCAGGGAGGGCTAGGCCTGCCGGATCGCGATTATTACCTGAAAGATGACGAAAAGTCGCAGGAACTCCGCAAAGCCTATATGGCTCATGTGCAAAAAATGTTCGAACTGCTGGGCGATAAGCCGGATGCCGCCGCAGTCGAAGCGCAAGCCGTCATGAAGATCGAATCGGCGCTCGCGAAAGGATCGCTCACCCGCGTCGAGCGCCGTGATCCGACCAAGCTGTATCACAAACTGAGCAGAGAAGAATTGCAACGCCTCAGCCCGTCGTTCCACTGGAGCGAGTATTTCACGCGTGTGGGTTTGGATTCTTTGCAATCACTCAACGTAGTGACGCCGGATTTCTTCAAGGCCTTAAACGCCCAGCTCGAGCAGGAAGACTTGACGAGTTGGAAGGCGTACTTGCGATGGCATCTGGTGCATGCGAATGCTCCGTTTCTTTCGTCGGCGTTCGTGGACGCGGATTTTGATTTCTTTGAGAAGACGCTGCAAGGCACCGAGCAGCTTGAGCCTCGCTGGAAACGCTGCGTAAGTGCGGTCGATAACCAAATTGGCGAGGCTCTGGGTCAAGCCTACGTAGAACGCAACTTCAGCCCGGAAGCCAAGCAGCGCGCGCTGAAAATCGTGAAGCAGATCGAAGCCGCCATGCAGCAGGACATCACCGGTCTTCCCTGGATGAGCGCAACCACAAAACAGCATGCATTGGAGAAGCTGCACGCCATCGCCAACAAGATTGGCTATCCAGACAAATGGCGGGACTACAGCGCTCTGAAAATCGATCGCAATGATGAACTGGGCAACGTGCTTCAGGGACGCGAATTTGAATTTCACCGCCAATTGGCGAAGATCGGCAAACCAGTAGATCGCGGGGAATGGCAGATGACACCACCCACCGTGAATGCCTACTACGATCCGCAAATGAACGACATAAATTTTCCTGCGGGAACCTTGCAGCCGCCGCTGTTCAGCGCTGAATCCGATGACGCGCCCAATTACGGCAATACCGGCGGCACCATCGGGCACGAATTGACTCACGGCTTTGACGATGAAGGCCGCCAATTCGACGCGCAGGGCAATCTGCGCGATTGGTGGACGCCGGAAGACGCGAAAGAGTTCGAGCAGCGGGCCAGTTGCATTTCCAATCAGTATTCGCAATATGTGATCGTCGATGACATCAAGATCAATGGAAAACTGACGCTCGGTGAAGATGTCGCCGATCTGGGCGGTCTGATGCTCGCCTACATGGCATGGAAGGACGAAACGAAGAATCAGAAACTGGAGCCACTCGAAGGGTTCACGCCCGAGCAGCGGTTCTTCATTGCCTACGGGCAAAGCTGGTGTGGCAGCACGCGAGATGAAACCAAGCGGCTGCGCGCGACCGTTGATCCGCACTCACCCGACAAGTACCGGACGAATGGCGTGGTTTCGAATATGCCGGAATTCCAGGAGGCGTTTCACTGCAAAGCTGGTTCGCCGATGGTGCGGGAGAATCGCTGTAGAGTGTGGTAGAGGCTTTTTCGCGGGCGGGGTCGCCCGCGCCACACTAACGCAGCTCGGCCTCTTCCATATTGCAGTAGAAACGGATACGCAGTTTGAGATATTGCCCGGCGAACTCATTGGGCAATGCCGGGAATGGATCAGATGCTTTTATTCCGCCCCAGCCTGAGCGATCCAGCGGCGGGTCGCCAGAGGAATCGGTCAGCGCCATCCCGGTGATCCGGCCATCTCGGAGGATGTAAAATTCGATGGCGAACTTGCCTCTCTTCCCTGAAAAAAGCGCAGACTCGGGCAACTGGCGCACCCAATTAGCTTTAATCTCGCGAAGAATGCGGCTAAGGTATGGGCCGAAGTCGACACCCATCGTGTCGCTGAGAACCTCGGCTTGTCCTTGCGCGCGAGCTTTGCTTCCTTGATTTAGTCCGAAGTCGCCGTTATCACCCCCGTAGCTGCCGCGATTGGCGAGGGCCGCACGCCCGGCCTCTTCAATGGCTGTTCCTGGAGACACCGTTTTCGTTTCGAAGCTTGGCTTGGGCGCTCTTACCGGTGGCGCCTCCAGCTTTGCGATTTGATCCTGATTTTGCGAAGGTGGAGTTGCGGCTGCGCCTGGCGACTGGTTTGGCTGTTGCTGCTGAGCTTGAGTATTCTGGGCTGGCGAAGGCGATGCCGCCGGTTGCTGAGGAGTTTGCGGAACACGTTGTCCAGGTGCTCCAGGCCGCGCACTATCTAGAATTTTCTTTAACTCCCGGCGATCCAGCTGCGGCGCGCGTGAGGTTGCGATGCGATTCTTATCAGAGATGCGATCGCTCTCGGGCGGTTTCGTCAGCTTCTGTTCGTCGGGTGGCAGTTCGAGAAACGTGAGTTCTTTCTGGCGCATCAAGTCATTCGGAGTCACCATAATTACCTGGCGTTTCGGCAGGTATCTCTCGATTCTTGGGCCGTTGACAGCCAGAATAATTAACGTGAGATGGACGACAACCGAGATCCAAAATGCTTCGCGCTGACGAGAGCGCGATAGGTCATCCTGCAGTTGGACGAGCAACCTGGGAACATCGTGCAGCCCGCGGAAAGCTGATTCCCAGCCCTCAACATCGTACAAATCCGCCGCGTGCGCTGGCGTGGACGTTGGCGGCGACGAAACCGTGGGCCTGGGCGGAATTTCGGTCGTTGGCATCGAACTGCTGGTTTACCTTTGTTTAGACACGACCTGCCGCCCTTTCGTTGCTGGATGCAGCAACCCTGATCACGGGCGGGGTGTCGCGATGACTCGGCGCCTGCCTTTATTTTCGCATCTTTCCACGAATTCTGCGAAAGGCTGAAAGGACAGGCACTTACGAACCGAACCTGACTCAACAATGGCCGATCAATGCAAAGCGTAACGCGAATTGCGGGAGGTGAACGTCAAAAAATGTAAAGCGATTTTGAACTCCAGACTTCTGCTGTACGGCGGGCGGAGTTGCACGGTGAAATCCCTGACCAGAACAGGTTTCTCGGCATGAGGGCTTAGGATCCATATGTTTGCGGACAAACCTGAACGTGCTCAATAGCCTCAAACATAGGTTACTGCGAGTTGGCGCATGGCGATCGCACCCCCATCCTTACACCTTGACCGAAAGCATTTACGGCTACGACTGGCTCTGACTGTTGTAGCTGTGGTTGCCACGGTGGTTGGTATTGTCTTGGGAGTTCGTTGGCCATTCAGGGAATCCGCCGTCATCCAGTCACTCCAGGACGCCAGCTCCAGTCAAGTAACGATTCGGAACTTCCGTGGTGTTTATTTCCCCCACCCCGGCTGCGTTGCCGAACAAGTGACTTTCCGCCGCGAGCCATCCGACCCTGACACGCCGCCACTCATTAGCGTCCGCAAGCTGACTGTCGAAGGCAGCTTTCTGGGTGTCATCACGAAACATGTCACGCTGATCCGCGCCGATGGCATGGACGTGTTCATTCCGGCGCAGTCAACAAATCGGAGATTCCGAGCTTCCAGTAACGTAATCGTTGATAACTTGACTGTAAACGGTGCAACGCTGCAGTTTGGTTCCCGAACGCCGGACAAGCCGCCCACGAAGTTTGCCATCCATGACTTCACGTTCCGCAACATTGGCGGCCGAGGCCCCATACTGTTTCATGCGAAATTATCAAATCCCGAGCCGCCCGGTGAAATTGATACCAACGGAAGGTTCGGACCTTGGAAGACCGGCGATCCTTTCCAAAGCCCTGTCTCCGGAGACTACTCCTTCCAGCATGCAGATCTTGGTGTGTTCAAGGGGATCGCCGGAATCCTGTCCTCGACCGGCAAGTTTCAAGGCGTGCTCAAACGCATCGCGGTTCAAGGCACAACTGACACTCCCGATTTCAAAGTCACATCCAGCAGCCACCATGTCCGGTTGAAGACCCAATTCAAGGCATTTGTAAACGCATCGACTGGGGATGTCTTTCTCGATGAAGTGGATTCGGGTTTCGGAAGAACAACAATCCTGACTGCGGGCAGCATCGCACACCAGGCAGGTCAGAAAGGAAGGTTCACAGAGCTGAACATGCAGGCAAAAGACGGACGCATTCAGGATCTCTTTGAGCTGTTCATTAAGGAGAGCCGATCTCCCATTGCCGGCGTGACTAGTTTCCGAGCCCATGTCTTGCTTCCGCCCAAGAAGCATCCCTTTTTCAAGAAAGTCCAGTTGAATGGCGATTTCGGCATCCAGGCCGGGGAATTTACAAAGTCGATCACACAACAGAATGTAGATAAGCTCAGCGCCGAATCTCGTGGTCAGAAGGACGACAATCCTGAAACTGTTCTTTCCAATCTGAAAGGACATGTGGAACTCGAAGATGGAATCGCTACATTTTCGAACCTTTCTTTCGGAGTGCCCGGAGCGCTCGCGCAAATGCAAGGAACCTATGATTTGATCTCGGAAAAGGTCGATCTTCACGGAACTCTGAAAATGGACGCCGCGGTTTCCCACACGGCGCACGGTCCTAAGGCACTGCTGTTCAAACTCGTGGATCCGTTTTTCAAGAGGAAACCCAGAGGGTCGGAAGTGCCGGTGAAGATCACAGGAACATACCGACATCCGTCATTCGGGTTGGACCTGGGCGGTGGCAAGAAAAACCGCAACGCAAAGGAATTGGAGCGCCTCTACCAAAGCCGCAAGAAATGATTGCGCTTTGGTTTTCCGCAGCACAAGGCCCGTTCCGATGTGGCCAAGCTTCACGCTTTGAGTGCTTCGCGCTTGCGACGTGCTTCGCACTCTGCGCGCAGGCGCTCGTAATGCTTCGTTAGGCCCTCAAGTTCTCCGTCCGAGAGATGCTCAATACTGATCATTTCATTGTGCGCGCTGCGAATCGCCCGAATCACTTCGTCGAGTTTTAAATGCAGTGCACGAGCGTCCCGATTTTGAGTGTTTTGGATCAGAAAAACGACGAGAAATGTGATAACCGTCGTCGCAGTATTTATTACCAATTGCCAGGTATCGGAGTAATGAAAATAAGGACCTGCGGCGCCCCAAAGTATGATCGTGAACACAGCGAACACGAATGCCCAAGCCGATCCCACCCATCCGGCAGCCTTGGCGGCCATGGTTCCGAACCAAACACTGAACGTCTCATTTTCGTTGTTCCGTTTCATCCGCCCACCTCGTCCGGTACTCTTAGATGCGATGTGGCGCG
>QIAB01000180.1 GCA_003225455.1 Acidobacteriota bacterium
CAATTTGCTACGGCCTGGCTGCATCCGCACTGCGCGGTCCTCTGCAAATTGACCTCGGGCTCCGTCGGCGCCGAGATGTAGTCCGCTACGTTTTGGTGTGTGGCCTAGCAGCAACAGGAGCAACAATCATTGGTGTTGCATGCCTGATTGCGGATCACAGCATCACTTGGAGTGAATATAAGTCGTCCGCATTGGGGTGGTTTTTGGGTGACGCCATCGGCCTGGTGGGCATCGCACCCTTTCTTCTCATTCACGTGTTTCCATATGTTCGTAACTGGCTGGTACCAGGGCCTTCCCAGCCCGGGACGCGCCCGCCTAAAAGAGCGACATCCGCTTTGGCTGCGCTCGCAGAAACCTGCGGTCAAGGGTTGACCATATTGGCCGTCGTTTGGGTGATGTTCGGAACCAAGGACCACTACGGTCCTTTTTATCTGTGTTTCATTCCGATCATCTGGATTGCCATGCGTCAGGGAATCCGGCGAGTTGTTACCGGCCTGTTGCTACTAAATTTTGGAATCGTAGTCGCGATGCATTTGTTTCCACCAACCCCGGCTTTGTTCGCCCGGGTAGCCCTGCTCATGCTGGTGGTGTCGGCGGTGGGACTCATCGTGGGATCCGAGGTTAGCGAGCGACACCGGCTGGCAATTGATCTGAATGAGCAAACCACGTACTTAAACTCGCTGATACAAAACAGCCCGCTCGGGATCGTAGTTCTTGACCGAAAAGGATTCGTCGAACTGACGAATTCCACATTTGAGAGACTCTTTCAGTATGACCGGCAGGAGCTGGCCTCGATTGATATCCGGAAGATGGGAATAGCTGAAAATGAGACAACGGATTCCGCGCAACTGATTCCGCAGATATTTGAAGGAAAGGCGTTACACCAGACGGTGCGACAGCGACGAAAGGACGGCCAGATTCTTGACCTGACCCTGCGTGGAGTTCCGCTGCTGTCAAACGGCGAAGTACGCGGCGCGTACTTGATCTACGAGGACGTCTCGGAGCAAATCCGGGCGGCCGAAGCGCAACGGCAACATGCGGAATCGTTGAACCAGTTAGTAAAGGAGCTAGAACTCCGTACCAAACAAATGACCGCACTTAACGATATGGGTTCCTTGCTTGAATGCAGTGGGACGGTCAAAGAAGCCTGTGCGGTCGTCGCCGAGTCTATTGAGAAGCTTTTTCCCAAGGTCGGTTCTGGAGCGCTCTACTTGTTCAAGTCCTCACGAAACCTAGTCGAATCAGTCCTTCGGTGGGGCACGACAGCCTCCATCTCGGAGCCGACGTTCTCGCCCGACGCATGCTGGTCGCTACGGCGCGGCCAGCCCCACTGGAGTGAGCATCCTGGAACGGGCATCTCCTGCCGGCATCTGGCGGAGAGCGCAACAACCGAGTGCTTATGTGTCCCGATGGTCGCGCAGGGGAATACGATTGGCATCTTGCATCTCGAAGTCGGGGGAGTAGCGGAGCTCCAACAAGTTCCTGGCAATGAGAATTTTCGGGACTCTCATCAGCGCCTGGCGATCAGTGTGGCCTCGCAGATAGCCCTTTCACTGGCTAGCTTACAGTTGCGCGAAACTCTTCGCGAACAGTCAATTCGTGATCCGCTGACTGGCTTGTTCAACCGCCGCTTTTTGGAGGAATCGCTCGAAAGGGAACTGCAACTAGCCAGCCGCAAAAAGCAGTCGCTAGCCGTCCTTTTCCTTGACCTCGACCATTTCAAACGATTCAACGACACTTTCGGCCATGATGCCGGAGATAGGGTACTGCAGTCCCTCGCCGACTTATTTCGCGGTTTCTTTCGTGCCACCGATTTGTGCTGCCGCTATGGCGGCGAGGAATTCGCGATTATCTTGCCCGAAGCATCTTCGCAACAGGCGGTGATCCGTGCCGATGCGTTGCGCTCAGAGGTAAAGAACCTGCGATTGCAGTATAAGAAGCAGGTTCTTGGGCCGCTGACACTTTCGGCAGGCGTAGCCGCTTTTCCGGAGCATGGTTCGACCTGCGACGAGTTGCTCAAAATTGCGGACCAATGCCTGTATGAATCCAAGTCGCGCGGTCGGGATGTTGTGACTGTTGCCTCGCCACAAAACGCATAGCTGTCCTCGGTGACGGGCTATGCGTCGCCGGACAGAATTCTCAAGGAAGTGATGCCATGCGTCGCTCTTCTTCCAACTACTCGTCATCCGATCTTGCCTAGCATCATACGTCGTAACGGCGCGACCCTTCGCTCCCTCGCGCCCACCGTCCACACCGGATCGGGGGACGTGCATATTTATTATCCGTGGCAGACCAGACTTGACCTTGCAGGCCTTGCTGTCAGATTAGGTCAGGCGTGTCGGATGCGTTACGACATCCTCATTGCTTCCGGATTGGCCGGCATCCGACAAGTATCTTCAGCTACTGCCAGAAGACGCTGCCCGGCCATGCTGGGAGAAGAAGCCAGCGGCTGGTTGCGGACCCGTGGATTTTCCGCACATTTCCCTCTAAAGCATGGATTAGACTACGTTGGGAGAAACGTATGGCCGCGGTTCTGGTGGAACATTTCTTTTTGGGGTGTCTGGCGCACGCTTCTTATCTCGTCGGTTCAGAAGGTGTGGCGGCGGTGATTGATCCTCAACGCGACGTCGACATCTACCTCGACGCCGCCGGGCAAAAGGATCTGAAGATCGAGCACATCATCGAAACGCACCTGCACGCCGACTTCGTTTCAGGTCATCATGAGCTTGCGGAGCGCACCGGAGCTCGCATTTATCTAGGCGGCGGTTCCGGCGCTACCTTCCCTCACACCGCGGTCGAGGATGGTGATTCCCTCCAGTTCGGTCAGTGCCGATTCGATTTTCTTACGACTCCGGGTCACACCGTGGAGAGCTGCAATGTCTGACCTGGCCCAGCCTTCCCGGCCACGAGCCGTGTTTACGGGAGACACGCTATTTGTTGGAGACGTCGGACGCCCCGATCTTTCCGGGGAGCACACCCCGCAAGAGCTTGCCGCCATGCTCTACCACAGCTTGCACGACAAGCTGCTCAAGTTTCCGGACGAGACGGAGATATTTCCCGCGCATGGGGCCGGATCGCTTTGCGGGCGGCAGATGAGTGCCGAACGCTCATCCACTATCGGGAAAGAACGCCGCAGCAATTATGCCCTTCAGGCGGGCACCTGCGAGGAGTTCA
>QIAB01000052.1 GCA_003225455.1 Acidobacteriota bacterium
CTGAGCACTTCAAGTTCGACAACTGTGTCGACGTCAGATTGTTGGATCTAGTGTCCCGCAATCTCGTTAACCTACTCGCCTGTGCCACTCTGAGTTATTGCTATTTCGTTGCCTCGGCCTTCGCCAGAATCACCGCTGCGCCTGAGGCCAGCGAGTCGTAGTAATTCACCAGCCGCTGGGTCTCCTGCGCTTGATAAGCTCCAAGGTTATGGGCCCATCGGTATCCGATCGGCTCATACCAGAGTTCGGCTTCCATGTGGAAAGGACCCGCTGATGGATCCACTGCAACCGAGTACCGCACCAGACTGCCTTTGTCGGTGAAGTCAGGATCCTCGGCAGCGTCTCCAACCACCTGAATGCCCTTTTCTGCAGAACTCTTGTCGAAGCCGGAAGGCAGCAGGCGATTGTCCTTGAGGTACCCGACAGCATTGATCAGTCCGGTGGTGACGTGGCCGTCAGAGTCCTTCAGAATCGGCTCATAGATCTCCACCTGATCGCTGCTGGTAATCTCGCGAAAATGCGATTCGAAGCGCGTGGGATCTGCGTCGTTGATGTTTCCCTGAATCGAGCTGTCAGGATTCAGCGCGCCAGATTCGAACACAGTTTTTCCATCTCGGTCCCGAACCACGACGTGCAACCATGCCCGCCGTGAAGGATACGCTGTCGGCAGCTTGTGTCCAGTAAGGTTCTCGACGAACACGTCAGCATGGAGCTTGCCGTCACTCGCCGCGATGTTGCGAATGCTCACGCGCGCGCTGTACGACTGAAGGAAATTCACATTGTGCTGCGCGGCGACATTGAGCTCCTCGGGGAGCGCCGTTACGCTCAGGTCCTGGCGATAGGTGCTGAGTATGCGCTGCATGAAGAAGTTTGCGCCGACGAAGGAGTGGCGCCTTACACCCGGACGGAGTATCCCGAACAGAGAAGTGACTGGAGTTGGACCGTCCACTTCGGGCATGTGGCAACTCTGGCAACTCGTCTTTCCGGCATAAGAACTGTGCTGCCACTCTTGGTATGGTACCTGCTCAGGCAGGGAACCGACCGGTTTGCCGTCCTTGCCGAGAGCGGTCGTATACAGGGTGTGGCAAGTCGCGCACAGGGCTGAGTCGCGAATCTGCATCCCCTCGCCGGGAACGAAGCCACCCGTAGAACTCTCCATTACGCGCTGGTGTCCGGAATCGATGAAATACGGCCCATGTTCTGCATGCTGGTTGGGGGCTTCAGGCGGATCGACGATGAAATTCCCAACAAAGCTCTCCGGAGTTCCTAGGTTCTTTTTGGAAATCTGATGGCATATCGAGCAGGAGACTCCGTCCATGGCTGCGGCGCTGTCCTTGTTATCGGGATCAAACGGAAGATGCGAGAAGACACCATTCTTCTTATCGCGCAAATGCGATTCATAGAAAGCCATTGGCATGTGGCAGTGCGAGCACTCGTCCTGAATGTCGGCGCTTGCGGTCGGATGATCGATCGTCTCCCGTCGTACACTCCCTTGCCAGTACGGATCGCGCGAGGAGTTCGCCATGATGCTCGCGCGCCACTCGGTGCCGATCGAGAAATCTTCCCCAGCTTTCGTCTTCATTCCGTTGTGACAAGCGACACAGCGGTCTGAGGTCTGAAAAGCCGGCTTCAGAGATGAATGCGCATCGCCGGCGCGCATTAACGGCGGGCCGAGTAATGTCAGAGCCGTAATCGATCCCAGGAGAATCTTTTGCATCACCAACCCTTTAACAGCTTGCCATCGGCCCAATCCCACAGCAGGTAGAAGACGACCTGGTTCTGCCGGCCTCGCGTGTTGGTGAATGGCTGGTTGAAACCGAGATTCGCGCGGATATGTTGCCTGCGGCTGATGGTGACTTGCATCTGAGGGACGACGTTCCAGTTCGTCTTTGCTCCATCGACAAGATCGCGATCGGCGACGAACTCCACCATCGGCGACCACAATCGCCCAAGGCCGTGGTCTGCAGCAAAGCTCTGCCCCAGAGCGGCGCGCCAGAAAACCGTCTGAGGCGCGATATCGGTGTGTCGCGGCAAATCTACTCCAGCCTGCAGCTGCACAAATGTGTTGGTCGGGAACAGTTGATCAAAGGCTGCGAAGGTCTCGAACGTCGTGGTACCCGTCCCGAAGCCGCGGCTCCTGCTGCCGCTGGGCACGATAACTCCGCCAAACAGGCTCAGGATCGATCCCGTTCGCAGGCTCGAAAACATCTCGCGCTTAATTCCCAGGGTTGCGTCTCCCACGCCGCCATACCAGGTGTGTGACTGAGCGTTTGACTGATCTTGAAACTCAATCGGAACATCCACCTCGATCTGGTTGTGAACGCCGAAGCGCTGTTCGTGAATGATGTCCGTCGTGTTGCCAGGAGCGCCGTGGGTATTGATGGCGGTTGAGATCACTTCCTCGTCTTCCGGAAATGCCTTTTCCGTAATCAGCGCGCGTGGCAGGTTCAGTTCGCCACGAGCCCAGTGGGTGTTGCGACAAAGAGTCCGCAGGTACGCGATCACATCGTCAATTTGGTCCGACGCGAGCAGTTCGCCGAAGGCGGGCATGATCTGCGAGAACCCGCGTGCCGGTCCGCCATGAGCAATTACATCTTTCCACGCTGAGTTCGGTTCGGGGGTGGTCTGGTCGCAACGGGTAAAGTCAGGGAAAGTGTCAGGACGCTTGAATTCGGTCAGCGTTTCAGGTGCGCCTTGGCCAGTGGCGCCATGACAGGCAATGCATCCCGATTTATAAATGCGTTCGCCATTCTTTACATCGTGCGATCGCTCCCTGATGGATTGGGAGAACAGAAGAGCGGTGCTCGCAAAAATGATCAATCCCGCCGAGACCCCGGCAGGCTTTATTAAGGCGCGGATCTTGAGCAGCTCCATCACTTGGCTGACGTGCTTGCGCATTCATCTCCTGTGATAACAGTTCGTTGTGTGCTGACTGAGAGCACTCAAGGTTCCAATATGACAGAGAGTGACATCTCGCAGCTAGAATCGCCGGTGCAAACATTTTGAGTGTGCACCGACTTATCCGTGCATCTACAAGCTGCGCGACATGCCGGCGGTTTAGCAGTGCCCGCCGTGATCCAATGACAATTTCGCCGTAGCACCATCCAGGGTTTTCACGGCATCGAGAACACTGGCGAAAAGAGCCTTGTTCCCGCTCACGAAAGTCAGGTAATCATTATCCGCTACGTAGGATTCCGGGCTAATCCTCGCGATTTGTGGCCAGAACAGAGTGGCGAGCTTTGCCCTTTCGGGTGGGTGCAAGGCAAAGCCATAGTTCACAAAAACGCTTACGTGTCCCGGCTCTTGTGGAACTTCAAAGATACTGTCTGCAAGGTGACTTGCACCGAGGTCAACTGCCTTGTCGAAGATGTACCATTCGTCCCAACCAGCCGACGGTATCTCCTCCACACTCTGAACTCGGGGGCTGTACGCAATTTTCCCCCGACTCTGCCAGCCGGCCCGCGTCTGTTTCTCAGTAGGTACGAGCGAACCGCTGTCAATAGATGTGATAGCTACGTATCTTCTGAGGACAACCTCCGGGCAGAGTTGCAAGAGGTCAAATTGTTGGTCCGAGACAAGCCATTCGTAGAGACCTTCCGACCCAACCGTGAGCATGGAGTGATTGTACGTTAGTCAGTCCGGCAGGCTTTAGTTTGGGAGATTGGGAGATTTCGCCGACTACGAACATTTAGAGCTAGCCTCTACTGAAATACCGGTGCAAAATCCGTGAATTGGCGCCGGTTTCTCCTTCCATATACCACTACGCAACATTTTGGCGCTTCGCAGTCTCCATCTTCGGCGTAGCAGGACCGCTCCCAGCGCCGGTCCGCTCGATATCCGTCGCGATCTCGTCTAAATCACCCGGACTCAGCTCCAGGTTGGCTGCATCAATCCAGCCATCTACCTGTTCAGGGCTTCGAGCTCCAACGATTGCGGCCGAAACTCCCCGCCAGCTCAGTGTCCATGCGATCGCAACCGACGAGACCGAGGTCCCGTGCCGATGCGAGTGTCAGATCTAGCAAGCTGGGCGCGAGCCGACCTTCAAGGTCGGCTCTTTTCGTAAAGGGATGTGAATGGCCCGTGAATAGGGGCTAAGTGATCCCGCGCAGGTGTCCCGCTCAAGCCCGCCTTTTGGCTTGAGTGGGGTTTGTTCATCACATCAATTCTGTCATCCCGACCGGAGCAAATCATCGCGAGAGCGGTGATCTGCGGGGTGGAGAGCCTGCCCTGAGCGAAGTCGAAGGGGACCCTGTGTTTGAGTGGAGCAGTTTTCTCCGCTACGCAACCGACTGTGAGGGACTGTAGAATTCGAGCCGGACTAGACGACCCGAAACACGAAAGAGCGGCAGCAAGACTCTCTCCAGCTGTAGAACTGCCCCCACTCAAGCGAAACCCAGGCTCGAATGGGCCACCGGTCCTTCCCTCTCTGCATCCCCTAACTGAATAGGGCTTGTTCGGTGTTTACACCCCCGTTGTTTTGGGTATTTCTCGTGATTGCGACTGTCGTGAGGTTTAAGCTCTAGCAGAAAATTAAGCCAGAATGTCCAGTAGCCGCGGCTCGGGGACAAATTTTGTCGTGTCGGCGATACTGCAAGAACAGCTTACCCGCGAGACGGGCGTCCAGCATTACCTCACACCTTCAAGCTGTTTCCTATGCTAAGGTCCTGCAGGTCCTTTGCAGCTGAGGCCCGAGTTGGCCCCAGCAATGGCCGACTGCTGGGCCGTCACACAGCCGTATTCGATGTGCGTCGGGCCGTTGAGGACACGTCCCTGATCAGTCCAGACAAGTGCAGCGCTGCCGCCGCGATCGATCGCGATCGAGATTGAGTCGGCGAGGTCACGATTGCCGCCGCTAACGCTGCAGAAGATTCCATTCGTGCAGATGCCGCCAACGTGCATGACACTGCTCGAGGCGGAGGTCTGGTTGAACTTGGGTACCGCGTCAGTCCCGTCGGTCGTCTGCGCGAAATACGTCCACCACGGCGACTGCTCGGTGTCGGTGGGCGTGTAGTCGGGGGAGTTCAGCCAGATAAAGTCGACGCGTCCGTTGCTACCGCCCGCGATCCAGGGGAAGTAGTGCGTGCCCTTGTCGCTGTCGACCTTGACGGGCAGTGACCATGTCTTCGCTTTGTCGCTGGAGTGGGAGAACCAGATGTCGAAGCGGTCAGAAGCCGTAATGTTGTCCGGGAAGACCGAGTAGATGTTGCCGGCCCGGTCGACCGCGAGCGTTGCGAAGATCTTGTCCGTGTTCGTGGTGGGGCCGCCGTCAAACACAAGGTGTGCGTCCCAGATAATGCCTCCATTCGCGGAATGTGCTACCCAGACCTGGTGGAAATTCTCGATCTGGCTGATGTTGCAGCCTTGGGTTGTGTTGGCAACTGGGTCGGCGGTGATCCACTGGACGTAGACCTCGCCCGTGTTGGGATCAACTTCGATGTCGCTCGGAACAGTGTTGCAGAACGACTGGACCTCGGCGTTCGGGTCGTTGGCGAACACGTTGGTCTGCACGAACACTTGGCCTCCGTCGTGCGAGCTCGCGACCCAGATCTGACTCGCCGAGAAGTCGTGGTAGGCGATGTAGACCGAGTCGCTCGTGGCCGAGACTAGACTGGGGTAAACGGCGAGCCACGGTCGGTCGATGAATGACGGGTTGAAGGCCGCGACGTTGTTCACCGTCCACGTCGCACCCCGGTCATCCGAGTAGGCGAGGTGCGTTTGTAGCGGGAGCGGCGTCTCCTCAAGCGAGGTCACGTACACGCGACGCGTTTTCGGAAGACATCCGGAGCTTGGAACCATGCACGCCGTCGGTCCACCAATGCGGACATCCACGTCGCCGACGTCGCTTTCGGATAACATCTGATGCCAGCTTCTGCCGCCGTCGTCCGACCGGGCGACGTGGGTACCGGACGCCTGCCACGCCACCCAGACAGTGCCATCTGATGGATCGACGGCCACCGACGGTTCGGTCGCGTTCGTCTGCGACCTGGGCGAAACTTGCGTAGTGAACCCGGTTGAGGTGCCGCCACGCGCGAGATCCGGAACTAGGAGGAGTCCGGCAACCAGAATTGACGTGAAAGGCGAGGGAACGATCCATCTACGTATTCGAATCGAAATGGGCATTTCTAACCTCCGCGCCAAAAGTCGGCTGAAGCAGCTTTGGGATCCAGGAGAGTACCTGGTCGCGCAGCTAAGTAGCACAAGCTCTAAAAAAGGTTGTATAGCAATAAAAGAAGTCGCATAAGCTAGGAACCTACCGGGACGCAAGAGCGATGTACAGGAGAGCCGTGGTTGCTGAAAGTTGCAGACCTACGGCTTGCTGAACAACTCGTTCCAATCTCCGGCCGAGATTCGCGGGTTCTGGCCGGGATGCGCGTATCCTGCGCGATCCGTCTGAGTGGGGTTCGACCGCGAGCTGATCCGGGAGCAGGTTAAACCAGCCCTAGGTGTGCGCAGCGGGGACGGTAGTCACAGCGACAGACTGTTGAACCCGAAAACGGGGCGGCCGGGGCGGCGGCTTCGTGCGGAACCTGCCTGTGCATATTCTCTAGTATGAAGCTATATTCCTAACTCGTGCCCTAACTGTGGATATGGGGCCACCCAGGCCTCTTATTGTCGAACTCTTGACATCCGCCCATCACGATAGGGAATCTGCCCATACATGCTGAATATCCGCCTATAGCTCAGACTAGCCAAGTGTTCGCCACTTTCGTTCAGCAATCACGACAAGAAACGATCCGATTCCCTCGAAAGCGGTCGAGCGCTTCCCGTGCCCAGAATGCAGTTCGCTCTGCCAGTACACTCTCTTAGGCGAAGGCGGGACACAGTCGGCAAGTGCCGTTCTGGGATGAGATTCCGCGACTGTGTCTCGCTCAAAGATCTGATCGGAAGTTACTGGCGGGCGGCCCAGAAGGCGCGAGCGGCTTCGGCATCGACCTGAAGAGCTCGTCGTGCGCATTTACAAGGGCCCCTCTTAGATTCAGCAAAGCCTAGCCCGCGAAAACTTCCGCTGCCCATACAACCGTAAAACCGCAACCAACATCTCTGGATGCCGGCTGCCACCGGTCGTGGGTAAACAGCAATCGAGTCGGCCGAACTTAGCACTTTTCTTCATGTGCCTACGGGCCTAATTGGCTTACTTCATTTCCCGGGAACTAAATCGCCTTGAAGCTATTCGAGATCGGATTGGCTAATTAACTGCGCTTCGCCGTCGAAAGACACGCGACCAGGAGGGAAAACCAATGAGAAAGCTTATGTTCTTGTGCGCGAGCATGTTGCTAGTTGGCATCGCTCCTCTGGCCGCCCAGAATACGGTTGATGTCCTCGGAGGGGGCCCACAACCGTCGAACATGACTGCCTGTATCTCCCCCGTTACACATTGTATTCTGGTGACTTGGTCCACCACCTCGAACGCAAGTCCCACCCCCGCGAACATCAGCACGAAGATTACAGCGAACTTCGTCTTTGTCCCGAACGGTGGTGGGGTGCTTACCGATTTTCCGGCTGCAACCAGCGGGCGAATCTGCCTAGCCGATAGTCGTGATCTTCCCAGGCCTACGCTGTTCGCGCAAATTGCCGACAACTGTAAGCTCGCGGGCGGCGTGGCCCTCCTGCTCATCCGCGACTCTGCAGTCAACGCACCGTCAACAATCCCTGTATTTACGATTTCCACGGCTGACGGCGATTTTCTGAAGAACACTGTCGGCTTCAGCGCGACGACCGGAATCTCCAACTTTCCGATCGAAATTAATCCGGAAGCCCCGAATCGCTCGCTCGGTGGCCCCACTGGCCAGCACAACTGTCCGAGCAATCAGGCTGTCCCGGCGTTTGTTGGGAGTGGAACCTCGAATTACACACCCAATGAGAGTCTGTGTCTGCCCGCAGGGGCAGGTCAGGCCGTCGAGCCCAGCATGATCGTGGATTCGCAGGGCACGATCTATGTCGAATCCATCCGCGGAGTGCCAGGCGGTCTCGACCTATGGCGTTGGTATCAAGCTAAAGATGGGAAGCCGAACAATAATGGGACCCTGCCGTTCAAGTACGAAGCTCAACCGGATTGCGGCATCTTCGTGACTACCTTCTGTACTACGAGCGGGTTGGCGCCCGGAGGAGGCGATGGGGATGTTGCAGTGAACACTCCGGACTCATCGAACATGAACATTCCAAATCTCGCCGTAGTCAGCCTCACAGCAGCGGAAGTCACAGCCAGCCACTCCACCGACCGTGCGGATACCTTCAGCACTCCCGACGTGGCCGCAGCCGGGGTTCCCTTCGACGATCGCATGTGGATCGACGCCGTCGACGATCCGAATCATGTTTACATGGAATACCATGATTTCGGAACTACCTCTCAAATCTTTGTGCAACGGTCGAACGATGGAGGCCAGACATACGACAACGCTGCGAATCAAGCAGTTGACGCTGCGACGGAGCCGAGCGCAGGTCCTCCTACGGGCAACATCGCTGGCCAGATTAAGGTGGACCGCAGTAGTTGTCCAAGCCACGGCAACCTGTACCAGATCTTTGTCGCCCCCGACAACCCGACGGACAACGCGCAAAACTCGAGCAAGTTCATCAACGCTGCCTACGTTGCGGTGGCGTCGAACGTGAGTCTGACGATACCGACGTACACGTTTAAGGACTACAAGATCTTCAGCTGCGGGGCAGGTTCGACCTGTTCTAGTGGGCTTGGACTCGGCAATCTGTTTCCCGCGCTCGCAGTAGACAATTTTGGCTACCTATACTCGGTCTGGTCGGACAATACAGACATCTATTACTCCTACTCGACCACTCTGGGGACAACCTGGTCTCCGGCCCTGAAGATAACTCAAGGCACGACCCAGGCCGGAAAGTCGAATGTATTCCCCTGGGTCGCAGCCGATGCCAGCGGGCACGTGGCGATCGCTTGGTATGGTGCCGACGCAGCTGGCAATTCGAACACGATTTCGGCGACCAACACGCACTGGAACGTCTTCGTTGCGGAGAGCGTCAATGGTCACGCGGCCGCACCGGTTTTCACGCTGAGCCAGGCCTCAGACCACAGCAACCACACGGGGCAAATCTCGACTGGCGGCCTAACGGGCAGCTCTGATCGCAGTCTCGCTGACTTTTTCCAGATCGCGATTGATCCGAACCATCGCATCAACGTTGCCTATGCCGATAACCATGCCGGCACATCTGTCACGTACTTCACGCGCCAGAAGAAGGCAATCCGAGGCATCGTCACTAAGGGCCAGTGTGCCGGACAGCATTAATCTGTAACGCTCGCCTGAGACCCAACTTCGATGAGCCGAAAGTTCGGCGATGAGCAAGCTTCTTGGTTCGACGGTTCGCCTTTTTCTGTCCTCTAAACCAGTGGAGATTATCGTCACGAAGAGTATGATCGCCATGATTCTTCGACATCGCGCGCCAATGATTTCGGATAAAAACGGGAAGTGCTCGAGAACATGAAAAGGGCACCAGATGGTGGCTGCTTTGATACAGAGTTCCCGATTTCTAATCCAGCGAAACGCTGAGTTTCTCACGGAGCCCAGCTTTGACGCGCTTGAGATCTAACGGATTAGGAACGAGAAACGCACTTATCGACCGTTTATGTGAACATCGCTACTGCGGCAGCCCGACTTTGCCCACCAATTCAGGAAACCGTGCGTCGGAACGCAGGGAGTCGAGTAAGTAATCGGTCTTTAGACCGGGCAGATTGGCCTTGGCGCCCCAGCGTTAGCCCCGCTGTTGGGCGCTAACCTGGGCAAAGGAAAAAGCTAGGCGCTCCTCGGCAGACGCCGGCGTCTCGTCGGCTGTACCACCCCTACTTCATCACACCCCGCTGCGCGATCCCAATGTTGTCCCGGCTGGTGTTCTTCACCAGGTACATCATTTCGTCGGCTTGGCGGATGATGTCATGCGGATCCTTTGCGTCGTGCGGAAAAGTTGCCACGCCCATTGAGGCGCGAACGTTCAGGTTCAGTCCTTCTTCCTGGCAGAAAGTGCTGGTGCGGAGCGTATCCCGCAGACGCCGTGCCACTACCAGCGCCGAATCTTTACTGGTCTGCGGCAACAAGACTACGAATTCGTCTCCGCCGTAGCGAAAGGCATAATCAATCAGGCGCAGTTGGGCTTTGATCAGGTATCCAATTTCTGCTAACAGCTTGCTGCCGATCAGGTGGCCGTGCGTGTCATTCACCTGCTTGAAATGATCCAGATCAATGAAGAGCACCGTGAATTCGTAGCCAAAACGCGAGGACCGATACACCTCGGTTTCCAACGTCCGGTGCAGATGCCGCGCGTTAAACAGCCCGGTGCAGTCGTCGGTAATGGTGAGTTCCTGAATCTTCTCAACCGAGCGGGCATTTTCAATCGCGATTGCGGCGTAATCGCACAGCGATTGCAAAAAGAACGTTTCCTGGTCGGTGAAGTGGTCCATATTCACGTTCACTAACTGAATCACGCCCAGAACACGCAGCTTCGAGCGCAGCGGCACGCAGATAATCGAGCGTGTCTCCAGCTTCGTCATCTCGTCGATTCTTTTGGCAAATCGCGGATCGGTGTATACGTCCGGCACAATCAGGCGCTCGCCGTGTTTCGCCACCCATCCGGCGATTCCCTCTCCAACTTTCAGCCGCACATTTTTCAGCGTTTCTGAGGCAGTGCCCACCGCGATGGCGAAATACAGCTCGTCTTTCTCCTCATCCACCATGAGCAGCGACCACGTGTCCGGGCGGAAATATTCCGCCATTTTTTCCATGATGGTTTGCAGAATGGAATCAAGATCGAGCGACGAGGTCAGGGCTTTAGCCACATCGTGGAAGATGGTGATTTCCTGAACCTTGCGATCCGTGCCCGTGGCCTTGGTCATCAACCGCATTCCTCGAGGTGGTCAGGAAGTTTTAAAATTATATGCGGCGTGGGAAAGCAGCGGCAATCAACCTTAGTAACTAGAACCCGCGAAGCCACGAGCCGAAGGGCATCAGATGGTGGAAAATGATTGGGGTTGGTTACTCCGGTTCCCGGCTGGCTGAATTACCAGCCTTTGGGGCGCATAATTAACTTATATTTATCCTGAGAAGGCGGCAGGAGAACGTCGGATGGAATCATTCGGCGCAAGATTAAAACGCGAACGCCGGCAGCGCAAAATCGAGCTGGACGATATCTCTGCCTCCACCAAGATTAGTAGCAGATTTCTACGCGCTCTTGAAGAAGAGCAGTTCGACCAACTCCCCGGCGGCATCTTCAACAAAGGCTTTGTTCGCGCCTACGCTCGTCATCTTGGGATCGACGAGGAGCAGGCAATTGCCGATTACCTCGCCGCTGTAACCCCAAGCCAGCCGGAGGCGCCGACCGTTGCCATGCCACAGCCGCCGCCAAAAATCGAGCCTCCAGCAGATCGCCCCCGAGCTGAAATTCCTTGGGGTTGGCTTGCTCTCGCACTGGTAATGATTGCATTCGGCTTGGCGATGTGGGCATTCTATTCCCAGGAAAAGTCGGCGAAAGAAGCCAGCCGGTCATCGGCGCCGGTCCAGGCGCGGAAGGCTGAACCGGCTGCTCCAAGCACTGCTGCACGGAGTACTCCGGCCCCTTCCATTCAGCCAGCGAATACGCAACCGTCACAGCCTGCGGCACAGGAACCTGCGGCAGTGGGTTCTGCGTCTGGGCCAAACGCAACACCGTCCAATACATTGGGTGCTTCGGGCCGATTCTCGCTTCTGATCAAAGTGCGCGAAGATTCCTGGCTGTTCATCGATGCCGATGGCAAACCAGTCATGCACGACTTGTTGGTCGCGCCAGCCGAAAAATCGGTTGAGGCCGAGAAGGAGATCGTGCTGAGAGCGGGAAATATGGGCGCGTTGGAACTTTCCTTCAATGGGAAGAAACTTCCTTCGCAGGGAGACTACGGGGAGGTCAAAACCTTGACGTTTGGCGCCGATGGCCTGCAACCGCCGCCCCCGAAGCCAACGACGGCAGCTCCGGTTCCACAGTGAGTCTTACAGTTGAAGGCTGCTGAAACGCTCGGTTTTGGGTGGCGCAGCGCTGAATCATTGCCTCCGGCACCCTTCTCTGGTAGCTTTAAGTGATTGTAAAATGTTGATTTACACGCCCTTGCACTCTGATTTTCCTGCCAGACGGAACGTTCAAATTGCTTGAAGGAGAAGCTCGCCGTGCCATCCAGAAATCGCTACCTTTTTACGTCAGAATCCGTGACGGAAGGTCATCCCGATAAAATTGCCGATCAAATCTCCGATGCCATCCTCGACGCCTGCCTGACTGAAGACCCCTCCAGCCGCGTAGCTTGCGAGACCCTGCTGACAACCGGGCTGGCCTTCATTGCCGGAGAAATCACCACCAAAGCCTACGTCGACTTTCCCGCTATCGTGCGCGGCACGGTCATGTCAGTCGGCTACACCGACGCAACCTACGGCTTCGACCACGAAACTTGCGCCGTGATTTCCTCCATTCACGAGCAGTCCCCCGACATCGCCATGGGCGTCGATCCCGGTGGCGCCGGCGACCAGGGAATGATGTTTGGGTATGCGACGAACGAGAATGCCGAGTTGATGCCGACGCCCATTCTGCTGGCGCATCGTTTGACGCAGCGCTTGGCGGAGGTTCGGAAAAGCGGGCAATTGGATTTTCTGAGGCCGGATGGCAAATCGCAGGTGACGGTTGAGTATGACGAGAACCATCGGCCGATGCGGGTGGACGCCGTCGTGATTTCTACTCAGCACTCGGAGTTGGTGGATAACAAAAAGCTGCGTGCGGAAGTGCTACAGCACGTGATTCAACATGCGGTACCGGCTCATATGCTTGATGCCGATACCAAGTATCACATCAATCCGACGGGGCGATTCGTGGTTGGCGGGCCAATGGGCGATACGGGATTAACCGGACGCAAGATTATCGTCGACAGTTACGGAGGCATGGGCCGGCATGGCGGCGGCTGCTTCAGCGGGAAGGATCCGACCAAGGTGGACCGTTCCGCGGCTTATATGGCGCGCTATGTCGCCAAGAACGTGGTTGCGGCCGGACTCGCCGATCGCTGCGAAGTTCAGCTTGCTTATGCCATTGGCGTTGCCGAGCCGGTGAGCGTGTTCGTCGAGACGTTTGGAACCGCCAAAGTTGATCCGGCGATTTTGTCGGAGCTGGTGCGGGCGCATTTCTCGTTGACACCCAAGGGGATTATTGAATCGCTGCGACTGCGGCGTCCGATTTACAAAAAGACTGCTTCCTATGGACACTTTGGCCGCATTGATCCGGACTTCACCTGGGAGGCGACTGATAAGGCGGCCAAACTGGCCAGCGACGCCGGGGTGCGGGAACCGGTAGCGGTGCTGAGGTAAGCGCCTTCTTCGTTCTTGCGCGGGCGAGACGCCCGCGCCACAGCCGGCGAGGACGCCGGCGCTACGGGGGAACGCTGGCGCTATTAGGACGCGGGCGAGGGCGCCCGCGCTACACGGACTAGCACCAATGCCCGATTTCAACAGGATGGTTTGTGTCCGGTTTGGTGTATTTTGATCTTCTGAGAAGAGTTACCCTGCAAAAACATAAAATCTTACAAATTTCTTTCAGCGCCACAGGAGAAGTATGTCAACTACGCCGACGCAAATGAATTGTGACATCAAGAATCTTGACTTTGCCGATCTGGGCAAGAAGCGCATTGATTGGGCGAACCAGTCGATGAAGGTTTTGCAGATCATCCGCAAAGAATTTATTAAGAATCAGCCGCTCAAAGGTATTCGTGTTTCAGCCTGCCTCCACGTAACCGCGGAGACGGCGAACCTGGCGATCTGCATGCGCGATGGCGGCGCGGATGTGGTGCTGTGCGCCTCGAATCCTTTGTCTACGCAGGACGATGTTTCCGCCAGTCTGGTGCGCGATCACGCGATTCCGGTGTTCGCCATCAAGGGCGAGGACAGCGACACTTATTACAGCCACATTCTGGCGGCGATCGATCATCGGCCGCACATCACCATGGACGACGGCGCGGACCTGGTCAGCATTCTGCACACCAAGCGCCAGGACGTTCTCGATGGCGTGCTCGGCGGCACGGAGGAAACAACTACCGGCGTGATTCGTCTGCGTGCGATGGCGAAAGAGGGCGTGCTGCGCTATCCAATCGTGGCTGTGAACGATGCCGATACCAAGCACCTGTTCGACAACCGTTATGGCACGGGACAATCGACGATTGACGGGATTATTCGCGCGACGAATTTCCTGCTTGCGGGATCGAAATTCGTTGTTGCCGGTTACGGCTGGTGCGGCCGCGGACTGGCCAGCCGGGCGCGCGGCGCTGGAGCCGAGGTCATCATCACGGAAGTTGATCCGACGAAGGCGCTCGAAGCTGTGATGGATGGCTTCCGCGTAATGGCGATGACCGAAGCTGCAAAAATTGGCGATATTTTCTGCACGGTAACCGGCAACAAGAACGTGCTCGGCGCTCAGCACTTCGAAGTCATGAAAGACGGCGCGATCGTTGCCAACTCCGGCCACTTTAACGTGGAGATCGATATTCCGGCGCTGGAGAAAATGGCGTCATCGAAACGCGCGACACGCAATTTCGTCGATGAATATTCGCTGCGCGATGGCCGCAAGATCAATCTGCTTGGCGAAGGACGGCTGATCAACCTGGCTTCAGCAGAAGGTCATCCTGCGTCGGTCATGGACATGAGCTTCGCCGACCAGGCGCTGTCAGTCGAATACATGGTGAAGAATCACAAGACTCTGGAAAAGACAGTTTACAAAGTTCCAGAAGAGCTCGATAAGCGGGTAGCCAAACTGAAGCTCGAATCCATGGGCATCAAGATCGACCGCCTGACGCCCGAACAAGAAGAGTATCTGGCGGGATGGAGCGAGGGAACGTAGAGGCGGTCGTTGGCCGGGGCGGCGCGAGCCGCCGCTTTTTTCGTTGGTCGGCCATGAGCTGCGTGATTGTCCATTTTGTCCACAACAGCTACAATAGACATATGAAATCTGTTTCGGCCACAGATGCGAAGCAACGGCTGGCCGCCCTGCTTGACTCAGCCCAGCGCGAACCGGTGGTCATTCGCCGCCAGAACCGGGATATAGCGGTGGTGATGTCGGCGGAAGAATACGAGCGGATGCGCGACTTGAATACGGCAGAGTTCCAGCGCTTTTGCGATCGCGTGGGAGCCCAGGCCAAGGCCAAAGGTCTGACCGAAGCACGGCTGAAGAAGCTCCTCAAAGACTAAGTGCGCCGCCGCGAGCGCATTGTCGTTGATACAAATTGCCTTGTCAGCCGCCTTCTGCTGGCGGATTCGATCCCTGGCCTGGCGGTTCGCAAGGCAGTGGATGCATCGATCCTGCTGGTTTCCGAAGCCACCATGGAAGAACTGGCGGACGTGCTCGGACGCTCCAAGTTTGACCGTTATGTCAGCATAGAGGACCGCAAGCAATTCCTGCGCCTGCTCGGCCGCGTCGCCGAATTCGTGCCGATCATTTACCCGGTCCACGAGTGCCGCGATCCCGACGATGACAGATTTCTGGAAGTGGCGCTGAATGGCCGAGCTAGCGTGATCCTGAGCGGCGACCAGGATCTGCTGTCGTTGCACCCATGGCGGAACGTGGCGATTCTGTCGCCGAAGGAGTATCTGAAGCGGTGAGTTAGTGATCAGGAGTGAGCAGTTATCGCGGCGGCGCAAGCCGCCCTTTTGCTTTTCACCACGGAAGCTCGGAGGCGCGGCGAAAGCTTAGGCCCACCCTTTCGCAAAGAACGCGAAGAGGATGGGGCACCCGGCTACTGATCTGGGGTAGTGGATAGAACCCCGGTTCCCACTGTCCGGTCGATCGTTCTCATCATCCGACTAAGGACGATACCGAGATTATGTGAGGCTACCATGTTCTGCGCATATTTTCTGGGCCTCACATCATCCTCGAAGTGACCTAGTCGATCAACGATTCCGCCCGCGAAAACAAACGGTGCCGTAAACTGTGCCCGGATCACTCCGAATGTAGTTTCAACGGAAACGGCAACTGCCTTGGCCGACTGCTCGCTACCGTACGCGTCGTAATAGGCCCGCAAAGTGAGACGGTCGACTTGGTTGTATTCTGGTTATTTGGTGAGTTTTGCAGTTGTTAGGCAGACCCCGGCGTAATGGGACATCAACCTGGATTGCTCGGCAGGTTGCAACGGTGCATTGATGAAAAGTGACTCAACCTGTGGAGCAAGGTCCATAGTGAGTGATTGAAAGGCTTGTGGAGCTAGCGTTGAGTCGATGAGGACGTCGAAGGGACCTACCTTCCAGTTGCTATAAGGGTTTTCAGCATTCGGGTGTGCGTTGTATGAAGGACATTTTGTGCGGGTGCAGGTGAAGTCGACGATGTTCAGGGATCGCGGCGGCTACTCGTGCACGGTGCGAGGGTGCCGGGGGCCTTACCAGGGCGATCCGTTTGATTTTCTGGCGGCGTATCTCATACCGGATGACATGTGGTACATCATTCCGGCGGAAAAGTGCAGCGGGCAGGGAAGCATCGCGCTGTATCCGAAGTTGAAAAAATCAAAGTATGGCGCTTACAGGGAAGCATGGCATCTGCTGGAACGGCCAAATGGCGAGGGCGTAGTGAAGCAGATTGAGGCGTGCGCAGAAGGGGCGGCGCAGGTTGAGTGGGGTGTTTAGCTGCGTTTATTTTCGGCTCGGCGGGAGTGCATATATCCTTCGCTTGATTCCGTTTTGCGCGGCAAAACGGAATCGGCACTCAGGATGACATCGGAGGTGAGGAAGGGTCGGTTGTACTGCGTGCTTCTTCTGTGATGTCATCCTGAGCCGGAGGATTCGCGAGGCGAATCCGAGGCGAGGGATCTATGCATTTCGCGCGGCCGTCACCGGACGATACTGGTCGCACCAGCCTTCGCTCAAGTCTTTCCATTCGGGATTTAGTGACACGATCAGGGCTATCTTCTTCATGCGAAGAAGTCCTTTGATTTGCTTTTCGCGCCTCATTGCGTCGCCGACATGGACGAAGCGTTCGTAATAGACGAGGCGGTCAATCCGATACCGCGACATGAAGCCAGGAAAGGTGCCGTTTTTGTGCTGGAACACGCGTTTGCTCAGGTTGCTGGTTATCCCGGTGTAGAGGGTCTTCGAGCGATTGGTCATGATGTAGAGGTAATAGTAGCGGCGGGAGTGCATAGATCCTTCGCTTGATTCCGTTTTGCGCGGCAAAACGGAATCGGCACTCAGGATGACATCGTGCAGGGAATTGTGTCTGTGATGGTTGACCATCACAGACGCGTGGCTACCGCCGCCAGACCGTGGGTGCAGTGCATGCTTTGTAGGTTGAAGCGCCATCACCTCGATGCTTTGCCATCAACGTTCAAACATCGTCTTGTTCATCTGCCGCACAAGTATGTGGTGAAAAGCGAAACTGCGCCATCACTCTCACCGCACCACCTTGTGGTTTTACCGGCGCTCAGGGTAGAATGCGCTCCTTCCACTCCTCTGAGTAATTGATTGTGAATCAGGTTCAGTTTGTCCTAGCATTCGGCTTCATCATCTTCGTCCTATTCTCGGCTGTTTTTCTCTTATGGGCGTTTTATCAGCGCGAGACCTCAAACAGCCTGGCGCGGGTCCTGATCCGCTTTTCGAAAAAATGGGAGTTCAGGCCCCAAGACGTGGGCGGCTTCAGCTGGTTCCAGCTGGCCTTGGCGAGCTTGTTGAGCCTGTTCCTGGAAATGCTGATGATTCGCTGGGTTTCAGCCGAAATACCAGTGTTCGCCTACTTCAAGAATGTCGTGCTGATCAGTTCTTTTCTCGGCTTCGGCTTGGGATACTCCTTTTGCCGCAGAAGCATCAACCTGCTCGCATTCGTGTTGCCCCTTTTCCTGGTGGTAAGTCTGATCAAACTGCCCTGGCCGGCGCTGCGGTTTGTGGTCGAGCAGATTCCCTATCTTATTGCGCAGACGTCCGACTTCGATCTGTTTGGCGCTGCGATAACCCCGGCAGGAGTCTTCGGAACGCTCTCTGCAGTGGTGTTCATCGTTCTCTTGTTCGCGCTCGTCGCGCTCATATTCGTTCCCTTGGGGCAGATGGTGGGCTGGTCGCTGGAATCGGCCAGCGATGGAGTGCTTGCTTACACGGTCAACGTGCTGGCGAGCCTAGCTGGAATCATTCTTTATACGTTGCTTTGCTTTTGGTACCGCCCGCCAACGATCTGGTTCGCTTTGGCTGGTCTGATGTTCACGCTTCTGTTGTGGAAGCGCCGTCTGCTGCGGTGGACCGTTCTCGTCATCTTTCTTCTATGCCTCGGTTTCGTGCGTATGGCACCGCATGCACCGAATCGTGAGCTGTGGTCCCCTTATCAGAAAATAACGCTGGTACCGAGCCCCGAACAGAATCCCACCGCGTATGAACTGAGGACAAACGACGCCTGGTACCAGAAGATCTTCAACTTGTCGCCTGATTTTGTGGCAGCCCATCCGGAATTGTTTCGAAGGGTTCCGGTGGAGGGAAACGCTTATAACATTCCGTACCACTTTTACCCGAGCCCGCCCTCTGTTCTCGTGTTAGGGGCGGGCACGGGAAATGACGTGGCTGCCGCGGTGCGAAACGGCGCAGGCCACGTGGTGGCTGTGGAGATTGATCCCCTCATTTTGAGGTTAGGGCGCGAACTACACTTTGAGCACCCCTATGATTCTCCGCGGGTCGAAACGGTCCTGGATGACGCCCGGAGTTACATTCAAAACAGCCAGCAACAGTTTGACATGATTGTTTTTTCGCTGCTTGATTCGCACACCAACGTTGGGTACTACTCGAACATCCGCACTGACAATTACGTCTATACGCTGGAGGCCTTGCAGTCGGCCAAGCGACTTCTGAAGCCGGACGGCGTTTTCATCGTCAAGTTTTGGGTAAACACGCCTTGGATTGCCGGCAGGCTTAACAACCTTGTGAGCACCGTCTTTGCCCTGCCGCCCGTCGATTTGGTTGCCATTCCTTCTGACTACACCACAACTGGCCGCTTCTTCATCGCCGGATCTCAGGAGCGGATTCAGCGTGTGATGGGAAACCCCAAACTGTCCCCCTATCTAATACAGCAGAAGGATGCACCGGCATCTGACGTCACGATGACCACCGATGACTGGCCGTATTTCTACCAACATAAGCGTGGCATCCCGCTGGGTCTGGCCGCACTCGCGCTAACACTGATCGCCTTCTCCTGGCGGCTGCTGAGAAAGACCGGCGCAGGCAAGTTGCAATGGCACTTTTTCTTTCTGGGAGCGGGCTTCATGCTACTGGAGGCACAGATCGTCAGCAAAATGGCTTTGCTCTTTGGAACTACCTGGGTGGTGAATTCAATGGTGGTGGGCGGCCTGCTACTTTTGATCGCGGCGGCTAATACGCTGATGCACGGTGTGCAACGCTTTTCTTATGCGGCCGTATATTTGGCGCTTCTTGGCTGCCTGGCAATCGGGTACCTGGTTCCTCTAGAACGCTTTTTCTTCTCTTCTCCATGGGCAAAAGCCGTTACTGCAAGCTTTGTGCTCTGCATGCCTGTCTTTTTCGCGGGAATCATCTTCATCGAAAGCTTCAGGAATGTAAATTTCCAGGGAAGCGCCTTGGGGTCAAATCTGTTCGGCGCGCTGTTCGGGGGCTTGCTGGAATCCATATCGCTCTGGACTGGGATAAAAGCCTTGGTAGTGTTTGCTGCAGTTCTCTACCTTGCGTCTTATTTGGCTCTGAGCTCGAATCGACCGATGCATTCCGGCGCGTAGGAGGGGGACGCTGGCATCATTGACCAGCACACCACCGAATAGTGGTGCACTTTACGCCCACAAAGAAGACGTGTGAGAAGCGAAACCGCACCACGACCCACCACCGGGGCAGTTGACGCATCTGAATTGCGGCGCTTATCATTTTTGTTTGGCCAAACATAATCGAACAGGTTAGGGGAGCGGCCTGGGGCCGCGAAGTCATTTTGTATGGATAAGAAGAAGCTGGACTATTTCCGGAAGAGACTGGAAAGCCGTCAGCATGACCTGCGGCGCATGGTTTCGCGCACGCAGCAGGACGGCCGCACCGTAGACGAGGATTCGGCACAGGATATCGCCGACCGCGCCGCGAGTTCCTATACTAAAGAATTTCTTTTTCATCAAAGCAACAATGACCGTCAACTCTTGCAGATGGTCGAGGGTGCGCTGGATCGGATCCGCGAGGGCAATTTTGGGGAGTGCATCTCTTGCGGCAAAGAAATCAACTCCAAGCGCTTGGAGGCGGTGCCGTGGACGCGGCATTGCATTGAATGCCAGGAGAAGCTGGAGCAGGGGCTGCTGGAGCAAACGTCGCCGTAGTTCGTCTGCTCACATTCCGTCTAAGCCGCCATATTTTGGCGGCTTTCGTGTCTGTAAGTTCGCCAGAGACCAGAACCTTGCAATCGCGAAAACGAGGCCTACCCGTGTCGCGCGTCGCAGCCATGTGCGCTACTGTAGCGACTTTGGATCAGAAAGATTTTTGGGCGTTTTCTTGTTCAATAACGAAATCAAATCGTGCGCCGCGGGCGGAGCCTTGACCTTGCCGCCGCGAATAATATCTTTCGCGCTCAGTTTCTGGCCGTACAGCTTTTCATTCGCGCTGCCGTCGGAGCGCAGCGTGGATCCTTCGAGAGAGACTCCGGCGAAAAGTCCCTTCGAGCGGGAATAAGACAAGATCTCCGCTTTCATGACCACGTCGGTAGCGGCTTCCGCCGTGCGTCCTTTAGGACCCGCCGTGGCGGAAGCATCTGCGCCCAGTTTAACCTTGCTGCTCAGCAACGATTCCGCGCCTTTGGGGTTCATCACAAGTAGCACGAAATCCGTTGCCTCACCGCCGAGCTGAAATCCGATGTTGAGTCCTTCCAACGCGTAAAGCGCCGGCGGTCCCCAAGGACCGGTATAGTGCTGGCCGCTGCGGCAGATCATCACGCCGCGGCCATAGCTGCCGCCGATTCCGAATGCGCCTTTTTTTACTGAGGGGAGAACCACTATGCATTCGGCCTTGTCGAGCAAATCTTGGGGAATGTTATCCGGAATGTCGAGAATCTCTTTTAGAACTTCGCCGGACTCTTTGACGCGCTCTTCTTCTTTTACATCGTTCGCGGCAAATGCAGGCAACAGCAATGCGCACATCAAAAATACCGCTGAGAGCGTTTTCATGGATCCTCCAGTTGGAGCTGAGTGATTTATCTTAAACCAATGGAGTGAGAATAAAGCAAACGCGCCGATGCGATGCCGACAGGCCGTCTTAAATGCACCAGACGACTGCGGCTCGCTGTCCGGAAATGACCTTCCCGTGCTCCTTTTGTAACTTGGCAGTACCCTTAGCCTCTCCTACAGTGAGAACAGTAAAACCAGCCACTGACAGCGGCTTTCGGCCCATTACGTGCATCTATATAGGAGGGAAGCTGCAAGTCCGTGATTTGCCGTGGAAAATTTGGACCGGTTGAGCATGAAGTACATACGATGGATGATTTTTCTTGCGCTGGCGGCGGCAATCGAATTGCCCCTGTGGGCGCAGTCTTCCTATGTGGCGGTGACATCAGGAGTTGGGGTTCCCGCAGCTGCGCGCGCTACTGAATCTGACGCAACCGATCCTGTCCTCACTATCAAAAAGCGAGTTGATGAAGTTAATGTTCTCTTCATCGCGACCGACCGCCACGGGAAGTTCGTCCGCAATTTGCGCCAAAACGACTTCTCGATTCTCGATGATCACAAGCCGCCGCAATCGATTGTGAATTTCCGGCGCGACACAGATCTGCCACTTGAGCTTGGCTTGCTCATTGACACCAGCGGCTCCGTGCGCAGCCGTTTTGATTTTGAAGAAGAGGCCGCTGTCGGCTTCTTACAGCACACGCTCCGGCCGAGGTTTGATCGCGCTTTTGTGATGGGCTTTAATGGCCATAGCCAGATAGCGCAGGACTTCACCGATAACGTTCAACTGCTTGAGACCGGCGTTCGCAGCCTCCGCAATGGTGGAGGCACTGCGCTTTATGACGCGATATATCGCGCTAGCCGGGATAAGCTGCTGAAAGACAAGTCCGATCGTCCCGTCCGGCATGCCATCATCATTCTGAGCGACGGCGAGGACAATCAGAGCGACGTCAGCCGTGCGCAGGCAATCGAAATGGCACAACGTGCCGAAGTCATCATTTATGCGATCTCGACTGATGACAGCGGGTTGATCCTGCGCGGCGATAAAGTTTTGCAGCAGCTTGCCGACGCAACCGGCGGGCGCGCATTCTTCCCGTTTAAGACCAAAGACATCAAGAATTCGTTCTCAGCCATCGAGGACGAGCTGCGCAGCCAGTACGTTGTCTCTTACCGCCCGGCCAATTTCGATGCCGATGGCCGCTACCGCTCAATTGAGATTACCGCTTTAAAGAAAGACCTCCAGGTCCGCGCCCGCAAGGGATACTACGCGCCCAGGCAATAAAGAAATCAGACTGCAGAAGTAAGGCGGTGGCATCAACCGCGGCCTTTTCTTCTGCACTCCAATTTCGGGGTTATTTCTTCTGTGGCAGCTCGTGCTCCTCAACCGGCGGCACCGTAAGCTTGGTTTCGTGATCGCAGACGAAGATCGCGATCAGCCGTGCCGGATCTTTGCCGCTCACATTTGCGAATACTTCGTGCACCCCGTTTGGGGCTTCATAAAAATCCTCACCAGCGCCGTAGATCGCCTCAGGATCTCCTTTGACCTTGTGGCGGAACGCGCCGGCGGCAACATGCCCGATCACTGCGCAGGGATGGCTGTGAGGCGGCGACGATTCGCCAGGCGCTACTTCGATGTCGCTGACAAACACGCGGAGGTGATTGCTATCCATGGCGGGAAGCTCATGAGAATAGGGCTGCTTGCGTGTTGGAGCATTGGCGGCGGAATTTGGCGAGCTCTGGGCGCTAAGGTTGACGGCAACGGTTATAACCAGCACAGCCGGGAGAGACAGGAGGCCAATTCGGGAACGCCCGCGATATCTGTTCGTCATAAATGCCTCTGGAAACAGCTAGATTGTCCGCAATGGTAAACGCCCGCAAACGAGATGCAAAGAGCCTGGGAATGCGCGTTCTATGGATGCTACAATTTTAGGGCTTCAACCTGCATCTAAGGGAGGGAGCTTCTACGCGTTGATGCTCGCACGACAATCACAAATCGTTTCCCTGGTGCTGGCGGCGTGGGTTGCAGGGCTGCCGCTCGCTTCGGCGCAAACCTCGCCCGTGCAAACCTCGCCCGTGCAAACCTCCAAGAAGCACTCGCGGAAGCACGCAGCAAAACCGGAGCAGCCGGCGCCGGCGCCGCAACCTCCGCCTCCGCCACCTCCTCCGCCGACGCTGGAGCAGATGCCTGCTTCGGCCCCACAGGTCTTTTTTCGCAACGGTCAATTG
>QIAB01000053.1:0-477 GCA_003225455.1 Acidobacteriota bacterium
ATCGAGCTGGGATTTCACATCATCGACGCTGACTTCATGAACCCGCCGCTTGGCATCTTCAACGATCTGCAGAAAGCGAGGAGAATGCTGGTGCGCCATGGTACTCTCCACGAAGAATTGAACTAAGGTCTCCGCCTATTTTAACCAAGGGGATAGCTCGGCTGCCGATGATTCCTTTAGCGTGAAATGGGGGGCCCAGGGCCTGCGAATTCACCAGAAACTGCGATGCCCAGCAAAAGAGCAGCTATCTCCGCCAATCTTCCTCGCAGATCAGAAACAACCTGACTAAATCAAACTGCCGCCTGAGTTCCACCTGCTTAAGTACACGATCTCCTCAACTGACTTTCAGGCGATAACCCTAGCCCGGCGCAGAGGCGGCATCCTAACACCAGTATTAAACATCTGATTGCTGCCATGTAGAAAGGCAAGGTGATGGCGGCTCGTTCCCTCTTGTGTATTGCTCTCCTGCTGACCAGT
>QIAB01000053.1:528-22789 GCA_003225455.1 Acidobacteriota bacterium
GCCAGGGCAGCACACGTTATTATCTCTGGCAAAGTTGTTGCTGATGATGGGGCGGCGCCTCCCCAGCCCGTTGCTATCCAACGAGTATGCAATGGCCAAACAAGCACTATTGCCTACACGGATGCCAGCGGCTCGTTCCAGTTTGATCTGAACAGGGACGAGCAGCCGAGTTCGCTCGCTTTGCCACTCGCGTCCGAGGGGGCAAGTGCGAGTCAAAAACTCGGACCAGACTGTGAGCTCAGGTTCGAACTGGATGGCTTCGCATCTCGGGCAATGCCTTTGGCTGGTATAACAACTGGCTCAAGTGTCACGAATGTTGGGGCGGTGATTGTTCACCGCCTCGCACAACCCTCCGAATCGACGGTGAGCGCCTCAGCCATGGCTGTTCCGGAGAAGGCAAAAAAGGAATTCGAGAAAGGGAAGCAGGCAGAGTCAAAGGGTAAGTGGGCAGCAGCTAAGGAGAAATTCGAAAATGCCCTCAAGCGCTATCCGAAGTTCGCCCTCGCATGGCTCGAACTGGGCCGTCTGCAGGCTAAGCAGAAGGAGGTTACCGCGGCGCGCGAGTCATTTCAGAACGCGCTCACAGCAGATTCCAAGCTGATTGATCCTTACGCTGAACTTACTAACCTCGCCATTCAGCAAAGGCAATGGAAGGAAGTCACCGACATAACCGATCGCATGCTGCAATTGAATGCGTCAAGCTCCCCACAAGTCTGGTTCTACAACGCGGCTGGGAACTTCAATCTGCAACGAATTGACCAGGCAGAGAAGAGTTTGATGCGAGGAATGCGGCTCGACCCGCAACATCGCTTTCCTCAGATGGAATACCTCTTGGGCCTGATTTTCGCGAGACGGCAGGACTACCCTGGTGCAGTAACGCATATTGCCGCATATCTTCAGCTATCCCCGAATGGCCCTGATTCCGCAGTCGCCCGGCAGCAACTCGCAGAGTTCCAGAAACTGTCTGGCTTGTCAGGAATTCCTGGTACTCGCTAACCCATCAACTGAATCATTCACTGCACCCAGCAGCGGCTCGCAGACTCTTTTTCTCTGCGGCAATCATTGATGCAGCGGCCGGCTCGCCCAGAAGCAGTTGCAAGTCTGACTTGAGGCTGCGGCGATCCTCTTCTGCAAGGCCGCTGAACTCAAATGGCTGAAGACATCCCTGCGTGGCCCACATGGGAAACAACACGACTGCTTTGCTGCGCACGGTGCAGCTACTGACATGAAACATCACTTCAACGTTAATTCCCTCATCGAGCGGGTCGTCCAAGTGCAGCAAGCCTCCGGTGAAGGAAAGTTGGTGCAAACGGCCGTGAATTTGCCGGCCGTTCTCCAGCTGGACTAAAGCCAGAACAACTCCGGCCAACTTCACCCGAGGGGCACGGCGCTCATTTTCAGCAGAGATGGAATCGATCATTAGTATTTCCCAATATGACACCAGGCACGCCGCTCAGGGAGATTACTAAAGAACGGGGACCTAAATCGCGCTTCACCGGCCTTTGAATACCTCTCGGTCACTCTGGACAAGTCGCGTCCCTACGATTTCGATGCAGTCCTTACTTCCGAGCTGCTGTCCGTGGAAAAAGAGGCACAGGAATTTGTGCGGCGCATTGATCAGAAATCTTCCGGCATTCAATCGCGAGAAAACCCATTCCGCGAACACGCGAGCAGAGGCCGAAGAGCCGCATAGAGACCCCGAATTCCTGTGCGCTTCTGCGTCCGCTGGTTAAAAAAAGAGGAGTGTAAAGCCTATAAAACGATTGCGGTTTCAACTTGGAACAAGCATACCTGGGTAAGCGTAAAACGATTACCGGGGTTACTTTACGCGGTGCAGACCGCCGACGTAAGCTTCGTGCGTCATGGGATTGAATGCCTTGCTCATGTGCCGAGATCAGCAATCGCTGCGAGTACTGCGCAGCGCGCTGGATGTGCTTGATATCGAGCAGGAGGCCTGCGCATCTGCTCCCGATGCCATGGAGCTAATGACGCAAGGTTATTACTCTGCTCTGGTTTTGGATTTTGATCTGCCCAATGCCGCACTGGCTGCAAAGATGGCCCGGCTCGCTCCCGCGCAGCGCAGGCCCGTGGTCTTCGCCATGATCGGTGCCCTGACTGAAATTGCCGCTGCATTCCAGGCGGGCGCAAATTTCGTGGTCTATAAACCGCTAGTGTTGGAGCAAGTCTTGCGTTCGCTGCGCGCCGGAAAAGTTTTCATGCGGCCGGACCGGCGAAGTTCTCCGCGACAGAAACTTGAGACGCTGGTATATCTCCAGTTCGGCATTGCTGCTCTGCCCGCGATGGTGCTCGATCTGAATGAGCAAGGAATTTCATTGCAATCTCCGGAGCCCTTGCCGGCCTTGCAGCAGGTTCCGCTGCGTTTCGTTCTGCCCGGAACCAGTCACATGATAGAAGGCACGGGCGAGATGATCTGGGCTGACGATAACGGCAGGGCTGGGATGTTCTTTTCCCGCCTGACTGCCGGATCAAGAAAGCACCTCAAACAGTGGCTTGGAAAACGGGGTGCCAAGAACAGGACGCTCGAGCGCGTCACCCGTCACGAAAAGCCCCGCCGTCTAGAGTTCGCCTCTCGATGATCGAATCCCGTCGCAGCTTGCACTAAGCCGAATTCCGGTCGCATGCTAGACTCGCAATTTCTCTCAGGTGAACGACCGGCATGCAGGACCTCACGTTCTTTTCAGCCGTTCAAATGGCTGAGCAGATCCGCCATAAAAGAATTTCCCCTGTTGATCTGATCGAAGCGCATCTTACAAAAATCGACAAACTTAATCCCAGCCTGAATGCTTTCGTGCAGGTGGACCGAGAGCGATCCCTTCAGCAGGGCCGTGAGGCTGAGGCTGCCGTCATTCGGGGCGCAAGATTGGGTCTGCTGCATGGGGTTCCAGTAAGCATCAAGAGTTCGATTGAAGTCGCTGGATTTCGCTGTGAAGCGGGTACAAAACTGCGGCAGGGGGCGGTTGCGACCCAAGACGCGCCTCTAGTCTCGCGCTTGCGTGCTACCGGAGCAATCGTTCTTGGCGTTACGAACACGCCTGAGCTGTTGATGGCGTGGGAAACCGACAATCTTCTCTACGGTCGTACCAACAATCCCTGGGATTTAACGCGGACGCCAGGAGGATCAAGCGGCGGAGAGGCGGCCGCGATTGCTTCGGGAATGTCTGCCGGCGGAGTTGGAAGCGACGGGGGAGGATCGATTCGCGTGCCCGCGCACTTCACCGGAATCTGTGGCCTGAAGCCAACTCCGGGACGAATTCCGGCGACGGGTCATTTTCCGAATTCACTCGGGCCGTTTGCCTTAATCGGGGTGGTCGGCCCGATGGCGCGCACTGTGCAAGATCTAAAGGTGCTGTTTGAAGTGATGCAGGGTCCCGATGTTGGTGATCCTTGCGCAGCTCCGGTTCCTCTGCGTTGGCCCAGCCGCGATGAGTTGAAAGGAATTCGGATCGGCTATTTTGAGGATGATGGTCGCACACCTGTGAATGCCGAAACCAGCGCCGCAGTGCGAACGGCAGCGGAAGCCCTGCGGCGTACCGGCTTTCAAGTTGAGCCGTTCAGGCCAGATGGATTGGAAACTGCGCGGCAGCTCTGGTGGAAGTTTTTCGGAGTCGCGGGAGGCATGTTGCTCGGTCCCATGATGCGTGGGCACGAAGCAGAACTGAGTCCTATCTTGAAGCAGTTTTCGAGCTGGGTCCAAGCCCAGCCACCTCAGACCGGTGAGTCACTGCTGGACACTTGGATTCAGCGCGACGTGATTCGAACGCAAATCTTCACTCAGATGCGCGAGTATCCTATGCTGCTATGCCCCGTTGCAGCAATTCCTGCGTTCAAGCACGGCGAACGCAGTTGGCAAATCGACGGCAAGACTGTCGAATACCTTGACGCCTGGAGCTACACGGAGTGGTTCAATCTGCTGGGGACGCCAGCTGTCGCAGTCCCGATATGCCAATCTCCGGAGGGTCTGCCGATCGGAGTGCAAATCTCCGGCCGACCTTGGGAAGAAGAGCTGGTGCTCTCAGTCGCGGCAGAATTGGAAGCGCAGTCTGATGGTTGGCACAAGCCGCCGTTCGACTAAATCTTTGCTCCATATGCAACGGCGTAGCCCTGCTTGCGCTGCTCGGCAATCTTCGGATAGTCCCCAAGCCAGACATATTCCGGACGAGTTCTCAACAATGAAAAACGACGGTAGTAGATATGGGACAGTCCGAGGGCAAAATTCTTGCGCTGCACCGTTTCTCTAATTTCCCCGAGGTTGTCTCGCACTCTCGCCATGTAAGCCTCGAATGTGTCTTCTTTCAGTACCGAGATGCCCAGATCGATGCAGACCTGGTCACGCATTGTCAGGAAAGATTGCAACAATTCTGGCGGGCTCGCCCCTGGCATGCTGATAGCGATTGCTTTCGCGCGCCGCAGAAGCGAGCTCGCTGCTTGAGGTTTGCGGTCCGTGAAAGCAATGCGCCATCCCTCTTGCAGAGAACTTTGAATGGAGCACTTCAGGGGCAGCGGGCTTTTTCGCTGTGGAAAAAATTGCGTGATCTCCGCGAAACAATGACTTCTGGAGTGCACCATCAAGCGGCAGAAGCTGGCTGGCTGGATCACCGAATCGGAGATCGGTGAAAAATCAGAAAGGCAGGTAAATCCGAGGTTCTCGAATTCCCGTGTATAGCGATCCAGAGCAGCCGAGTCAAGCAGCGGGAACTGACCCGGTGAAGCTGGGGGAAACGAGTAGGTAGTCGGCAAGCTTTTCAGAACGTGCTGTTTGGAGCCGCCGAAGGATGTGAGTAGATTTCCCCAACGTACGAACTTCCAAATCAGCAACCCAAGCAGGGCAAATACCCACAGCATGGAAACCTCAGGAACGCGTGTATTGCGGCTCTTTTGCCGAGCTAGTTCCTGGTACTCGGATTTTGAAATCTCTTTCCAGCCGGCCTGTTGCCACAACGTACGCGCTTCCGGGCCAAGTTTTTCAGATGTGAGTTCGACCTGCTGTGTACCAATCTGCATCATGCCAAAGTCGAACGCATCATTTGAAAGCGGGAAGCTGCGAATGATTAAGGTCGCCGTGTCGTGGCCCAGTTGCATAGGCAGGGCGGCGCTTTTTCCCTTTCCTTCGTAGCCATTTAATGCTTTGACATGCCAGCCGCCTTTACGAAACTTTTCCCTCTCCGCCTTAGGGATCAGGGCAGGATAGGCGCTCCCTCGATCATCCAGTTCGTCCTCCTCTAGTTCTGTGTCTACGTCCTTTGGTCCGGATTTCTGCTTCACAGCCGGTACGGGAACAAATTGCTGACCGTCCCAGCGAAATCCGGAGTTCGGCTGATCGGAGTTGCCGATTGGCGCGAACTGCAGCCCGCCATCCTTTAAAGACCATGATCCGGACGTGCCGGTATTTGCGGGAAGAGAAGAGCGGCTGAGTTCACCGTTCGCCGGCAAGTGCCACGCGACGACCTCTGGTTTATAAAGGATGTCATTCCAGCCCAGCAGCAGAAAAGGTGCGCCGAAATGACTGCGGGCGAGTTTTTCCTGAATGAAGTTTGTTGCCCGCCCAGTAACTTGAAGGTTCAGGAAAACGAAGGCTTCATTCTGGTTCCAGAACGCGAGAACCTGGGTGATGTGCTCTCCGCGTTCGAAGTGTTTTGGAAGAAGTTCGTAAATCCCGACGACGGCCAATGTCAAAGCAACAACAATAACGAGAACGATTGCGGAGCGGCGGTTCATAGCTTTGCTTGAAATCTACCAGCAGCCGTAGCGGGAAGGATAGTGGTTTTATACTATTCAGCTGAATTTCGTAATTAAATAGCCTGTTCAACACGGTTTCACGGCTGCCTAAATGTAGCCTTCAGCTGCATCCTCATGTCCGAAACTTCATGCAGTTTTCGTTCTCTAGTCATACTGCTTATCTTTTTGGCAGTTTCCGCGGTGTATCTTTACACCTTTCCTCAACCGAATATTTTCTATCCTGCGATTGTTCTGCTGCACGCCGCCGCCGGCGTTCTAGCGTCCATTCTCCTGGCGATCCGTTTCATTCGATTGATACGTGAAGGCACTTGGATTGCACGCTCGGGATGGTTGCTGTTGGCAGGGGCTGCCGTGCTTGGAATCGCTCTGATCGAGCTCGGTACGTCCCGTCTTGAGTGGAATTGGGTCTATGCCCACATCGTGCTCTCTCTGGGCGGCGCGGGATTGCTGTTTGCCGATTGGGCCGGGAGACGCGGCTGGTTGCCTCGGGCCCCGATTGCGCGTAGTGCAACCGCGATCTTGCTGATGGTGGTATTGGGATACAGCGCCCGTTATATACGCGAATCCCGTTGGCAAGTGCATGCGCGGATTGAGAATCCCACGATGCCCCCCGCCAGCATGAATGGCGAAGGCGATGGCCCCGAGGGAGCATTCTTCCCCAGTTCGGCCCAAGTGTACGGACGGCAAAAAATCCCCAGCAAATTCTTCATGGAGTCCGATTCCTGCAAGCGTTGCCATGAAGATATCTATAACCAGTGGTTCAGCTCGGCCCACCATTTTTCATCGTTCAACAATCAGTGGTATCGCAAGAGCATTGAATACATGCAGGACACGATCGGCGCCAAGCCCTCGAAATGGTGTGGCGGCTGCCACGATCCTGCTGTGCTCTACAGCGGACTCATGGACACTCCCATCAAGCAGATCGTGCATCGTCCCGAGTCGCAGGCCGGCTTGGGCTGCATGATGTGCCATTCCATCGCCAACGTGAAAAGCACCATGGGCCAGGGGGATTTTTATCTCGAGTATCCCAAGTTGCACGAAATGGCCGCGACCAAGAATCCGGTTGGGCGAGCGCTTCATGATTTTCTGATAAAGCTGAATCCGGAACCGCATCGCCGGGTCTTCCTGAAGCCGTTCATGCGCGATCAGACGGCAGAGTTCTGCTCCAGCTGCCACAAAGTACATCTCGATGTGCCAGTGAATCACTATCGCTGGATTCGCGGTTTCAATGAATACGACAATTGGCAGGCAAGCGGCGTCTCCGGGCAAGGCGCGCGGTCGTTCTATTATCCGGCGAAACCGGCACAGTGCGCCGATTGCCACATGCCGCTCACGCAATCGAACGACCAGGGGAACATCAGTGGCTTCATACATTCGCATCGCTTCCCCGGCGCGAACACGGCTTTGCCGACGGCAAATGAAGATCCCGAGCAACTGAAAGTTACGGAAAACTTCCTGAAAGACAAAATTTTGAGCGTGGATATTTTCGCGCTGTCGCCCGCACAGGCAGAGGCGAAAGCTGCAGTGGCGCAAAACGAGCTCGCTACGACTTTCGCAGTTGGAGAAGAAGCGGAGACAAAGATCAATGCCGCCGGACAAACCGAGGCCTCACCAATAAGTGCACCCTTGAATCGTGTGCAGCCGATCGTCAGGCGTGGCGATACGGTGCGCGTCGATGTCGTAGTTCGCACCAAGAAAATCGGCCACTTCTTTCCCGGCGGAACAGTCGATGCCTACGATACTTGGCTCGAACTCAAGGGTACGGACGAAAAAGGTCAGACAATTTTCTGGAGTGGCATGGTTGAAGACGATGGCAAAGGTCCGGTGGAGAAGGGCGCGCATTTCTATCGTTCGCTCCAGTTGGATGCTCACGGCAATCGCATCAATAAACGTAACGCCTGGGCCACGCGCGCGGTAGTTTATGTTCACCTGATTCCGCCTGGCGCGGCGGACACGGTTCACTACCGTGTGAACATCCCTGATGATGCCGCAAATAAAATCACACTTCACGCACGCCTTTGTTACCGCAAATTCTCCTGGTGGAACACGCAATTTTCATTTGCCGGCATTCCCGATCCGACCAAACCAGCAGAGGTGAAACCCGATTACGATGACCGGCAATTTACATTCACGGCTCCCTTGACAGGAGTTTCGGCAAAACGAGAGCAAATTCCGAATCTTCCCGTAGAGGCTTTGGCGGAAAGCGAAGTCACACTGAACGTAGCACCGCATGGTTATCGAATGCCTGGAACAGAAATTGATCTGAAAGCAGAAGACTGGCAGCGCTGGAATGATTACGGCATCGGCCTTTTCCTGCAAGGGGATTTGAAGGGCGCGGCGGCGGCTTTTGAGAAGGTCACTGAAGTTGATCCTAAGAATCCGGACGGTTGGGTAAACATTGGCCGCGCCGCGGTGCAGGAAGGCGACATGGAGCGGGCGCGAAGCGTGCTGGCAAAGGCTCTGTCGTTAAGTCCAAATCTGGCGCGCGCACACTTCTTCTCTGCCAAAGTCCTCCGCAGCGATGGCCGTTACGACGAAGCCGCAGATCATCTTCGTCAAGTCGTCGCACAGTACCCGCGAGATCGCGTAGCGCTGAACGATTTGGGGCGCATTCTGTTCTTGCAGCGCAACTATTCAGATGCCGTGAAGGTTTTGCAGGCTGTGTTGGCGGTTGATCCCGAAGATTTGCAGGCCCATTACAATCTGATGCTTTGCTACAACGGTCTCGGAGACGAAAAGCAGGCGCATGAGCATCAGGTGCGATATTTGCGATTCAAGGCGGACGAAGCTTCGCAGGCAATTACCGGTCCCTATCGGCAATTGAATCCTGAAGACAACAATGAGCGCCAGGCAATTCATGAACACGTGTCGGTTCCGCTGCCCCGTGTGGGGACGGGTCTCCGACCCGTCCATGCCGAGCGTGTGCCGACGGGTTTCCGACCTGCGGGTGAACGTGTGGGGACGGGTCTCCGACCCGTCCAGGCCGGGCGAAGCCCGGCTGCCGCACAAAATGGAGGAGGGCCGCAATAGTGTGGTCAAAGTCCATAATGCATGGCCTGAGATGCTGCAGAAGGACTGTCTTTCGGATTGGTTTTGGGAAGGGCACGACTTTTGCGAAGGGCACGAGTTTTGGGAAGGGCACGTCTTCAGGCGTGCCGATACGTCTCTCTTTGTCTCTCCCCCGAGCGAACTTCGGCTCGCGAGGAATCGCTTTTGGTCAAATGACGCTTGCTTTCGCAACACTAATTTGTCTGTCCACTGTCGCCCTCGCCCAGCAAATCCATTTCCGCGACATTACTGAGCAGGCTGGGATTCACTTCGTTCACAACAACGGTGCCTTCGGAAAGAAGTATCTGCCGGAAACGATGGGGCCGGGGTGCGCGTTCATCGACTACGACAATGATGGCTATCCCGACATTGTGCTGGTCAATGGCGAGAATTGGCCCGGACATCCCGGCGCGCCGAGCACTCTCAAGCTCTATCACAACAATCACGACGGAACCTTCACTGATGTAACCCGCAAAGCAGGCCTGGCAGTTGCCATGTTCGGACTCGGAGTCGCAGTCGGCGATTACGACAACGACGGCTTCGACGATCTCTTCATCAGCGCGCTGGGCCAGAGTCATCTGTTCCACAACAATGGAAATGGCACGTTCACCGACGTAACCAAGTCCGCAGGTCTGTGGGGGCCGAACGAGTTTTCCACCGGCGCAGCCTGGGTTGATTACGACCGTGACGGCAAACTCGACCTGGTAGTTGCGAATTATGTGCAGTGGTCAATCCAGGGCGATTTATTTTGCACCCTCGACGGCACCAAAAAATCTTACTGCACTCCGGAATCATATAAAGGCTCTTCTGCCCGGCTTTGGCACAATCTCGGCGGGGGGAAATTCGAAGACGTAACTCAAAAAGCCGGGTTCTACGATCCAACTTCCAAGAGCCTCGGCGTGGCCATTCTCGATTACAACAATGACGGATGGCCTGACATTCTGCTGGCCAACGACACTCAGCCCAACAAACTTTACCTGAACAAGCACGATGGAACTTTTGAAGAGCGCGGCGTCTCGGCAGGAATCGCTTTCAGCGAAGACGGCGTGGCCCGCGCCGGAATGGGCGTGGATGCTGCAGACTACGACCGCTCCGGCCATGCCAGCATCATCATTACAAATTTCGCCAATCAGATGCTTTCGCTCTATCACAACGAGGGGAATGGCTTGTTTGTGGATGAGGCGCCGCGTTCCGAGGTCGGCCGCGCTACGCTGGTAACCCTCGGCTTTGGCTGTTTCTTCTTTGATTACGACAACGACGGCTGGCCTGACATTCTGGTCGCCGACGGCCACATCGAAAATGAAATCGAAAAAGTGCAAAAGCGTGTGAGTTACGCCGAACCGCCGCACTTGTTCCGCAATCTTGGAGGCGGAAAGTTTCAGGAAGTAACGCAATCGATGGGCGCGGCGTTCGGCAGCCCAAAAGTTGCGCGTGGCGCGGCGTACGCGGACATCGACAACGATGGAGCACTCGACGTCCTCATGACCACCAACGGAGGCCGCGCGTATCTGTTCCACAACGAAGGCGTGACGAATCGCAGCCTCCGCATAAAGTTGGTGGGAACGAAATCAAATCGCGATGGCATTGGCGCAGTGATCACGGTAAATACGGGCGGCGAAAAGCAATGGAAGATAGTCCGCAGCGGTTCTAGCTATCTCTCACAGAGCGAACTGGTCGCGACGTTTGGCCTGGGGCAGAAAACGAAAGCGGAGTCGATCGAAATTCAGTGGCCGAGCGGGCACGTGGACAAGCTGGCAAACGTGAACGTGGGCCAAACTGTAACCGTTCAGGAGGGGAACGGAGTCGTTGCTTCGCGGGCGTATGAATCTGTTGCCAGGAAGCCGGTTACCACCAAGGGCGCAAGAGTTTCAGCGCAAAAGCGTTGACCCGCGGTTACGGCCTGGGTTTGGCGTCCCCTGTCCTGACGGGTGACTTGCTTGGCGGAAATAAAGTAGGTAAAATAACTATATTATGCAGAAAGCGATCTCCGCAGCCGATGCGAATCGCAAATTCTCGGAGGTTTTGCGCGAAGTCCGCGAAGGCCACAGCTACATCGTGACCAGCCACGGAAAACCGGTAGCGAAAATCTCGCCTCCCGATCAGGGCGCTGTGTCGGAAAGGGCTAGGGAGGCGTTCTTTCGAAGGCTGGAGTCACAGCCTATTCGCAAGATCGGCCGCTGGACTCGAGAAGAGCTGTATGAGCGCGATTAATGCGGCTGGCGCTGGATACTAATGTATTGGTTTATGCCGAAGGCATGAACGACGCAGGCCGAAGAAGCGTGGCTGTCGGCCTCCTTCGCAAGCTCTCTCCCGGTAGCGTTTATGTGCCCGTCCAGGTGGTGGGTGAATTGTTTCATGTGCTCGTGCGCAAAGCAGCGTTTACGCCGAGGGAGGCGAGGGCTGTAATCCTCCGATGGTGTGACCAGTATCCGCTGATTGAGACGTCATTGCCTGTACTGTTGTCCGCAATGGAGTTGTCCTCGCAGCACCGCCTCCGCGTATGGGATGCGATCATCGTTGCCGCGGCAGCTTCTGCGGGATGCCGCGTGCTTCTCTCGGAAGATCTGCAACATGGATTCACATGGAACGGGGTGACGGTTGTGAATCCTTTTTCGAAGACTCCGCACGCGCTTTTGGCGGAAGCGCTGGAGCCCTGAATGGAGCTGCGAGGTTTTCAAAACGGTACCCACGTAGGATACAAGGGTCACAGAGCCAGCTTCCACAAGTGGAACGCTCTCTGCGGTTAAGTCTTCAGCGATGAAATCTAAACTCCTGCTGTGCGTTGGTGGCCTGTCGGTGGTCGCACTGTTGCTCGTTGCTGCGGCCCCTGAGAAGAAGCCCAATCCCGACGAGGCTGCTCGGCTCAACAATCTTGGCGCCGCATACATGAATCAGCAGCTCTTCGAAAAAGGGCTAAAAGCGTTTCAGGATGCCGCTGCCCTCGATCCCAATCTGGAAATTGCAAATCTGAACCAGGGCATCGCATTGTTGAATCTCACTCGCATTGAGCCCGCCAAGCAGTTGCTTGAAGAAGCGGTGAAGCGTAACCCCAATGATCCACATGCGTGGTTCAATCTCGGACTGCTATATAAGAATTCCGATAATCCTCAAGGAGCGGTCGATGCGTTTCGTCGGGTCACCGAAATAAATCCCAACGATGCCGATACCTGGTATTTTCTCGGTGCGGCATACGCGCAGCTAAAGCAGTACCCGGAAGCGATTGACGCTTTTCAGCACGCGCTCAAATTGAACCCCCTGCATGCTTCGGCCGAGTTCGGAATCTCCCGCGCCTATCAGCAATCCGGTGATGCCGCTCAGGCGCGGGAGAATCTTCAGAAATTTCAGCACATCACGCAGGCGAAGCTGGGCTCGCCGATCGGCCTGGCTTACGGAGATCAGGGGAAGTATTCACTGGTGGAGGAGTCGCCAGCTACCACGTTCAAGGTCCCGCCGCAGATTCCAGTGAAGTTTGTGGATGTGACGAAGCAAGCGGGAATCAGCAGGCAGTGGTTGAAGACTGAGAATCCAGGCCGTGGGCTTGGACCTGGTGCGTGCTTTCTTGACTATGACGGAGACGGACTCATTGACTTGTTTCTCCCGGACGGCGGCAACGGAATGGCCCTGTACCACAATCTCGGCGGTGGAAAATTCGAAGACGTTACAAAGAAAGGGGGACTAGATCCGAAGTTGCATGGCGTAAGTTGCACGGCGGGGGACTATGACAATGACGGTGCGACGGATTTCGCAGTGGCTTTCGCTACGTCCCGCGTATTCCTCTTTCATAACGAAAAGAATGGCACATTCAAGGATGTCACCGCCGAGACGGGTATTACGAATGAGCTTGCGGACAAACTCCATCCTTCGCCTGTGACAACGATCTTGAGCGAGCCAGGTGCAGAGCCGGGACTCGCGTTCGTCGACTACGATCACGACGGCGATCTCGATCTCTATATAACGATCGATACTTCTCCCCCAATCTGGTCGGAACGTATTCCTACAGGCGAAAATGCCCAACCGGCCAGTCGCATGTTGCGTAACAACGGCGATCACACATTCACTAACGTGACGGACTCACTTGGTCTTTCTGGAACCGCAGACAGTACTCTTGCGGTAGGAACGGACTACAATAATGATCGAGCTGTCGACCTAGTCGTCACTGGTGGACAACCGATCTTCTTCGAAAACCCCCGTGAGGGTAGATTCGTTGAACGTCAATTTTGGATGGAGTACGCACGGCATCCAGCAATCGCCCTAACGGCGCTCGACTTCGACCACGACGGCTGGATGGATCTCGCATTTACTCACTTTGGTGTGCCCAGCATAACTCTTTGGCGCAACAATCACGGCAAATCCTTCGAGCAGGTGAAACTTCCTGAAACTAACTGGACCCGTGCCTTCGGCATCGCTGCTTTCGATTACGACAACGATGGCTGGGTTGACCTCGTCGCCGTCGGCGAGACAAAAGACGGCAAAGGCGAAGTGCGCCTGTTTCGTAATCTTGGGCCGGATGGATTCAAAGACGTCACCGCCGACGTGGGCCTCGACAAAATTCAGCTCAAAGACCCTCGCGCGATCATTGCCGGAGACTTCGACAACGACGGCGCCACCGATCTTCTTATAACCCAGAACCACGGCCCGGCAGTCTTGCTGCGAAATGAAGGCGGAAATAAAAACAACTGGCTGCGCCTCAATCTCAAGGGTCTTGCCGATAACAAAAGCGCCATCGGCACCAAAGTCGAAGTTTTCTCCGATGGCATCCGGCAGAAATTTGAGATCTACGGGTCAAATGGATATCTGGGGCAGAATTCGCCCTATCTCACCGTCGGCCTCGGACAGGCCAAAGAAGCCGATATCGTGCGCATGCTCTGGCCCTCCGGCGTGCTGCAGGATGAAATCGAAGTTGCCGCAAACAAAGAGCACCGCTTCCTCGAAATGGATCGTCGCGGCAGTTCGTGTCCGACCCTGTTCGCCTGGGATGGAGAAAAATATCAGCTTGTCGCCGACATGCTGGGCGACGGCGTCGTCGGACATTGGGTTGGGCCGGGACAGCGCAATATTCCGCGTCCGACAGAGTACGTGAAGATCGACCGCAACTTGCTTCGGGAAAAAGATGATGCCCACCTTTCCCAAAACCGGGGAAAGATGGGACACCCAGTTCTCAGCTTCCGCTTCATGGAGCCTCTGGAGGAAGTTGTTTATCTAGACAAAGTGGATCTGCTGGCGGTCGATCATCCGGCGGACGTAGACGTTTTTCCCAACGAATATTTCGCCAGCAATCCGCCGTTCCCCGAGTTCAAAGTGGTTTTCAGCCGCGATGCGCGTCCTCCGGCCGGCGCCTGGGACGAGCACGGTCACAACGTTTTGCCCGACATTCTTGCTCATCGTTATTTCGGGGACTTCGAGCTAACATCCTTCAAAGGATTCGCCAAGCCGCATAGCCTGGAACTCGATTTGGGTGAGCCGTATCGTGACGGTCCGCTCTGGTTGCTGCTGCACGGCGAAATTGAATACTTCACGGCCACAGGAATGTATGCGGCAAATCAGGTTGGCATTCAAGGGATTCCGCCGTTTGTCGAAGCACAAGGTGCGAACGGAAAATGGATTAAAGTAGTTGACGATATGGGTTTCCCCGCCGGTGGTCCGCGCACCATGACTGCTGATCTCACAGGAAAGCTGCCGGTTGGCACGCGGCGAATTCGTATCACGACGAACCTGCAAATTTATTGGGATATCATTCTGATCAGCCGGACGCCGCAGAATCAAAAGGTCCGGCTGACCTCAGTTCCGCTCACACGTGCCGACCTGCGCTTCCACGGATTCCCCCTCAAAACCGAAGGCGATCCGCCGGGAAATGTGAAATACGTTTACGAAAACGCCAGCGCAACGGGACCGTACACGCGTCCCATTGGCGCGTACACGCGTTACGGCGACGTGCGCCCGCTGCTAACATCCTTTGACGATCGGCTCGTAGTATTTGGTTCCGGCGATGAAGTCGCTTTAGATTTTGATCCATCACGCCTGCCCGCGCTTCCGCGAGGATGGACACGCGACTACTTCTTCGTGGCGAATGGCTATGAGAAAGACATGGATTTCTATACCGATGACGGCGACACGGTTGCCCCTCTGCCGTTCCGGACTATGGGAACGTACCCCTACCCCAAAGAGAAATCATTCCCGCTTGGCGAGACGCACATGAACGATTTTCTACAGTACAACACGCGCCATCTTTCGGGGAATGAGCCGCGCGGGTATTCGTTTGATTATCCAAGGTAGCGCCGGCATCCCGCCGGCTCTCGCTGATCATTTTTGTAGCGCTGGCCCCTGGCTTGTAGCGCCGGCATCTTGCCGGCTGTGGGGCGGGCGTCCCGCCCGCCTATGGGGCCGCCGAGACGGCGGCGCTACTCTTCCTTTCTTGCCGATCATGGAAAAAATCGTCATTTCAAGAACTGATAGCGCCGGATCGCTAATTCAAAAACCCGATCTCCCCGCGATGGGCAGGCGGGACCCCTGCCCCACAGCCGGCAAGATGCCGGCGCTACAAGCCCGAATGTCGGCGCTACCGTAAATCGGTTTAATATTGACAGCTCCCACTTCGACATAATCCAATACGCGCACATGGAAACCACGGCTACGGCACCTACCACAGCCCATCGGCTGCGGCGCTCGCTTACCCTCTGGGACCTGATTCTTTACGGGATCATCGTGATCCAGCCGGTTGCGCCCATGTCCGTGTTCGGCGTGCTCAGCGATCGCGGGCGTGGCCACGTTGTCACGACGCTGCTCATTGCCATGGTGGCCATGCTCTTTACGGCTTTCAGCTATGGCCGCATGGCTCGTGCCTATCCAAGCGCCGGCTCGGCTTTCACTTACGTCGGCCAGGAGATCAATCCCGCGCTCGGCTACATCACCGGCTGGAGCATGGTGATGGACTACATGCTCAATCCTATGATCTGCATCATCTGGTGCAGTCAACAGGCGCACGTGTTCGCGCCCGGCGTTCCCTACGCCGCATGGGCGGTTTTCTTCGGAACCGTATTCACGGGCTTGAATATCCAGGGGATCAAGACCTCGGCGCGGGTGAACACTCTGCTGGCCGCGGGTATGGGAGCAGTGGTTGCGGTTTTTTTTGTAGTGGCAGCACGTTATATTTTCTCTAATCCCCACGATGGCGCGGCCTTCTTTACCCGGCCGTTCTACGATCCCCAGATGTGGAATGTGAAAGCTGTGCTGGGCGCCACTTCGGTCGCCGTGCTCAGCTATATCGGGTTTGACGGCATCTCCACGCTTTCCGAAGAAGCCGAGAATCCGCGGCGCAATATTCTTCTGGCCACAGTGCTCACCTGCTTTGTAATCGGCATTCTTTCTTCTCTGGAAGTCTATGCCGCGCAGCTTATATGGCCGGCCTCGCAGGCATTCCCAAATTCCGATACTGCGTTTACCTATGTGGCCGGACGCGCTTGGGCGCCAATGTTCGCAATCGTGGGGTTTACCCTGCTGGTGGCGAACTTCGGATCGGGAATGGGCGCGCAGCTCGGGGCGGCCCGCTTGCTCTATGGCATGGGGCGCAGTAAGGCCTTGCCCCAGTCGTTCTTCGGCGTGGTGGACGCCAAGCGGCATGTTCCGCGCAACAATGTCATTTTTGTTGGACTCATCGCCTTGGCGGGAGCCTTCATCATCAGCTATGGCCTGGGCGCGGAGATGTTGAATTTCGGTGCTCTGATCGCTTTCATGGGCGTGAATTTGGCGGCTTTCTTTCGTTACGATGTGCGCGAGGCAGGCGGGAGCCCGGTGGTGCCATTGCTTATAACCGGTCTGGTGGTTGCGCTTGTGCTCTTGCCACATCAGAATACGGTGCTGTGGATCACCGCAGGCATTGGGTTGGCAATACTGGCGTTGTGGACGCCGCCGCTGGCAGGTTTCACGATCTGCTTTTTCTTGTGGAAAAACCTGAGCTGGAAGGCGTGGATTGTAGGCGGAATCTGGATGATCGCGGGCATTGCATTCGGCGCGATCAAAACACGCGGGTTCCGCGGCAACTTGATCGATTTCGAATTGCCGCCGGAAGAAGCCTGAGAGGTTTTCGAATTGTCCAATTTAGGAATTGGCGAAATTCGCCGATCGAAAACTTTTTCAATTCGAGACTCTGGGTTAATCGACGTTCCAGCCGCTCACTTGCACTGTCGGTTTGACGGTCCCTAATTCGCTTGCACGATATGTTGCCGTAACTTCGCGCTTTTCGCCCGGCAACAGTGGAATGTAATTGTCTTGCCAGAGCACGGGCAAAATCTCCTGCCCCGCTTTATTCACCTTCAGTCGCACAAAGAACGCCAGAGTCTTGCTTGGATTTTCCAGTGTCACATGCGTCACCGCGTCTGCGCCCCTACGCTCAGTGCGATCTGTAACTTTCAACTTGACTTTCGGCAACTGTGATAAGGCTGTGAAATCGGCATATGACGCTGTTGGCGTCGTATACCAATTCGATTTTTCCCAATCGATTTTTTCCGGACTGGTTGAGAGCCAATAGAAATTTGATCCCACCAGCTCTCCGCTCGCATCTTCGAGCCGGAGCACCAGGAAGTACGTCGGGCTCAAGCCCTCGATATCTGGCAAGGTCAAAATTTTGGTCGTACTGTCGGCCGCGCTGTCGACAGAATCCTGATGCGAATACTTTTCCGTCATATCCAGATTTAGAACTTTAGTAGTCAGCTTCAGGCCTTTGGCATCTTCGTACTGACTGCTCATAACCCAGATCGAGCGGTCGTCGTATCCATAAAGCGGATGCAACGGTTCCATGGCGCGCTTCGCGCCAAAATAGCCGCCTCCAGGACGAAGATAAAAGTCATACAAATGCCAGATGATCGACGGCCACGCGTTGTTGAGCATCCACTGAATGACGCCGGTGGACTGGTACTTGTTGCGCGAGTAAGCCTCATACATCGCGCGCACGCCTTCGTAGGTCTGTAGCTGCGACTTGAAAGTGAAATCTTGGGCGCTGTCTGCTTTACCGTAGCGCGCATTCAAAGCATCGGCAAATACATGGATGTCTTTGAAAGAGCCGCCGCCCGCGTGGTAATTCCAGAATTCGTCAATCGGCCAGAGATGATCCTTCGGCAGCATCGCGCGCATGCTCTCGATCGGCGGAACCGCCGGCCCCATGCTGGTTTCCGTGTTGAAGCCGTAAGCGCCACCGCATCCGCCCGGATTGCACTTGTGCGGCGAGTCCTCCGTGGTTCGGTCCTCTTCCCAATAGCCCGGCGCAACGTATTCGTACGGGCCGGTCATCTTGACCCCACTCTCGCCGGAATATCCTGCCAGCTTTGCCGTAGCGGACGAGACCACCGGGTTCGGCCACAGCAATTCTTTTTCGACTTTTAGATATGTCTGCTCGACATCCGGTGGCGGAGGATTGTCGCTGCCATTCAGCCACATGACCAGGCTCGGGTGGCTGCGCAGGCGATAGATCTGATCTCGCGCTGACTGCTCAGCAATTTTGAAATCCTCCGGCTTCCACTTCGCCCAGTGCTCCCAATGATCGCAGCAGCACCAGCCCGCCATAATAAGAACGCCTTTGCGATCAGCGAGGTCGAAAAATCCTTTCGTTTCCAGTTTGCCTTCCAGCCGAATTGTGTTCAGGCCCATGTCCTGGACGTAGCGGAATTCATCTTCCAGACGCTGCGAGTTTTCGCGCAGCATCATGTCCGGAGACCAGCCCCCGCCCCGAATCAAAATATTCTTGCCGTTAATCTGAAACAGTCGCCGGTTGTAGCCGAGCAATTGAGACGTAACTTCGCGAACACCGAAAATCGTTTCTGATTTGTCTGAAACCTTGCCATTTACCACGAATTCCATTTGCAGTTTGTAGAGTTCCGGTTTGCCCATTTGCGCCGGCCACCACAACCGTGAATTCGAAATATTGAGCTGAGAGAATTGCTCTGGAGTGAAAGTTACGTCTTTGGATTCGCCCGCCGCGAGCTCTACATCCTGCGAGAATTCGAGCTGCTCAATTCGGCCTTTCAGTGTTCCTTTTACCGGCCCATTAGTTCCGTTTTTCAGCAGGGCCGTCACCGTGAGGTGGGCGTTGTGGTTTTCTGGAGAATCCACCTTCGAAACTACCGTCGGATAACGCAGTGCCACCGGCCCGCTGATCGTGATATCCACGTCTCGCCAGAGGCCCATGTTCTTATCCGGCGGCGCAGGATTCCAATCGACGAACGTGATCGCAAGGTCGGTGTCTGTGGGCGAAAAAACTTGAACCGCCAAAACATTAATTGCGCCTGGCTTCGCTGCCGCGCTGATATTGAATTCGTATGTCCGCCAGGCGCCGGCAACATCGTCAGAGTTGGCGATTTGCTTTCCATTCAGCCAAATATTTGCCTTGTAGTTGATTCCGTGAAAATTCAGCCAGAGAGTTTTGCCCTTGTAGCTCGCGGGAATCACGAACTCCTTGCGATACCACCAAGGCACAATGTAAGGGCTGTCCGGCTGCATGGGAATATTGGAGAAATTAGCGCCAATCGGATACGTCACTCCGGGAACTGAGCGCAGATTCATGCCGAAATCTGGATCGGGATAAACTTTGTGTTTTACCAGCGCGGCAAAAACCGTTGTGGGAACACTCACGGCATACCAACCCTGTGGCCGGAATTTAGGCGTGGAGAGAACGTCGCCCTTTTGCTCTACCTTGCAGGAAGATTGCAGAGTCCAGCCCTCATGCAACGAAAGTGTATTCTCAGCCAGCGGGCGGTGAGCTTTTGGTTGCTGCGCGAAAAGGAAAGAAGAGAGACACAGCGACAGGTACAGCAAGCTGCGCTTTTTCATTAAATAGGTCCCTTGGGATTTGAGGTTCAATGGCCGTCCATTATGACGCATCGAGGCCAGACTTGCTAACACGTTTTATTGATTCGTTTCACTACGTGCTTTTCGGTCGCTTCTTGCCCTAGCAGGCTGCTGAAAAACTCGAATGTCGTTCGTGTTTTGAAAGGGTGCGGCTTCGAGCCGCGCCGTAAGTGCAGCAAAATCAGTGGCGGCTTCAGCCGCCGAGGGAGATTGCAGGCCCCGAAAACAGTTTTTCAGCAACCTGCTAGGTCCGTTATGAACCATGGGGCATCAATGCCTCAGCCTCCGGCCAGCCAAGCACGTAGTTTATAATCAAATTTCCGCCTCACACTCTGGAGTGCTTTAAAGATGATTCGATTTCTGCAAACCCCTGGCCCGGTGAAGAAATATGTTCTGGGCGGCCTGCTGCTTCTCATTTGCGTCTCCATGGTTTGGTATTTGGTGCCCAGCGGAGGGAGCACAGGGCTTGGTGGTCCTGGGCAGGGCGTGGTCGCCAAAGTTGGTGGAGAAGAAGTCACTCGTCTCGAGGTGCAGCGCCAGGCCACGCAGATGCTCAAACAGCAGTTCCCACGCGGCGGCGCGCAGATGTCGATGCTGCTCCCCTACTTTACCCAGCGTGCAGCCGAGAACCTGATCAGCCAAAAAGCCATCCTGGTCGAAGCCGAGCGCCTTGGTCTGCGGGTCAACGATCAAGAATTGAGTGACGAATTACAGCATGGCCGCTACGCTCAGGCATTCTTCCCGGGGGGTAGCTTCATTGGACAGGAAGCCTACGAGGCGCGGATTCAGCAAGCAGAACTAACCGTTCCGCAATTTGAGCACAGCGTAAAAGATGAAATCCTGTTTGACAAACTGCGCAACCTGGTCACCGGCAGCGCGTCTGTTACCGATGCCGAGGTTCATCAGGAATTCGTGCGCAAGAGCACCAAAGTCAAATTTGATTACGCGGTCATAAAGAAAGACGACGTCCTGAAGGAGATTCATCCCAGCGAGGCCGAACTCAAGGCTTTTTACGACCGCAACAAAGCGACATACAACAACTCTATTCCTGAGAAACGCAAGATACGCTACGTGCTCGTGGACACTGCGAAAATCCAAGCTGAGACGCAGGTCACCCATGAGGACCTGCAGGCTTACTACAATCAGCATCGTGACGAATACCGCGTTCCGGAGCAAGTCAAAGCAAGCCAGATCCTGATCAAGACTCCTTTGCCGGGACCCGACGGCAAAGTTGATCCCAAGGGAATTGAAGAAGCGCGCAAGAAAGCTGATGACGTCCTCAAGCAGTTGAAGTCGGGCGCAAAGTTTGAGGATCTCGCGAAGAAATATTCCGAGGATTCGAGCGGCAAAAATGGCGGATCAATCGGATGGGTGCAACATTTTCCTGTACCTTCCGCTGACAAGGTTGCATATGCCCTGGCGAAAGGTGGAACGAGCGACGTTATAGACGCGGGTTATGCATTCTTGATTCTGCGAATTGATGATAAGCAGCCGGCGCACGTGAAGCCGCTCGACGAAGTCAAAGATCAGATTGAGCCTGTCATCAAACAGCAAAAGGCCGCCCGGGTTGCGGATAACGAAGCGAATACGCTCTTGACTCAAGCAAAGACTGCAGGTTTGGATAAGGCTGCTTCGGGCAAGGGACTCGAGGCGGTAACTACAGATTTTGTCAGCCGCACAGACACGCTGCCGGGCATCGGCAATTCCCCACAATTTACCGAGGCGGTGTTTGGCGCGCGTGAGAAGGCTCCGCCAGATGAGGCGCAACTGCCCCAGGGTTATGCCATCTTCGAAGTTCTCGCCGTAAAGCCGCCAGCCACGCCGACCTTCGAAGAAATTCGCAGCCGCGTCGAAACAGAGTTCAAGAACGAGCGCTCGGCGGCGCTGCTGTCGCAGAAAACCCGAGAGCTTTCCGATCGCGCTAAGGCCTCACACGATTTGAAGAAAGCTGCGAAGGAACTGGGCGCGACTGTTAAGAGCAGCGATTTCGTGCTGCCAGACGGACAGGTGCCCGACGTGGGTTCTATGTCCGGTGGCGCTTCTGTGGCTTTCACGATGAAGCCCGGCGAGATCAGTGGTCCGATCGATAACGGAAACACGGGCGTAGTTCTCGCTCTTCTGGAAAAGCAGGAACCGGCAGAGCAGGATTTCGCCGCGAAGAAAGACGAGATCCGCGATTCGCTTCGGCAAAGCAAACAAGAGGAGCTTTTCCGTCTATTCGTTGCAAATCTCCGCGATCAGATGCAGAAAGCGGGAAAGATCCAAATCAATCAAGATGAAATGAAGAGCCTGACGCGCTCGCAGGAACAGGGCGAATGACCCGCCGCGCCGGCATCCTCGCCGGCAGTGGCGAGGGGCATCTTGTCCTCGCGAGCTTGACAATGTAAGTACATCTCATGCAATTCCCCCGCTCCACCGGAATCCTGCTCCATCCCATCTCATTCCCCTCGCGGGGTGGCATCGGCGACTTCGGCCCAGCTGCTTACGAATTTCTGAATTGGCTGGCCGATGCTCGCCAAGGTCTCTGGCAGGTGCTGCCGCTGGGACCGCCGGCAAATAGCAATTCCCCCTATTCCTCAACGTCGGCCTTTGCTGGAAATCCGCTGCTAATCAGCTTGGA
>QIAB01000053.1:22844-46403 GCA_003225455.1 Acidobacteriota bacterium
AGGTAGGGCCAATCGATTATTCGCGAGTCCGTGCCGCGAAACTGCCGCTGCTGGGACAGGCAGCCCGGAATTTCCTCCGGCGTGCTCCGGGAGATCTGCGCTCTCGTTTCGAAACGTTCTGCTCAGAGAATTCTTGGTGGCTGGACGATTTTGTCCTCTACGACACGCTGCGCGATCGCCACAACAACAAATGCTGGAACCAGTGGCCGCGCGAACTGGCACGGCGCACACCCGCCGCTGTGCAGAAGGTGCGTTCCGAACTGGAATCTGAAATTGCGATACGCCAGGTCATCCAGTTCTTTTTCTACGAGCAATGGCATGCACTGCGCTTGTACTGCGCGCAAAAGTCAATCCGCGTAGTGGGTGACATTGCGATTTTCGTCGATTACGACAGCGCCGATGTCTGGGCGCATCCCGAACTGTATCGCTTGAATGAAAACCTTGAGCCTGAGGTCGTCTCCGGTGTTCCGCCTGACGCCTTCAGCGCTACAGGTCAGCGCTGGGGCAATCCGCTTTACAACTGGGATGCCATTCGGGCCCGCGGCTATGAATGGTGGATTCAGCGCCTGCGCTGGTCCACGCAGACCTGCGACTACATACGTCTGGATCACTTCCGTGGTTTCGCCCAATTCTGGGAGATTCCCGCAAACGAGCCTACGGCAATCAATGGCCGCTGGGTAGACGGCCCGCGAGACGAGCTATTCATCAAATTGCGTGACGCTCTTGGCGGCCTGCCATTCTTCGCCGAAGACCTCGGGTACATTACGCCCGACGTGCATGCCTTACGCGAGAATCACAAAATCCCAGGCATGGCCGTGCTTCAGTTTGGCTTCGGCGATCCTGGTGCGCACGTCTATTTGCCTCATCGGCTCACACCGGATCGCGTTGTTTACACGGGTACGCATGACAACGACACAACCCTCGGCTGGTGGAAGACCGCGAGCGATCACGAACGCCGTGCCGTGGAAGCGCTGGTCGGGCGCTGTGAGGATGGCGTGAACTGGGCTTTTATCCGTCTGGCACAAAGTTCGGTAGCGAGTTTCTCAGTTGTTCCTGTGCAGGATGTCTTGGGACTGGGCAGTGAGGCGCGGCTGAATATTCCAAGCAAACGTGAAGGAAATTATCACTGGCGAATGCAACCGGGATCGCTGACGCGGGAATTAGCGGACAAATTGGCGCGCCTGGCAGAAGTCACCGATCGCTTGCCCCATCCTATTCCGGTTCCAACTAGCCAAGATTTTGTCGCATAAGAGGCTTCCTTCGCCCTCTTTGCGGGCATCCTCGGCCATCTCTGCGGTGAAAATCATCTATGACTACACAGAAAAAAGCTGTTGACCGCAAAGTTCCCGAAAAAAATTCCGCAAAGAGGGACAAAGAAAAAGCCGGGATCTTGCGATCCCGGCGTGCAGTTGGTGGTTGCCCGGATAAATCCGTGATTCGACGCAGCACGGGTGGGAGATGCCCGCGCCGAGATTTAACTGTACGTGTACCGCGTCAAGCCGACTTTCGTATCGCGGCAGGGAATTCAATCACCTTGCCGCGTTGTTCCGGGGGCAGCCATTTCACTTTCTTGTGAAAACGCGCCGGAATGTAGAACTCGATCACCTGTGCCATAGCCATCCTCCGATCCACACCCACTAGCGGACCCCACGTTCCCATATGGTCACCGCGAAGGCTGTCCGCTTCAATTACCTAGTTAGATGCGACCTGCCGGGGAAAGTGGCGGGTAGGCTTCGGGGTAGCTTTTAAGGAAGCATTAAGGTTAGGGTTGGGAAGCGTCTGCGTTGACCCTATTGCGCCCGTCATGCTATAAAAGCACGTTTTGTGATCGAGGCTCCGCGGGGCAGGAGTCCGCCTGCTTGTTGCGTAGCCGGCGCAAATCAACCGACGCGGCCAAGCTCAGCAATCCTTTTCAAGTCTTGCAGTGGAAGCGTGTTCGGAACTCCGGCAATGCGCTCCCCAGCGCTCTGGCAAGGAGCGTGCGGTCAAGTTCTGCCGGGCTATGGCATTGAATTCATAATCATCTGACAAGTTCTCATCTGGAGGAATCCCAATGCGCATCTGGCTGACGAGTATTGCGTCCCGAGGATGCCGAATCGCCAAGACCCTGGCTTGCGCCATTGGCATGGCGGCCGTGACAGCCTCTGCTTTTGCCCAATCTTCTCCGGAGGCCGGCGGCGAGGCAAACCTGAAGCTTCCTGACCTGTCCCAGGTCAACTTTCTTGGAATGGATGGCCATCGGCTGTTGTTGATTGGGATTCTCTTCTGCCTTCTCGGCTTGGGATTCGGGATGGTGATTTACACGCGGCTGAAAAATCTGCCAGTGCATCGCGCCATGCGTGAAATTTCTGAACTGATCTATGAAACCTGCAAGACCTACCTGATCACGCAGGGGAAATTCCTGCTCTTGCTGTGGGCGTTCATCGCGGTCGTCATCCTGCTCTATTTTGGCGTGCTGTTGAAGTATGAAGCCATGCGCGTGGTCATCATTCTCATGTTCAGCGTGGTGGGCATTGCCGGAAGCTACGGAGTGGCATGGTTCGGCATTCGGGTAAACACGTTCGCGAATTCGCGGACTGCCTTTGCCAGCCTGGGAGGCAAACCTTACCCGATCTATCGGATTCCGCTTGAGGCCGGAATGAGCATTGGGATGATGCTGATCAGCGTCGAGCTGCTGATTATGTTGTTCATCCTGCTTTTCGTGCCCGGTGATTACGCCGGGCCGTGCTTTATTGGATTTGCCATTGGCGAATCGCTGGGAGCCGCGGCGCTGCGAATTGCAGGTGGAATTTTCACCAAGATCGCCGATATCGGCTCCGATCTGATGAAGATTGTATTCAAGATTAAGGAAGATGATGCCCGCAACCCGGGCGTGATTGCCGATTGCACAGGCGACAACGCGGGCGATTCGGTTGGGCCTTCGGCTGATGGATTTGAAACTTACGGGGTGACCGGAGTCGCACTGATCACGTTCATCCTGCTCGGCGTGAAGGATCCAACGGTGCAGGTGCAATTGCTGGTGTGGATTTTTGTAATGCGCATCATGATGCTGATAGCCAGTGCGGTCGCATATTTCTTGAATGGCGCGATTGCGAAGGCCCGATATAGCAACGCGGCGCAGATGAACTTCGAAGCGCCTCTAACTTCGTTAGTCTGGATCACGTCGTTGGTTTCGATTGGGCTGACCTACGTTGTTTCTTCCCTCATCATTCCGCAGTTAGGCCTCGATTCGACGCAGTGGTGGAAGCTGGCAACGATCATCTCCTGCGGAACGCTGGCGGGGGCGATCATCCCCGAGCTCGTGAAAGTGTTCACCTCGACTGACTCGCGACACGTGAAAGAAGTGGTGATTTCGGCCCAGGAGGGCGGCGCTTCGCTGGATATTCTTTCCGGCTTTGTGGCGGGAAATTTTTCGGCTTACTACCTCGGGTTTTCGATGGTCATTCTGATGTCCGTTGCCTACTACTTCAGCACCATGGGATTGCATGCGCTCATGGTTGCCGAACCGGTGTTCGCATTTGGATTGGTGGCGTTCGGATTTTTGGGTATGGGACCAGTGACGATCGCAGTCGATTCATATGGGCCGGTCACAGACAACGCGCAGTCCATTTACGAACTGTCGCTGATCGAACAAGTTCCGAACGTGAAGCAGGAGATCAAGAAGGATTTCAATTTTGACGTGAACTTTGAGCGTGCCAAGGACATGTTGGAAGCGAACGACGGCGCGGGCAACACGTTCAAGGCGACGGCGAAGCCGGTGCTGATTGGGACGGCAGTGGTAGGTGCGACGACCATGATTTTTTCCATCATCATGGCGCTGACCAAAGGCCTCACGGAAAACGTCGGTAATCTTTCGCTCTTGCATGCTCCATTTGTCCTTGGACTGATCACTGGCGGCGCGATGATTTACTGGTTCACCGGCGCCTCCGCCCAGGCTGTCACTACGGGCGCTTACCGGGCTGTGGAGTTTATTAAAGCCAACATCAGACTCGAAGGCGTGGAGAAAGCCTCGGTTGCCGACAGCAAGAAAGTCGTGGAGATCTGTACGCAATACGCGCAGAAAGGCATGTTTAACATCTTTCTCGCGGTCTTCTTCGCTACGCTGGCGTTTGCGTTTGTTGAGCCGTTCTACTTCATTGGATATTTGATCTCAATCGCCATCTTTGGCCTATATCAGGCGATTTTCATGGCCAACGCCGGCGGCGCCTGGGACAACGCCAAGAAAATTGTGGAAGTTGAGCTGAAGCAGAAGGGGACAGCGCTGCACGACGCTACAGTTGTCGGCGACACGGTGGGCGATCCGTTCAAAGATACCTCGTCGGTGGCGATGAATCCGGTGATCAAGTTCACTACGTTGTTTGGGCTGCTGGCGGTTGAACTTGCCGTGAAGTTAACTCTGGAAGCAGGGAGCGTCCTCAGCCATGTTCTGGCGCTGGCGTTCTTCCTGGTTTCGTTCTTTTTCGTGTACCGCTCGTTCTACGGGATGAGAATTGTGAGAGAAGAAGCGACTGTCAAAGCGCGGGCAGCAGCGGATTAGGATCTTTCTAGAAGCCATCTCATAAATCGGTTTTGAAAGGGCACGGCTTGAGCCGTGCCGCTCAGAGCCGCCAACAATGCGGGCTTCAGCCCTTGAGGAGGGGCAGCTGATTTTACTTTCTTGGTTCATTATGAGATAGCTTCTAACACTCGGCGGACTGACCATATGGCCAACCGTGCCGTCGGGGTAGTGGGCAGACAGGCATCGCGAGGCGCGAGCGTAGCCTACTTTTCGGGCTTCAGTGTGCGAATGAAAGGGACAAGCTGCCAGCGCTGTGGTTCAGGGAGTTTGCTGAAAGATGGCATACCACGATCAGGGTTGCCGTTAGTGATCTTCCAGAACAACGTGCCGTCGCTTTGGTTCTGCACTAGCGGAAGCTGGAAGTCGGCGGCATGTTTCTTTATCAGACCCGATCCATCCTGGCCGTGACATTATTTCGCAGAAAAAGCTTCCTGCCTCCCGCGGCAGCTTCGGGCTTGCTGGCCAGTGGATTCAGCTTCGCCACAGCTTCTTGCGGCGCACGCCAATTGGGATCGCTCTGATACCCAGTGTTCTGTGCCAGCTCGCCGCTCAGTAGCGCTAGAATGGCGAACAGAATCCAATACTTCAGGGCTTCGCTCCGAAGAGGCGAGCTAGTTTGGTGCTGAAGCCACGAATCTCGTAGCGGTAGCCGAAGCGCAGCATCGCTGGACTGCTGCCGTGAGTTAATCCAATCGCAGGAGAGAAGTGTAGGCTGGCGTTGTCGCTAATCTGCCAGGAAATGGCTGGCGCAATGTAGTGCGCCGTATCGTGCAAACCGAAACCCCGTGTCGTTCTCAGTCCGCCGTACAGCTCGAGTCCGGCAATGAAGTTTTCGCGGCACAACCGGCAATTCTTGCCGGAAGCCAGCGTGGCAAGCGGCCGCGCAACGGCTAGCGCATATCCGAATTCGAAGCCTTCGTTCTCCGATAAATTCTTCTCGACGATGAAGTTTTCCGCGATATTCCAATTATGAACCGTACTGGAGAGGATCAATTTAGTCTCGAGTTCATGAGCGCGAGTGGCGCGAAGCTCGGCATTGGTTTCGTTAAGCTCGGGCGCGGTCCCGACGATTTCCTTCCGAATGCGGCTGGCTTCGTTGATGTTCTCGTACTCCAGGTAGAGCACAGGGTTGATGACGTGCTCGCGGGCGAGGGGACGAAAGCGATTCTCGATGCGCCAGCCGGTGAAGATGGTACTGTCGTCAGCGGTAGATTGCCCTTCAAGGTATAGCTCTGAAGTCCAGCGGCCAGTGACGCCGTATTCCATCTCTAAGTAAGGGGCGAAAAAGAAATGCTGGCTTTGGCGAGGGATACCGGCAGTGCTGGAAGTTTCAATTTCCAGATTTCCAGGCTCCTCCAGATGATGGTCGTAAGTCACGAAATAAGGGGACTCCTGGGCCTGCGCCGGGAATGGAGCAAATGTGAACAGAATGAGGATTGCGATGTAGACTACGCGCATGTTGCAACTCAGTTGCATCTCACCGGGACAAAGAACAATTTATTCACCACGGGAGCAAGCCGTCAATCGACTGCTCTTCTTTTTGTTGCGATGCCGTTGCAACCAGTTGCAACTCAGGAAGGCAGGCTGCGACACTGCGAGCAGTAGCCGCCGATTTCCATGCGCGTCACCAGAATGTGGAACTGGCACTCGCGCTGGATCTGACCCTTGAGACGATCAAAGAGATCGCTTTCGAACTCTAGAATCTTGCCGCAACGAAGGCACGCCATGTGCAGATGATCGCGCTGCGGTCTGCGCTCGTAAAAATGTTTTTCACCCTGCAAGTGCATGAGGTCGAGTTCATCGATCAGACCATGCCGCTTAAGCAGCTTAAGGGTGCGATATACCGTTACGCGGTCAATTCCAGGATCGATCTTGCGAGCCCTGCGAAGAAGTTGGCCGGCGTCGAGATGCTGCTTTGCCGTCTCGACAACGCTCAGAATCGTACGGCGTTGGTGGGTCATGCGCAATCCGCGAGACATAAGCTCCGCTTGCAATCTGCCGGGTTGTTCAGTTTCCGGGAAGGGCATATCCGCCACTCGGTTGCAACTAGCTTAGCACGACACGGGTCAGCGGTGCGAGCTCCGTGCCTCTTCCCCTCAGTTGTAACCCTTCATCTTTTCTTTTACGCTATGCGCCAGCTTCTCAATCTCTTCAGCTCTCTTGAGCACATCGAGCGAGAGGACGTGCTGGTTACTCTTATCCACGTACTGCTTAAGTTCGGTCGCGAGCTTTAGCAGCTTGTCGGTATCCCGCTTGAGGTCAGCCTGACGCTCCAGGTTGGCTTTTTTGGCCATGTCCCTCTCGACTCTGGCGCGTTCCGCATCTTCCGGCGGCGTCTGCTCGATTCCGGGAATTCGCTGTTGTTGCACAGGTTCCGCGAATGCAGTGGGCATTGCGCCTAGAGCGAAAATGAAGACGATGAGGAACAGGAGTTTGAATCGCACGCTCACCTCAAGGAGACGAAGAATTATTTCAATTATACGGATTGTGCGTGCAAAAGACGCCTCACCCACGCTTGCTATAATCGCCGTTTGCCATGAACTTTCTGCTCAACTTTCTCGCGGCTGGAAATCCTCCCCCGCTGCTTCGAGACTGGCGCGAGGATACGGTCGCGTTCGTGCATCACAATGCGCCCAAGCTGGTGATGATCATTGTGGGTGCTCTGGTATTGAGCCGGGTGTTGCGCACCACAGTTCGCCGAATCGCTGCATTGCAGGAAAAAAAGCTGCCCTCGGGTATTCGTGCGCAAAAAATTCGCACCATGGCGAGCGTGATTACCAGCGTAGGGGTATTTGTTATTTTTTTCTGGGCAGTGCTGCAAGCCCTGCCGCTGTTTGGCCTGAACCTTGGCCCGCTGCTGGCCAGCGCCGGAATTGCGGGTCTGGCAATTGGTTTTGGTGCGCAAACGCTGGTGCACGACTTCATCAACGGATTCTTCATCCTTCTCGAAAATCAATATGACATCGGCGACAACGTTCGTATCGCCGGCGTGAAGGGCACAGTCGAAGCGATGAGTCTTAGGCACACATTACTTCGCGACGAGGACGGCACGATTCATTTTGTCCCCAACAGCGAAATCAAGATCGTCTCGAACACAACTCGTGATTGGTCGCAGCTTACATTGCGTGTCACCGTTGCCTACAGCGAGCCCACTGACCGCATCGTAAAGCTGTTGCAGGAGGTTGGAGATGAGGTGCGGCACGACCCGGCGTACGCCGAGGACATTGTGGGCGATATTCAGGTGCCCGGAATTGATCGCATAGGAAATGGTGAAGCAGAGTACCTGATGCTGGTGAAGACGCGACCTAATAAACAATACGCGGTGAGCCGCGAGTTGCGGCGGCGAATCAAAGACTGCTTCCATAAGCAGAACGTGCAGACTCCGGGGCCGGGCCGTATGTACGTCGTGGATCAGAACCAGCCTGCCTCTTAATCTCCCAAGGAGAGTCGCGCAGCGGCAAAGAGAAGCCCGGCCAGCAGGTATAGAAATGTTGGGAATCCGAAGCAGCAGCTAGTTGAGGCGGGAGTTCTCAGCTCTCGGCAGGCGAGGGCGAGACGCCGGCGCTACGTTTTCGTTATCTCTTGCACAGCGCGATACGCCTGATCGATGGCGCAGTCGGTGTAGGCGTAAGCGCCGGCGTCAGCATTCGCAATTGCAATCCGGCCGAAGGGCTTGCGCGCAATCTCGCACGGAGTCTCGCCCCCTTCCAGCCAGAATTTATCCCACAATGAGTTGTACTCGTAGGCGTAGCCATGCGGCCAGCGATTTACCGTGACCGCGGATATATCGCGAGCAGGATCGAAGCCACCGGCTCCCAACGTGCGGACGAGTTGCTCGCGAATGTTGCGCTCCATGGTCTCAAACTTTGTTGTGAAAAGCTCGCCGCGGCCGATGCGATGCTGCTCGCGAGCCGGACGCCCCGGTTTGCACGGAGTGCGCATCATGTGGATGACGATCGGCTCATCTGGAGTGCGCGAGCAATGATAGTCGCCAATGCTGACCGGTAGATCGAGATTGAAGGAAGTGTGATATCCGGCGGGAGCATAAACGCTGCTCGCTGCGAGCTTGCGGAAGCACTCCCAGTTGCGAATGACTACATTCGTGTAGAGCAACGGAACTTTTGCCGCCGAGGCGAGCGCCTCTTTCTGCTTATCCGGCAGTTCGTCGCAAATGTACGGGATCACGACGTGCCAGCACGCGAGGATGCAGTTGGCGGCTTGTACAGTACGCAGCTTGCCGCCGCGTACATATGAGACCTGAACACCCTTAGCGGTCGCTGGATCGCCCACATGTTTCGCTCGCACAGCCGTGCTGTTCAGCCGGATGCGAACTGGAGAACCTTCCTGATCCAGCTTGGCGTAATTCGCACGCGCAGTGACGATGTCTGTGGCTGAACTCCCCGGGATCGCATCAGGAATCAGTTTGCGCACTAGCAAACGCGCGATTGAGGCGTTGCCGTCGGGAAAGTGGAAAAAGTATTTTTCCGCTTCTTCGTTAGGAATGGCATCGCGGTTTATGCCTTTTCCCGGCGCAGGATCGAGATTCATTCCCTGAAACCCAGGAGCCTCCAGACCCCAGGCATCCTGCGCTGAAACAGCATCGAAGCCAACTCCGAACAGCGGCTGCGGAGTGGCGGATAATAGCTTAATGATTTGCTCATCAACCTGGACGAGCTCGCGCAAAAAGGTTTCATAGCTCATGCGCGCCAGCCGCGCCTTTTTCTCGTCCGAACTCAGGCCCGGCAAGTAGTCCTTCTTGTCATGGTGCAGCCGGTCGTAATCGCGCTTCGTTTTTTCTGAGAGAGGCGCCTCGGCCATGAACTTCTTCCACGCCGCAGAGTCGCCTTGTGAGATATCGGCGCCCTCGCCTCCGCCATGCGGGGCTGGATTGACGACCAATTTGTCAGCGCCGAAGGTTTCTTTGTCGAAGAAAATTGCGGGCGCGAGACCTAGTGAGCGGTACAAATTTTTAGAAACGTATTTCGGATAGGAAGAAACATCGATTCCCAACTCTTCAACCATTGCCTTGGCAGTCGCGCTGTACGGAGCGGGGCTTTCGACGGAAAACGTTCCCCCGTATCCCAGCAACATGCGATTGCCAGAGCGGAATTCATTACGCTTGGCGTGTCCACCGAAGTCGTCGTGATTGTCGAGGATCAGAATGCGCGATTTTGGACCGGCGAGCTTGCGGAAATAGTGCGCTGCAGAAAGTCCGCTGATGCCCCCGCCGACAACAATCAAGTCATAGGCTTCGCCGGTGTCGATCGGTTTTCCGACCTCATCCCACAGCGTGCCGTCGCGCAGGCTGTGCGCGGCTTCAAACGAACCCGGGTGGCTTCCGCGCAATCCGGTCAAAGCGGGTGGGTAGTAATCCGGCGATTTTTCGGGATCGGCCTCAGCGTCGAAGGCAGCAAACAAGTAGGAAGGAACGATGGCAGCGCCGAGCGTCAAAGCAACGCCATTCAGAAAATCACGCCGCGTGATTTCGCGGCGCATACCCAGTTCACGATCATTCACATCACCCAATGGACGCTCCAATTAAGGATTCTCGGCTTTCTTCACCGCCGACTCAGCCCCTTGAAATCCGATGCGGCTGTGAGTTCCATCACAGAAGGGCTTTGTTACCGATCCCCCACAACGGCACAAAGAGAATGCAGGTTTGCCGGTGAGGTCGTACTTTTGGCCGTCGGCATCGACTAACTCGATTGAACCCTCGGGAGCTTCCACGCGATACGGCCCGTTCTTTTTGACGGTGATTTTCACTGCAGCCATGAAGCCTCCATTCGAAATGCAGATGAATAAGCATACGAAGATACCAGCTTCAGGCGGGAGCTTACCAGATTTGTGGTCGAGCTGGATCTCAAGCCGCCGCTGCGCGAGTACCCAGCAATTTTTGATAAAGCGCCAGGTATTCATCAATCATTCGCTTGGCGTTGAAATAATTTCGCGCCAGGTGATAAGCACGGTTCGCGTATGCGCGGCACAGATCGGGTTGATCGCTTAAACGGCGAATCATCTTCGCCAGGCTGCTGGCATCGTTGGCGTGGAAGTACAGAGCCGAGTCGCCCCAAATTTCGCGGAAGGGAGGGATGTCGTTGGCGATAACTGCGCAGCGCGAGAGAGCTGCCTCGAGTGCGGTCATGGTGAAAGGTTCGTAGCGAGAGGTTGCAGCGTAGATGGTCGCGCGGCTATACAGAGAGCGCAGTTGCGCCTCGGTCTGGGGACCCTTGATGGCAACGCGTACGTCGTCGGTCGCAACTTTAACATCTGCACGGATGGGAACCGCAGAGGCTTGTACCGGGCCGTCGGCTCCAACGATGCACACGGGAAGTGGATGTGTTCGCTGAGTGAGCAGCGAAACCTGCTTGCTAGGATCGAGCAGCCGGCCGATGGCGAGAACCGAATCGTCTTTGCTTCCGTTTGGATTAAAGAAAATCGGATTGCGCCCGTTGTAGATGACCTGTTCGCGATCAGCTTGCGTGTAGCAGGCATGGATCATGTCGAGCATCCACTCGCTGGGAGCAACGACGATGCTCGCTTCGGCGAGTCCTGCTGAACCCACCCGCCGATACCACTTCAGCCAGCGGCTCTCTTTGGGCTCATGTCCATGCACGACTTTCCACCAACTGATGAGGTCGCCATGGGCAACAACCACGCGCGGCACATTCACCGGAAGGCTGCCATAGCACATCTGGTTGAGGTGCAGCAGATCGGGCTTTAGCTCATGCACCAGGCTTGCGAGATAGGCGGAAGAATCCTCGAGATCCTGCTCGCCTTCATGCATCCAGTCCAGCCGGAACGCAGTTGGGCGATACTCCAAACCGTGCAGGTTGTTCATCCATGAAGTCTGTTCGGGAAGCGGAATCTCGCCAAAGCTCACGAAGGTGACACGCGTTCCCCGACTCACGAGACCCGAGACCAATTCGCGGGTGTAAGTCCAAACACCGCTTATGGTGTCCGCGGTGACGAGAACGTGCAACCAGCCCTCCAGAACCTGAGTCTGGCAGCAGGCGAAAAGCCGCGCCCCTGCCGGGTTTCATTGTAGTAGGAAATGGGGTCAGGGCTGAAATTTTTTTGCTGCGGCCACAGACATGCTGCCAGAGGCAGGCCGGACGACGTCGTCCGTGACTCGTCTTTATTTAGCCGCTTGGGTTTTGAACCGCCCCAGCCTGAATAGCGGATTGGCGTCCTCATGCTCCATCACCAGTCTGGCCACCATTTCCCCGAGGGCCGGCCCATGCTTAAAGCCATGCCCTGAACCGCCACCCACGATCCAAACATTTTCATGCCGCGGGTGGCGATCGATGATGAAGTGGTCATCGGGACTGTTTTCATACTGGCAAACACGGCTTTCGAGTAGCGGAGCATTTTTCAAGCCAGGAAAACGGAGACCTACATACTCGCGCATCGACTTAAGACCGTCAGCGCTGACCGTGCGATCGCCTGAGGTTGGATCGAAATCGCCTCCACGCGTGTCATCGGCTACTTTAAAGCCACGGCCTTGGTTGCCGGGGATGCCGTAAATAAAACGCGCGCGATGATCGCCCCAAACCGGAAGCTTCTTTTCAGTGTAACGATCATCTCCAGCCGGCGTGCCAAAGAAAAAGACATCTTGCCGGGTTGCGCGAATGCGGCTGCCGATTGTTTCGGGAAAGAGTTTGCCCAGCCACGGCCCGCAGGCGAAGACGTATTCTTCGGCGGTAAGCTTCGAATTGTCTGATAAGGGAAGTCCCTCCCATTTCGTTTCCTCGAGATTTCCCGCCAGCACAGCAGCCTGTTTGTATTCGCCGCCTTCGGCGAGAAATGCTTCGAGCACCGCCTGACACGCAATTCTGGCGGTAAGGAATCCGCTCTCAGGCTCGTAAAGTCCCCAGCGTACGCCCTCAAGATTGATTTGCGGCCATCGCGGCGCCACCTCATCCGCCGAAAGCTCTTCATAAGGAATCCCAGCCTTCCGAAGTAATGGCGGCGAACCGCGTTCCAGTGTGTCGTCCGCTTCCGTCGCCATCCACAGGACGCCAATGGGAAACATCAATTTCCGGCCCCAGCGCTTCTCGTGCTCTCGCCATAGCTGTATCGCTCGTGCCGCCATCTCGGTATACGGCTGGTTCGGGCCATAGCTGCCACGAATCACTCGCGTCTCGCCGCCGGAGGATGCTCGAGAATTCCCAGGTCCCCAGGAGTCGATCAACGTGACGCGCGCGCCTCGGCGCAGTAGGTACAGAGCTGTCCATCCTCCGAAAGCGCCAGCTCCAATAACAGCGATGTGAGTTCTTGTTGGCATTTTGGTTTTAGGTTGCTGACCGGAATCTTTGAGCATAGCCGCAGATGGGAACCTGAGCAAAGCGAAGCGGTGGGCCAGCGTGCTCAACGCGCCAAGGGTGGCACATGCCTTCAACCACCAGCGGCGAGTCAGCCGACCACCGGAGCCAGCTTTTTCTCTCGCGTTCATAGCTGCATCTGCCATGATCCGGTTCTCTGGTCGATCAAGGTATGCGGTCGGGTCGCCTGTCGTCAACGATTAGCATTCTGGTACGGAGAGTGCTAACGCTTGACATAGGCAGTTATCATTCCTAGAATTCAGTTGTGGGAGTGTAAGCTATCGTTCGTCTAAGCCTTTATTTTTAAATCGCTTAGACGGATGGGAATACTTTCCAGTCAAAGTTTATGCAGTCGGGTCAGTCAATCGGCGAACGCGAACGCGAAATCCTTACGGCCATCGTGGAGACCTTTATCACCACTGGTGAGCCGGTGGGATCGCGCACGCTGGCGCGCGCAAATCGTGAAGGGTTAAGCCCTGCAACGATTCGCAACGTTATGGCCGATCTTGCCGACGCAGGCTTTCTGGAGCAGCCTCACACTTCTGCCGGTCGGGTGCCAAGTGCGGAGGCGTATCGCTACTACGTCGAGCAGTTGACGGGTGAAGCCCATCTGTCGGCGGAAGACGAGAACATCGTTCATGATTCGCTGCATGGCATTTCGGATGTGCAGGAATTCATGGAGCGGACCTCGCACGTTCTGTCGCTGATTTCGCGAAACGTAGGCGTGGCCGTGGCAATCCGAGGGCAGAAGAACGCGCTTGAGCATGTGTACTTCTCGCGATTGGGTGACCAGAAGGTTTTGGCCGTTGTGGTGACGCGTTCCGGCCTGGTACGCGACCGCGTGCTGCGTCTGGATCTGCCCCAAAGTGACCTCGACGGGGCGGCGCGTTTCATCAACGATAATTTCCGCGGCTGGACGATGGAAGCAATGCGCTCCGAGTTGGCGCGGCGCCTGGAGCAAGAGCGCAGTGAGTATGACCGGCTGATGACGTCGGTCGAACAGCTTTATCGCCAGGGGGCTTTGGCGACGGATGACCATGCTCAGGTTGTATTCGTGGAAGGCGCTGCCAACCTCGTCGCCAGCGAGCAGGATCGCCAGCGGCTGCAAGAGCTGCTGAAGACGCTGGAAGAGAAGCAAAAGATAGTCGATCTGCTGGGCGCATATCTGGATGCAAAGCAGGAAGCTGTGCGCGTCGTAATTGGCCTTGATGAAGCACTGCCTTCGATGCGCAACTTTGTTCTTATCGGAGCTCCCGCGCGCGTCGGCGGCGAAGTCATGGGATCGCTGGCCGTGATCGGGCCAACCCGTATTGATTATCAGCACACCATGAATGCGGTTTCTTATATCGCGCGTTTATTCGACAAGATCTTGAACGAATCGGAATGAGTTATGGCAAGGACGAACGGAAAATCGGAGATAGAAGCGCAGGAACTGGATGCCCAGCACGAGTTGCCGGCAGCCGATGACGGAGAAGAATCGCCCAGCTCACGTGAGGCGCCGGAGCGTGTCCAGGCAGAGCGCGATTCGGAACTGGCGAAATTAAAAGCAGAACGCGATGCCGCAATCGACCGCCTGGCGCGCTTGCAAGCAGAGTTCGAGAATGCTCGCAAGCGTGCGGCTCGGGATCAGCATGAATTTCGTGAATATGCTTTGGCGGATGCGGTAAAAGCTCTGCTTCCCACTTTGGATAGCTTTGAACGAGCTTTGCAGGCGGGCGAAGCAGACAAATCAGAATTCCGCAGCGGGGTTGAGCTCATCTATAAACAATTGCAGGACGGGCTTGCCAAGCTGGGATTGCGGCCGATCCCGGCGAAGGGCGAGCCGTTCGACCCCTATCTTCACCAGGCAGTTGAGATGGTGGATACGGATCAAGTGCAAGATCATCACGTGCTCGAGGAGTTACAGCGCGGTTACAAGCTCAAAGACCGCTTGCTGCGTCCGGCAATGGTGAAGGTAGCACGAAATTCTAAACACTAAACCGCGAACTCTGAAACGATTGGGGAAGGGCCTATTCTGACCAGCAACGGAAAACGTGATTACTACGAGGTGCTCGGCGTTGCTCGCGGCGCCACCGAGCAGGAGATCAAGAGCGCGTATCGCAAGCTCGCCTTGCAGTTTCATCCTGACCGGAATCCAAACAATCCGGATTCAGAAGAGAAGTTCAAAGAATGCAGCGAGGCGTATGCGGTCTTAGCCGATGGCGAGAAGCGAGCGATGTATGACCGTTACGGCCACGCTGGCGTCGCTGGAGCTGCAGGCGGCGGCGTTGGCTTCGATGCGACCGTCTTTCAGGATTTCAGCGACATTTTTGGCGATTTCTTTGGCTTTGGGGACCTCTTCGGCGGCGGAGGCTCGCGCCGTCGCAGCCGCACGCAACGCGGCGCCGATCTGCGCGAAGACATCACGCTGGAATTCGAAGAAGCGGTCTTCGGGGTCGAAAAGCAAGTCACCGTAAGGCGGCATGAAACCTGCGAAGACTGCCGCGGCTCAGGCGCGGCGCCCGGCAAAGCGGCCGCCACCTGCCGGTCGTGCGGTGGTCGCGGACAAGTCCGGTATCAGCAAGGTTTCTTCAGCATTGCGCGCACATGCCCGACCTGCCAGGGCACGGGCAGCGTAATCACCGATCCGTGTCCAAAGTGCAAAGGAGAAGGGCGCGTTCTGCGGCAAAGAACCGTCGACGCAAAGATTCCCGCGGGCGTCGAGGATGGAACTCGAATTCGTTTCTCTGGCCTTGGTGAAGGCGGCGTGCATGGTGGTGGGGCAGGCGATCTTTATGTTGTTCTGCACGTGAAAGAGCATGCGTTCTTCGAGCGTGAAGGCAACAATCTGCATTGCGTGATACCGATCTCGTACACCCAAGCCGCGCTGGGAGCGGAAATTCGCGTTCCAACACTGGAAGGCGAACAGACGCTGAAAATTCCCGAAGGCACCCAGTCAGAAAGCACTCTGCGCATTCGCGGAAAAGGCGTACCGGTTCTGAATGGCCATGGCAAGGGTGACCTGTTCGTTGAAGTCCGGGTGCAGACACCCGCCAAGCTCACCAAGCGGCAGCGCGAGCTGTTACAGGAACTCGAAGGGCTCACCAAAGTCGAGAATAAACCAGAGCACCGCACCCTGCTGGGCAAAGTAAAAGATATCTTCGGGTAATTCTCCCCGCAAAACTTTGGGGTAAGGCACCATAAAGCGATTTGTCGAAGGATTTCCTTCGTGTACCTTTGTGCCCTTGGTGGTTATGCTCTTGACGTGACCCGACGCTCACCAAGCGGCAGCGCGAGCTGTTGCAGGAACTCGAAGGGATCACAAAAGTCGAGAATAAACCAGAGCACCGCACCCTGCTGGGCAAAGTAAAAGATATCTTCGGCTAATTCTCCCCGCAAGACTTTGGGGTAAGGCGCCATGAAGCGATTTGTCGAAGGATTTCCTTCGTGTACCTTTGTGCCCTTGGTGGTTATGCTCGTGACGTGACCCGACGCCGCTGGATCGCCGACGAGGTCTCCGGTAATCGTGCCGCTCTCACCGGCTTACATGCCGATCATCTGGCGCGAGTTCTGCGCGCACGGATCGGGCAGGAAGTCGAGATATCCACGGAAACCGAGACTCGCCTCGGGCGGATCATCAGTATCGATCCCGACCGCGTTGAGTTTGAATTAGGCGAGCGGGTAGAGACCGGCACCACACCGAACATCACCATCGCCCTCTCGATTTTCAAATTCGACCGCATGGAGTGGGCGATCGAAAAGTGCACGGAATTAGGGGTCGCGCAGATTGTTCCGGTCATCGCCAGCCGCACTGAGGCCCATCTCGCCGCGGCCGCTTCCAAACGTGCCGAACGCTGGCGGCGCATTGCGCGGCAAGCCTCAGAGCAGGCGCGCCGGAATGCACCACCGCACATTGTTGCGCCAATGAAGTTGAAGGATGCAGTTTCGCTTACGGGATCGATGCGCATTGTCCTCGCTGAGACCGAGGAAGAGCTGCCACTGAGAGATGCACTCGACTCGCATGGTCCCGGCGATGATCTGATTCTGGCCTTCGGTCCGGAAGGTGGCTGGACCGAAGCGGAACTCAAGGCGTTTCGCGATGCAGGCTGGACTTCGGCTTCACTCGGCAAGCTGATTCTTCGCGCCGAGACTGCTGCGATTGCTGCTGTGGCAATCGCGATTTCAGAACTGGTGTGACACTCGCAAACCCCTCACAGCTCAAAACAACGTGTCGCGCGCGGTCTAGCAGCAGATGTCAAGCAGCGGGCGCAGTGTCCGCCGCCGAGACTATCGCCAGTTCAGCAGTGCTGACTGGCGCCAGCAATGGCCAGCCTCGGCGCAGGACATAGTCAAGCCAGGCGCCAGCCACCTGCGATGTGAGAAGGGCCGCTAGCACGAGTGTCGTATAAAATTTCGCGCTAATGATCCCTGCGTCGAATGCCACGCTCGCCAATACGATACCTGGTCCGCCCCGAGCGTTCGTGGTAATCGCTAGATTGATTAGATCCAACCCACGAAACCCTGCGAAGCGGCCCGCCAGCGATACGGAGATAATTTTCACTGCGCAGCTCCCTACGATGAAGGAAGCCATCATCCACAACGACAGGCCACGAATCAGATCGAGTTTCAATCCCACAATTGCGAAGTAGGCAGGAATAAAGAAGGCGAACGATACCTTTCCTATTGCGTCAAGTGCTTCCGCGAATAGCCTGCGCTTCTTGTGCACGACAGCGAAACCGGCAAGGAACGCGGCAAATACGAGACTCACGTCAAGCGCCCCGGCGACCGCGCAATAACCAAGGAGAACTGCCAACGCATAGGCTACTGGCGAGTTTCTCGCGACGATGTTGAACCGTGACTTGTTGATTCGTTTCACAATGCGTGGAACGATCGTCAGCCCCAGTCCGAAAAATCCGATTGTTCGAATCAGATGAATCGACATTTCCCTTGGGTTCAGTACGGCATGCCCGGCCATTGCAGTGGCAATCGCCAGGGCCAACCATAGGACGATGTCCTCGAGCACGGCCACCCCGAGAACCAGTCGTGCGAAGCGGGTATGAAGAATTCTCAAATCAGCAAAAATCTTCGAAAGAACCGGAACCGATGTTACTGCGACCCCCACAGCCAGAATGATGCCCAAAGAGATGGGATTACCCTGGAGACCGGCGAGTTCGGGGCGGATGAGCCACGGGCTCAACACAAGGCCAAGGACAAATGGGATGCCGGTACCCACCACGACTAGCCAACCCACCTCCCGGCGCTCTTCACGGCCGAATAAGTGACGGGTTTCCGCGCCGGAGAGAAACATGAGCAGCAATAAACCCAGCCAGTAAACAAAATTCAAAATATTCTCTTGATGCTTCGCGATGTCCGTCAGCCCTGACGTGAACGAAAGTCGACCGATGAGAGCCGGGCCCAGCACGATGCCCGCCAAAATCTCGCCGACTACTTTCGGCTGTCGCAGCTTCACCAGGACATAGCCCAATAACTGTGCCAACCCGACAAGAAGCAACAGTATGAAGAGGATCGAAGTGAGATCGGAATTTGACACGTCTGCTGGCCCGGCGGCTTAGGATGCATTTATCGTGAGAAGGTTTGTCATCGCCAAGAACTGAGCTCCATTGGCTGCGTTCTCTGGGTGTGAGCAGCTTGATAAGAAATCCTCAACCAATCTCTGCTATGCTGCCGGGCAATGGCAGTAGCTAAGCCCACGCTGGCCGCCCCGCAATTTGTCCCCGACGAACGACAACTGGAGGCGATTGCCCATGTCCATGGGCCGATGCTGGTGATCGCCGGCGCAGGCACGGGCAAGACGACAGTCCTTACGCGGCGCATCGCCCGCCTCGTACACGAAAACTTAGCCCATCCCGGCGAAATTCTTGCCCTGACTTACACAGATAATGCTGCGCGAGAGATGCGTGAGCGCGTGCAAAGTGAGCTGCGCGGAAGCGACATCTCAAACATGCGGGTGGAGACGTTTCACGCGTACTGCAACAATCTTCTTATTCGCAATGGGAAGAAATTCGGCGTCCTGGATGACAAAGATATTTGGATTTACCTGCGCCGCCAAATTCGAGAGCTGCGGTTGAACTATTTCATCCGTGCCGCAAACCTCAGCCAGTTTTTGAATGACCTCCTCGACTTCATGCGGCGTTGCCATGACGAGCTTGTGGGACCTGAGAGATATGCCGATTACTTGCGGCGCGTGGAAGCCGGCGAATTGCCGGTGCCGCGTGTCTGCAAATCCAAACATGCGGGATCGCTCTCGGAAGAGGAAGGGCTCGGCCGTTGCCGTGAAATCAGCGGCGTATTCGCTACCGTCGAGCGCATGTTGGAAGCAGATAACCTCGGCACCTTCGGCCACATGATTACGCGAGCTTACGCATTGCTTAGGGCTGATGCGCAGCTGCTCGCTCAGGAACAGCGACGAGCCAGGTTCATTCTGGTTGATGAGTTTCAGGATGTGAACTTCGCCCAGACCAAAGTTCTGGAAAGCCTCGCCGGTCAAGAACGCAATGTGTTTGCTGTCGGCGATCCTGATCAGGCCATTTATAAATTTCGGGGCGCATCCAGCGCGGCGTTTGCGCTTTTTCAGCATCAGTTTGCCGGAGCGAAGGTCGTGGCTCTGGAGAAGAATCGGCGTTCGACTTCGCCCATCCTGAACTGTGCATTCGCATTGATCTCGAAAAATCCGGAAGTTGCGGGCAAAGCGAAGGGAAGTATCGCCTATCGCCGTGCGCCTCTGATTTCTGCGCGCGAGGAAGAGGCAGCGCCTCAGGGCAGACCACTACAGGGCAATCCGGTTGACGCAGTGCTGCTTACCGCAAGAGAAGTCGAAGCTTCTGATTTAATCAATCAGATTCAGCAGAGACAGCGCCAAACGCGCTCGCCTTGGAGCGACTTCGCTGTGCTCTATCGCCTGCATGCGCATCGCGACATGCTTGCCGGCGAATTTGCCCATCACGGCATTCCGTTCTCCATCGAAAACATGGATGTCATGGATACGCCTGAAGCGCGTGACCTTTTCGCGTGCATCGGCGCGATCGTTTCGACAAAAGATGGAGCGAGCCTATTCCGAGTGGCGTCGTTCCCGCAGTTTCGGATTGATCCTGAAAAATTACGAGCTGCAATCAGGGCGCTCCCTAAGGAGCAAAGCTCAAGCCTGGCGGATGTCCTCGCCAAAATCGAAGGCGGAAGCGCGGTACTCGATGCATTGCAGCAGGCCTGTGGAGAAATCGCGAGCGCTCGTGCAATGGGCCGCGCTGCTCTCGAAATCGTCATGCGGATTTTCTCGTTGGATCATTCCACAGCCCCCGCGAATGCGGTGCTCGATTGGGTTGCCGAGTGGGAGAAAAAAGCGATCACGCAAACCGGGGAACTGGGAGAATTGCTCGAATACCTGGAGTACTTCCGCGAGGCCGATGGCTCGATCCCCATGCCGGCACGCGAAGAAAACGCCGTCCGCTTGATGACGGTACATTCGGCCAAAGGGCTCGAATTTAAGCATGTGTTCATTTTGCGCGCGAACTCTAATTCTTTTCCTTCCTCATACAAGGAACCGTTGTTCGAGCTCCCGCGAGAACTGCGCAATCAGGATTCGCTCGCGACAGATGACGAAAAAGAATTGTTTAATCAGGAAGAACGGCGATTGTTTTACGTCGCCATGACACGCGCTCGCGATTCGCTGACGATTTACGCGCGTCAAGGAAAGGGAGCGGATCAGACCCCGCCAGGATTTATGCGCGATCTGCTCAAAGATCCAGAGTTGAGCCGCTGGCTGCGCAAGCGCCACGCTCGCGCTTTTCAGACAGATATGTTCGCCGAAGCCCCAGCAGAACTGGCGGAATCGCCATCGGCGCAGTGGCTGAGTCTTCCTCCAGCCTCAGATTTGAGCAGCCGGTTGAGTGCGACGGCAGTGCAGAGTTACGAAATGTGTCCGCTGCGGTTCAAGCTGGAGCGCGAATGGGGTTTGCCGCGGGAGGTTCCCGCGGCGATGCAATATGGCGCGGTTATGCATCGGGTGCTGCGCGCCTACTATGATTCAGTACGATTCGGCAGATCGTATTCCGATGAGGCATTAGTCAATCTCTTTCGATCTGATCTGGGCGAAGCCGGTATTCAGGATCGTTATCAATACGAGCTGTACGAAAAACAGGGAATCGCGCAACTGGGGGAGTTCGTCGCAGCTTCCCGGCAAGCGCCTTTTCCTGAAGTAGCGCATACGGAAGAATTTTTCGAAGTGCGGATCGGCAAAGCCGTCGTGGTTGGACGCATTGATCGCATCGATCGGGGAAGCGACGGCGAAGTCACGATCACGGATTACAAGACCGGCAAGCCGCAATCGCAGGAAGATGCGGACGAGAGCTTGCAGCTTTCGGTTTACGCGTTGGCTGCGCGGGAGAAGTGGGGATATCGCGCCGAACGTCTGGTGTTCTACAACCTTGAAGAGAACGCAGCGGTATTCACGAGCCGCAGTGAATTGCAATTACGACAAGCGAAATTGAAGGTTGAAGAAGTGGCAGAGAATGTCGCCGCCGGACGATTCGATCCCAAGCCAGGTTTTTATTGCAACTTCTGCTCCTATCGAAATCTGTGCCCAGCCACGGAGAAGCGGGTGTGGGCGACAGGCCAGAGCAAGAAATCATAGTTTTGTAGCGCTGGCCTCTGGCCGGCTGTCGGGCGGGCGTCCCGGCCGCCTATCGGGCCGCCGGGACGGCGGCGCTACTCAACCCCACTTCGCGAAGAATGACAATTGGGTTGGACTCAAAGTTGGAAACTGCAAATTCCCGTGCAAAAAACTTAGGGGACGCTTTCCGCGTCCCCTCGTTTCTTCTTGCTCGTGCTTAGTGTTTCTTTTTCTTCTTGGCTTTCTTCTTGGTTGCCATGAATCTATTCTCCCTTTCCATTTCTCATGGATAGCAACGGTGTTTTGTTGCAACTGATTGAATGTATAGAGAGAATGAAAAGTGATGTCAAGAAAAAAATGATGTGCGCGAGTGCTGCCACCATACACGAAAGTCACCGGACGAGCGTCTCACACAATTTTTTTCTCGTCAGAAGCAAAATTTTTTATCTTGCGTGAATACAACGACTCGGTGCAGCGATCTTATCGAGCTGTAGATCCTCCTTGAAATCCTATTCACGGCAACAGACCCGCGAAACTGACGCCTTCCCTTCGTTTCAAACTTTTGACAATGACCAGCATCTATAATTGAAGATACGGAATTCACAGCAGGAGCACATAAATGGCTGCTTCGGACGATGTCGTCATCATCTCGGCGTGCCGCACGCCAGTGGGAAAATTCCAAGGGAGCCTTTCGGATTTGAGCGCGCCCCAATTGGGCGCGATCGTGGTGCGCGAGGCCGTGCAGCGCGCCAAACTCGACCCCAAGCAAGTTGACGAATGCATCATGGGCAATGTTGTTTCCGCGGGTCTAGGGCAGAATCCTGCTCGACAAGCTGCAATCTTCGGCGGATTGCCTGCGGAAGTAGGTGCCATGACCGTCAACAAAGTCTGCGGCTCCGGACTGAAAGCTGTCGGTCTTGCGGCGCAAGCAGTAAAAACAGGAGACAGTTCGATCGTGGTTGCTGGCGGAATGGAATCGATGACGAATGCGCCTTATCTTTTGCCGCAAGCGCGCAAGGGATATCGCCTCGGCAATGCGCAGATCATCGACTCGATGGTTTACGACGGTCTGTGGGACATCTACAACAACTACCACATGGGGATTACCGGCGAGAATGTTGCAGAGAAATACGGAATCTCTCGCGAGGAGCAAGACGAGTTCGCGCTCAACTCTCATCGCAAAGCCGTTGCTGCAACCAAAGAATGCCGATTAAAATCGCAAATCGTCCCTGTAGAACTTGCTGCTAAGAAGAAAGGCGAAGCCCCGTTTATCTTTGACAAAGACGAGTCGCCACGCGAAGACACCACGATTGAAATATTGCGTTCGCTGAAGCCAGCGTTCAAGAAAGATGGAACAGTGACAGCCGGAAATGCCCCCGGAGTCAACGACGGTGCTGCCGCTGTTGTCGTAACCAGCGCGCAGCGCGCAAGAGATGGAGCAGCACCGATGGTACGCATCGTTGCTCAGGCCACCAGCGGTATCGATCCCAAATGGGTGATGATGGCGCCAGTCAGCGCAGTCAGAAAAATTTGGGAGAAAACCGGCTGGAAAAATGAAGATGTCGATCTCTACGAGTTGAACGAAGCCTTCTCAGTTCAGGCGCTGGCAGTGATGCGTGAGTTGGGCCTTGATCCCAACAAGGTGAACGTAAACGGCGGAGCGGTTGCCATCGGACACCCCATCGGAGCCAGTGGAACGAGAGTACTGGTAACGCTTATTTATGAGATGATGCGGCGCAATGTCCATCGGGGAATTGCCGCGCTGTGCCTTGGTGGTGGAAATGCGGTGGCGATGGCGGTCGAGCGCTGAGTATCACACCACGAACCCGCCGCTGACATTCAGAGATTGACCCGTGATCCAACGCGCGGCGGGCGAGCATAAGAAAAGAACTACGTCAGCGATCTCCCCGGCATTGCCCAGGCGGCCGAATGGGCTGCGTTCGACAGCCCGCCGCAGGACTTCCGGATCAGAAAAATATTCCGAAGTCATTTCGCTCTCAACATAACCCGGCGCGACGGCATTCACCCGAATTTTTCGTGGCGCGAGTTCCAGCGCCCAGCTCTTTGTAAATGAA
>QIAB01000053.1:46443-71554 GCA_003225455.1 Acidobacteriota bacterium
GCTCCGATTCCGACTCTCCCAGCGACCGAAGAAATGTTGACGATGTTTGCCCCGTCCAACAGGAGCGGTACGGCAGCCTGGGTCATCAGGAACAGGCCTTTTATGTTTGTGTCGAGCATCGCCTCTAGCGACTCGAGAGAAGTCGACCCAAGCGGCGTGGGTCCCCAGATGCCGGCGTTGTTCACCAAAATGTATAGCCGCGTTCCGGTTAAAGTTTCAAACATCGCTGCGATGGATTTTGCTGATCGCAAGTCAGCCTGCAGCAACCGTGACTGGCCAGAAATTTCCTTCGCTACAGACCGCGCGGCGGCTTCGTTCTGGTGGTAGTGAAGCAAGATCTCCGCGCCCGCCTCGGCAAGCGTCAGCGCTATTGCGCGGCCGATGCCGCGTGAACTGCCGGTGACCAGCGCAGTTTGTCCTTCGAGCAGGCGCATGGCGAACTGGACTGCCATTATAAGTGCTGGTTATTTGCCGGACGGGACAGCAGCTCCACCGGACGTTTGATTACTTTGGTCGCTTGTCACTTTCATTTGTGACATCCGTCACAGCGTTTTTGTGATTCTGGCTCTATTGTGGAAAGCAGCCCTTCCCCTCTGACATACGGCCGGGGTTGCCCGACTGAATCGATGCTTTACAAAACCCTGAGTGCGGCGGTCTACGGCATCGATGCCAACATCATTGAAGTCGAGGTGGATATCTCGGGCATCAAGACCAACGAAGATCATTTCCACACGGTCGGCTTGCCCGACGCAGCAGTTCGGGAAAGCCGCGACCGCGTGCGGGCAGCGTTGAAGAATTGCGGTTATGACATTCCCCTAACTCACATAACCATCAATCTGGCGCCAGCCGACATTCGCAAGGAAGGTTCCGGCTTTGATTTGCCCATGGCGATGGGGATCCTGGGCGCTTATGGAGGTCTGAATAAGAAGGAGGTTCCCGACTGTTTGTTCGTAGGTGAATTGTCGCTTGATGGCGGCGTGCGTGGCGTTCGCGGTGCCCTCCCCATTGCAATTGAGGCGCGGGGCAGAAAGATCTCTCGCCTCATTGTGCCCGAACTGAACGCCCGGGAAGCCGCCATGGTGGGCGGGGTGGAGGTCTACCCCGTCCGCTCTCTTCTTGATGTGATCCGCTTTGTCAACACTGGCAACGGTATTCAACCACTGAAAGTGGATGGCGACACGCTGCTGAACGAATCGCAACATTATGTTGTCGACTTCAAAGACGTTCGCGGCCAGCATACGGCGAAGCGTGCCCTGGAAGTCGCCTGCGCCGGCGGGCACAACATTCTGATGATTGGTCCTCCGGGCTCAGGCAAAACGATGCTGGCCAAGCGCATGCCCACGATCCTGCCTCCCTTTTCTTTTGAAGAGGCCCTGGAAACGACAAAAATTCACAGCGTGGCTGGAGTGCTCGATCCGGGAGCGGGACTGGTCGGAGTGCGGCCGTTCCGGTCTCCACACCATACAATTTCTGACGCTGGGCTGATCGGCGGCGGAGCTGTACCGCGCCCCGGCGAAGTCTCCCTGGCGCACAACGGAGTTCTGTTTCTCGATGAGTTGCCGGAGTTCCCCCGCAATGTGCTTGAGGTGATGCGGCAGCCGCTGGAAGATGGAACTGTTTGCATCGCCCGGGCCTCGATGTCGCTGACTTTTCCTGCGCGTTTTATGCTGGCGGCGGCCATGAACCCGTGCCCCTGCGGGTATTTCAACGACCGCTCTCGTGACTGTCATTGCAGCCAGCCCATGATTCAGCGCTACATGGCGAAAATTTCCGGGCCGCTGCTGGATCGGATCGACATTCATATCGACGTCCCAGCCGTGAATTACAAAGAAATGCGAGCCGGATCGGAGCCGGAGAATTCAGGCTCGATTCGAGAACGCGTCATGCGCGCCCGCGATATTCAGTTGCGCAGACTCGCAACCAGCACTCGGACCAAGCTCTATTGCAATGCGCAGATGGCGCCCCGACAAATCCGCTCCTTTTGCGAACTCTCCCCCCATTGCGAACGCATGCTCGAGCGGGCAATGACCCAGCAGGGACTGACTGCGCGGGCGCACGACCGAATACTAAAAGTCGCGCGAACGATCGCGGATTTGGAAGGCGCAGGCGCGATCGAGCCGAAGCACATCGCCGAGGCGATCCAGTACCGGACGCTCGACCGGACGTTCTGGGCGTAGTTGTGTCACGTAGGGATGGTCGCAGTGCTGGCCATAATGTCCGGCTAGAAACGCGTCGCCCGTCCTAATTGCAGTTGTGTCAAGCGAGTAGCGCTTCCCAAAACATCACGCCATAGGTTGGAAAGGATTTGAAAGGGCTCGGCTTCAAGCCGAGCCGCTAAGTCTTTTGAAATTGTCATTTCCGAGGCGTCCGCAGCCGCGCTTGCGCGGTGGGACGGCGAGGAATCTGGATTTATCGGACTCCTTTCCGCACGGGCTTTAAAGCCGCTCAGGTGAATCGGTAACCATGCAGCGCATCTCGAATTTCGCCCCTCGAAAGAGTAATGGGCTACTTTGCGCCCTTGGCGCATGCTCCGCGGCCTTTGCGGTTAAGAGCCTTTACCGCAAAGCTCACAAAGGTCTCGCAAAGCATGCAAAGATATCTTTCGTGTGTTCCGGCCTTTCATCATTACCCTCAAACTAACCCACTACCTTCCCCTACAAAATCCCTTGACCTCTCCCCCTTTTCCCGCTAAATTAATGAGTCTCACGGAAATGGCAGTTTTGGACGTCCCTAGTACCTCTGCTGGCAGCCGGACCTTATCCTTAAATAAGAAACTTTCGGCTCGGGCAGAGCATCTATACAAATAGCCGGAGTTTCCCGTACAACCCATTCGCCGTCAGTTAGTTACGCAATGAGCCGGGAGCCGCCCCGTGCAACGTCCTAATTTCAGACAGTTTATGGGAACCAGGAGAAAGACGAACAATGAAGCGTTCTGAGCGTGTTTTTGATGCTTTACATACCTTGCGAAACCGTTATATGCTGTGCCAGCTTGCATCCAAGGCTACGCGTAAGTTTCACAAGCCCAATACCAGAATCCAGGAAACGATGAACGAGGTTCTGGATCGGATTGCAAGCTCGGAGCGGCAGACGGTTCTTGCCGAACCGGAACATTTTTCCGAGGCACAGCGGCGGGCTGCCTGATTCAGCCCTGCCGCCTGCCCCGCAGATGAATTCTTCTCTTTCGCGCTCGCAGGTGACTAGATGACCATTGCAGAACTCAAAGAAAAAAATATTACCGAGCTGACCAAGATCGCCCGATCTCTGGATCTGCCCGGAGCCAGCGGATTGCGCAAGCAGGACCTGATTTTCAAGATTCTCCAGGCGCAAAGCGAAAAGGAAGGCCACATTTTCGCCGAGGGCGTGCTGGAAATTTTGCCCGACGGCTATGGCTTTCTCCGCTCGCCGGATTACAACTATTTGCCCGGACCGGACGACATTTACGTTTCGCCGTCGCAGATTCGCAAGTTCGATCTGAAAACCGGTGACACCATCAGCGGGCAGGTGCGGCCTCCGCATGAGGGCGAGAAGTATTTCGCGCTGGTGAAGATCGAAGCGGTTAACTTCGAATCACCCGACGAGGCGCGCAACAAGATTCTGTTCGACAACCTGACGCCGCTGTATCCGCAGGAGCGGCTGAAGCTCGAGACCACACGTGATAACGTCAGCTCGCGCGTGATGGACTTGTTGACCCCCCTTGGCAAAGGACAGCGCGGCTTGATTGTTTCCCCGCCTCGCGCAGGCAAGACGATGCTGTTGCAGCAAGTGGCGAATTCGATCACCACGAATCATCCAGAAGTCGTCCTCATGGTTCTGCTGATTGATGAGCGCCCGGAAGAAGTCACCGATATGCAGCGCTCGGTCAAGGGCGAAGTGATTTCTTCGACCTTCGATGAACCGGCGGCGCGTCACGTGCAAGTTGCCGAGATGGTGATCGAAAAGGCCAAAAGGCTCGTCGAGCACAAACGCGACGTGGTCATTCTGCTGGATTCGATTACCCGTCTGGCTCGCGCCTACAACACAATCGTTCCGCCCAGCGGCAAGGTGCTCTCCGGCGGTGTTGACTCCAACGCGTTGCAGCGCCCGAAGCGATTCTTTGGATCGGCTCGCAACATCGAAGAAGGCGGTTCCCTCACCATTATCGCCACCGCCCTGATCGACACCGGATCGCGCATGGATGACGTGATCTTTGAAGAATTCAAGGGCACCGGCAATAGCGAAATTATCCTGGAGCGCAAGTTGGTCGATAAGCGCGTATTTCCCGCCATTGATATCCAGCGCTCCGGAACGCGAAAAGAAGAGTTGCTGATCCCAAAAGAAGATCTACAACGCATCTGGGTACTGCGCAAGGTGCTAAATCCGTTGTCGCCAGTGGAAGCCATGGAGTTGCTTATCGAGCGCCTTGCGAAGACGGTGAGCAATGGCGAGTTCCTGGCAAAGATGAGCCAACTGTAGCCGGCAACCAAACGCGCACCTGGATTAATGAATGGTCTTTGTCTTGCGTGACATGTAGTCCATCAGCAGGTATCGACCGAGTGTGTATGGCGTCGTGAAGTAAGCTTTGCCGCGGCACATCTCTGTGACTTTCTGTACGAATTGCACCAGGCCGTAGTCTGACGCAAGCATGAAGGTATTGATCATGACGCCGGCGCGCTTGCACTTGGAAACTTCTTCAAGAGTCTGACTAACCACCAACGGATCCAGGCCGAAAGCATTTTTATAGATGCGGCCGTCTTCGAGAGTGAGCGCCGAGGGCTTTCCGTCGGTGATCATGACGATTTGCTTCATGTCTTTTCTCTGGCGTTGCAAAATTCGCTGTGCCAGGCGCAGGCCTTCGCGCGTGTTGGTGTAGTACGGCCCCACTTTCACCCGAGCCAATTGTGAAAGCGGAACTTCTTCAGCCGAGTCATGAAACAGAATTAAAGACAAAGAATCACCGGGATACTGAGTCCGGATCAGATGCGAAAGCGCCATTGCTACTTTCTTTGCCGGGGTAAAACGGTCTTCGCCATAGAGAATCATCGAGTGCGAGCAATCCAGCATGAGGACCGTCGCGCAGGAAGATTGATACTCACACTGATGTACTTGCAGGTCTGAGTACTCAATATTCAGCGGCAGGGTGAGGCCTTCGCGCTGGATCGCGCTGGACAGCGTAGCGGTGATGTCCAGGTTCAGCGTGTCTCCGAATTCATATAGCCGCGATGCGCCGCTGGTTTCAATGCCAGTCGCCAGATCGCGTGTATCGTGACGTCCAAAGCTCGATTTTCCCAACGATCCCATCAGATCGCGTAAAGTCTTGTAGCCAAGAAAGTCCAGGCTCTTATCGGTGATCTCGAATTTTGCCTGCTGTTGCGCGTCCCCGACTTGCCCCCCAACACTCGACTGCTTTGCCGGGTCGTGCGGATGCTCGATGCCGATGTAGTCTTCCTGCTGCATGCGCTCGATCAATTGCTCGATCAGTTCATCCAGCGTTCCATCCATCTGCATCTGCTGCAAGCGCTGGCGCATTTCTTCATCTAACAAATTGCCGTCAAGAAGAGCCTGCTCGATGGCCTGGCGGAGATCGTCCAGCGTCTGCTCGCCCGGCGGGAGATCGTAAAACATGTAATTCTGGAAGCCGCTTTGAAGGAGATAGTCAGAGAGCGCGCTGAGCAAGTCTTCCATGCTCATCTCCCCGGCGGGATCGGGGACATATTTCGTGTAGCGGATGCGCTTCATTTTGGTCGTTTGTCGTTTGTCGCTGGTCGTTCGTCGCTCACACGATTCGTCCCCAACAAGGGCCAACGACTAACAACCAATGACCAACGACTAATTAAACGGCCTCCTCGGCCTGTAGGGCGGCTCGTCGCGGTCGAACGGTTTTTCGGGCGCTCGCACGGGCTTCTCCCCCGCACTAAAAACGCGTTCTTCGTTGCGGCCGATGCGCTTGTGCGCATGCAAACCTTCGAGGACGAACTCCGCGGCTGAAACCTGCATCTCCGGACTGTCTTTCGGGCCTACATTCAGCTTTGTCAGCTTCTCCATTAGACCCTGAATGCTATGCAGAGCTTTCAGCGCCTCGCCAGCGGCTGCGGTATCGGCAAGCTGGATTTCTCCGCCCAGATCGAACCACTGAACAATCTGCTGCATGTTGGCGCCACTGAAATATTCGTCGTAGGTCTTAGCGACGGCAGAGCGAATCAGCTCGCGCCCAACGTGATCAGCGCCCTTCATCTCGCCTTCGTATTCCAGTTCCAGCTTGCCGGTGATTGCCGGCATGGCAGCATACACGTCGCCGATGCGTGGGACGACGAGCTTCTCGTTATGTCTGATGGTCCGGCGCTCGGCATTGGAAATCACGTTTTCCATGCAGGAAATAGGCAGCCTCTGGCTCACGCCGGATCGCTTGTCGACTTTCTTGTCTTCTCGAGCGGCAAATGCAATGCGCTCGATCACCTGCTGGACGTACTTCGGAATGTGCAGCTTGTAGCCGTCGCGCCTGGTCCAAGCCTCTTGCGAAGTAATCGCAATGCCTTCGTCGAGTGTAGCCGGATAGTGCGTGCGAATCTCCGATCCGATACGGTCTTTCAGCGGTGTAATAATTTTTCCTCGGGCGGTGTAATCTTCTGGGTTCGCGCTGAATACCAGCGCCACATCGAGAGGAAGCCGCACCGGGTATCCCTTAATCTGCACATCGCCTTCCTGCATGATGTTGAAAAGACCCACCTGAATCTTTCCGGCGAGGTCCGGCAGTTCGTTGATGGCAAAAATGCCGCGATTGGCACGGGGCAACAGCCCGTAATGAACCGTCAGTTCGCTGCTGAGTTCATGCCCTCCACGCGCAGCTTTGATCGGATCAATGTCGCCGATCAGGTCCGCGATAGTGACATCTGGGGTCGCCAACTTTTCTACGTAGCGATCTTCGGGAGTCAGGTATGCAATGGGCGTGCTGTCACCGTGCCGGGAAATTTCCTGATGGCAGCGGCGGCAGATGGGCGAATACGGGTTGTCATGAATCTCGCAGCCCGCAACGTATGGCATTTGCGGATCAAGCAGGGTTGTGAGCGCGCGAAGGATTCGGCTCTTCGCTTGTCCACGTAATCCCAGCAGGATGAAATTATGGCGCGAGAGAATGGCGTTTACGATCTGCGGCACAACCGTATCGTCGTAACCAACAATTCCGGGAAAAAGCGGGCACCCTGCGCGCAGTTTGATGACCAAATTATCGCGAAGCTCATCTTTGACGCGGCGGGCAAGGAGACGTTCTTCGGAAAATGGACTTTGGCGGAGTTCGCCGAGCGTCCGCGGGAAACTCATGGAAGACAACCCCCAATACAACTGCTTAAGACAACAGCTTTCTGCATTGAGATTATACGCCCGCGCGAGTTGCCGGTTCGGCAGCGCTGATTCTACCGTTGCAGAAACCTACTTTGAGCACCTGAGCAGCTAAACACCGTACGCTCCCAATGTTGGTGGTTTGTCACGTGCGCAAGGTCGGACGTCACGCTCAACCCGCGTTCCCGTCCAACCCCAGCGCCTGCGCCACCCCCTTCATTGCCTCGATACAAAATCCGATGTGCTCTTCCAATTCCACGCCCAAATCTGCCGCGCCCTGGACGATGTCCTCCCGGTTCACGCTGCGCGCGAATGCTTTGTCTTTCATCTTCCTTCGAACTGACTTCGGCTCAACTTCCGCCAGAGACTTCCCAGGTTTCACCAGTGCGCACGCGGTGATGAATCCGGCAAGCTCGTCGCAAGCAAATAGCGCTTTCTCCATCGGAGTGTCACGAGCTACGCCTGTGTACTCGGCGTGCGACATTATGGCGCGGCGGATTTCGTCCGGCCAGCCGCGTTCTTTCAAAATCTCGTTTCCTTTATATGGATGGTCGTCCAGGCTGGGCCACTTCTCGTAATCGAAGTCGTGCAATAGGCCCACCACGCCCCACAAATTCTCATCTGAGCCGAGCTTCCGGGCATACGCGCGCATGCACGCCTCTACCGCGAGCGCATGTTTGCGCAAACTTTCCGACTGGGTGAACTCAGTTAGTAAACCCCACGCCTGTTCGCGATCGTTCATGATTTATTCCCTGTTTTCTCCTGGTTTTCTCCGGCTGGTTTTGGTTTTCGCACAAGATTTCTCCATTTGATACCAGATTGTTCTTGACATCCACAGGCTATCTCCCGCAGATTACGTCGCAGGTTGGAATCATGGGTAACTCACTTGGTTCCAGGAGACGCCCGCTCTGGCAACTCCCAAACCTAAATGGCCACGACTCTTGCCCCGGTAGATTCTAGGGAAGTCGTTCGCTGCGATCGCTGCCTGCTGGTTCAATTTCGCACATCCAACAATCTCTGCCGCCGCTGCCACATGTCCTTAGATGAGGACGAGCCTGAAGTAGCCGCTGCACCGCCAATGCCGGTCATGATGCCATCGAACGGCCGCGGGCCGGGGCATCTGAATCTGGCGGCATCCATCCGTTCGCTGCGCCTTCGCAATGGGCTCAGCCAGCGGCAACTGGCCGGACGAATGTCGGTGCCGCGAACCTACGTCTCGAAGATTGAGAACGAGAAGGCCACGCCCACGCTGTCTTCACTGGAGCGGCTGGCGCGGGCACTGGAGGTGACTGTGCCGGATCTGCTCTCAGGTGGCGAACGCAATCGCCAGGAAGAAATCAGCGACCTGATCAAAGATCAGTTTATCGCGGAATTGCTGCCCTTCGTCTCGCAACTGAATGGCTTGCAGATGTCGAGCATTTTGGCGCAGGTGCGCGATTTGACTCTGCGGCCGCGCAGAAGCGCGTAAGGATCAGGAGGGCGCAATCGTTCCCTCGGGGACGCGCAGGAGGATTCGTCCCACAATTCTTATCCTTGGCGGCGGCCGAGATTCCAGAAGCCCGATTTGGAGTTTGCCGCTGCGCCAGCATCTTGCGCGCTGGAGACCGGCTTGCGATCCGGTTCCGGCTCCTGCCGTTCATCCGCCAGTAGAGGAATCACCGCGTGAAGCGATTCGACTTCCTTCCGCACGCGTTCAAGTTGGTTCTCTTTTTCTGACAGCAGTTCCTGTATGTCTCTCATGGATTTCTCGTGGTATGTGTTCTTCAGTCCTGGGGGATGAACCGGTAAAGGGTACCAACCCATCTACTTTCACTCAAGCACAAAATTCGTGCACATCGGCCTGAGGACTGCGCCCCTCGCGGCTTTTCGGGCGATAGGCTCGATCCAACTACGTGTGAGTGACCACTTTACGAGGTTTTTCGAGGAGCGAATCAACTAGCCATATCTCTGGGAGATAAACTCTGCGATGCCCTGATACGCCTTCTCCAACGTCTTCTCATCGGGCAAAAACACAATGCGAAAATGACGGGTTCCAGGCTTCTGGCCAAAGCCGGAGCCATGCACCACGAGAACATGCTTTTGCAGGCAGAGTTCTTTAACGAAAACGTCGTCAGCTTCTGGAATATCGAGCCGAGGGAAGGCATAGAACGCGCCGCGCGGAGACACACAACTCACGCGGGGCGTGGAGTTCGCCCATTTCATGGTGATATCGCGGCGGGAATGGAGTTTGCGGCGGACTTCGATTAAATGATCCTGTGGACCCTCCAGCGCTGGTTTGATCGCGTACTGCTCGGGATGATTCGCGCACAGTCGCGAGCGCAGCAGGCGGTGAACGCCTTCGATGTAAGGCTTCACGGCTGAAGCTTCGCCGCTTACGATTCCCCATCCGATGCGCCAGCCGGGTGCGAGGTAGTTCTTCGATAATCCACCGAAAGTCACAACTGGAAGGTCGGGTGCGACGGCTGCCAACGACACGTGCTGTTGATTATCATCGAGAATCAGCTTGTCGTAAATTTCGTCCGCGAAAATTACCAGATTGTGGCGCCGCGCGAACTCAGCCAATCGCTCCAGCATGCGCCGGGAGCAGACTGATCCAGTGGGATTGTTCGGATTGATCAGCACGATTGCTCGTGTGCTTGATGTGATCTTGCGCTGGATGTCAACCAGGTCAGGCTGCCAACCGTCGTCTTCGTTGAGATCGTAGGTAGTGATTGGAATGCCGAGCTTCGAGAGCACGGCGGAGTAAAGCGGATAGTCGGGGCTGGGCGTCAGAATGTGTTCGCCAGGATTGATCAACGCGCTCAGGCATATGTCCACCGCCTCGCTTACGCCGCCGGTAATGAAGACGTCCTGCACCGAAGAAATGCCTTTGCGAGCAGCCTCGGCGCGAATGGAGTCAATCGCCTCTCTAATTCCGGGCGACGGGGCGTAGCCGTTCTTGTTATCTTTCATCGCCCGGTGAACAGCCTCGATTAAGTGAGGCGGGGTTTGGAAGTCGAAGATATTCGGATCGCCGACATTAAGCGAGAGAACAGTGTGTCCTTGGCGCGTGACCTCATCGGCGACTAACGCCAGATCGCGAATCGCGTAGCGGACCTTATCGAGCCGCTGGGCAGCGGCGATCTCACGGGTTTGTGCAAGGGGCATATAGCAATCTTAAGACGACAATTCGCAGCGCCGGCTGAGAAACAGGATCGGCGCGTCGCCGGACTTTTGTTCAAGCGACAGCTTCCGCCACCAGAAGCGTCACGGGGCCGCTCAACGCCTTGTGCTCCACGAAGCGCCAGCCAGATTCTTCTAACCATCCGCGCCCTTCCTCCAGGCTGTACACGTCGCCGTTGCCACCCACTACCAGGAACTCGCCCGCCATTAACGCCGCCATTAGCGGTTCGGTATGGGCAGGATTTGTCCAGAAGTCCACGATCAGCAATCGTCCGCCTGATTTCACCGCTTCTCGCGCACGACGGAGCAACTCAATATTGCGCTCTGGTACGAGCACATGCACAACGTGGGAGAGCAGAACCACATCGTAGCCTCGCGGGAGAGGGTCCTCCACGAAATTTCCTTCCACGATTTCGATTCGCCGCCCGATCTGGCCCGTCAGGTTACGGCGAGCAACGGCTGCCGCCGCTGGCAGTTCGTACAACGTGCCCTCCAGCCCTGGATAGCGCTGCGACAATATCTTCAGAAAGGAACCGGTTCCACCGCCCAAGTCCAAAATGCGCTTGTGTTGGCTGAAATCGTACGTGTTTGCTAAGGCCAACGCATGGCCAGCGGAGAAAGCCTCGACGCCTTCCGAAAAGATCTTCTGTTCCTCCGCACTGAAGTTAAATTCGCCAGCAACGCCCTGTCCTTCGCGGACGGAATCTTCCAGCGTGAGCCAGCGGCGGTAACTCAGGCGATTCCAGAAACGGATGAATGGTCCCATGTCAACCGGGCCGCAGCCGCTCAGAAAAGCTTGCGCCACGTCGCTGTTTTGGTATTTGTCGCCGTCGCGCTCGAGCAAGCCTAATGCGGTGACAGCATCCGCAACAATGCGGGTCGTGCGTTGAGGAGTGCCCAGCTTATTAGCTAACTCCTTAAGCGTTAGCGGGCCCTTCGCCAGGGTTTCAAAGATCCCCAATTCGCCGGCAACGAACAGATGCTTGGCGCGCATGAATCCGGTAGCAATGTCAAAGATCAGCTGAGGAGTGGCTGAGCTTCGATTGGAAACAGATGCGGCCTGAGAAGTCATGTGCCTCCAAATCTCCCTGACTGTTGCGTTGAACGAGCGGCCAATCCATGCGCGCAAGGTGCCACTGCGCCCATGCAAAGGCCTTTTGTTGCTACCTACTCCGGTCTATCGATCTGGGCTTTCTGCAAGCGATCTGAATAATCGACGTAAACGCTTTTCCATTCGGTGTAAAAATCGATGGCGCCGATGCCGCCTTCGCGGTGGCCATTGCCCGTGGCTTTTACGCCTCCGAAGGGCAGATGCACTTCAGCACCGATAGTCGGAGCATTGATGTATGTAATTCCGGCATGCAGGTCGCGCATGGCGGAGAACGCCTTGTTGACATCTTTGGTATACAAAGCAGATGACAAGCCATATTCGATATTGTTCGCAATCTCAATCGCGTGCTCGAGATTGTCGCAAGGAATGATCGAAACGACGGGGCCGAAGATTTCTTCCTGGGCGATGCGCATCTTGGGATCGACATCGATGAAGACAGTCGGCTCCATGAAATAACCGTTCGCGTACTCACCCTTCGTAAGCTTGTTTCCGCCGCACTTGAGCTTGGCGCCTTCGGAACGTCCGACTTCGACGTAGTTAAGATCGGTGCCGAGCTGGCTGGCGTTGATGGCTGGGCCCATTTCGACAGTTTCATCGAGGCCGTTGCCCACTTTCAGTGATTTGGCGCGATTGACATAACGCTCAACGAACTCGCCGTAAATTCCTTTTTGCACAATGATGCGGCTGGTCGCTGTGCAGCGCTGGCCTGTCGTGCCGAATCCGCCCCAGAGGCCGCCTTCGATGGCGAGATCCAGATTGGCATCGTCGAGGACGATCATGGGATTCTTGCCGCCAAGTTCCAGCGAGCAGTGCTTGAACGTCTTTGCCGCGCTCGTGCCGACAATACGGCCAACTTCAGTCGAGCCGGTCAGCGAAACGGCGCGCACTTCAGGATGCTCGGTCATCGGCGTGCCGACGCTCGAGCCGAATCCGGTGACAATGTTAATCACGCCCTTGGGCACGCCAGCATCGGCGAGAGTGCGGACCAGGTTGAAGGTGGAAAGCGGCGTATCCTGCGCAGGTTTGATGACGCATGTGTTTCCGCAAACGATGGCCGGCAACAACTTCCATGATGGAATCGCCATGGGAAAATTCCAGGGGGTGATCATGGCGCAGACGCCGATCGGCGTCCGCACAGCCATAGCGAACTTGTTGGGAAGCTCTGACGGCGTCGTCGGACCGAACATGCGGCGGCCTTCCCCCGCCATGTAGTAAGCGGTGTCGATGGCTTCCTGCACGTCGCCGCGAGTTTCTTTCAGAACCTTGCCCATTTCCCGCGTCATATCGCGGGCATAATCTTCCTTGCGTTCCATCAGCATCTCAGCAGCGCGATAGACGATTTCAGCGCGGCGCGGCGCCGGAACCAGCCGCCATTTGCGGAAGGCGCGTTTGGCGGCATCAACCGCGGCTTCGACATCTGCCTTGCCGGACTTCTGAAAAATACCGACTACATCGCGCGTGTCGGCGGGATTGCGATTTTCAAACGTCTCTCCGGTCGAAGCCTCGACCCATTCGCCGTCAATAAAATTCCTATAAATTTTGGGGCGGGTAGCAGTGCCCACGATGACTGGAGCAGTGAGAGTATCGGTAGCCATGAGTGCCTCCTGCGAAACTGGAATATCTATGCTACAGGCGGGTGATGGTGGTTGGCAAAAGGTGCTGGGACCAGCTTGCTCTTCACGAACTGCACAATCTCCGGCGTGACGTATTCCGGCGGATGGATATGAAAAACTGGACGATCTCCTGTCGGCTTCAGTGAAATCCCCTGCCACGCCGCCTGGCCTGTTTCATGGAGGATGACCGCGTCGGCTCGATCGAGAAATTCTCGCGCTGATCTCTTGAAATCCCCGATGGCCGAATCGAGCACAGTGATATACAACTCGGGCTGCAGAAGTTTCAGCAGGCTGTTCGATTCAAGGATTGCGTTTTCGGATTCTGCCAGCCTGCGACGAATCGTGGGCATTGCTTCATCGAGTCGCCCCTGCTCAGTTCTCACCCACCACGAGTGCGTCGCGCCGGCGACGAGGAAGCGCGAGGTATCAGACTCGCCAGATCGGTCTTTCTCCTCCGAGATCGCCCACGAATGATCCACTGTCGCGCAGTTGCAAGCCTCGCCACTGCGTGAGCAAATGCCGTGGCCATACTGGGTTATCTTGAAAGCAGTCCAGTTATATGCAGGCAGCGCGCCGATCAACCCGGCGACAACACTGGTCTTGCCCACACTGCGCGAATGTCCGCCAATAACGACGATTGCCATACGCCACACTATTCTTTTTTCGCCAACCGGGCCAGCACTGCCAATTCCTTCAAATACTCGCGTATCGGCCGCGCCGGAGTTCCCCAGAACACCACTCCCTTGCCGCGAATAATCTTCTTCGAAGGGACGCCGCTTTGCGCCCCCAGAATCGCACCTTCTTCGATGCGCACATGATCGGCAATGCCTACCTGCCCGCCGATCACGGCATTTTTTTCAACCACGGCACTGCCGGAGAGTCCCGTCTGCGCAGCGATAACCACATCTTCCCCAATCTGCACGTTATGGCCGACATGAACCAGATTGTCGATCTTCGTACCACGTCCGATGCGAGTTACATCTAGCGCCCCGCGATCAACCGTTGCGTTGGCCCCGATCTCGACATCATCCTCAATCTCCAGACGCCCAGCTTGCGGAAACTTCTCATAACGCCCACTTTTCTCATCGCGCACATAGCCGAAACCGTCGCTCCCCAGCACCGCCCCGGCATGAACAACTACTCGATCGCCAATGCGGACGCCGGGATAAATCGTCACATTCGGATACAGCTCGCAGTTGCTTCCAAGCACCGCACTCGCTCCTGCTACGCATCCCGCCCCGATTCGAGCGTTGTCGCCGACCCGTACATTCTCGCCGAGCACCACGTGAGCGCCTACACTGACGTTCTTACCCAGCCGAACTGAGGAGCACACGATGGCGCTGGGGTGGACTCCACTATCATGGGCATCGACTGTTCTTAATGCCTCTGCCGCCCGAGCAAACGCTAGCCGAGGTTGCGCGCAGATCAGCAACCGCTTAGAAGTAACTCCCCCCGCTGCGAACTCTCCCGCGATCACAGCGGACGCCTTCGACTCAAGTGCCAAAGCGAAATTCTTTTCGTCCTCTACAAAAACCAGATCGCCGGGCACGGCAGATTGCAAGCTGGCAACTCGGCTGACGTGCGCCGCGCCGTCTCCAACAACACGGGCGCCAATCAATTCGGCGAGTTCCGACACCGAACGTTTCATGGCACCTTTTTATACGTTTGCTTCCGGAAAGGAAAGGGCAGCGCAGACCTGCCGCGGGTGATGTCGCAGGCGACCCACCGCCGAAGCTATCACATAGGTTTCGCAAAGAGAAAATCAGCCCAGACTAGAATGTCTTCATGGAGCGCAAGATCTTCTGGATCATCTTTGTCGTGCTGGGCCTGCTGGCAGATGTCGTGTTGCCCATCTGGTGGGCCTTAGCGGCAACCATTCCGATCGCTGTCGTGAGCTGGTGGATCGCCTATCGCAGCGACTGGTTTTGAATGTGTGACGACAGTGTGGCGCGGACACTCCTGTCCGCGAAAGCATTCCCTCAGTACAACGCCTCGCCCCCGGCCGGCCTGGTCTTCCAGCGCCGGTGCACCCATAGCCACTGATCGGGATAGCGGCGAACAAAGTCCTCGATGATCTTCGTAAACCGTTGCGTGTTGGCGACGATGTCGGCCTCGTCATTACCCGTCCGGATCACTTCAACAACCGGATCAAATCGAAGCCGGTACTTTTGCAGCTCGGGGTCCCATATCGTGAATCCCGGGACAACCGCAGCGTCTGTCCGCAACGCAATCCTCGCCAACCCACTCGGCGTACACGCCGGAATCCCGAAGAAATCAACGAACACACCCTGCGGCGGTGTCATGTTCGTGTCCATAAGAATTCCGACCGTCTCGCCCGCCTTCATGGCTGAAAGCAGCGCGCGCACCGGTTCGTCTTTATCAATCATGGAATTTCCATGCATGATGCGATATTCACGCGTGAGGCGGTCTAGGTAGGGGTTGTCCAGCGCCCGCATGACTACGTGCAAAGGATGTCCATACAGCGAGTGTGCGAACGCGGAGAGTTCCCACCCCCCAAGGTGCCCGGTGAGGAACAACACTCCCTTGCCCCGCGCGACCGCGCGCTGAAAATTTTCGAAGCCGTCGTACACCACGACTTCTTCAACATTCTCGCGTGTATATTTTGGGAAAAGACAAACTTCCGCCAATTGTCTTCCGAGAGAGGTAAACACACCCCGCAAGATGCGAGCGCGTTTCCGGCGGCTCATCTCAGGATAGGCGAGCGCAAGATTGCGCATGCCAACCCATCTCAGCCGTCGGTGCAAGAAACAGATAATCCAGCCGAGCGTGATACCTGCAGCACGCGCCAGCGGACGGGGCAACGCGCCAACAAACTTTACGATCAGCCAAGCAAGCGCGTACTCGAGCCGATGCCGCATTTAGAGGAACGCTGACGGTAGCATTCCCGAAATTTTCTTGTCAAACCCTATGCATTTTTGACGCCGCGTCGGCTGCGACGCCAACGGGCTGAACCCCGCACGGATTTCAGGTGGGATAAGCTCAGAGGCGCTTCTTGACAATCACGAATATTGGAATCGCAATCATCTGCGCAAGCACTGAGAAGACGATTAATGCGAGCACTGAAACGTCGTACAATCTGCCGATGATCACGCTGCCGATAAACCAGCACACGCCGTAGCCAGCCGTGAAGATTCCGTAAGCAGAAGGCCGGCGCTGCTGAGGGACCATAGTTGCGACGGCAGCCGGAATGATGGACTCATGCACGCCCATCCCAAGACCCCACAGCGCGGAGCCGATGAGCGCCAACCAGAATCCTCCCAGGAAAACCAGCGGAGCCGATGCTGCCGCAATTAGGGTCAACGGAACCAGGATCCAAATTCCAACGCGATCAAACAGACGCCCGAAGAGCAGCGATCCGATGCCGCTCACTGCCATCGCGACTGAATAGAACACAGGAACCCAAATATTCGGGATGACAGATGCCTTTTCAAAGTGATAAGCCATCAAAGAGAAATCGGCCAACCCAGCAGCAACCAGGCCCGCGGCGACAAGATAGATCCAGAACACGCGTGGCAGTCCCGCTGCCTGGACGTTCGGAACACTTACCTCCAGGTCTTCTGGCTTGGGATAGGAGAATCTTGCGAAAACGAGGAGACAAAGCGTCACGATTGCGGGAACGAGTAGGACAGCAAAAGCGGTCTTGTAATTTCCCCGTCCAGCGAGTACCACGGCCACGACCAGTGGTCCAACCAGGGCGCCGAACTGGTCCAAAGCCTCGTGGAGCCCGAAGCCCCAGCCATAACCGATCTGCTTGGCCGCATGCGAAAGCATGACATCTCTGGGAGGATTGCGGATGGCTTTGCCGATCCGCTCCACTACGATGAGCAGCCCAGCGATCCGCCAATTCGGCGCCAGCGCTAACAGCGGGACAGCGCTCATTTGAACCACGTAACCGAATAGTGTGATTGGCCAGAATTCACCAGTTCGCTCACTGAGGCGGCCTGAGACCAAGCGCAGGCCATACCCAAGAAGCTCACCGAAGCCGGCAATGAATCCCACCAGCGTCGCGCTCGCACCCAGGATCGCAAGGTAAGGCCCCGTGACGCTGCGGGCGCCCTCATAGGTGAAATCCGCGAAGAAGCTCACCACCCCGATGAGGACCACAAATTTCAGCGCTCTACTCTTCATGTGCGCTTTGCCGGCTAAGACCTGATCTGCCATTGCTTTGACTCATGTAGCCGTAACCTAGCCCGCATCGGTAGAGAAGTAAACCAGAATAGTGCCACTGGAATCACTGTGATCTAAAATGCCGATACCATGAACCTGGAGCAGCAAATCGTAGTTGCGTGCGTTGGTTGCGCCCTTGTGCTTGGAATACGCGCCATTCTCCTGCCGAACAAGCGGTGGCGGCTGATTATCCCGGCTGCCGCCTTATCGCTATTGGCCATCTATGAGTTGGCAATGGATCATTGGGAGAAAACTGTTAGAGCGGCGATCAGACTCGACATGTTTTTGGAAATTCCACTCATAGCGGTTTTCATACTATGGGGCGTGGTGGCCCTTGTCTACTCCAGATCGACCGAAAAGTAACCAGAGAATTACGATTGCTTGCTCGCCTTTGTCATAAGGACAATTATGCAGACTTCTCGGTGCGGCGTTTGCTGGAACCGCTTTCCGGGTTGCTGACCTTGAACTTGGAGCAGTCGTGACCGTCAAACAAAACTTGGGCATTCCATGAATACGTTGTTTCTTCTTTCGATGGCATATAGCGCCAATGACAATCGCTGCAACCGTAGGTCAGAAATATCGGGGCAGCTTCTGGCGAACTCACCATATGGCGCGGCATTAACTCACCTTCTCACCGGAGTTCTTGTCAATCCGCGAAGCCGACTGAGTCGTGGCGGGCTTCTTTTCTGCGTCGCGCTGAATCTGTTCGGCCTTGCGCTGAATTTCTTCGGCCTTAGCTCTCGTGTTCAGGTATTCGCCAACCAGCAACTGCGTCAATTCGGCAATCAGCGCATCGACCTTGTCCGCGTTTATTTCAATCGCGATTTGGGCACACAGGGAGCGAACCTTACCGCGTAGCATGACGGCAACCCCTAAGCCGCGAATGTACGCGAATGATACACCTCGAAGCCTGAGATGCATGACAATAACGTGTGGATTCCGCGCGGGGGCGAGTCTAGGCGGCTTTGCGGGAATCAACCGCTGTCGGGGCGATGCGACCTTCAATTTTAAGCGCCGCCTCATAGTGAGCGACGGCCAACTCGATAGCGTAAATCTTCTCTTGTAAATCAGCCGCGTGTTCGCCATCAGCCTTTTCCGGCCGTTGATCCAGGATGTCGAGCAGTGCGCGAAGCTCACCCAACCGATGTTTAACCGCGTCCGTCATCTCTACGCCGCATCTCTCTCGCTGTGAATTTCCGGGGCGTAAGTAGCGGTTTGGGTTTGCCATTTCAAAGCACGAATCTGACTGGCGATACCGGGAGCGTCTCCCCGGTCTGCAACCTGTGCCGCCGCTTCCAGCGCCTCGTTAATCGCCATCAGAGGAAGGCAGTTGCCGCGCACCTTAAAGCTTGTCAGGGCATATTTTGTGCGGAGATCTTCTGCCAGAGTCATACAAAATACCTCCAGCTTGCAGAATTTAACGGGCTGGGCCACCAGTCTAGATCGGAAAGGAGGGCGCCGGCGCTTACGCGGCCCAACCCCAGCCAGCGTGACTACATCATCCACGTTATAGCGGCAAAGTCAAGCGGGAGTTTGCTGTAAACGGGCTTCCGCGTCTCGCGGCCTCTGGTCACTTTCTCAGAAATGAAAAGACGCCTGTCCGTCGCCGTACCGCGAAATCCCTTTACTGGCGCGGGTTTTGCGGCGCCTTGGACGGACAACTCCGTTTTCAGACCAGCATCTATTCTGGCGATTACAGGAGACCTCGCAAGATGTACCGTTCAATTCTCACAACTGTGATACTTACCATTTCAACCGTTTCACTTGCCCAGACCTTTACCTATGCTCCTATTAACGTCCCCGGCGCGGTTGCGACTGAGGCGCGCGGGATCAACAACAACGGTGAGGTGGTGGGCTTTTATTACACGACCAAGTCCTGTGTAGAACCTGCCGGCGAAGTTCAATTCCCCAACTGCCCCGTCCACGGCTTCAAAATGGTCAACGGTACGGTCACAAAGCTCATGGTCCCGAACTCACTCAGCACTGCAATTATGGGGGTGAACGACTAAGGCGATTTGGCGGGATTTACCGAACTAAATGACGGTACGGCTCACGGCTTTCTCTGGCTTCACACGAACGTAGTGAAACTATTTAATGCGCCGGGGGTGGGAGTGAATACCGACCAACACACCGTGCCCTTCGGAGTAAACAAAGCCCTGACAGTTGTGGGAGGCATCTGGTTTTTCTCCACCCCGCAAGGCGATGGTGGCTGGGTGAGGTTCAGCAATGGAAGTTTCGAGACCATGAACCCCGGAAGTTCGGTAAGCGGCACCTGCTGCTGGTCGGTCAACGGCGTATCGAACAATGGCTATCTAAGCGGGACAGCCTTCTACCATGACTTCGTTAGCGCATGGTTCAAGAGCGGGGCGGACGAAGACTTTTATCCCCTGACTGGCGATACCTACGGCACGGCGGTAAACAACAATGCAGATGTCATTGGCTGGCGGGTGGGCGGGAAGGGTTACTTTGCTAAGCACATCGAACTGAACGAAGGCACGAATGACGCCGTGGAAGTCAAGCCGGCATTCATCTCTGTTGCATACCCAAATGGCAAAGCCACCTACCCCATGGGACTGAATGATTCGCGCTGGATAGCCGGCGTGTACACAGATTCCAGCGGCGTGATGCATGGCTTCATCGCGAAACCTAACTTCTAAACTTTGTACCGAGAGGGAGACTTGACGCCCAACAAGCTTCTCTCCGCGCAAGGTCACAACTAAACACCCACAATCGCACACATCAAGTACGCCATCACCACGCCTGCCAGCGCTTGCTTGTGGCTGTTGGCAAGATGCTGAGATCGAAGCATGGCATCCAAATTTACTGATCAAAATTGTCACGTCTGAAGAATTTTCAAAAATGTGAAGGGCTTTCACATGCGGTGAACGTCGGGTGGTGGGCTAGAATTCCCGCCGCCTCCATCAGACTATTGCAGGCGTGGTCTGTTTCGTCGCTCTGATCGGAGAGCCAACGTGAAGACAGGTTGGCTACTTGTGCTCGGATTAGTGGCATCAATCATTGTGACAGTTCACTACCTGAGAAAGGTCTAAATTCAAAGACGTTTGGAGCATTGAGAAAATAGTGCGCTCTCCTGCGTGAAGCACCATCCGCCACAAAACGGATTGACAAGAGGCTTATCCTGAAAGCACTCGGAGAAGGTCGCAGGCTGATGGCAAGTGCCGTTGGTATCAGTCCGATGAATTTTCTGATCTCTACACTTGTGGCTAGCCTGTCCCTTGGACTGGTTGCTCGTTTGTTCCTTCGTTTGCGCTACAAAATCATCGGCGGAATCATTGGTGGAATCTTTGCTGGTTTGGCTCTCGTCTGCTTTGCGCTCGCTGCTTGGGCGGTTCTTGCGATGTGGTCTGGCGATTGGCCTTAACTGCGGAAATCACACTGACCCACTGCCCTCACGTTTGGAGTTTGGAGGAATTGGTGGGATTATTGGAGCAGAAAGGAACGATGGCTGCTGCATGAAGTCATGGGGAAGCCTGTTCGCATTATCGGTCGTTCTGGCCTTAGCATCACCCGTATTAGTATTTGTCTCACCTAGCACTCGGGTCACTCATGTCTCAGAAATTTACCGTATTTTCATCTACTTTGGTCCACCGACAGCTTGGAGCGTCGTCATTGTTAGCATTGTTCGTTATGGTGTACGTGGGCTTTTGTTGCTAATTGGTGCACCATTTGCTCTGTTTTGGTTCTATTTTCGCTTATAGCAAAGACCTGATAATTGAAAACAGCTCACTACCAGCTTTGCTCGGAGCGTAAAATAAGTCCTCTCATGGTTCACGAATAGGAGCGTTAGCGGCATGGGGCGATGGTTTTTCCTCATTGTCGCGCTGGTTTTTGCGGTGTCCCCTTGGCTACAAAAAACCATCTATCACAAGGACGGAACGCCATGGGAGAATCAATTGGAGGCAAAACTAGTTTTTTCAGGCATCGGTGTTGGCCTGCTGATTGTCCTTCTATTTAGGAATTGCCATCCTGATTGATGCTGCCGTCTTGTTTCGTCTGCTGTCGTGGCGGATTGTGATCGCCCCATTGTTCGGTAGAATCCCACGACCGTGATCCAAAACAGCCCACTACCGAAGTTTGAGTGTTGTTGCTATTTCTGATTGTACCGCCACGGAGCAGGTGCCTAGCGTACCTTGAGCGACCTATGATTATCGAACTGACGCGCAAACATGCCGTGCTCTTCACGTTGCTGCTGGCAATCGAGATGTGGGGACTTTGGGAAATATTTAATCGATCCCCAGTTCTCGTGCATATGCCCCGAAGCGGTTGGGTTTTCTTTTTCATGATGGCACCTGGCTCCGCCTTTCTCAGCACCGTTATCATAATGGAATTGTTTCAAGTGCTTGCCAAAATGGAGCCTGAGAGCGAGCCTAAGCGTGGATTGTTCTTCAGAGTCAGCACCGTGGTTCTGACGCTCATATCCGTGATTCTGCTTGTGGCCATACTTGCCCTCATGAAGAACTTATGAATATCCGCGAAGTACCCAGCAAAAAATGAGCACTGCACCTGAACGCTTCTTTAACCGCGTCAAACCGTATTGGCGGACCTTCCGCTTTGCTGATCACTTTGCCCAGGACGAGTCCGACGCCGAACCTGCCTCGCTCGCGGATCGCATCGAACGAATCGGACATGCGATCACAGCGCAGGAACTCGCTTCGCTGCTGAACGTCTCACCGATCACGATTTTCAAACGCGCGAAGGCCGGACTGATCCCCTCATTCCGCGTCGGCGCGATGTTTCGACAATAATGAGCAGAACTGGTCAAAATTGACCAGATTCCTACCGATAAAGCGTATAATGCCGCCGAGAAAAATTGGTTTGTTGCCAACGAGAAAAGGAGTTCGATATGCGAAGAAAGCTAGCGCGCTTGCTGATGTTCAGTACCGTGATCATGGTCACGGCCCTCTATCCAGGAAAGGCGCAGGCGACACCGGGCCAGGGATTCACGAGTACACCGGTCGCCCAGGGCCAATTCGACCAGTTCGATGTCTTTAATGGCTTTGTTCTCCCTGACTCACAGGTCTGGCTGTCCCGGCAGAGCACGAAGGGACTGTCTGACGGGGCCGTCCTGAGCAATATCTGGCAGCCGGGAGGGACCACAGGCTGGCACACGCATCCTGGCCATACGCTGATCTTTGTCACGGCAGGAGCGGTGACGCAGTATCAAGCGGACGATCCCAGCTGCACGCCGCACGTGTACACGGCGGGGATGTCGTTTGTTGACCACGGTGGCAAACACGTGCACATCGTCCGAAACGAAGGCGCCGTCGAGGCACAAGCCATCGCTATCCGACTCGTTCCGGCAGGTCAGCCGGGTCGGATTGATGCCCCGGATCCTGGGAACTGCCATTTCTAACGAGCATGGACTAGGCCGCAGGGAGGGGATCACTGGGCGTCGCATCAACACAATCAGCAAGCGGGGTCTGTCCCGCGTGTCGTTAACACGCGATTAAACCAAGTACGACGCTGACACAACTGTGGTGATCTTGAGAACTGAGGTGGCCTTCTCTTTGCCACGGCCCCCGTTATCCTCGATCAGGTATTCCCTCTTGCAGTGAATAGTGGTGCCGAAGAAGGGACTCGTTCAGTGCCATTTCTCGCAAGTCACGATGGCATCAACACATGCGAGATATTACATTGCAAAATCAGGGGTTGCAAGGAAGATCCTCGGTGATCTCGACGAGCCTGCGTGACCTCTGGCGACCTGTATTTCCATCGAATTGATATCACTGAATATCAGTGGACGCCGCCTTACCGCCGCCCGCGATGCAACACCGAGTGTCAATAAGAGATGCGAAGGGTGCATCCCCCAGCGAGACCGCCGTGTGCAGCATCACGCTGGAATCGCGGTAGCAGTCGGCCATACAGGCAGTACAGCCGTCACGCACGAGAGGAGTATCCATCGACCGCTTGGGAGAGGGCCGGGTGCTGGCTGCACGCAAGACCCCATCGCACTTGCCAGACTGGCTTCCCCAGATCACCGTGCGCAATCTCCGCGTCCGGAAAGCAACTACAAAAAAGTAAATTTAACTAGAGTTGAGTCATCCGACCACGCGAGAGATGACGAGCCAAGGCATGCCTTTTGGGGATAAGAAAAGGTCGTCAGGAAGGCGCTTTCGTCGAGCGCCTCAACATCGTGAGATATTCCGTAGTCCAGGGCGAAGAGTTCGCCGGCACCGATTTCGCCCCTTTGATCCGGCAGCTGAATGCGCATTCTGCCTTGAAGCAAGTGAATCGAAATGCGCGGGATCAGGACAATGTGAAGGTCAGGATGCTTGACGAGCGTTTTCGAACTGCGACCGCTGTTGCGCCTCCACGAGTCCTGATTTCGGAGTTTGCCGAGTTCATCGGCAAGATTGAACCGGAGCAATGGGCCGGCCAAGAAAGGCAACCTCGTCAAAGCGCGGCGACCAGCACCCAAGCCGGAGGCGGAAGTATTCATCGTCATGTCTTTGATCCTTCGGTAAAGTTTGATCCGGGATAGGATCCAGGAAGGCTCAGCGGTGGACGGTCAGAGATTCGGCGTTTTGGATCGAATGTGCACGACGCCCTTCTCAATCGCCTCTTTTTCCAGGCCAGGGCCAGGCAACAGCGCCGGTGGTTCAAGCTTCCATACAACGCGACGGTCGCAGTGCTGTAAGCTCACAGTTGGCTGCCAGGCGCACTCATGACCAGGAGGACGTATGAAATCGAAGCTGCTTCACGATGAAAATGGCCTCAAAACATTCGCTATTGTGTTCGACAAAGAAGAGGAGGTCCGGGAGAAGCTGTTGGAGTTCGCAAACACGAACCGGTTTGCAGATGCACACCTGACTGCCATTGGCGCTTTCAGCGAAGTCACACTCGGATTCTTTGACCGGCAGCAGAAGGCCTATAAAAAGATTCCTGTCAAAGAACAGGTCGAGGTGCTCTCGTTGACCGGGAACATTGTGCCAAAGGATGGCAAGCCGAGGCTGCATGCGCACGTCGTCATCGGCAAAGCAGACGGCACCGCGCATGGCGGTCATTTCCTCGAAGGGCGGGTGTGGCCGACACTGGAAATGATCGTCTCTGAGATGCCGGTGCATCTACGCCGTAGCCAAGATGAAGAGAGCGGGCTGGCACTCATCAATCTCGCCGCCTGACGAATGTCGGCCGAAATGTCATTTGCACGGAATCACGTTGTTGCCTCAATGGTTCTCGCCTTCTCATGCCTTGGCCGTGCACAGCCAGCGGAAACATCGGCAGTTGAACTGGTGCGCCGAATCGTTGGCAACGAATTGAAAGCCGAAAACCAGGACTATAGCCATTGGATGTTTCGGCTGGAGACAGAAAAGCCTAATGAGCGCAAGACAGTCGACGAAGTAGTGGAAACAAAAGATGGTGATCTAAAACGCCCTATCCTGATCGATGGCCGGGAGCTCACTGCTGAAGAACAGGACAAACGCATGCAGCAGGTAATACACAATCCCGCTGCCCTCCGAAAATCGCTGAACGACAAAAACCAAGACACGGCTCGGAGCCAGCGCCTACTCAAAATGCTGCCCGACGCCTTCGTTTTTCATTACGGAGATCGACGTGGAGATCTCGTAGAACTAAACTTCTCGCCGAACCCGGACTTCCAGGCACACACGCGCGAAGCTCAAGTTTTCCACGCCATGGAAGGGAGCGTTTGGATTGACAGCAAACAAGCCAGGCTCGCAGAGATCACGGGTCATCTCACTCGTGA
>QIAB01000053.1:71628-72106 GCA_003225455.1 Acidobacteriota bacterium
AGGCGGAGGTTGCGCCTGGCTATTGGGAGCTGACACTTCTAAATGTACAGATGAAGGGGAAGGCTTTCTTTTTTAAGACGATCAGTGTGCAGCAGAAATATTCCCGAAGCAGCTTCAAACAGATGCCCGATGATCTGACAATTCCCCGGGCCGCCGAGATCCTGCGTAAGCAAGTCGCATCGGACTATCGACGCCCACAGAACTCGAGCGCCCAACTGGTACTGCGCCAGTTCCACCTGCGTTGGCTTGGCCAAAGCGCAAATGGAAATGCTCTGGGCCTGCCTCACCTACAACCTGCAGCAGTGGATTCGGCTGCGCAAACTGCGCACTGCATGACGCAGCGGCCGGGTGATCCGTCCGGCGGCGTGCTCGGCGAGGCGGACGCCCTGCTCCAGGCTGGCGTCTGTGAGGTGATGCGGCTATATACGTCCTTGCGTTCGGTGTTCATTGTCTTTCTCCTTCGTTTTGAGTTTTTTTC
>QIAB01000094.1:0-478 GCA_003225455.1 Acidobacteriota bacterium
GGCGAACCTCTCCCATGCGGCGCGGGCGTTTTTGAAGGTGGCAGAAGCTATCGCGGCGGCGCGCGGAGAAAGATATAGATTCCAGCGCGAACATTAATTGTGATAACCAGACTTGATCTCGCATACCATCCTTTCGGAGAGGATCGCCAGTGTCAGACCCTTTTTTGTCGCTGAAGGGCGAATACACGGCGAACACTTGCGCTATCGCCTGATAACAATAGTTACGGACGTAAGCTGAATACAACGCTTCGGCGGTGTCCGTCGCGGATCGCGCCTTTCGGAAAAGGATGACCATGCGTCCCCTCTTGGGGCTTATGATCTCTTGTGCATTGCTACCACGTCGCTCATCAGTTGAGGCAGAAAGGGCATCGGTAGAGCTAGTAGGTCTTCTATGCACACTGACAATCATTGGCAATCCATGTTTCGAAATTTCGGCTCAACCGTACGTGCGTTCGCATCTTTTGCAACGCGACTCCGA
>QIAB01000094.1:532-1107 GCA_003225455.1 Acidobacteriota bacterium
AATTTCGATTCTATCTTCTGCCAGTGTTTGCACATCAGGCCAACGGTATTAACGCGAACCATGTAGCCGTAGCAGCCGCGGCTGTAAGCACCGTGGGCCTTATTAGCTTGGCTCTGCTGTCCAGAATGATTCTGGTCAAAGCAAATGTCTTCAACTCCGCCGAGTCCCTAATCTTCAGTAGCCGCTACGTTCCGGGGTTCATACAGCAGGATCGACACTCCACACCCTTACTTGAATTTTGTAAATACATTGAGGACATTTTGAAAGTCAAGGATGCCGATTCGCTATCAAAAGCAGTTGCGCTGAGGCACTGGGTCCGGTGCCAGCAATCTGAAGAGAGAGCTGCGTGGGTAACAGAGAGAGCGATTGACCACGAGGATCCACACTTGCTTTTACACCAGCTGCGCGCAGGAGAGCCAGGCGCGTGCAGACGATTATCCTACACCTTGCTGGGCGCCTTGCTCAGCGCCGGATTCGATGCCCGGCTCCCAGTTTTTGCAAGCAGGTTGCGTCGGCGCCAAGTGCTACTCCATGCCGTTGTTGAAGTGTGGATCGAGGAAATGGCGCAATGGGTT
>QIAB01000094.1:1142-10523 GCA_003225455.1 Acidobacteriota bacterium
CTTACCATCGAGTCTGGAGATCTAGGTTGCATTATGTTCGAAAGAAATGGATCACTCCTTGAACCCTTTCCAAAGCTGGACTTTCTTAACGAGTGCTGCCGCCATTTGTTCCTGGCATTGTCGAATGCCATATTCGATGGCTACGGCGTACGGATAATCGGTCCGAAGCGAATTGACTTTTTGCACTACTGTCCGCAAGGACCAAAATACCCTAACCTTCCCAAAAAGATCTTGCTGGGACTAAGCGTTGCTTGCGCCGCACTTAGCATTATACTTTGGACGCTCTCAATCATTGTATGGCATATCTAGTAATTGTGCAGAGCGCCTCAATGGCTACTGATGATCTAGACTTGCGCCTGTGATGCATGATGATCTACGCGAAGTCGCTTTAGAAGTCTTCGAAGCCTGAAATAGTCCGTTATTCCCGGATGGGTATAATTTGTGCTGACGCGGCCCTCCCCGGAAACGAACGGCTTTTCACCAATTTCCAGCTCTCTCAATATCTGTACCACGTGTGGTAATCCTTCGACATGAGACTGATGTTGCATAAAAATATGACTCTGTCTCAGCGGGTCTACATTCGCGGCTGATGCTTGTCCTAGGACGCCGCCCGTGTCAATACCCTTTTCAGCCCTGAGCAGAGACCAACCAATCCCCCAGAATTCATTGTTTAACGTCGCCCAGAATGCAGAATGTGGTCCTCTATACTCCGGCGTGATTCCAGGATGGAACACGAGCATGCCGAGTTTCGGAATCGACAAGATTCTCTCTTCCAAAATACGATGAATGGTCAGCAGGCACACATCCGGTGCAAGATTTGTCAACAGTGTCTCAGCCTCGCGGGAGTTTATGTCGTAAATGCGATAACTTTGAGGTCTCTTATAGTTTTTAGGAAGGTCCGACTCTAGCTTCTTCATCAGATTCCTAGTCAATATGTGATCTCTGAGCCCATTGCACGAGAGCCAATAAACGCGGAATAGTACCTCGTCGAGCACTTTTAACAGTCCGAGTCGCCTGACTCTAAGGAAAAGATATTTGCCCCACCAGGGACGAGTTCTTTTGATAATCACAAAACTATCAATTGGAAAGTGAGCAGCGATCCAGTCTGCCTTGCAGTAGTGATTCCAAGTGTCGTGAAGCAGATAAACAGTTTTCAATGCTGAGATCCTCGGGAGGTTAGCGAATCATTCGGTTAGCTTGGGAAGGCGCCTCCTGTTCAGGGCGGGAATGCCTTGCGAGCACAGGCGAATTCAATATGGCGGCTTGGATCACCGCATAACAACGGAGGACGAAGCACCCGTATCGTCCACGATACGCCGTTCTTGAGCTTCACTTCGCTCACCAAAAAGAACTTGCATTGCAGACTATTCCATATTCTGCGAGTGATTCGGGTGTCGTACATCGATATTATGAATACTCCTCCTGGATCGAGAAGAGGAGCCATAGCGCGAAGGAATCCCACGCAACCCTCGATGTAGTAAAGAGACTCGTTGAATACAATGGCAGAGAAGCGTTGATTGCTGAAAAATGATCGAGCATCCGCGCAGACGAACTCGCAATTTCTAAGGCTGCGTTGTCTGGCGCTGGCAATTGCTGCGGATGAATAGTCGATCCCCACAAAGCTCAAACCCAAACTGCGGCCCTTTTGTTCCAGTAAGCCATCGCCGCAACCCGCATCTAAGATAATGCCGCCCTGAGCGTATTGCCGCACAAGACTTATAACAGCCTGGTACCGTCCGGCCTCCCTTGGAATGTCTAAGCTGTACCCAAGCCGATACTTCCGATCCCAAAATTGAAGTGGGTAATACCTGTCATAGCTATTGTCAAGTAATAAATAGCCGACCACTTTTCTCGGAAGCTGCAGGATGCTAGGCACGTTTAACCATTACCTTTCTGAGCGCTGAGTCGAATTCGCTTGCCGCTGCCTTCCAAGTATAGCGATCTTCCACCGTCTTCCGTGCGGCGCGTCCAAGTCTCATCCTTGTCGCCGGATCACGCAGAAGACGAACGACTGCCATTGCAAACTCCCTTGAATCGTTCTGAATGACAATGTTCTCACCGTTTGTGACTGGAAGTCCTTCAGCACCAATCGGTGTGGAAACAATTGCTTTCCCCATGGCCATGGCTTCAAAGATCTTCAAGCGGGTGCCGCCACCGACCCGCAATGGTACGACATAGACAGCAGCCTCACGAATGGACGAACGGATGTCCTCAATCCATCCTGTGACTTCAGCGCCACGACGTTTTCCAAGCGCCTTAATAGCAGACGATGGGTTCCGTCCAGCAATGCAAATCGTGACCTCCGGGATCTCAGACCGAATGTGGGGCATTAGTTCCTTTAGGAGATACAAGGCGGCATCATGATTTGGCATCCAGTCAAAAGATCCCGTACAAGCCAAGCGGTTCGGCCGCTCGTCTCCCTCAGAGGGTCGGAAGTAGTCCGTATCGACTCCAGCTGGAATGACAGTGATCTTGAAAGGATCGAAATACGTGGAAAAAAACTTACGGTCAAGTTCGGAAACCGTCACGAGGCGGTCGGCACGGACGATATAGAGGCGCTCCGCTTTGGACAGCGCACGATACTCCCGCCAACTCACGAATCTCCAAAATGGATTTCTGGTAACGCGATGATAGCGCTCCCAAACCTGAGCCTCCACATTGTGAGCGAAGAAGACTTTTGGCACCTGCATGTCCCAAGGAATGAGTCCGGCGGGGTATAGAAAATCACAGACCCACAGATCATAACTCGTGGCGTCAATGGCATGATTGAACGCACGAAAAACCTCTGAGCGGTAGTATTTTGCCATGCTGTACGGCAGAGAAGAGAAGGAGTGGGCAATGTAGTGAGCCAGTCCTCGGATGCTTCGGGCGGCGGGTAGGTTTAAAGGTACACAAATCACCTCTTTAAGAGTCTTGCGAAGTTCAGTGTGCATGCCCTCAGACCAGCCCCGATAGAAGGTGAACAATGTCACTTCGTGCTGCCGGGACAATTCACGCAAAATATGATAGCTACGGATTTTGCCGCCCGAATCCAGCGGAACGACTCCTCCTGCTTTTATCCAGAGGATTTTCATTACTAGTGCTCCTGGTCTGTTATGGCGAGACCCTTTCCAGGATGCAATTTTCACGAAATCACATCCGCGAACTGAAGCAGCCTCACATCAAGGCCGAGGCTATCGGCTCATACGTGTCGAAATCAGCATCGGAAACCTAAAAAGAGTCGCAACACTGATCCAAGACGGAGAGAATTTGATCGCCGTCGAATCGCATTGCCCAATCATCCTACTCCGAAGGATCAAACCGGCGAAATATCGCCATTACGCTCAAAATCCCTGTCCGGGGTCAATGAGCGCGATCGCCTGCTAACGACAGTTGGCGGACAATCGCTTACCATTCCACTATGCAACAATCAGACACGCGGTACGCGTATTTCCACGTCAGAGGCTCGTTTGATCCGGATGAAGTCACTCGGAGCGTAGGGATTGTGCCTACGGAAACAGCGCGGGAAGGAGAAATGATCGGCAGTACGTCCAAGGATACCTCGAGCCTGGCCAAGGCTGTCTGCAAGATCGAGTTCAAACTATTACACATTAATTGCTCTTGGCAATTTAAACGACAGAAGAGTTTAGTAAGCCCAATAAAAAAGCCTCCCGCTCTCGCGGGAGGCTTTTCTGGGGGAGGGCGTGCGGGCGTGCGGTCCCGTTCGCCGTTCTTATTTAGGGGGCTCCTGGCCTTGCGGCGCAGCAGCCGGAGAAGTCGAGCTGGAAGCAAGCTGCTCGAGATCGTTCTTCAGCAGGCTGACTTCGACGCGGCCACCGCTGGTGCGCTTGGCTTTGCCGTTCTCGTCAGCATTGGCAGTCTGAACCGGGGCGTTGCCCATGCCGACCACGTAGATCCGGTAAACCGGAATTTCGTGATTGAGCACAAGGTAACGGACCACCGAGTCGGCCATCTTTTGCGAAGTCTGGATGGCAGCCGTGCCGCGTCCAGAGGAGAAGCCCTGCACTTCGATGATGTAGCCGCGCTGATTCTTCAGCGGGGTGGCCATATCATCGAGAGCGGACTTGGCGTTCTTGCTCAAAACGGTCTGGCCGGGGCGGAAGCGAATCTCGGTCTGGTTAGCCGCTTTGTACTGGTCGATATTGCCGACCACTTGCTCCACCGTGGTCAGACGGGTGTTGGCCTGAGTCGCGGTTTGCTGCGCGGCCTGAGCTTTGTTACCGGCATCGACGGCGTGCTGGTCAGCCTCGTTTGCCTTGGTTGAGGCGAGGCGGACGCCTTCTTGGGCGCGCGAATCAACGTCCTTAATCATCTTGCCGTTCGAAGCGGTGAGCTCGTCCAGCTCGTTGACGCGATCACGAATCGGGGCAGTTTGCCGCTGTACATATTTCTTCCGGGCAAACGGATTCAGCTTGCCCCAGAAACCTTCGTGGGTGTCGGGCTGAAGAGCCGGCTTGCCGCTGGCGCCGCCGGTCTGGGCTGTTGCATTCTGATCAGCCGGAGCTGACTGGGCCGGCTGACTAGGTGCGGGTTGATCCTGTGTCGCCGTGCCGGTTGATTGCGAAGTCGCCGGCTGGCTGGCAGCGGGTTGATCCTGTGTCGCGGTACCGGTCGATTGCGAAGTGGCCGGCTGGCTAGCCGCGGGTTGATCTTGCGTGGTCGAGCCGCTCTGCTGCGCAACGGCCGGAAGCGCGAGCACAACGGCCAGGAGCAGCGCTACGAATACGCGATTCTTCATTTTCTACGTCCTCCGTGGGGGAGCCTAGGCTCCACTCCAGTACGCCTGGTGGCGTTTGGTGAATTTTGAATGCGTCCCATACGGGCTATTAAGCAAGCGGTTTAGGCTTTGCCGCCCTGCGTTGACGCGACGCAGAGCTTCAACCCCGATACATCGGCGCTCCAAAAGCTGAACGCCTGCTTCCCTCTATATCAGGTAAGATGCCAAACCAAACACAACGTAAGTCTTTGCTTCTCAATAATATTCTAGCTCCGGAGCAGAGTAGCGCACGGTAATTTTTGGGGAACTTAATATAAAAAGTGCGTGACCGTCGTAGACCGAAAGTAACTTCGTTTGTGCGGCGGACACTCCCCCGCGTGGCTCGATTAGGGCAATCCGCCAAGGACTCGCGGATCGCGCAAATCCCTGTGGACTGACCTGGGCGACTGCGCCGTACGTCGATCTCAAGTCATCTCCAAAGCTCCATTACCTAGGTCATCTTTAGCCAGGTGACTTTTCGGTTCATCATGGGGAGTGTGCTGAGGGACCGGAATGAATATTGATGATTTGCTTCGCATCGCCATGGAGCGGCGCGCCTCCGACTTGCATTTGAAGGTTGGCAATTATCCCCACCTGCGCATCGACGGCGAGCTGTTCCCGCTTACCGATCAGCCACGCGTGAGCGCTGAGGACATGCTAACCATGGCCTTCAGCATGATGTCGGCGCGCCAGAAGCAAAAATTCAAAGAGACCACGGAACTTGATATGGCGTACGGCGTCGCCGGACTGGGACGGTTCCGTGTGAACGTCTTTCAGCAGCGCGGAAATGTGGGCTTGGTGCTGCGCGTCATTCCGACCAAGATACGCGCGCTTGATGAACTTTGTTTACCCAAAATCGTCGAGCAAGTTTGCGATATGCCGCGTGGAATGATTCTGGTCACGGGTGTAACCGGTTCCGGTAAATCAACCACGCTGGCCGCCATGATCGACCGCATTAACTCTACTCGCGCCGAACATATTATTACGATTGAAGACCCAATCGAATTTTTGCATCGCGACAAAAAAGGTTACGTGAACCAGCGCGAGGTAGAAGTGGACACGCCGAATTTTTCAGCAGCGTTGCGCGCCTCTCTGCGTCAGGATCCTGACGTCATTCTGGTGGGCGAAATGCGCGACATGGAAACTATAGGCACTGCGCTGCACGCCGCCGAAACCGGGCACATGGTATTTTCCACATTGCACACGCTGGATGCGGTGGAAACCATCAACCGCATCATCGCGGTATTTCCGCCACCGGAGCAGAAGCAGATTCGTCTGCAGCTGGCCGCAGTTTTGCGCGCGGTCATCAGCCAGCGGCTGGTGAAACGCTGCGACGGGGAAGGCCGCGTGCCGGCGGTGGAAGTCATGATTAACACGGCATACATCCGCGAATGCATCCTGGTGCCAGAGAAAACGCGTTCGGTTCGTGATGCCATCTCTGCCGGCACATCGCAGTATGGCATGCAGACGTTCGATCAATCGTTGTGGGATTTGTTCCAGGCGGGATTAGTCAATTACGAAACCGCACTCGAAAATGCCTCAAACGCCGACGACTTCAAGCTGCGCATGCAAGGTGTGGCTTCTACCAGCGACATCTCACGGAATGCGATGCAATCGGCAGGATACGGCAGCCGCTGAGTTTTCCCTTTTCAACGTTACGGGCGCGCCTGAGCGCGCCCATTTTTCATTTTGTGATTAGCAGCGCCGGCATCCTGCTGGCAACCGAAGTGGTGCGGGCGGGACGCCCGCACCGACAGCCGCCGGGGACGGCGGCGCTACAAATTCTTAGTAGGCGGCAGCTGGCCGCGGCTCCCCATGCTTTGGCAAATCATGGCTACGCAAAACCACCAATGCCTCGTTGAAATTCGATATCTCGAAAATCCGATCGAGGCGCGTACGCGCCAGCAGTTCGCGCACAAACGCGGAAGGGTGAACCAACTTGAGCCGCATACCGCGATCATGGGTCCAGTTGTACAAGAACACGAGCGCGCTGAGCCCGCCAGCATCCATAAAGTCGAGTTCGGAGAGATCAAGCACAACCGTGCGAGCATCTTTTGCAGAGATCACTGCGTTGCGCAAGATAGAAACTTCCGCGCCGCGAACAATTCGCCCTACGCAGCGCACCACCGCTACATCGCCGGCTCTTTCCACATCTACGGTAAGCATGACTCACTCCTTACTCGACATACTCATTTGACGCTCACATCCGCCCATTGTCATCAATTTGTTTGTGAAAATTTGTTAACAAACTGTCAATTTCCACAAGGTCTTCGGCTGAGGTAATGTACGAATGATGGCCTTTAGAAGTTCCAATAAAATTCAAACCGAAGAGGATCTATACACTTACGCGATCGGTGCCTTGGGCCGGCGCATGCGCAGCACCGCTGAACTCAAGCGCCTGCTGCGCCGGCGCGTTGAAGCTGAAACCGAGTACGGTCAGACTTTGGTGGAGTTAATCATTCGCCGGTTGAAAGATGCGGGCTATCTGAACGACGCGCGTTACGCCGCAGCATATTCATCTTTCCGTCGTGACAACGAAAAATTCGGGCGCAGGCGGGTCATCACGGATTTAAAAGTGAAAGGAGTGCATGGAGAAGTCATCGAGAAAGCAGTTGACACAGCCTACGAAGACATAAATGAAGAGAAGCAGGCACGAGAGTATTTGCGCCGCAAGCGGGTGCCGAAGCCAAAAGACCGGAAGCAGGCTGCCCGCGTTTTTCGGCAGTTAATGCGCGCGGGCTTTGGATCGAAAACGATCTTTTCGATTTTAAAGGAGTGGGATGTGGATGAGGAGATGTTCAGCGGGTTAGAGTGATGTATTACAAATAATGACCTGTGATACACTAAGGAATATGGGTTCGTTTGTTCAAGCAAGACTCGACGCAGAGTGTCAAAGGATTATGCGGCAACTGGTGAAGAAGACCGGTTGGACTCCATCGCAGATAGTACGTGAGGGTTTGAGGCTACTGGCCTCGTGTCACGTCACGGGCGGCCGGCGCACGATTGTTGCGCAGGGCAAGTTTCCGTCCGGCCTGGGCGATCTCGCCTCCAACAAGGCTCACCTGCGGGGCTTTGGACGGTGAAGCCGGTCCTGCTGGACACCGGCGCAATTGTAGCTCTTCTTGATCCCACTGACAGTTTCCACCAGCGTTGCGCTGATGCTATGGCGGATCTCGGGGCGCCACTGGTCACGTGTGAAGCGGTTATCGCTGAGAGTTGCTATTTGCTGCGGCGTCTGCCTGGGGCGGGAGAGGCGGTGATCGACAACGTGATTGCCGGAGTTTTTCAGATTCCATCGCAGCTCGCCGAAACAGCGCGCGATGTCCGCCGGATCATGAGCAAATATCACGACCGTGAAATTGACCTCGCAGACGCTTGCTTGATTCATCTCGCCAGCAGCTTCGCTACAGGAGATATACTGACCCTAGACCGGGACTTTGAAGTGTATCGCTGGGGCCGCAACAACTTATTCCACAGCCTGATCCGCCTTCGGTAGTTTCCAACTGCAATTCAGGGGACGATCACACGCAGCGCGCCTCTCGCGACGCTGGCCTCGATTGGAGTTTGGCAGACATACTCGCCATCCGCGTAAACGTCGAGCGGGTGCTCGGTTTCGATGCGGAGGGCGGGAGTCTGAAAGTATTCGACCTCAGGAATACTGAGATGGCGTCCGAAATACACGGTCGGGAAGAGGCAGAACAGTTTCATTTTCTCGATGTCAGTAATCAAGCAGATATCAAGTTGTCCGTCATCGAGCCGGGCTTGAGGAGCGATCTTCATGCCGCCACCGTAGCTGGGGGCATTGGCGAATGCGGCCAGGACTGTGGGCTTAGCGCTGCGGAGGACGAACGTGCCGGGCTGAGCTGGATCAGGAAGCGACAACTTCATTGGGAACGGCGCGAAATGAAACAGAGCAGAGGGCAATGTGAGTGCGTACCCGCCGTGGGCGCGTAACCAACGTGGGAACTTATTGGCGCGGCGAGCGACTTCGCTGTCAAGGCCGACGCCAGCGACGCAGCAGAAATAACGCTGGCATCCGGTATCGGATTGCTTGCTGGCGATCACGCCGAGGTCAATCGCGCACACGTTGTTTTTACCAGAAGCAAATTTCTGCCAGGCGTCGACCGCGTCCTTGACTCTCTTCAACCTCAGCGCGCGAGCAAAGTCATTCCCGCTGCCGCACGGCACAATCAAGACCGGTAATTGCAGTTTGACCAACTCCTCAAGATGGCGATGAATTGTGCCATCGCCCCCAAAGATCAGAACCGCATCCGCTTCCTTCGGGCTAGTCGGCAGGCCGGTGAACCATGTGGCCGAATTCTTTTGAAACGGCTTTAGATCTTTTTCGGATGCTCCCGGGCCGAAGATGGCGGCGGCGCGCATTGATCACGGCATTTAACCACGGAGCTTTCTGCCTGCAAAATGCGAGAGATCCCACACTTGAGCCGCTATGCGGCATAGGGATTTGTGAATGGCTTCTTCCAAATCCACGGATAGTCCTCCCACCGACATGCCAAGCGTTGGCGCACTTTCCCTATGCGGTCCAAGGCGCTGTTAACCCTGTGGGCCGAAGCTCCTTTGATCGCGTTCATAATTTCCGCCAAAGAACAGACTTCCGTTACCTG
>QIAB01000095.1 GCA_003225455.1 Acidobacteriota bacterium
TTCCAAAAAAATCCTGGCTTCTGCACGGTTACACTGGTCTGCCCTGGCGAAAGACCGTTGAATTCGAAGTGGCCGGAATCGTCAGTCAGGCTGGCCTGCTCTGGTCCCATGTAGATCTGAACCAGTGCCCGGCGGATCGGTTCCCCGGTGACTGCATTCACTACGTTGCCGCTGAGCGAGTACTTGGTCTCAGAGTTGGCAGATGATTGTTGGATTTGCGAGAAGAGTTGACCCGCTCCCAGCAGAGACGAGAGCAGCAAGGCGATCAGCTTGCACGAAAACGCGAGTCTGAGGAACGGTGGCCGCATCGCAAAACGTCCGAGGGGCCGATTTTAAGGAACTCAGATTGTTAGACACCTACACAAGCAGGAATGTTGCCTTTAATAGATGGTCACCTGGGGAGCTCCATCATGAGCAGGGCCCGCCCATTGGGAAGTGTCTTGTTTCGAGACCGGTGATGCGCGCGCAGTAGCCGCCAGCAGGAGTAAAGACAAGAGGAGCAAGAGGGGTTTTGGCAGCTTACGCAGAACTTTCCAGACCATGATGCTCATCGACCTGATCCTCCGCGCGGGGGAATCCGCGAATGAATCTGTCGTCCAAGCCCGCTGTCTGAGGAATTCTGGGCTTGGCACACCAGGAATTTTCCGTGTAGTTTTAACCCGAAGGAATTTTACGCCAAAGTTACCCCTGGAAAGCAACTGATTATGACTTGGATTCGCACTATTCCTGTTTCTGAAGCCGACGAAAAGCTCCGCAATGCTATCGAAAATCAGAAGCTGCTCTACCCGAAAGAGTACGCGACCCCGGTGCATCCGACTGAGGGCGGAGGCGCGCAGATCGTCGAATCGCACAGTCTTATCCCCGATGCTCTCTATCATGCCTTCGCGACCTTCGGCAGCCTGATGTCACCTGAGCTTCCGCTCAGCCGCCGCCAGCACGAGATGATCACGACCGTAGTTTCGGTGACGAACCGGTGCGTTTATTGAATCGAATCGCACGCAGAGTTTCTGCGTCGGGTCACGCTGGATAAGAATCTGGTCGAAGCGCTGGAGAAGGACTACACAACGGCGCCGATTACTCAAGCGGAACGAGTGATGCTCGACTACGCTGTAAAAATCACCAAGGACGCAACAAAAGTCTGGAAGGCAGACCACGAGAAATTGCGAGCGGTGGGATTCGAAGATCAGGCGATCCTGCAGATCACTCTGATTGCCGCCTGGTTCAACTACATCAATCGCGTTGCCGACGCGCTGGGGGTAGGAAGGGATTAAAGACGTGTCCAAAGCGCATCCAACTTGTTCACAGCTCTTCTGTTTGTTCTTATAGTGCTTTGAGGATTGGCGTAGTCGCGCCGCATTGCCCCAAGATTGCCAAGCGTACCCACGCCTGAGGCGCCGTACGATGGAGCGCCGTTCGATCGGCGAGTATCTCGACAACTTTTTGCAGCGTGGCCAGGAACATGCCTACGTGCAGCGCCGCGGATATCGTACCGTGCGCTCGAGCTACCGCCAGATCGCCGAGCTGGCATTTCGCTTCTCGCGTGAGCTCGCGAATCGCGGGATTTCCAAAGGTGATCGCATTCTCATCTGGGGGCCCAACTGCGCCGAGTGGGTCTCTGCGTTTTTCGGATGCGCGTTGCTCGGAGTGATCGTCGTTCCCATGGATGATAGCGCTGCGCCCGAGTTCGCGCTTCGCGTCTCACAGCAAGTCAGCGCCAAGTTGTCGGTGTGTTCACGCGAGCACGCCCAGGCTGGCTTACCGACCCTGATGTTGGATGATCTGCAAGAGGCTCTCGCCAGTCATTCGGCTGCTAGGTATGATCCCTCCGTAATCGAGAAAGATGATCCGCTGGAAATTGTTTTTACTTCCGGCACCACGGCCGATCCTAAAGGTGTGGTGATCTCGTACGGCAACGTTCTGAGCAATATTGCGCCGCTCGAAGAAGAGATTCGCAAATATCTCAAGTACGAGCGCTTCGTGCATCCCGTGCGCTTTCTAAACCTTCTGCCGCTGAGCCACGTCTTTGGACAGTTCTTAGGAATTTTCCTTCCTCAGCTGATGGGCGGCACGGTGATTTTCCAGGACACGCTAAAACCAGCAGAAGTAATCAGCACAATCCATCGTGAGCGCGTTTCCCTGCTGGTCGCGGTGCCGCGCATGCTGCAATCGCTGAAAGAGAAGATTGAACGCGATCTGGAAAATGACGGCCAACTAAGTAACTTTCGCGAAACCTTTCGCGCCGCCGAGGGCAAGCACTTTCTGCGCCGGTGGTGGACTTTCCGTCGCATCCACCGCCAGTTCGGATGGAAGTTCTGGGCCTTCATCTCCGGAGGCGCGACGCTCGACCGCGTGACGGAAGACTTCTGGGGACGGCTCGGATTCGCCGTCGTTCAGGGCTACGGGCTTACCGAGACTACCTCTATCATCAGCGTTAATCATCCTTTTCGCCTGGGCAAAGGATCGATCGGCAAAGTTCTCGCCGGACGTGAGGTCAAGCTGAGCCCGGAAAATGAAATTCTGGTACGCGGCGGCGGTGTTGCCTCCGGATATTGGAATGGGCAACAGCTTCAGGCCGTTGCGGGCGAGGAAGGTTGGTATCGCACCGGTGATCTCGGAGAACTCGATCCCGACGGCAATCTTTATTTCAAGGGAAGAAAGAAAGACGTCATCGTTACGCCTGCCGGCATGAACGTCTATCCCGAGGACCTTGAAGCGGCGCTGCGAAGACAGCCTGAGGTGAAAGATTGCATTGTCCTTGGACTGCCGCGAGACGGCAATGCCGAACCCTGCGCGGTGTTGGTGCTGCGGGACCGCGCCGCTGCGGAACCCGTCGTACAGCACGCGAACCAATCTTTAGCTGAGTATCAGCGCATGCGGACGTGGTTTGTGTGGCCAGAAGAAGATTTCCCGCGCACCTCGACGCAAAAGCCGCGCGCCAATGTAATTTTGCAAGCCGTGCAAGCCAATCTCGGATCAAAGAGCGCCGCCTCCTCTAGCCCGTTGGCAGAGCTTCTGTCCCGTGTAACGGGACGCCATTCGGGTGAATTGCGTCCGAATGCAGATCTGGAAGCTGATCTCAGTCTGAGTTCGCTTGATCGCGTCGAACTGCTCGGTGCTCTGGAAGATCGTTACCAAATCGATCTCAGTGAAACGCGATTCGCTTCAGTGAAAACGGTCGGTGATCTCGAGGCGATGCTGCGCGGGCAGCTGCCGTCTCGCGCGCAGTATCACTATCCGCGATGGGTGCAGCGCTGGCCGGTAACCTGGATTCGCCTGCTCACGCATTATCTGCTCATGCGTCCCGCCGTGTTCCTGCTGGGATGGCCGCGCATCAAGGGCCGCGAGAATTTGCGCGGAGTACGCGGCCCGGTGCTGGTGATCTGCAATCACATCGGCGATGTCGACGTCGGATTTGTCCAAACTGCCCTTCCGGCACGGATTCGCCACAAGCTGACAACGGCAGCGGGAGGCGAAGCATTGGAAATCTTGCGCAATCCCTCGCCAGAGCGAGGCTTCCTCAGCAAAGCGTACGATCGAGTGAAGTGGACACTCGGAGTTTCTCTTTTAAATCTTTTTCCCCTGCCGCGGGAGGCGGGCTTCCGCGAAAGCTTTGCTTACGCAGGAGAATCGGTTGATCGGGGCTACAGTGTTCTGGTTTTTCCCGAGGGACACCATACAACTGATGGCAAGTTACAGCCGTTTCGTGCCGGAATCGGCTTGCTGGTGAATAATCTGCGCGTTCCTGTTGTCCCCATGAGAATCGACGGATTGTTCGAGCTGAAGCAAGCAGGGAAAAAGTTTGCACGGCCCCGGCAGGTCGGGGTGAAGATCGGAGCGCCGGTGCAGTTTTCTCCCGATAGCGATCCAAAATGGATTGCGCAGGAATTGCAGAAGAGAGTTGAGCGGCTATGACCCCGGACGCGTCGGCTACGGCAAAGCCGCTATGGCTGTGCGGCAACCGCGGGGCGAGCGTTCAGGCCAACTAGCCGGGTCATTTCCGCAACCAGCCAGTTTGCTTCCTGTGGATCCCGAACTGTCTTGCCAAGCGTGACCGGCGGCCCGTTCCTTCGCCTCATTTCGATATCGTAATAAGGTGTGCCACTTGCGCCGCCGGTTTGTCCGTTAATTTTCGTCTTGATTCGCAGAACGTCGGAAATTGAGAATTCCTGTATGCGTCCTCCGCCCAGCCAGCCGGATTGCAATCTCAATTTTCCATCTCCGATCGTAACCCGCGATGTTCCCAGCCAGAACTCGAGCGACATGTAGCCGATCAGCGGCCAAAACAGAGAGAAAATCACCGTAAAAAATATAGGCGCACCGCGCGTCGCCATGAACCAAACGGCCCCAGCCCATATCAAGGCGAACACCGTGGTTCCAACGGCAAAGACCATATTGCGTCCGGCGGGAAAGTAAAACTCCGTGCCCCCATCGGCAACCATGCTGACCCGAATGCTCAACTTCGCCGGACGCTCGCTCGCGGGCTCTGATTTTGCGAAGTCTTCAGCTTCCTGCGCGCTGGCGTCTTTGGTACGAAACACCGGCAGCTCGAAGATGTCCTTATAGTTCACGCCCGGTACATCGGCATCAGCCTCGAGCAACCAGCGAATGGAGTTGCTTGAGTTTGGGCCATCTGTCTCTGGAACATCAACTGGCAGATGGAACGAAACCGGGATTGCGGCACCCGACGGTCCAGCATAAATTTCGGATGGAACAATCGCCTTTTCCAAGCGAGAAATAATCCTCTCCTGGCTGTTCCGGCTGCTCCCGGAGCCACTGACAATGTGGTTCACGCATGAGAGCTTCAACTGGATGCCGTGGTCAGGGGTGTGCGGAAAGCGAGTCTGAATTGTGCCGCGCAGCTCGCGTCCCGGAACACACGGCACAGCAGAAAGCTCAAAATATGTCTTGCCGAATTCCACCCAGCGCAGCGTCTCGCGGATTGCCCAGATCAGAAAACCTACGCCGAGCGCAGGAAATGGCAGAACGCCAAGCATTCTGATGCTGAATAACTGTTCTCGTGGGACGAGCAACAAGCAAGGCACCGACAGCATGTTCCACAAGGCTGCCCATATCCACGCCGATGTCATGCTGGATTTGGTTTGGCTAACTGCTCTTCCCTGCACCCAGTCATCGCGCCAAAGCCAGGGCTGATCCGGATTCTCGGCGCGGCGGCGATCGATCTTTTTTGCTGCGCCAGGACCCTTGATCAACGCGTAGAGAAAGGCAAATCCGATGATCGAGAACACCAACCCGATCATCATCATGCCCCAGTACTGACTCGATCCTCCCGAGGTTACTTCGCGAAGGCCCTTCACAAAAGCCACCATTCCGAAGCCGCAAAATGGCACCGCAAACAGCAGCAAAATGAAAACTGCGGCAACGCTGGCGCCGCGACCCGGTTTGGATGGAGCAGGCATTCGGATGAACGATTATGTCGCGGAAGCCGAAACAAAAGAAGAAATTCAGTAACCCAAAGTAACCGTCCTCAACCGCTGTTGATTGTTTATGCTCCCTCTACAAACCTGAGGAGCACTCCCGCATCCAACGCCGGGTATAATTTCCATACTCTGGCCCTAAATCCATCGGAGGTTGCAAGACATGCGTTTCGATCTGAGGCAGTCCGCACGCTGTTTGACTGCTTGCCTTCTGGTCACGATTTTCGCGATTCCTCCAAGCCTCCTGGCTCAGGCCAGCACGCACATTGTCAGTCCTTCTGATCTTCACCAAGCAGCTTTGTCGGCCAGTCAGGTGAGGCAACAGAATCTCGCCAGCGTCAGGCAGTTCCTTTCGTCGGATAGGGCGACGAAGGCGCTGCAATCCGCGCACATGGATGCCACGCAGGTAAAGAATGCCGTCTCTTCCCTGAGCGACGATGAACTAGCACAATTGGCCTCACGCGCTCAGAAGGCGCAGGCGGATTTCGCAGCCGGCAGACTCGCTGATCGCGACCTGCTGCTCATCCTTTTAGGCATAGCAGCGCTGGTTTTGATCATCGTCGCAGTGCGGTAGGACGTTCGCCGCGAGGCGCCAGAATGCAGCCCGCAGCCCGAACCTTGGGTAGATAGGCTGCAAATAAATCCGCGCGTGTCAGCGCCTGAGGTTGAAATACGCAACGCAAGCTAACGAATTTCGTGCTGCTGATCATCTGCGAAGTTATTTTGTCCTCAAGCAGCACGCTGTCTGCCCAACCCTCCGCCATTTGGCTCGACGTCCCTTTCATCAAGCAGGAGAAAGACGGTTGCGGCGCAGCCAGCATCGCCATGGTCATGCAATATTGGTTGCGCCAGCAGCATGGCTCCGCCGATAGCAAGGCTGATGCCGCGCACATCCAACGCGTCCTATATTCGAGCAACGCCCATGGAATCTACGCCACCGAAATGGAGCATTACTTTCAGCAGAGCGGGTTCCGCACATTTACAATCCGTGGTGAGTGGGGAGACTTACAACGACATCTGCAAAAGGGACGTCCGCTGATCGTCGCGCTCAAGCCCGGTGCAGGCGGAGACCTTCATTACGTGGTTGTGACCGGATTGGACTCGTCGCAAGGCTTGGTCCTGATAAACGATCCGGCGCAGCGCAAGCTGCTCAAGCAGGATCGCGCAAGTTTTGAGCGGGAATGGAGCGCCACTGGAAAATGGACGCTGCTGGCCGTTCCCGAAGACGCGCGCTAATTGTTGTTATTTTTCTGGCCTGTCCTCTTTCTCTAGCAGCCCAAAGTGCGCCTTCCAAATCTCAATTAAATGAGCTCGCCCAACAACTGCTTGCGCAGCAACGCTGGCAGGAACTGGTTGAAATTCTGCAACCCATACACCCGCGTTCGGCTGATCTGAATTTTTACTACGGCACCGCGCTGGCGCAACTCGGCCGCTGGCAGGAAGCTCACGACGCGTTCGAGTCGGGAGCCCGCCAACAACCGCAGGACAAGAGATTTCCGTCAGAACTCGCCGGAGTTGAGTTCAAACAAAAGCGGTATCCCCAAGCGGCCGTCTATCTGCGCCGCGCCCTACGGATCGACCCGCATGATTCCTATGGCAACGATTTCCTGGGCACGGTTTACTTCCTCGAAGGAAATCTCGAAGCAGCGCTGAAGTACTGGAATCGCGTGGACAAGCCGCGCATTGCTCAGGTCAATGCAGACCCGGTGCCGCATCTCGATCCGGCGCTGCTCGACCGCGCCTTTGCTTTCGCCCCTGCAAGCACTCTACAGCTGCACGAGCTGTGGTTAAGCGACTCGCGAGTGCGCGGGTTCGGAATCTTTCCCATCTATTCATTCGATCTACTCGCCCGCGAAGACGGCGCCTTCGATATCACTTTGCGCAACTGGGAGCGGAATGGTTGGGGGCACAATTACAAGGAAGGATTGTTTCTCCTGCTTCGCGGCTTGCCGTTTCAGACCATGAACCCAGAGTTCTACAACCTGAAGCATGAGGCAATTAATTTCGTTTCCATGTTTCGCTGGGACGCTGAGAAACGAAGAGTCACTGCACAGCTTTCGAGTCCCTTCCGGCACAATCCGGAATTCAATTATCAGTTATTTACAGACCTGCGAAGCGAAAACTGGAACGTCCAGACCTCATTCCAAGGGCCTACGACGCTGCTTGGAAGTCTGAATCTTCGGCGAGAGGCAATCGGCGGCAACTTCACGTCTTTTGCCAGCGCGCGCTGGCGATGGTCAGCCGGAGCGGAAATTTCCCATCGTGACTTCCGCAGCGTCATCCCGGGATCGGCGCTCACGCCCCACCTGCTCGCCAAAGGCTATCAACTGAAGCAGGCAACGCAAGTGGATGTCGCACTCTGGCGCGCACCGGAGCAGCGCATGAACATCGACGCCGGGGCGCGCTCCGAAGCCGGACGTATCTGGTCTCAGCCCTCGCAATCGTTCGAAAAAATTCAAGGCTCGGGCCGGTTCCACTGGCTTCCCCAAGCTGAAGGCGACGACTACGAGATGCAATATCAATTGAGGGCGGGCAAAACATTCAGCGACGTTCCCTTCGACGAACTTTTCGTGCTTGGCCTGGAGCGCGATAACGATCTCTGGATGCGCGCGCACATCGGCACTCGCGATGGGCGCAAAGGCAGCGCGCCGCTCGGGCGCAGCTATTTGCTTTCCAACTGGGAGCAGGACAAGACCATCCTTCACAAAACTCTGCTGACACTAAAATGCGGACCTTTTCTGGATGTAGGAAAAATCATAGATGATGTTTCAGGTCTAGGCTCACACAAATGGCTGTGGGATACAGGCCCGCAACTCAAAGCTCGATTGTTTGGAGTGCAGGTAGTGTTTTCCTACGGAAAGGACTTACGATCTGGCAATAATGCTTTTTACCTATACGTGAATATGTTGAAGCCCGGTCTGCCGCGTTTTTAAGCACTCATCGAGCAGCCCGGTACTATAATGACGACCATGAAAACCCGCATGTCGTTTCTCGCCGCTCTGTTTCTCACGGTCTGCGCTCTATCACTCGGCAGCGCTGCCAAGGTTTCGGTCGAGCTGAAAGACGCCCAGGGCAAGAGCGTAGGTTCAGCGCTTATGTACCAGGGAAAAGAGGGCATGGTGATCCAACTCAACCTGCACGATTTGCCGCCCGGAGAGCATGCCATCCACATCCACCAGAACGCAAAGTGCGATCCGCCGGATTTCAAATCGGCTGGCCCACATTTCAATCCTGACAATAAAAAGCATGGGCTGGAAAATCCCGAAGGCCATCATGCCGGCGACATGAACAACTTCACCGTTGACGCACAAGGCAAGGCGAAGACTCAGATCGTCAATAAAGACGTGAGTTGGGGAAATGACAGCCACTCGATTTTCAGCAATGGTGGAACGGCGCTGGTGATCCACGCCAAAGCCGACGACATGAAAACCGATCCCGCGGGAAATGCCGGCGACCGCATTGCCTGCGGCGTGATCACAAAACAATAACGAGATTTCAACAGCGAAAGCGCACACCGGTTGAGAATCGGTCGATTTCCTCGGGTTCACCGTAAAAGGCACAGTTTCAACAGCTAATTCACAATCCGGAAGCGCCAAAATACAGTTATTACCTGATGGAAACACCTCACCCGCGTCTTTACGGTTGGGCCGCTTGCTTGTGGACTCCGAATCATCCAATTATTCCCCCATCACGAGAGCCTCATCGCGGGTTTTTATTCTCATACTTGCCCCGTGTGAGGCTCTACAAATTTCTTGCACAGAAACCTGTCAATAGCAGGACATCGCCGGTCCGCAAGTGTCCATCCAAGGGCTGAGGTTTTGCCGGAATGGAACGTCGCGAGTTTCTCAAGGGCGTAGCTGTTCTGGGGATTGCATCCTCATTGCAGGAGAATTCTATGGCGCAGACTTCTCGCCAAGACATGCCGTATCGCGAGTTGGGTCGCACCGGTGAGCGCGTCTCGGCCCTCGGAATGGGCGGTTTTCACATTGGCCATCCAGGCCTGTCCGAAGCTGACAGCATTCGACTGATCCGCTCTGCCATAGATCGCGGCATCAATTTTATGGACAACTCCTGGGATTACAACGAGGGTCAGAGCGAAATCCGCATGGGCAAGGCGTTGAAGGATGGCTATCGCCAGAAAGTATTCCTCATGACCAAGCTCGACGGTCGCACCAAAGAAGAAGCGGCCAAGCAGATTGATGAGTCTCTTAAGCGCCTTCAAACCGACCGCGTTGATCTGATGCAGCATCACGAGATCATCCGCTTTGAAGATCCCGACCGCATCTTTGCCCAGGGCGGCGCGCAGGAAGCTGTGCTGGAAGCCAAGAAAGCCGGCAAGGTTCGTTTCATCGGGTTCACCGGCCACAAGGACCCCCACATCCATCTTTATATGTTGCAGGTCGCTGCCGATCACGGCTTCCACTTCGATACAGTGCAAATGCCACTCAACGTGATGGACGCCCATTTTCGGAGCTTCGAAAAGCTGGTATTGCCTAAGCTGGTGCAGGAATGCGTCGGCGTGCTGGGCATGAAGTCGATGGGGGACAGCATCATCCTGAAGAGCAAGCTGGTGCAACCCATCGATTGCCTGCACTACGCCATGAACCTGCCGACCTCGGTCGTCATCACTGGGATCGATAGCCCGCAAATCCTCGACCAGGCCTTTGAAGCAGCACGAACATTCCAGCCAATGACTAAGGAACAGGTTGCCGCTCTCTTGCGGAAAACCGAACAGGCCGCCGCACGAGGCGATTACGAACTTTTCAAAACCTCGCAGAACTTCGATTCGACAGCTCACCATCCTGAGTGGCTGGGCGGGCAGTCGCCGCACGTGCAGCAACTCGTTGGACCTCCATCGTAGCGTGAGCAAAACAGCCGTTCGGCGCTTGCAGCATCGAATTCCAACCTCACTCATGGCCTCGGCATCTTAAGCGTGCCTGCATCTCGACGCAGGAATTCTGAAATGAGGTCAAGTTCCAATGGCACGAAGTTCAGCAGCAGCCAGGCCTGTAACCGAGCACGATGAAATCAGACGGTGGGCCGAAGAGCGAGGTGCTCGTCCATCGCGCGTGCGCGGGACCGGAGTCGGTGAAGATGTAGGCATGATCCGTCTCGATTTTCCGGGATACAGCGGAGGAGAGTCTCTGGAAGAAATCTCCTGGGATGAGTGGTGCGAACAATTCGACGAAAGGAACCTGGCACTCATGGTGCAAGACGAGACTCCCGGTGGAGAAACAAGTAATTTCAATAGGCTGGTCAGCCGCGACACCGCGGAAGAAGCCGAGAAAGAAAGTGAAGCCGAAACTCGTTCCGCCACCCAGCGCGCCCCAGTGAGCCGTTCCAAACGTGCAGGCGCAAGAGCCCAAAGCCGCTCCGCGCGTGGAACTCGGGGCAAAATCCGCACTCGTTCCAGAAGCCAGGGCGGTTCTGCGAAAAGAACGGGCAGCAGGCGTTCTTCGCGCTCGTCGGGACGGTCATCGCGGAGCTCGCGCAGCGCAGCCTCACGGTCGCGTTCCAGCCGGAGCACGAAAGCGCACGGCGCGCAACGTCGCGGAGCCCAGTCAAGCCGCAGTAAGGAATCGCGCAGAAAGGCAGCGTAGAACGCTTAAAGGGAGAGGGACTCGAACTTGAGTCGTCGGCGTGGCGTCGGGCTTCGCGTTCACCGCGAAGCGGAGGGTAGCCGCGCGAATATCAGCAAATTCGATTCAACCCGACTTGTTTATTGAACCGCCAGCGTGACCTTGAAACTGTGCGTTAACCCGCCGGTAGCAGGCGCGCCGCTGCCCAATATCCCACCGAACGTCAAATTGTACGTACCTTTCGGTGTGCTCTTGCTAGTTTGCACCGTTACTGCAGTAGTGGTGCTGCTTGAGCTAGCCAGCGTGATCGAACTTGACGCGAAACTACATGTCGAACTCGGTGGCAATCCGGTACAAGAAAATGAAATGGTTCCCGTGAAACCATTCAGCGGTGTCAAAGTCATCTTGTAATTTGTCTTTTGTCCGGCCTTGATTGTTTGCGAACTGGGGCTAGCCGAAATCGAAAAGTCGGTTACATTGTGCGTGACGCCTGCCGAGGTGCTTGCATTGAAGTTGGTATCGCCCGCGTAGCTGGCCTTCACCGTCTTTGTTCCAGCCATGGAAAAGACGAGCGAACAAGCGCCTGCCGGCAGGGTCGCGGTACATGAATCTCCTACAGCGTCGCTTACTGTGACACTACCGCTGGCCGTGCCACTTCCCGGTGCGAGTGGGGTGAGTGTGAAGTTGACCGTGACGGGCTGCCCCGCGACGGACGGATTGGAGTCTGCGCGCTGATGGCAATAGTGGTATTGGCCTTGTTTACCGTCTGAGTCGAAGCCGCCGACGTGCTGCCAGCGAAGTTGCTATTCCCGCCATAAGAGGCAGTGATGCTGTGAGATCCCGCGAAGTTGGGATCTCCTCCGTACACTGCGGTGATTGTGTGCGAGCCGACACCCAAAGTTGCGAGCGGCAAAGTCGCAGTTCCCCGAGAAGCACAATTACATGTGGAGACGTATGCCGTACCCACGGTATTTGCGCCGTCTTTGAAAGTGACAGTCCCGCTGGGAGACCCGCCGTTTTGCCCGACAATTGTTGCTACGAAATTGACCGTCCGGTCGACTGTGGAAGGGTTCGGACTGGATGTAAGCGTTGTCGTCGTCGGAATGCGGGTGGTGGGAGTGCTGACATTGAGCAGGATACTGACTCCGCCGACCGCCAAGTCTGGCTTGCCGTCCAGATTGAAGTCTCCCACAGAGATGCCCGGGCCGGTTACACCCAAATCCAGAGGCGGCTGGAAGGTACCATCGCCGTTGCCGAGCAGCAAGAAGTTTCCAGCCCCAGAGGCAACGTCCAGGCTGCCGTCGCCGTTGAAATCGGCGACCGCCACACTTCCGAAGCCGGTTGGAGGCGTTGTGATAGTTGTCGCAGACTGGAAAGTTCCGTCGCCATTACCAAGTAACACACCCAGTGCGCCATGGCTACAGTCAGCCTGGCTGACACACCCGTTCGTTACCAGCAGGTCGGGCCTACCGTCCCCGTTCACATCGGCCACTGCCACGGATTGGGCGGCGTATCCGCCAGAGTTGTAGCTGACCGCCGGTTGGAATGTTCCATCGCCATTGCCCGAAAAGACGCCGACGCTGCCGCTGGCGGAGCTGACATTTCCAGCGTACTTGTTAGCCACTACAACATCAGGTTTGCCGTCGCCGTTCAAATCTGCAATGGATAAGGAGTAAGCGATCTGCCCTCCCGAGCTGTAGCTGACCGCTGCCTGGAAAGTTCCGTCTCCTCTGCCGAGCAAGACAGCGAGCCCCCCGTTTGTGCAGTTGCTGACGCTCATGCATCCGTTCGCCACGAGCAGATCGGGTACGCCGTCGCCGTTTACATCGGCTACCCCTATCGAGTAGGCGTTGTTGCCGCCCGAACCGTAGGTCACCACAGCATGGAAGGTTCCATCGCCGTTGCCCAACAGCACGCCGGCTGTACCGTCGTAGTTCGCCATAACCAAGTCTTGCTTGCCATCCTGATTCACATCGGCGATTGCTACTGAATACGCCCATGCCAGCCCAGAGCTGTAGCTCGTGGCCGGTTGGAAGGTCCCATCACCCTTGCCCAGGAGCACACCTGTTGCGCCTGCTGTTCCCGTCGTACTTTGCCCAGCTACAATCATGTCGAGCTTGCCGTCCCCGTTCACGTCTCCCGCAGCAATTGAGTAGGCCCAACTTCCTCCCCAAGCAAGACTTTCCGCAGCCTGGAAGGTACCATCGCCGTTGCCCAGCATCACGGCTACTGCACCAGTATTCGCAAGGGAGTACTGATTCAGCACTAGCACATCCGCCTTGCCATCGCTGTTCACGTCGGCCACAGCAACGGAAACAGCATAGTGCGCGCCTGAGTCATAACTGATCGCTGGCTTGAACCCTCCCTTACCATTCCCTAGGAGCACCGACATAGACCCATCGGAACAATTGGCGCTTGCACACTGGTTCGCTACGATCACGTCAGGTACACCGTCTCCACTGACATCAGCCACGGTGAGAGATTCCGCATTCTGCCCTCCCGAGTCGTAGCTGACCGCTGGCCGGAAGGTTCCGTCTCCGTTGCCCAATAGCACGGACACCGCACCGTCCGAAGAACTGCCGCCGGCACCCTGATTAGCCACCACCAGGTCGAGTTTGCCGTCCGCGTTCAAATCCCCCAGCACCACTGAATAGGCGTGCTCCCCGCCCGAGTCTAAGCTGACTGGACCCTGGAAAGTGCCGTCCCCATTACCAAGCAGCACGCCAACGCTGCCTCTCGAATAATCACCATTGCCTGCGTAGAGATTGCCGACAAGTATGTCGGGTTTACCATCGCCATTTACGTCGCAGACGGTAACCGAGGTGGCACTCAGCCCGCCCGAGCTGTAGCTCACTGCCGGTCGAAAAGTTCCATCGCCATTACCCAACAGCACGCCGAGCGACCCGATCGCACAACTGCTATCGGCGCACTGATTGCTTACCACCAAATCGGGTTTGCCGTCCCCGTTCACGTCTGCAATCGCCACGGAACTAGCAGCCACTCCGCCTGAGAGGTAAGTCACCACTGCCTGGAAGGTGCCGTCCCCATTTCCCATCAGCACTCCAACTACTCCGGAACAATTGGTGCTGGTGGGTGCGCAGTTTGTTACCAGCAGATCGGGCTTGCCATCGCCGTTCACATCCGCGACAGCAATCGAATTCGCACCCTGCCCGCCGGAGTCGTAGCCGACAGCGGGCTGAAAGGTTCCATCGCCGTTGCCCAGCAGCACGCCCACGGTGCCGTTCGAGTAATAATCGCTGCTTCCCACACGGTAGTTGGCCACAACCAGGTCGGGCTTACTGTCGCCGTTGACGTCGGCGACTGCGACCGAAGAAGCCGCAAAGCCGCCCGAGCTGAAGACCGGCGCTTCCAGGAAAATTGTGCTTGCGTCCACACTCGTCCTGCCACTAGACTCGCGGCGGCCAGCGCATCGGCCAAAGCGGTAGTCTGCGGCGTTGATGCTCCCGGCGCATGCAGCCGCTGACGTGGATCGAAGCGTGCGCCAGGGAGCGAAACTCTTTGCCCCATGTTCGCGGGAGCTGCCGCAGGATAACGCGCAGGTAACGATGGCGTCGTTCGCTCATCTGCATTCTGCTTCTGCGGGTGGCCGGAAAGTGCCGGCGTGATGAAGACAGCCAAGAACACAAGTGAGCGAAGGAAACGCAGGCGGGACATTTCTCCTCCCCGTTTAACTGAATTCCGGAGCCGGTTCGTTCCTATCTACGACAATAGCTGTAACGTGATCTTGCGAGGAGTCGTCTCAACTCGCCTCGACTTTCGGCTGTGTGCAACCTCCCCAGACGCGCACGCCGATGAGGGGGAAATAAGTACAGCGAGGCACAAACTACCACTGCGGGGAAGGGGTGCCTACTATAGCGTTATTCTCTATTTCTGACAAGAAAATATATCGCGGCCCATTTTGACCGTTTTTCATCGGTCCTGACCGCGAAAATGACCCAGTACTCGCAGCATAATGCCGAGCTATGGCAGGCGATGTCCTACACGTAGAGTGGAAGGCTCCTGCGAAGGAGCGGAGAACGGCATTGGCCGGAATTGCGTCCGAGCCGCGCGCCGACGATCCGAGCGCAGCGAAAGACCCGCGAAGATTTTTATCGTGGAGGGAGAGCGATTCGAAGCGCCTACCCTTTGCGGAGTGCCCCACGCAGCACTAAAATGGCGTCGCAGTACAGCCCCACAATTTGATCGCAATGGAGAGGACATGAAAGCAAAAACAATTGTATTGGCTCTGGCGCTGTGCTTTGTTGCAGGAGCAGTGTGCTTTGCCAGCGACGATGCGCAAATGGGCACCTGGAAGCTGAACGAGGCGAAATCGAAGATCTCCCCTAACGCGCCGAAGAACAACACAGTTGTCTATGAGGCCGCAGGCGACAAGGTGAAAGTCACAGTGGATGGCACCGACCGCGACGGTAAAGCGACGCACAATGAGTGGACGGGCAAGTTCGACGGCAAAGACTACCCGGTCACGGGCGATCCAAATCAGGACATGCGGTCGTACACGAAGATCGACGACCATACGATGGGGTTCAACGTTAAGAAAGACGGCAGAGCCACCACTGGCGGTCGCATTGTCGTATCTGCTGACGGCAAAAGCCGCACGGTTACCATCAGCGGAACCGATCCACAGGGCAAAAAGTTCACAAGCACGGCGGTGTACGAGAAGCAGTAGGTAGCAATGTACAAGCGGTGCATGCCCACGCGCGGCGGTAGTTTCCCGCCGCGTTTTGCTATGGCGTCCACTTGTCTGCACAACCCACAAGCTGGCAGAATCCGATTCGTGGCGCGCTGAAAGCAAAGTTTTGGGAGGCGAGGGAAATGCCCTATCAAGAGTTGCGAAAACTATTTGAACAACGCCCCGAACCCAGTCGCTGGCAGAGAATCAGACTCGGCAGCTCAATTAAGTGGGCACTGGCGGGCGGGCTATGCGTTATTGCCGTGCTGCTAGTGCGGTGACGTCTGGCCACGGACAGTTCCATCGGTACGCCTCAGAATTATGGCGCGAAGTTTTGGGACGCGATACCAGGGTGGGCAACGCGTTTTTCAAGCTCACTCGGGAATTGCGCACGAGAGCTGTGGAGCGAAGTTACCTGAACTGGCTGGAGCTCACGCCCTGTCACGCAATTACCTTCGCGCGCGTGAACTCTCGGCCATAGATTCATTAGTGGTGTGGCTGATTCAGTTGCTTCCCGAGGAGGATGAGTCCTGCTGTTCCGTCTGGGCGAGTTTGGTCGCCGCGGGGGGTACAGTTATGGCGTATGTCCCGCGCGGTGTCTCAACGGCGCTGAGAAAATACCTGTTCCCGATATGCGCAAAGTTAAGCTGTGCATGTCCGGTTTGAGCATCATCGAAAAGAGTTGGGACCAGGAGCGCGCTTTTGCGTGTTTCGTAGCTGCTGATCAGCAGCTGTCGCGATCCCGGAGGAACATCGACGCGACTAACCCTATACGAGCCCGCAGGAAACACGCTGCCCGCGACCTCGAAATCGTGAGGCACTATTGCAACAACTGTGCCTTCCTCCTGAGCGGGAACACCTAGCCCTAACCCAAGAACGCAAATCAGTGTGAATACAACGGCCAAATACTGCTTCTTCATGATATCTCCTTAGAATCCTAATGATTCATATCCGTAAGATGCTTCATCGCGGTGGAAGTTACGGGCGAGCGTACTCGTCGCCTCTACATGGGCGATGGGCGCACTACAGCGTCGGTCGGTCGTGTGTAATTTCTGGGAGGGCTGAAGAAATGCGCGACGGGACAAGATTCAGCGCAAGCATGTTAGTGGGGCGTCCCACAGTTTCGCGGTATAAGTTCCAAGGCAAAATGTGGTCGGCCGCACCTTCACCTCAGCGGCTAAAGCCCTCACTCCTCTGCCGGAACTTACGGCGCGTCTGAAGACGCGCCCTTTCAAATCGTTGCTAACTTGGTGGCGCGAAGTTTTGGGACGCGATACTAAAAAGTAATGGCGGAGGGAGAGGGATTCGAACTTGAGGCGCTTGCGCGGCGTCCAAGCCGCGCGCCGAAATCCTGAGCGCAGTCGAAGGACCTGGGTCGGAATGGCGGAGGGAGAGGGATTCGAACCCCCGGTACGGTTTCCCGTACAGTGGTTTTCAAGATAAACCCTTTCACTCCCCGCTCAGTCGTATCAGCAGTTTACACTCGGACTGGCTGCACCAGAAATGGGTGAACATGGCCTTATTCGGCAATATTTGTTCTCCGCTCTGTTCTCCACGCACGGACGACGGCCGAGTCGAGTGGTTCTCCCTCCAGAGAGCGCTGTTGTGGACTCTGGCAGCAAAGAAGCCGCAGTGGGTGCGCCTATCCCATCCCGCGCACGAGTGGGACACGCGTACGGTTATCAATGGGGCCCCGACTTTTTCGCCTGGTGGACGCGACACCAATCGGGAAACGATAGCGTCTCCACCGAAGACGATTATTGGCAGCCAAACATGGCTGATGTCGAAACCGACTTCTCGTTCCGGCAAATCAAGTTCGCCATGTGGCAGATTCCGGCCACCCGAGTCCCGAATCGGGGACTCATCCAGACGCAAGTCAGCGGGAAAAATCGATGCCCAGCACTGGCGGAGCCTCAACCGCGCTGAAGTGCGAGTCGTTGGCACGGTGTCAGGGTTCCGAGAGCGTTCGCCCGGCAGTGACGCCCCCACTTCTTTCCTAAAGACCCCCCACTTTGTTGCAATTGTCCAGAGTACCTGCTGAGGGCAGAATCCTTCACACTGCGCTCTGGGCGCGGGTTTTCGCGGCCCCATAGCTGCATTCCCCTGAAGTAAGCCGCAAGTAAGCGTTGGAACTTGCGGAGAGATTTTCCGAACTCCCCTGGTTTACCCAAGACAGCTTTTAAGCTGCGATCCGTTTTGCAACGGCGCCGATCTCCCCTAGTCGCCGTACTTGTCTCCTTCGAGGTTCAACATGAAGCTCCGCGCGCTGCGCTACACCCTTCTACTCAGCGGTCTCTTTGGAATCAGCTTTTTGCTACGGGCGTCGTTGCCCTCGGTCGCGACCGGAACCTGGGTCGCGGCGGGCAGCATGTCCGCTGCACGCAGCGGCGCGTGCACGGTGGCTTTGAACGACGGGCGTCTGCTCATCAGCGGTGGCGCGGACGCCAGCGGCCCCACAGCCACGGCCGATCTCTTCAGCACAACCGGCAGTTGGTCGGCGGCGGCTAGCATGAATTCCCCGCGCTCGCACCAGTCTTGTGCCGTGCTGCAGGACGGCCGTGTGCTGGTGGCTGGCGGTACGACCTCAGGCGGAGGCATTACAAATTCAGCGGAAATTTATGATCCCAGCGCGGATTCGTGGTCGCCAGCCGGATTAATGCCAGCCGGATTAATGAATGATGCGCGCTCCGGCGCGACAGCTTCTGTTTTGCAAGATGGCCGCGTGCTCATCGCTGGTGGACAGAATTCCGGCGGCGCAAGCAATACTCTCGAAATCTTCGATCCAAATTCCGGCAACTTCTCGAATGCAGGCACGCTGTCTTCGCCGCGCCAGGATCACGCTGCGGCAGTTTTGAGCGATGGCCGCGTGCTCATCGCCGGCGGCTCGAGCGATGGCACCAACGCTCTGAACACAACCGATATTTACGATCCGCAGGCGGGAAGTGTTTCGCCTGGGCCGGCGATGTCCACGCCGCGCGCCAAAGCTACAGCTACAACTTTGCTTGATGGCACCGTAGTCGTGATCGGCGGCAGCAATGGCACAACCGATCTGGCCTCCGCAGAGTTTTTCGATCCCGCAGCCAACAATTTCAACGCCGCCGGCAGCCTCACCACCGCACGCAGCAAGCATTCGGCATTCTTACTTCCTAATAACAATGAAGTGCTGGTGGTGGGCGGACAATCGGCAGGAACGGATCTGGCTTCGGCGGAACTCTACATCCCCTGGCAAAAACTTTTTCAGGCGACCGGGCCGATGGCCACTCCGCGCTCGGATGCAACCGGGGCTGCATTGACCAAGGTTGATGGCCGGGTGCTGATCTCCGGCGGCTCGAGCGCCAGCGCCGAGCTGTACGGTTTTGCAACGGTAAAGACGGACGCCGCCGATTATCCTCCGGGAACAACCGTCAATATCGCGGGTTCGGGTTGGCAGCCCGGCGAAACTGTGACGTTGACTCTTGTCGAATCGCCACTGCTGGATACCCACGGACCCTATACGGTGACTGCGGACGCTTTCGGAAATATTTCTAACAGTAGCTTTGTCACTGATACTCACGACGAGAACATTCGGTTTTATTTGACTGCGGCGGGTTCGCAGTCGCAGGCGCAGAACACGTTCACGGACTCGAAGCCGGCCACGGTGACCGTGGGAACTCAATCTCCGAATCCCGTCGCACCAGGCAGTTCCACCACTTACACGGTCACGGTAGGATTTAACGGTCCCAGCGCAAGCTGCACCGCGAACCTGAGCGTGACCACGAGCTTACCGACTGGGGTAACCGCTTCCTTTAGTCCTAGCTCCGTTACGAGTGCGGGTGCTGACCAGACCTCAACCCTGACCATCAGCGCCACGAATGCAACACCGCCCGGCTCAACCAATTTCACCGTACAAGCTGCTGGCACTGGTAGCGCTTGCAGCGGAAATAATGCAACGGGCACAGGGACCCTGGTAGTGGTCGAGAACACCACGACCACGCTGGCCAGCTCGGTCAACCCATCCACATTCGGGCAGAGCACCACGCTCACTGCAACCGTTGCCAAGCTGAGCGGCCCAACGACCCCCACCGGCGGCACAGTGACATTCTTTGATGGCGCGAC
>QIAB01000054.1:0-40290 GCA_003225455.1 Acidobacteriota bacterium
TTCATCGTCTGGCGGATTACGGCGAAGAAGCGAATGGCGGCGAAGCTCAAAGCCATCAAGGCTGAGCTGCAACGTCGCAAGCATCATCGCACGACCGAGGTCGGTGCATGGCTCCGCAAAGTTGTGCTGGGCTACTTCCAGTACCATGCTGTTCCGGGTAACTCGACACAGTTGCGCATTTTTAGCCGTCGCGTCTGCTGGCTATGGCGAACTGTGCTTGTCCGACGCAGCCAACGTGCACTGGTGGGGTGGGATCGACTCTATCCTCTCCTGAGCCGTTGGATTCCAAGACCCCGTGTTCTGCATCCTTATCCCATGGCCCGCTTCGCCGTTATGCATCCCTGGTAAGAGCCGTATGCGTAAACGCGCATGTACGGATCTGTGCGGGGGGCGGTCAGTGATGGTCGTCCCTACCGCGACAGTAATCGGGTGTTTGGTCGGGACGGGCAGATTTGAACTGCCGACCCCTCGCACCCCAAGCGAGTGCTCTACCAGGCTGAGCCACGTCCCGACGGCAGGAGCCCGCCGAATACTCCGACGAGCAGGGTTGACCTAGAAATTCTACACCAGCCTGCATGGTCTCGTCGCTCGCACAACAGGCTGCAACTATCTGCGTTTCCGCTTTGCCGCGCGCTGCTCGTGCTCCTCGACAATCGCGAATTGAATCTTCTTCTCCAACGGATCGATACGATCAACTAAAACTCGAATCCGCTGACCCAGGCGATACGTTTTTCGGCTGCGCTGACCAATAATTTCGCGCGTGTTCTCATGATAGGTGTAGCGGTCGTCAGTGAGCGTCGCGAGGGGCACCAGGCCTTCAATAAAGAGATCCGTCAATTCAACGAAGAAGCCAAATTTCGTGACGCTGATGATGAGGCCGTCAAAATCTTCACCGACGCGCTCCTGCATGAATTTGACTTTTTTCCATTCCATCAGCTCGCGTTCGGCATCGTCGGCGCGGCGCTCGGTTTGGCTGGACTCTTCGGCAATGTCGTGAAGTTCCTCGATTGGGATCGGCCCTGCGATGGGTTCAACCGGAGCGTGCTCTCGCCGTTTCGACCACGGACTGGCGCTACTGTCACCAACGCTGCCGGATAAGCCGACCGGAATCTGCCCTTCCCATCGCTCCGCCGAATCGCGAAGAACTTCTTTCAATATTCGATGGACAATCAGATCGGGACACCGGCGGATGGGCGATGTGAAATGGGTGTAAGTTTTTGCGGCCAATGCGAAGTGGCCGAGATTTTCCTCGGAATAGCGAGCCTGTTTCAGGGAGCGCAGCATGAGAAAGGAAAGTATGCGTTCCTCCGGCTTACCTGCGATCTTCTCCGTCAGCTTCTGGTACATGCGTGGCGTGATGTGAACTTCCTTCGGGATTTCAATCTCGCGAGCGCGTTTGCCGGTACCGTATGCGGCTCGGCGATCGGTCTTGAATTGCATTCGCTGAATCGGCAACGCCCCCACCCCAAGTGAGTAACCGAAAGTAGCGGCAATTATTTCGAAGTCGTAAACGCGCTTGGCATCGGGTTTTTCGTGGATGCGATAGAGCGAAGCCACGTGCTTGTTTTCCAGATAACTAGCCACACATTCGTTCGCCGAAAGCATGAATTCTTCAATAATGCGATGAGCGATGTTGCGCTCCGAGCGGGTGATGCTCTTCATCAACCCGAATTCGTCGAACTCGATCACCGGCTCGGGAAGGTCGAAATCAATCGAGCCGCGGCGCTCGCGCTTGCGATTCAGGATCATCGCCAAATCACGCATCAATTCAAAGGTGCCCACAAGTTCGGAGTGACGCCTGCGCGTGCTGGCATCACCCTCCAATATCGCATTCACGTTCGTGTAGGTCATGCGTTCGGTGGAGCGGATCACACCGGGGCAGATTTCATAACGAACGATCTCACCCTGGTGATCGATCTCCATAATGCAGGACATCACCAGGCGGTCAACCTGCGGGCGCAAGCTGCAGATGTCTGTCGAGAGTTCCAACGGGAGCATGGGCACAGCGCGATCGGGAAAGTAGACGCTGGTACCACGCAGACGCGCTTCCTGATCGAGGGCGGAGGCCGGCGTCACGTAGTGGGCCACGTCAGCAATGTGCACCTGAAGTTCAAAATTACCGTTTTCCAGCCGATAAACAGTAACTGCATCATCGAAATCGCGCGCGGTTTCACCGTCGATAGTTACAATCGGAAGTTGTCGGAAGTCGCGCCGCTTGTGCAACTCACGGGATGAGATGAGCGGTTCGACAGCCTCAGCTTCCTCCAGCACTTCTGCGGGGAATTGGTGTGGTAGGTGGAATTTGCGAATGATGATTTCGACGTCTACGCCGAAGTCGTCCGCGTAGCCGAGAATTTCAACCACGCGGCCGCGGGGATTTTGGGTTGCGGTCGGCCAATCGGTGATTTCGACGTCCACAACTACATTCTCAAGATCCTCCCACTCGGGCCGACGGGCGGCTTCTTCGCCTAGAACCCGATGCGGGCTGCGTTTTTTTCGATCACGGTGAGAATCACTGCCCCGGTGTTTAGAGCCAGTTCTCGGTTCCCCTTTTTCAGTTCTCAGTTCGGGATATTCCATCCCTGGCGGAATGACAATTTCTTGCGCAATTTTTTGATCTATGGGTGTGACGTAGTTGCGATGGCCGTGGTGAAAGATGCCAACGACGGTTGTGTGGGCCCGGTCGAGCGGGCGGACAATTCGTCCCTCAGCGCGGCCGTCTGGTCGGATCGTGCCGATCTCAGCGAGCACGCGATCTCCGTGCATTGCCGAGCCGACCGCAGGAGGAGGAATGAAAATGTCTCCTGCGAGGCGAGCCTTCAGCCGACCATCCAGTGAGGTGGGGTCGGGCAGCACAAAGCCGAAGCCATCGCGGTGCATGCTGAGCCTTCCCACGATCAGGTTCTTGCCTGCGGCTACCTGCGGAATCGCATAACGATCGGAATCCAGTTTCAGAAGTTGGCCGCCACCAACCAAGTGACTGAGGCGGTCGTGAAGTTCGCGACGCTCGTCGCCATGAAGACCAAGCTCCCGAACCAGCTGCTTGAATCCGGCGGTGTGCTTGGGCTGGCGCTCGATCTTTTTCAAAATTGTGGAGTCGGGAAGCATTGTAGAGAACATCGATTATGAAGATCGCAGAAGCTCGAGGTTAATCTTCCTGCTGTGATCGTTGATCGCGGCCGTTATATCGAGAGCTGCGGCTAGGGCGCGCTGGCCATCCTCCAATGGCACCACGGGCTTGGAACGCGTGCGCACGGAGTCGAGAAATGACTTCAGCTCGGCATGCAGAGGCTCCTCCGCGACGACCGGCGGTTTGGCAACTTTGATTTGCGGGTTGATCGAAGGCGCTCCAGCGTGCTCGCCTTCGCCGACGGTGAAAAGCAGCACATCCTGACGGGTATAGTCGATTGAGATGTATTGCTTCGGTTGAAAAAAACGCAACTTGCGCACGCGCTCCGTGGAGACACGGCTGGCAGTAAAATTGGCTACACAACCCGAATCGAATTCCACGCGGACGTTCGCAATATCAGTTTTTCCGGAGAGAATCGGTAGACCAACGGCGCGGATTTCTTTGATTGGTGATCTCACAAATGATAGAACAACGTCCAAATCATGGATCATGAGATCAAGGACCACGTCGATGTCAAGCGAACGCGGGGTGAATACGCTTAGACGATGGACCTCGAAGAACATTGGCTGTGTTATGAGCGAGAGCGTGGCACGAATCGCGGGGTTAAAGCGCTCCAGGTGCCCAACCTGGGCGATACGGCCGAGGCGTTGCGCGAGGCGGATCAGTTCGTCGGCTTCAGCTAAGGAGGCAGTCACCGGCTTCTCAATCAGAATATCGATTCCCGATTCCATCAATGCGCGTGAAACTCGAAAATGCTGGGAAGTAGGCACGGCCACGGAAGCCGCCTGGACTTCGCTGTGCGTGGCAGTAAGTTGCTCGATGGATCCAAAACTGCGGCAACCAAATTCGCGCGCGACGGCATCAGCGCGGGCGAGATCAGCATCGACCACACCTACCAGCCGCACAGACTCGCCCTGCTGCACAAGCTGGTGGTAAACGCGGGCGTGATTCCGGCCAAAAGCGCCTACACCGATAACGGCAAGGTTGATGAGATTCTGCGTGCTCAGATTATCTCCCTCTTGGAACGGATGATTAAATCATAAAGGAGCAGAAGGAGCATCAACTCGGCTTGATCTACCGCTTGAATTTTTTCAGGAGAGCTATCTGGCCAGCATGATAAAGCTCGTGCTGCACGATACCGCTGAACATGTAGTAAAAATCGTAATAGTCCTGTGTTTTGCCGGGCACTCTTTCTGATAGTCGTGATTCGGGGAACGTTCTGACCGTGTTCACCAGTTCCTTGTGTTTTCGTGTCATGTGATCGAGCACCTTATGCCAGGCGGTTTCGCTCGTATCCTTGACAGCAGGGAAATTCTCTTCATCGCTGAGAGTCACCGCGACGCCACCTGTCCGTCGACGCACAGCATCATCCCACGCTGCAATGTGCAGAACCAGCTCCCAAATGCTGTGAGCGTTCGGAATCGGGCGCCCGGCGGCAGTCGCAGCATTCACATCTTTCAAAAGCTCGACGACGGAATCCCCATGCCAGGCGTCTCCCTCGAAGGCGCGGCGGATCTGATCGGCAAGGCGGTGAGGCTCGGTGGTTGCTGAGATCATTATGATGTTTTACATGGACGGCGCTGACGACTGCAAACGATGGGCTGCGAAATCTCAATCCGCAACAATCGCAATATCCGACTCATCGGCAGCGTTTGTGACCTGCTCTCCATCAAGCAGCAGACACCTCCCCGCGTCGATGGCCAGGCAGGTAGCCCCCGCTTTGCGCATGCCTTCGATCGTCTTCACGCCTACGACGGGAACGTCGAAGCGCATATCCTGATCGGGCTTCGCAATTTTCACAACCGTCAAGGCACGGCTGAGTGTTGATGGATCAGATTGCAAAGAGGCCATGATTTGGCCCGCGCGTTCTACCGCGGCATCGGTGCCTTCCATCGCTTCAACGGCCACGCATGCGCCTTCTGCGATGATCACTGTCTGGCCGATGTCGAATTGTGCCAGATGGCGCGCCACACTCCGCCCATATTCAATATTTTTTTTCTCCGGTTCGCTGGGCGCGCGTTTCGTTAAAACTCCTGGCTTCGCCAGCAACGGCTCGAGCAACGAGGTCGAATTTTCAAGCGTGATGCCCTCTTCCGCAAGAACCTTGGCGATGCCCCCAAGAAGAGAATCGGCGTTGCGGGTTCCAAGTGAAAGCAACAGCTTAGCCAGGCGCCAATCGGGGCGGATACTGGAAAAAATCTGTTTATGCTTGACCTGACCAGCCATCACAGCGCGATGGACCCCTTCACGCTTGAAAGTCTCGATTAATTTTGAGAGCTCGCCCAAAGACAGCCAGTGCACAGCAGCGGCCTGGCTCGACTCAATTTCTGGGAAGGTCTCCTCTTTAATGGCGGCGACGACCACCTCCAGGCCCTGAGCGCGGGCAGCGTCGAGCACGAGAAAGGGAAAGCGGCCATTGCCCGCAATCAGGCCCAGGCGCTTGTTCTGATCCGCCATTGACAAAGTCTAGCATCCAGCAATCGGCCTCCGGTGGTCTTACCTGAGACTGGAAGCGATCTAGCATCTGCGGATGAAAGAAGGGGCGGCACGAATTACAAGCCGTCGGGAACCAGCTATTCGTCATAATTTGTGAAATCGACAATCACAACGAGGTTCTCGAAGTCTCTCGATGCCATACCCGTTATTGCCGATTGATCCATGTGATCCGAAGTTGTTCTATAATGCGCTTGCGTCTCCTTCCCCCAGAATGGGGCCGCGATGTTTGATTCCTCATCAATGCATGTGCGTTTGGTCGTCAGAGGAGTTTTTCTGGCGATTACTGTGGCAACCTACGCTCAGACCCAAGGCATGAAAGATTTTGGTAACCGTCTCGAAGGCACGAATGTGCACCTTGATGCCTTGGAGGACTTCACTCTGATTGCCGTACACCGAAACTTCACCACTTTTTCACGCAATGCGAATTTGAATGTCCGGTTCTTTCTTCCCAGATTACCGGGTAATCCCAAAAAAAACGTGTTTGTGGAGGCTGTTGAACTTCAAGATTCGTTCCATTATTTCATGCAATCCAAGAGTTCAGCCTGGAACGATGACAGTTGGAACATCTTCGCCAACTGGCCAACGAAAGACGTGATTGATCCCTTGGAACTTCATGCAGACAATGTGGGGGTACTTGCCCGGTATCAGATCGAAAACAGTCGTCCGGTTTATCTACCAGTAGACGTTTATCAGAATGGTGGACGGATACCGGAGCACCCCTATGCGTTTTATTTCGTTACCGGTCAGGACCTTCAGTCGTTGGACGTATCTGTGACGAACGCTGCCGGCGCAGCGATAAGCGGTCTGCAAAAAACGCTACAGTGCAAGAGGAACTTCAACCCCAATTGCAGACTGTACGCAGCCGGAAGCACGCAAGAGTTAGATCTCGATATGTCTTCATTAGCGGCAGGTGAGTACCACGTGAAACTTGTTGGGCACGTTCCAGGCACTTCGACGCCGACTTCTTTGGACATCGTGATCTATCACCATCCTTAGGGAGCGCCGCATTGACCCCGAAAAAGCCGTTACGCCGTTGGCTGGCCTGGACGGTCGCCGGCGTCTGGATCGCAAGCGCTCTGGCGGTTCTGGTTACTATTCGCATGCATCCATCGACGGACGTAAATGCTTCCCTGAGTGTCGGACAGTTCACTTTCCGCACCAACGCCAGCCGTGTCCTCGGGCCAGGCAATGCAGAACAACTGCTCATCTCGGGAGTGAGCTCGCTGCAGATTCAGCTGAACAGTGAACAGACGATCAAAACCGGCGGCTCTTCACTAAGAACTACTTCTATAGATATTCATGGTGAACCTTCGGCTTCCTGTTCCTTGTATCACGTCCGGAGTGGTGGCCTCGAGATGGCCGGACCATCAATCATCACGCTGGCAGCGCCTAGAACTGGCGGGAGAACCTCCTTCAGCCTGAAGGTTCACGGTCCGCTTAGCGCCAATCTCACGAGCCGACCGAATGAGTCTGGCCTGAGGCCCGGTTTTGAATGCACACGAGTACATGTAAACGGCGCACCAGCAGGAGATGCGGAAGGTCGATTGTCTCCCCAGGGTGGCGATTCGATATTCTTTTCCAGCTCTCCCGATGCGCGGATTGATTTCGACCTGACCTCTCAGTCAGAAATCGGCGATACGCAAATCCCGATCCTGGGAGAGATTCGTTTCTCCGAGATCGATCCGCACACTTCAGAAGAGAAGACAGTTTTGCTGAAGCCGCCTGCCGGGTATAAGAATGAGGTCTCTTTTGAAAAGCTGGACAAAAGCTTCACGCTTGATGATTCTGACCTGCTGGTCGTGGTTCCGAAGAGCGATTTCTATTTGAGACGCTTTATTGTAAAAGATGGAATCCAACTCAGCTTGCACGGTGCGGTTCGAGATGTGAGAGCGGGGGCAGGCAGCAGCGGTCTGGAGACTCAAATGCCGTCGCTCTTCGACCACCTGGAATACGGAAAGGCGATCTTCGGCACGATTACCGGGCTCGTGGCGGTGATCCTCGGAATCTTGAAGCAGATGGGCGGTTTGTCAGAATGAAGGTATTTCAAACCATCGTCCTGATTTGCGTCACGTCATTTGCGATTCGAGGAGAAGCGGCGTTTTCTCAGACGAGCGACTTGAGCACACAAAAGTCTGCCGTGGTGAAGCTGCGAATCCATCGGGCGGGGCACTCAGATGAGACAGCCACAGGTCTTTTGGTTGGCACAGATCAGCAGAATGCATATTTCATTACCGCCTACCACGCCATAAAGCCAATCCAAGGGGTGTCCGTCCAACTTCAGTTTTCCACCGCTCCCCAGAAATTTGACGCATTGCCCATCGACAATTTCGACGAAGGTTTGGACTTGGGGGTAGTGCAGTTGGCGATTGCAAACTTGCCACCGAGGCTGCCGCAGATTGTGAGAAAAGATGTTAAGGCGGATATTCCCATTCACATCATCGGGCATCCCTCTGCCGGCGATTGGAGCGTGTGGCACGGCAGTGTGCAGAACGAATTCGCTCCCAATGGAGAGGCTCGCAAGTTCACAACTAATAGCGATCAGTCCCTGGCCGGAGGATACTCCGGCGGACCCGTATTCGATTCGCAAGGCAACTTCTTGGGCATGCACACTGCTGCCTCAAGCTATGGCATCGCAGCGAAGAGCTTCGATATCGTGACCCAGCTTAGAGCCTTGCACGTCCCTACGAACAATCTCACTGATGTCAAACCTGAGTCAGATCTTGACGCCATCAAGAAGGTGCTCCATCAGTACGAAGAGGCCTATACTCAACGGGATGCAGATGCTCTTTGGAAAATTTGGCCAAGCCCCTCGGCGAACACAAAACGCGCCATTGAAAAGTCCTTCCCTGCCGCTCGCTCGATTTCGATGAAGCTCCAGTACAACGATTCTGCGATTAAGACAGACGGCACCACGGCAACCGTGAATGGAGAATTTGCCCAGGTGTTTACTCCTAAGGCAGGAGATTCGCACACCCGTGAGGGCGCCATCATCGTGAAGTTAAAAAAAAATGATGGAGTATGGACCATAGTTGAGGTACAGTAGTGTCCCCATCGCTATTGATGTAAGCGTCGCCAGAAGGCGCGACGAGCGGTTACCTGCGCCATCGCGATAGCTTCTGATCCGAGAACTTGAGGGGGCCTTGCAATACCGAGGCCGGCGGGGAGTGAGCGGCTTCGGTTAGCCCGTAAGGGGAAAGGGCCGCTTCATGTCAAAGCACGTCCTGTCGGCTGTTTTCTTCTTGGTTGTTCTGGCCTATACAAGCACAAGCGCCCAAGATCTCTGCCCGCCCGGGGTAGCCAGCAGCAAGCTGATCTGCGTGATTCCGCAGGCGTTCGGAGTCAGCCAAACGCTAAATGTGGGCAACCCCACCCAAACCGTCAACCAGAGCCTATTTCGCCTTGATACTCTCAAACAGAGCCTGCGGCCTTTAAACTCATCGGTTGCCCGAGAGTCAACTCTTTTGCCGCTCGCCTCACCCTCCGGAATCACCTTTTTGTGGGATCCAGCAGCCAAGGTCTCGGTTCCTTCCGCTGACAGCTTGGGGCCGATTCTGGGTGAGCGAGCGGAGACAATCGGCAAGAACAAATTATTTCTGGGACTAAGCTATCAGTTCTTCGAATTCGACCGCCTCGATGGAATCAACTTGAAACAGTTGCCGGTCGCCATAACCCAGTCGGACGACAGCCAGACTTTCGGGGGCAATCCGACGTGCTCCGTGAACGGCGCTAACTTAGATCAATGTGGCTACATTAGAGACATTATCACGACCAACACCAGACTCAATTTGAAGGTTCATCAAGTCACGAGTTTTTTCACCTATGGGTTCACCAACCGAATTGATATATCCATGGCCATACCGATCGAGAACGCGCGCATGGCAGCATTCTCCACAGCGACGATTGTGGACAATTCTCATAGTAACGTGCACTCGTTCCCTATCGTCAATGGTTGCGGCAGCACAAGTGGTGGGGTCATTGTGCCGTGTCTCGTAAATTCGTTCCCTAGCGTTCGCAGCGTCTCTGGGATTGGCGATATTACTTTTCGGGTCAAGTCGAACGCTTGGAAATCGGAGAACGAGCGAGCTGGATTGGCACTCGGCGTTGATGTGCGCACTCCCACTGGGGACGCTCTCAATTTTCTCGGCGCAGGGACGTATGGGGTTAGGCCATTTGTTGTGTGGTCTTACCGTTGGAGGATTGCGCCACATTGGTCCGCTGGCTACCAAATAAACGGCGACTCATTACTGGCTGGCGACATCTCGACGGGGAAGAAGGCGAGGTTGCCTGGCGCTCTGACTTACACTGCCGGGGCAGATTTCTGGGTTACTAAGATGCTCAGTGGCGCTTTCGATGTGATCGGGCAGGAGGTATTTGAGGCGGACCGCACAACAGTGACCCAAGTTCCGGTACCAGGAGCGTGCGTGGACACATCGGGCGCCTGCGATTCGGCGCAAGGGTTTGCTCCTTCCCAAAACGACCCCAGCCTTTCCCGGACGACAGCGAGTTTCAATAGTACGAGCATGTCTGTCGGGGCGAAGATTAGGCCCTTTGGCAGTAGCAGCAGTTTTCTAATAACGGGAAATGCGTTAATCGGAGTTAACAGCAGCGGCGGGCTCCACTCTAAGGTCGTTCCGCTACTGGGGGCCTCATACACGTTCTAGATGTTGCGTGCTCACTCGGCATGTCAGGTCCGCGTGATGTCAGGAAGAATCCGGGTAGCAAACGGGGAGGTAATGTCGACATCACCGGTATGGATCGTTCGTGGTTTTTGGGTTGGGATGTCTCTGGGGAGATTTCCGCAGGTGTTGCATATGCAGCCCATCCGCCAGTTGCCGCTATTATCGCTCGTCATTTTTATGTCATTGGCTCTCGCCCCAGCTGCGTTAGGGGCGCCTTCCATCACCGGCCTGACTCCCGCCACAGCGCCAGTCGATGCCTTGGTAACGATCGCCGGAACCAACTTCGGGGCGACACAGGGCACAAGCACAGTAACATTCAACGGTACAGTGGCAACGGTCATTGTGGGCTGGAGTGATACTTCAATTGTGGCAACCGTGCCGAGTGGAGCCATAACGGGCAACGTGGTGGTGACCGTTGGTGGCGTAGGTTCTAACGGCAAGAGCTTTACGGTGGGGATCGACATTGACATCAAGCGGGTAGTGGCCTTCGGGTCGCCAGACCCTGGCAGGACTCAGATTAGCAAAGTAACCGTCTGGGTCAACTTCCCCCCAGGCACAGCCAGCGTGGGACTCAAGTTCACGTCCCCAGATACGTTTGCGTCTCCCGCAAACAAAGTTTGGACCAAGACCCTAACACCCGGAATGCCCCACGATACATCTTGCCTCCTCGACCCCACAGCCGTGGCTTGCCACGATTTCCCCGTACCAACCCTATTGACTCAAGGAGCCAATCCGATCTGTCCTTCGGCGTGCTTTGACAACATAACCATCATCCCGCATCCGACTGGGACGGCAGGTGCCTTGCAATTTGAAATTACATTCCTACTGCAATCGAACTATAACGTTGGTCCAGGAACAACAAGCACCCTCTGCTCCAGCACCCAAAACATCGATCCAGAACATTACACGATAGAGGTTACGACCGGTACACCCCTGACTGGTGCATGTGTGGAAAGCTACAACAAATCAACGGCGACTAGCTGTCTTGCTAACGCGAACTTCAATCTCCTCCCCGCTAACGAAGTGTTTGTGCAGGGTTTCCCCAAGCCTACCGTACAGTGTGGAAAAACTTCCCGGCCGGCGGTAGATGTAGTGATGGTACTGGACAGGTCTGGGAGCATGAGTACTCAGTTAACTCCGCCGCCGGGGGCATTTTGCTCCGGCCAGGTTGACAGAATAGGCGCGTTGCGGTGCTCGGCCCGCAGATTCCTTGATCTTTGGGACCCATTGACTGTAGATCCTAGTAATCCGCCCCTCCGGATTTCGGGTGACAACGTCGGCGTTGTCTCCTTTTCGAGCGCAGCGACATCTCCTCCGGATCAAGCTTTGACGCCAGTAGTGCCGGGCAACGGCGCCGTCCAGACAGTGCTCACCAACATCTCACCTGGTGGTTCGACGAGTATCGGCGACGGGCTTCGAGTTGCGAATCAAATGTTGGGCACAGCAAACCGACAGGCGATTCTCCTGATGACAGACGGCCAGCAAAACACTGACCCTAAGGTGGAAGTCACAAACCTTGCGACACGTACTGCTGCATTGTATTGTGACACGGCAGCGAACTGCGCGGGGCTACCAACAACGGGGACATGTAACTATACCTCGGGTAACCCTTGTCCCCTTCCGAACAACGCACAGATTTATACCGTTACACTTGGGCCCAGTCTCGGTGTATCCGCCGCAGTTGACCAAGCGATCTCCGACGCCTCGCTCGGGTTCTACCTGCACACCGACACGGATGGCGGTTTGCTGAGTCCGTTTTTTCTGGAGTTGTTGCAAAACTTTCTCAAGTTCAACAGCCCAGAGACTGTTCGGCTGATCTCTGACCGTGTCTCTGGGACGCCGTTCTCCACCGAAGTTCCGATTTCTACCACTAGCCGAGACGCAGAGTTCAGCCTGATGTGGCCGAAAGATCTTGGCGCCCTCCGGATTACTGTGACTCCCCCTGGAGGTGCCCCGGCGATCGTGAAAGGGGACACATCTGGATTTATCGTTATCATTCGGTCGTTGCCGCTCCCGCCTTCCTTTGACCCAATAGGGAATTGGCACATCGACGTGAAAGCGATTGACTTGGCCCCAGGGATAACAACGGCAGGTACAAACGCTGCAGGCATTCCGTTTGATCTTCACATCATGACCGACGATGCAGGGGTGAAGAGCGAGTTATCAGTGGTGCCGGGAGATTACAAGACTGGGGACAATATCCGGCTGCAGGCCAAGCTTCGTTACTTCGGTCTGCCGATTCTGGGTTTGGGATCGCGCCCCGGTGACAAAATATTCGTGAGTCTAATCGCACCTGGGCAAGGTGTTGGCGATATGCTTTCGGACAGCACAGCAAGCTCAACTCCGCCACGTCCAGACATCGACCCCGGGGCTGAAGCCAAGTTGTTCAATGCGGTCCAAAATGCTCCACTGAGAGTAGTGCGCCCGCCAGACATAACGCTTTTCGACGATGGAAGACCAGAGCACGGCGATGACGTAGCTGGCGACGGAATCTACAGCGCTCTTCATCCCGGGACTATACCCGGTGATTACAATTTCGTGTTTTCGGTTGAGCGCACCGACCCGAATTCCATTCGCTTCTCGCGCCAGCAACTGAGGACCGCGTTTGTGCGCGCAGTCCCGGATGCCGGCAATACTGTCTTCCAAAGCAGTATCGTGCGCGGGGATAGAACCAACACGCTATCGATTGTTATGACACCCCGTGTCAAGCCTGGGCCCGGATGCCTCCAGGCTGATCCCAAGTGCGGTCGCATGGGACCTGGCTGGGCGAATTATTTCTGGTTCACAGCGCCTGGCCAGACGCCATTCAAAGCGGTGGACAACCTGAATGGGACCTACACCGCCACGTTGGCCTTCACCGGATCCAACCCACCCCCGGTCTCCGTCCACTTTGAGAATGTTTTGGCGGTGATCGGTGACTCGGTTACGCCCGACCATCTCCCCGCTCCTCTGGGACCGGGCAACGTCTTTACTGATGTTCCGCCTCCCACGGGACGAGGCAAATTCGCCGTCTTCTTCGACGCCGGCGCTGGCATCCCGCACGGGACATTCGGCAATTTCTTCAACACCGGATTCAGCCTGAACGCCGGGTTGGAATACATCGCCACCAGCCACTTTTCGGCGGAAGGGATCTTTGGCTATCACCACTTTCCCGGGACGATTACCGGCGACCTGAACCTCTACCAATTCTCGGTTAAAGGGGAGGCGTACCTGACTAGCGGCACGCTCCGGCCATTCGTCAACGGTGGGATCGGCGCGTACAAGTTCAGCCCGGGACCGACGAAGTTTGGCGGCAACGTTGGAGCCGGTTTGTTGTACAGCCTTACGTCGCGTGTCGGGCTGGAGGGCGCATACAACTTTCACGCAATCAATACTGCGGGGGGTGTAACCGAGTATTCGAGCTTCCAAGGCGGGATCCGGTTTGTAATTAAGCCCTGATCGTGCTTTGGAAGCGCACAAATGGGGACGCTCACGGATCGTAAGGAGTCGAGCCTTCCGGTTCAAGGGGACTCGCGGCCGTCGTTGGGAAGTGAGACGTTGAAGCTCCTGACCCGGGTTTAACGACATGAGAGGCGCGCGCTACACGCGAGTTCGGCAAAAAAGAAGTGTCCGTACTTGCAGGAGGTTTTAAGGCCTGTGTTCTGAATTCGTAACAAAAACACAAAAAGCTTTCCGTTGTCCATCACTTGTGCTATACAGAGCGCCGCGCGATTGGAGGAGTTCCTTCGAGCGCAATGAAATCCGTCGTACTTCTTATAGTCGGGCCCCACAGACAACAGCGTAGTCTTGATAAATAAGCAAGCTTGCTAAGCTGGCAAGCGTCCTTAAGACAGGATAATAGTTTGATGCGTGGCGGCACCACGAATGCTGTCGTCCATAGGAGACCCACCAAGGAGGGAGTTGCATGCTGCGCCCAGGTCAGGTGAGAACCCGTCCGAAGAGAGGTTATTCCCAGGCATACTCGGGTGTTCAACCCATTTCTTCGCTCACCCACAGTACACAGCGTTTTCAACCATTGCCGCCGCCGCTGGGACAACCGCCTTACCACTACGACTTGGAATCGGTTCTTCCGGGCATCGGGGCACAAGCTGCCGCCAATGGCAAGATCGTCTTTCACTGTGCGGGTGACACCGGCGGCATAAAAAACCCGGACTACCAGACAGACGTTGTCAATGCGATGAAGGCCGATCTGAGCCTGTCGGCTACCGAGCCAAGTTTCTTCTACCATCTGGGCGACGTCGTCTATTTCAACGGCCAACTGAGCGAATACTACAGCCAATTCTACGAACCGTACGATGCCTACACCCCTCCCATTATCGCAATCCCTGGCAACCACGACGGCGCCCCGATTGATAGGACGCAGGTTTCGCTCGACGGCTGGGTCGCGTACTTTATGACGGCACAGCCCCATGTGGATCCAGCGTCGCAAGACGCACCGAGAGTCACCATGTCGCAGCCTAACGTGTTCTTCACGCTGCTGTGCCCGTTTGTCACCATTGTTGGTTTGTACACGAACGTGCCGGAACATGGCTCCGTCGACTCGGTTCAGCAGCAATGGTTGACGAACGAACTCGCGACTGCAGACCGGAACAAGGCGTTGATTGTCGCGTTGCATCACCCCATATACTCATTCGATAACTATCACAGTGGCAGTCCGAACATGGCAAATGTTCTGGACCAAGCGATCAATGACTCACAGCGTGTCCCCAATATGGTGCTCACGGCACATGTGCACAATTACCAGCGGATTGAACAAACGGTAGCAGGAGGAATCAAGGTTCCCTTTATCGTCAGTGGGAACGGTGGGTATCACAACCTACATAAGCTGAATGCCGCTCCCGGAGACGTTGACCCAGATAACAATGCGACGCTGGTCGCTGCGGACGATAAAAATCATGGCTATATGACGTTGACAGTGGACTCGAACAATATTTCAGTTGCTGCAACCTCGGTGGACGACTCCACCGGGCAAGCGACGCCGAACTTCGATCAGATCTCGTATCCTACAGCGGCGCAAACTCCGCCGGCCGGGATGACCGTGAGCCTGTAGAGATTGACTGGCACATATCTGTATCGGAGAAAGGTACGACAATTCAGCACATCTGAGAAAACTTTGAGAAAAGGAGCGTTACGGTGGAGCGGACTCAGACAGCGACCCGGGAGCTTTGGCGGTTTTCTTGCGCGGCAACATACAAAGCGAAGCACTATCAGCGCTTTCAGGCTTGGACGGAATTTGCAGCGTAGCAGAAACCCCACCATGATCCGCCATAAGTCTCGCTGATGTTGCGCTTGAATTTCGTCTGTCGTGAATGCTCTTGACAAGGGTTAAATAGCGTTTATATTTGCGCGGTACTTGTTTCGGTGTACTAACTCAGGAACCCAAGGCGCCGACTGATCTTTCCCCCTGGCTGACGCCGGCGTTGCTCCGCGCCTAACCTTCTTTTGTCGTGGACCCGTGAGGAGAGTCCATGAACAGGTCTGTGGTTGGAGTCCTCCGAGCGAGGTGAGTTAGTTGACGGTCTCCACCATCTATCATCCGCGAATGATCTCGGTTCCAGTAAGTCCGTATTGCGAGCTGGCGCGGTGGATTCTGGATCGACGCGGAATTCCTTACTACGAAGAATGTCACGCTCCCGTGTTCCATGTATTGGCCACCCGACGGTGTGGCGGTGGCAATGTGGTTCCAGTACTCGACACTGGTGAGGCGTCCCTTCTCGATGCGCGGGAAGTTGTCGATTACTATGAGGCCCGCGGGCCGCGTGAACAGGCGGTCTATCCCGAGGACACCGAAGCACGCACCGATACGAAGAAATTGTTTGACTTCTTTTTCGATATCTTTGGCGTTGCCGTCCGTTCCTGGGCCTATGCTTACATGCTGCCGATGCAGCGGAGTACGAGCCGTGCCTGGTCAGATCGAATCCCGTTGTGGGAACGAATAGGGGTGCTTTTCCTTTATCCTCTGCTCGCCGCAGCGGTTCGTCGCAATCTCGGATTACAACCAGACACCATATCCCGGCAACAGCAAGTCATCGAAGCCGCGTTGGCGCAGGTGGAAGCGCGTCTTGCTGATGGGCGGCGCTTCTTGATGGGAGAGAAGTTGACTGCTCCCGATCTGGCCCTTGCTGCACTCGCTTGCCAACCTTGGATCAGTTACCGCCCGCCATGCGGGTTGCGGTGGACCACTGGCGTGCCCGCCCCGCCGGTCAGTTTATTCTGCGGCTCTATAGGGAAGAGCGACCTCCACGCCCCGTGGATTTGGTTGCAATCGGCAAGCATGCATCGGGGCAAACCTTAAAAGACAGGCTCGCTAATTTTGTGATCCGTCCGGCTATCCTACGGCCTATTTTCGGGCTCCTACGGTGGTTATCTCCGATTCTTGTTTTCGGCAAACGTGCCATCATCACCCGGTATGACGATGTCGTAGAGATATTAAAGCGCGATACCGATTTCACCATCAGCCAGGTCAACGCCGAAAAGATCAACCAGATCGACGGCCCCTTCATTCTCGGCATGGATGATTCGCCACAATACGAGCAGGAAAAGGCGATGCTTCACCAGGTCGTCCGCCCTGACGATCTCGAGCGCATTCGTAAGTTTGTGAGGGAATCCGCCGCCACCCTGGTCGACGCTGCCCGTCCCCGGCGGCAGATTGACGTGGTGAGTGGCTTGGCGCGGGTTGTGCCGGTACGGCTGGTTGCTTCCTATTTCGGCATGCCGGGCCCCGACGACCCGACCATGATGCGCTGGATGCGCGATGTGTTTCACTACCTCTTCGCGGACCTTACCAATGACCCGAGGGTATTGCGGGACGCCCTCAGCTCCTCCACCGAGCTGCGCCGACATATGGATGGACAAATCGCCCTCCGTAAGTCTCTGCTATCCGAGCGGTACCAGGGCGAAGAGGTTTTGGACCGCCTACTGGCCATGCAAGACACGACCCTTTCGTGGCTTGGGGAAAACGTTGTGCGCCGGCAGACGGATGCGCCAATCCCACTCACCCAGCGTCTGGTACGAGGACAGGACCTCAATGACGACGTGCTGAGCCGACTACTGTCCATGCAAGATGCAGCGCATCCGTGGCTCGACGATAACGCCGTGCGTCGCAATCTCGCAGGTGTGATCGTCGGAGCGGTTGACACCACCTCGAAATTTGTAACTCTCGCGATCGACGAACTGCTGCGCCGGCCACAATCCTTGGCGGAAGCCCGCGAAGCAGCCCTGAAAGGCGATGTGGATGCAGTTCGGCGCTATGCCTATGAGGCCGTGCGCTTCAATCCCCATCACCCACTCCAGGTCCGTTTTTGTACGCGCGACACTCAAGTGGCCGCCGACCAGCGGCGTTCGAAGAATATTCCGGCGGGAACCTTCACCTATGTCGCGACTCTTTCCGCTATGTTCGATCCCGAAGTTTTTACCAGTCCCGAGCAGTTCAACGCCCAGCGTGAGGTTGAATACCTGCACTTCGGCTACGGCCTGCATACTTGTTTTGGTCGAGCCATCAATGGTGTGCAAATACCGGAATTGCTGGCCGCTCTGTTGCGCCTGCCCGATTTGCGCCGCGCACCTGGGAGCGCGGGGCACATCCTTTATGACGGCCCATTCCCCAACCGGTTGATTCTGGAATTCGACGCTTGAGAAGCGGAGAAGTATCAATGACACACACCGTTCTGACCTTTATCGCACGAGTGAAACCCGAGAAAACCGAGGACCTACGCAAGTTGCTCAAGCTGATTCAGGACGATCCCGAGAAAAATTCCTGCGTGCCCTTTCGCTCACTGCAGCTGCTTCACTTTGCCAGCTTTGTGTTGCATGAGTCCCAGGAATACGGCCCCTACCTGGTGTTCGAGAATAACTTCGACGGATTGTTGCAGGCGTACCTGGATGATTTGTACCTTCACGCTTCCCGCGGACTTCATCAAGTCTATAGTTGCTGTCAGGACTACACCGTCACAAGCGCCGGCGATCGCCAGAGATTGTTCGCCTATTTGCACGCGCATGTGGTTCGGCCGAATGCATACCACATCGGCAATACCGGCCGAAGCGTGAAGCGTATTCTCGACGAACAAACGCTCCGTGATGCACTCGAAACGCGCGCCGATGCTCTGGCTCAGAGCGTCCCACCGCCTTCGCCGAGCGGTTTGTTAGGAGCCTTTCAAAATTTCGTACGCTCTGACCCGCAGTTTGCTTGGGTGTCCGGGGTCGGCCCACGTCAGACCTTTATCGAGTGGTTCATGCCGTGGGTCAAGTTCGTCGCAGTGATTCTCCTTGTGATTGTGTTACTGCCAATTTGGCTTCTTCCGGGAATCATCGGGCTCCTGGTGCTCCGGTTCAAGGAAAGCACCGACCCAGTACAATCGAGTGCCGCCAAGATCCAGAATGTCAAGGACCTGGTGGACCGCGAAGACCGCACGCCCAGCGTACAAAACCACATGGCGAGCATCACCATTGTGAAGCCCGGCTGGCTTCGACGCCTGACGCTCCGGGTTGTGCTCTGGGCGATTAACTTACTGGCCCGCGCCAAAGCGACGCATGGCGAACTTAGCGGCATTCCGAGTATTCATTTTGCCCACTGGTCTGTCATCGATAACGGCCGGCGTTTGCTCTTCCTGAGCAACTTTGATGGTAGCTGGGAAAACTACCTGGACGACTTCATCGACAAGGCCAGCTCCGGCCTGACCGCCGTGTGGAGCAATACGCTCAATTTCCCTCGCACACAATTCCTGCTCTGGGGTGGCGCGCGGGACGGTTCGAGATTCAAGGCGGTTGCCCGCGATAGTCAAACTGTTACCAATGCCTGGTATAGCGCGTATTGGGACCTAACCGTACAGGGGATCGATAACAACAGCAGTATTCGCGAAGACGTGCTAAATCCACTCGACGCAACGGCAACTAAAGCCTGGCTGCTGCGCTTGTAGGAAATGAGGAATATCTGCCATGGAATTGGAACGAAAAGACATCCAGGGCTTGATCGTGAGCTCCTACAAGCACCTTCCCTGCGCCGCGTACCTGCTGCTGCAGGTGAAAGATGCGACAGCGGCAAGAGCCTGGCTCGCTCGGAGTGTTGGCGATTTTACGACCGCAGAAACTAAGCACCCACATTTTTCTACGAACGTGGCATTTACGTATAACGGACTGAAAAAACTTGGCTTAAATCAGGAGGTCCTTGCGACTTTTTCATTTCCCTTCCAGGAAGGAATGGCGACCGAGCACCGTTCGAGAATTCTTGGCGATGGCAATGAGAACGCGCCGTCGAACTGGGAGTGGGGCGGCGCACAAGATAACTTGGTTGATCTGCTATTGCTAGTCTACGCGAGAGATGAAAGCGTGCTGAAAGCGCAGCTTGAACATTGGCAGCAGGAACTCAGGGGAAGCGGTGGATTCGGAGAGCCGCGCATACTCCATGCCCAGCGCCAGCCGAAGAACAATCCTGAGCATTTCGGTTTTCACGATGGAATTGGGCAGCCGGTCATGGAAGGCACCGGGAACAAGCAACGCCAGCTAGCCAGAACGCACCATGCCACCGAGCTGCCGGCCGGTGAGTTTCTGCTGGGACATGCCAATCTATACGGAGCCACTTCCGATACTCCCGTAGTGCGCCCGGAAGATGATCCCCAGCAGTTGCTAACCACGGTGCCCGACAGTGCTACCGCCTTAGGTGCCAGACCTGGAATGCACGACCTCGGCCGCAATGGGACGTATCTTGTCTTTCGCCAGTTGGCCCAGGATGTTGCCAAGTTTTGGAACTTCCTGGACAAAGCGACCTGCGATCCGAACGGCAAGAGCAACCCCTCAGCGCGCGACCATCTGGGAGCGAAGTTTGTCGGCCGGCGGAAAAGCGGCGCTCCCCTGGTTTTGTCCCCACAACAAGATGATCCTCGGCTGGACAACGAAAACAATTTCAGCTATATCGACAAAGATCCCCAGGGTTTTGCCTGCCCGATTGGAGCCCACATACGCCGCTCCAATCCTCGGGATTCACTCGGCCCCGATCCGCAGGCCGCGCTAAATACGGCGAACCGTCACCGTATATTGCGTCGAGGACGCTCCTACGGGCCCCGCTTGACCGATCCGCTGGTGGATGATGGGAAAGAACGCGGTCTTCATTTCATCTGCCTCAATAGTGATATCGAGCGTCAATTCGAGTTTGTTCAGCAGACCTGGATCAACAATCCCGTATTCGGAGGCTTGTATGAGGAGGTCGATCCACTGGTCGGCAATCTCGCGAAGGGGGACGCGCTCTTCACCGTCCAGGGGGAGCCGCTGCGCGCCCGAGTACACAATCTCAGCCGATTCGTTATTGTCAAAGGTGGGTCTTATTTTTTCTTACCCAGCATTCGAACGTTGGGCTACCTTGCCAATCTGTAGAAGAAACAAATCGGGGCCCGCCCCGGTCGGCTCATGTAGTGTCAGGTAAGGATAGCGTCTGACTGCACCCGATAAGCCTTTGGTGCTCCGATTTTCTCGGGACTGATTATGCCTAACAAAGCTCACTCGTGTGTTGTCATCGGTGCAGGGCAAGCCGAAGATAAGGCGTCCTAAGAGCGGACGCCGACAGGAGGGAAATTGCAGAGCGATCAGAGGGGAAGAACAGGGACGCGCTCGGCATTGTCTATGCGATATAAAGATGAGGACATTATTTACTTCCTCACCATAGATGATGTTGAGGATGTCGCAAAGAAAATTGGCCTAATCAACCTGACTGCGGCACATTAGTCCCGCCCCAATGTTTTTCTAAACTGACGAGCGCAACTGATTTGTACGCAAGCTTACCTAATTGGATCGATGTAGCCCACTCCTGACACGATTTTTAAGCTTGTCTTAATATTTATGTCCGAGCTGGCACGTTTAGGCTGTAGCGTTAGTTCCGCCCACTACCTTTCCCTTCATGCACGGCTCTCTTTCTGCTCTCAGCCTGCATCTGACCTTAGTAGAACTCCCAGGAGAAAGATTCATGCATAAGCTTGCAACATTGGCAGCGATCATTTTCTGTATCTCGGTAATTTCTGTGGCTCAAGAGGAGACCACGCCGCGAGCAACAATTTTCGGCGGCTATTCCTATCTTCGCAACGGAGGCAACAACAATTTCAACGGCTGGGAAGGCCAGGGCACTTTTAACTTCACCCGCCATTTCGGCATCACCGCCGATATAAACGGAAATTACCGCACATTAGCTTCTTTCTCACTACTACCGGGCGTTTCAGTCACCGCTAACCAGAGCATCTACAACTTTCTGTTCGGCCCCGCGGTCACGACCAATTTCGGTCGGACTTCCGTCTTTGGACACGCCTTATTTGGCCAGGCTCTGTCGAATCTCGGCGGGGGAATCAGCCTGCCCATCATTGGAGGAATATCCAGCGGCGTGACCAGCGCGACCGCATTTGCCATGGCCTTCGGCGGAGGCGTTGATATTGGTCTGTCTCGTCACTTCGCGATCCGTGCCGCCCAGCTCGATTACGTTCGCACGAATTTTAGTTCGACGGATGCGCTGTCGACTGGACTCTTCAGCAACACCAACGGCCGCCAAAACAGCTTCCGCTACTCGGCAGGCATTGTCTTTCGATTTTGATGAGGGGCGGAAGCTGCTCTGGGCTGTTCCCTTCAGACAGAACGTATAGGTCATCGGCTGACACCCCGAAGGCACCGAGTTTAGGCGAGAGCATCTCTTCGCAGCGGCATGATCTCTGAGGGGACAATCTTATTCCTTTCAAAACAGGTTCACCGAACACCAGATTCGTGAGTGCAGTGCAGCCGCGATCTGGAGCCTCGCCCCAGACAAAACAGTTATAGGTCAAGATCTTGAAACCAGAATCGTGCGCAACGTCGATGTCGTTCGACTGGGGCAACGGTCCCTAGTGGCACGGAATCAAAAATCCCAAAGCAGGTGGGTTCGATTATGGCAATTTCAGATACCGCCTCGAATCTCAGCACCGAGCAGCAGCTTCAATCGATCTGGAGTTTAGGCGGCCTGACGAAAAGGCAGCTTGCAAGAAAAGTTTGGTATGGAATAAACGAGCACAATCTCCTCGGCCGAGCCTCGGAACTGGCATACAACTTCATTCTCGCGATCTTTCCATTGTTACTTTTTCTGTTGTCGCTATTCGGGCTTTTTGCATCGCGCGGTATGTTGTTATGCGGCAATTTCCTGTTTTATTTGTCTCAGGCTTTGCCACCCTCCGCGTTTCAAGTGCTCAACAAGACTATCAGCGAGGTGACGCAAAACACCGGGGGATCCAAGCTCACATTCGGAATCGTTTTTGCGTTGTGGGCCGCAGCGGGCGGAATGACATCGATGATGTCGACACTCAGCGGCGTTTATCAAGTGCGCGACACTCGCTCGTTAATAAAGTTTCGCGCTATCGCCCTAGCGCTGACTGTTGCGATTTCAATACTGGTGATGGCAGCGGTGCTGGTCGTGCTGCTGGGTGGACGCATGGCAGATTTCGTTGGCGCGCACTTTCAATTCAAAGAGGTTTCGTTTATTGCCTGGAAAATCGTGCAGTACCCGATCGCGCTATTCTTTGTCATCTTGTCCTTTTCTCTTATCTACTACTTTGGTCCTGATGTGGAAGAGCAGCACTGGTACTGGATCACCCCGGGTTCGGTATTCGGGGTCCTGCTCTGGCTGGCTGCTTCGTTCGGTTTCCGCGTGTACTTGCATTTCTTTGATAGCTACTCGAAAACATACGGGTCACTGGGTGCCGCGATGATTCTGCTGGTGTGGTTCTACGTAACCGGGTTTGCTTTTTTGGTGGGAGGTGAAATCAACGCGCAGATTGAGCACGCCGCCGCACGACACGGACATCCGGAAGCGAAAGCCCCCGGAAAAAAAGCTATAAGCGAAGAAAAGAAAGCCGCATAGGAATTGGAGGAAGGAATGAATCGGCGCACCACATCAATACGTAAGATTCGCTACGCAGTGGTTGGACTGGGACACATTGCGCAGGTCGCCGTCCTGCCCGCATTCAGGAACGCAAGAAACTCGGAGCTGGTATCCATTGTCTCAGGGGAGCCGGAAAAGCGGGAAAAATTGGCCAGGAAATATCGCCTCGAACATGTGTACTCCTATGACGACTATGACCACGCCCTTTCCCAGGTTGACGCGGTATATCTGGCGTTGCCGAATCAATTGCATCGGGACTATATGATCCGAGCTGCGCAGGCTCGCGTTCACGTGCTCTGCGAAAAGCCGATGGCGGTTACAGAAGACGACTGCCAGGCCATGATCGACGCGGCGGACCATAACGGCGTGAAATTGATGATCGCTTACCGTCTCCATTTCGAAGCAGGAAAACTCGAAGCGATTCGCTTGGCAGAGAACGGAAAACTGGGAAACCTGCGAATCATCACTTCGGAGTTTGCCCAGCAGGTGGCCGAGGACAACATCCGGGTGAGCCAAAGCGTCGCCCGCGGGGGCGGTCCTCTGTATGACATGGGCGTCTATTGCATTAACGCAGCCCGATATCTGTTTCGTGCTGAGCCAACCGAGGTATTTGCCATCACAGCAAATAATGGAGAAAAGAGATTCCGAAACGTGGAAGAAATGACATCTGTTGTTATGCGCTTTCCCGAAGAACGCATTGCCACGTTCACATGCAGTTTCGGCGCTACCAATATAAGTCGCTACACACTGATTGGTACAGAGGGCTTGCTAACGGCCGATCCGGCTTACGAATACGCAATGGAAATCAAGCATCAGCTCACGATTGGCGGAAGAACAAAAACAAGAACCTTTCCCAAACGGGACCAGTTTGCCGCTGAGCTGATTTATTTTTCCGACTGCATTCTTCAGGACAAGGAACCGGAGCCCTCGGGGATCGAAGGTCTGGCGGATGTGCGCATTGTGCAAGCGATTTACGAATCTGCCCGAACGAGAAGGATCGTTGAATTACCAGAGCTGCCTGCCAAGAGAAGACCGACAATACGCCAAGAAATTCATCGGCCGCCCCACGAAAAACTGAGACGGTCCATGCGAAGTCGCCTTCTGGGGAAGCAGCGTGATCTGGACTCGAAGAGTGTGCGGCTTGAGGATGGGCTTGACCGGAAAGATTCAGGCCACACGATGAGGCCTCCTGGCATCCAAGCCCTTTGCCGTTGAGGGGTGTGCGCCATGCGTTTTCGTCCGGTCCCATTCTGCCGAACATTTCTCGCTTCCATCTTGGCTATATTCTTTGCCCTTCCACCAAGCTTGTTTGCGGAGTCTCATCTGGTAAATCCTGCAGAACTCCATCAGGAGTTGCTGAAGGCTTCTCGGATAAGGATGGAGAATCAACACGCGATTCAGCAATTATTGTCCTCAGATGTAGGCCAAAAGGCACTTCGATCCGTTCATGTCGATCAAGTCCAGGTGACACGAGCAATCGCTGGACTGGACGACGCGGAACTGGCGCGGCTTGCTGAACGTGCTCGACGGGGACAACAGGATTTCGCGGCGGGTTCGCTCAGCAAAGAGTCGTTACTGATTATCGCGGTCGCAGTAATTGTGGTGATTATTATTGTTGCCGTAAAAGTCTGATATCGGCTTCGGCCCGATATCCTGCGGCGGCATAAACAAGGGCGATTTGCCCAAGGAACAAACTTTTACTCTCTCGCGGGCAGCGACATCGAGATTACACGGACAGCAAATGAGCAAGAAGAATGGATTGGCAGACCCGACCCGCCTCAAGCCTTTCGATGCAGATGACAAGCAGTTGCTTCGCGTGGTTATCGAAACTCCGAAAGGAAGCCGAAACAAGTTTGCTTTTGACCCCGATGACCACATCTTTGAACTGAAGAAAGTGTTGCCCACCGGGATGACATTTCCATATGACTTTGGATTCGTTCCATCAACCAAAGCAGATGACGGTGATCCGATTGATGTGTTGGTGCTGATGGATGAGCCCGCATTTCCGGGATGTGTGTTGTCATGTCGCCCGATCGGTGTAATCGAAGGCGAACAGGAGGACAAACAAGGCAAAGAACGCAATGATCGAATCATTGCAATTGAACAAGACGCACACAGTTGGGCAGACATCAAAACGATTAATGATTTGGGCAAGCAATTCTGTAGGGAATTAGAAGAATTTTTTATTAACTACCATAAGCTGGCGGGCAAGGAATACCGGGTGCTGGGTTTGAAAGGGCCGGGTCAGGCGCGAAAACTGGTGAAATCGGGAAGACAATGAGTCAACTTCTCGCCCGGTTTCTAATTGGGGCCTGGTGGTCTCCGCCTTCGCAGTCATGGGTGATCTCTTAAAGCCGAAAGGCTTCGCTCGTTTGTTTGGTGCTGCGCCATCCGTCGCTCTTGCCACTTTGGGTTGACGGTAGCGACCGAAGGCGCCTACTGCGGCCTTGAAGCTCGCTCCATGATGGCTGGAGCAATCGCATTCCTCGGTCACCGAGACACCTTCGCTGTTACAGTCCGCAATCGCGAGTTACTTCGGTCGCTCTTTGGGCTGGCTTTGTCCAGTTCTGCTCGGGCTTGTTGCAAGTGTCCATAGGCTGCGCTCATGTGAGGCTCGTGACGCGCCATTTGCTCACTCTGGGCATGACCTGCCAGGGAATATAGACTGAGCCCAATTAGCACGATTGCCACGCTGCAAGCTGCCATGATTTTCTCAAGCATATAGTGCTCCTCTTTGGGGTTAGCCCCACAGTGGGACGTAATGTTGCAGTGGTGGGTTGCCCGATGATTTAGAGGCTGCCCTTCCAGCCGCCACAAAAGTGAGCGGACGTGATATCCGTTGAAACTATGACCTTTGCAGGAATTTTGCGCATTGGCAGCGAATGGCGGAGGGCAAAAATATTCGCGCATCTAAAAATGAGAAAAGGCGCACCGTTGGTTGTAGGACGCTTTATGCCGCACGCGGTTCTCGTTCGATTGCTCGCTTTTTGTTCTCAGGCACTCATAACATCGCCACTCCATTCTGTGATTAATCCGTTTTGGCTGTGTGCACTCGGCAGAGCCTCGGGTCTCGCTGTGCGATACTGACATTATGACGAGTGTGGCTGATCCCAAGTCGGTCAAGGTAAATCTGACGACCGGCACCGGGCTCGACATCGAGTGGAAAGATGGGCATCGCTCGCATTACTCGTTTCCATTCCTGCGCGATGCCTGCCCTTGTGCCTTGTGCGATGAAGAGCGCAGCAAGACGGGCCGCCAGCCGGGGGAAGCACCGAAACCGAAAGCCGGAGAGCTTCCTATGTTCAAGCCCGCTGCCAAGCCACTCTCGGCCGAAGGCGTCGGCAAGTACGCGATCAGATTCAAGTGGAATGATGGGCACGAATTAGGAATTTACTCGTGGCAGTTTCTGCGGGACGTTTGCCCGTGCGAAGAGTGCGGGGCCGTTAAGCATTCGGCGTGACCCCTCGGCCAGAAAGGGCTCTTTCCCGATTTTGGAAACGGTGGCCCACTCAAGCCCGGTTTTGGATGTTCAGATCTTTTCAATTCTGTCATCCCGACCGGAACAGATCATCGCGAAGGCGATGATCTGCGGAGTGGAGGGACCTTGTGTTTTTTCGGGCGGAACGCCTCGAGATCGACTGGGAATGGATGGGACGAAAACGCGAACGAGCGGCGGGAACACTCTTTCCAGCCGTCGAACTGTCCCACTCAAGCCAAAAGCAGGCTTGAATGGGCCACCCCACCTTGATATCCGGTAAAATCAAAGTAATCTCTCATGTGCGCGTCGAATTCTTCCGGCTTTCTATCTCAACTCAACCCGCAGCAGCGTGAGGCTGTTGAGACTACTGAAGGGCCGGTGCTCATCCTGGCTGGCGCGGGGAGTGGGAAGACCCGTGTCATTACGTATCGCATCGCCCATTTGATCGAGCATTTGGGAGCCATGCCGGAGTCCATCCTGGCAATGACGTTTACCAACAAGGCCGCCACGGAGATGGTGGAGCGCGTGGACAAGCTGGTCGGGGGTCTTTCCATTGCCAAGCCCGTCATCTCAACTTTTCATTCTTTTTGCGTGCGCGTGCTGCGGCGCGACATCGAAGCGCTGCGGATTCCGTCAGCTACTCCGGGACAACCTCCCATCGGGCTGACGAAAGGTTTTGTGATTTACGACGAAGCTGATCAGCAGCAGCTCGTGAAATCTGTTATGCGCCGACTGGGGATTGATGATAAGCAGACCACGCCGCGCGCCGTGCTGGCGCACATTTCGTGGGCGAAGAACCACATGCTCGATCCGCAGGAAGTCTATCTGCAGTCGGCCGATCCAAACACTGAGCGTGTGGCGCAGATTTATGCGCAATATCGCAAAGAATTAGCCAAAGCCAATGCCCTCGATTTCGACGATCTGCTGCTCGAAAGCGTGCGCCTGCTGAAGGCGGTGCCAGCGGTTCGCGAATATTACAACCGGCGGTTCCAGTACATTTTGATTGATGAATACCAGGACACAAACCGTCCGCAATATGAACTGATGCGCATGCTGGCAGGCTCGCGACACAACGTCTGTGCAGTTGGCGATGAGGATCAGTCGATCTACTCCTGGCGCGGCGCGGACATCCGCAACATTCTGGAGTTCGAGAAAGATTTTCCGGAAGCGAAGATCATCCGTCTCGAGCAGAACTACCGTTCCACCCAGAACATTTTGCAGGCGGCTTCGGCGGTTGTGGCAAACAATGTCCGCCGGAAAGGAAAGAATCTTTGGACCTCACGCCAGGGCGGACCGAGGATCGGGTACTACGAAGCGCCGGATGGCGAGAACGAGGCACTGTTCGCCGCCGATTATGTCGCCAGATATCTGCGGGAAGCTATCGATCACGGCGAAAACGGGCGCGCCGCGGTTCTCTACCGTACGAACTCGCAGTCGCGCTTGTTTGAAGAGGCCATGCGCCGTTATCAGTTGAAGTACAACGTGGTCGGCGGCTTTTCGTTTTACGAGCGCGCCGAGATCAAGGACATGATCTCGTACCTGAAGGTCATCCAGAATCCGGATGACTCGATCTCGCTGCTGCGCGTCATCAATACGCCATCGCGCGGCATCGGGAAGACGACGCTGGAGGTTTTGGAACGAGTGGCGCTTGAGACTGGGGCCTCACTGTGGGGAGCAATCGCCGAATCTGTGCGGCGCCAGCTTTTGCCGCAGCGCGCGTTGGCGGCGCTGAAGTCGTTTAAGAATTTAATTGAAGATGGGCAGGCAATGCTGACGGGAACGTATGTGGAAAGGCTGGAGCAGACTGCTCAAGAGGAGGAACCGACCGAAGCGCCTGCTGCCATCGAATTGAATGACCAGATTTCGTTCGATCCGGCAGAGTTTGAGTTTCCAACGTTACCCGACGGGGCCGATGTGGAGGCGGGACGCCTCCACGATAGCCGGCAAGATGCCAGCGCTACGATTGTCAGCGGAATCGATAACGAGTTGGGTAGCGCCGGCGTCTCGCCGGCCCGAGAGCGGACGGGAGGACCCCCGCCAGACACCCCGCAGGATGCGGGTGCTGCTGTCGCCAACACGGCGCAGATTCTGAAGTTCTTGATTGATCGCACCGGCTACATCAAGCAGCTTGAGGAGGAAGACACACCCGAGGCTTACTCGCGCGGCGAGAACCTGCGCGAACTGGTCAATGCTGCAATGGATTCGCGGGACCGTGGTGAGACTCTGGATCAGTTTCTGGATCATGCTGCCCTTGTGAGCGATGCGGATGCGTACGATGAGCGCGCGCAAATCACGTTAATGACTCTGCATGCGGCCAAGGGGCTGGAATTTTCTCTGGTGTTTTTGTGCGGACTGGAAGAAGGATTGTTTCCGCACTCGCGAACGTTTCTGCATCCGGATGACATCGAGGAAGAGCGGCGGTTGTGCTATGTAGGCATGACGCGAGCGATGGACGCGTTGATTTTGACGCGGGCGGTTTATCGGCGGCGATATGGGACTGATATGCCCGAGGCGAGCGTGCCATCACGATTCCTCGAGGAAGTACCGGCAGAGTTGTTGGAAGATTTGGGACTGGCCAGAGGAAGCCGAGCGCGGACAAGAGTGTCCGCCCCGCACGATGCGCACTATGCTTATGAAGACGAGGATCAGAGTGTGGGTTGGGCGGGACGCAACCATCGTCGCAACCAGACTGGATCTTATTCAGGCAAGACCTACAACTCGATCGAGAACATCGCAGAATTTTTCGCTTCGCGGGGGAAGAAGTTCAGCGTACCCAAAGTTCCTGTCGGTGAACCTATGGGACGGCGCGGGTTCCGGCCCGGACAAAAAGTGAAGCATCCGAAATACGGCGAAGGCACGGTCTATCAACGCGAAGGAGAAGGCGAAGAAGCTAAGATTACGGTACAATTCCCTCGCTTCGGCTTGAAGAAGCTGGTGGAGAAATATGCGCAGTTGGAGAGGGTCAGCCATTAACAGTTGGCCATTTGCATTTAGCCAAAGCCGATGGTCTTCGGAGGGGTAAATCCAATGCTAGCTGCGAAGCAGCGGAATAATTTAGCCCAGGACGTGAGTCCTGGGTGAGCGGAATTATTCAGCGAGTCCCTTTACGGACGACAGAAATAAATAGATCCTTCGTCGGAATTTGTTTCGCAGGCGAAACAAATTCCTTCTCAGGATGACAATTCTTAAATTTTGAGAATAAAAGGAAAGTACCCGGACTGATGGCAAATACCAAGACTCTTAGCAAGGACGAACGCAAAAAAGTTAAACGTGCTTCGCGGAAGAAGCGCAAGACCGAGCATCCACTGAAGCCCCGCGAGTACGCTCGCGGATCGCAGAAACGAAAAGTGAAGAAGATGGTACGCGGACAGGCGAAGAGATAAGGTAGCGTTGTAATGCGATGTCGGGCGGTCGCAGATCCGCCCTTTCGCGTCAAATTGGTCGCACCCGTTGAGGTTCAGGGAGGCAGCGCTTTTGGCACAGCCGTCGGCAACCAAACAGAGCGTGGGCATCCGAACATCTGAAAATCAGCTCTTCTGTTGTAAATCTATCGACAAACTTATTTCTGATTCCGAGGAGCCTGAACGAAAATTAAAGAAAACCTTAGGACCAGTCTCCCTCACCGCCTTAGGGATAGGTGCGGTGATCGGTTCTGGCATTTTCACCGTGATCGGAACGGCAATTGCGGGACAGAAGTTCGATACCAGGTCAATTCTGAATGCGCCCCTTTTGGATTACCTAATCAGGCATACAGCATCCGTCGGGCGGCCTGGAGCTGGTCCCGCGTTGGCGCTGTCGCTCGTGTTAGTAGCCGTCGTCTGCGCATTTACTGCGCTGTGTTATGCGGAACTTGCGTCTATGATTCCGATCGCTGGCAGCGCATACACCTATACCTACGCCACCATGGGCGAGCTCATCGCGTGGATCATCGGATGGGATTTGATTTTGGAATACGCCGTCAGCAACATGGCTGTCAGTGTCGGATTTGCAGCGCATTTGGTAGACATGCTCGACTGGTTTGGTTGGCACCCTGCTCTACGTTGGATATCTCCCGCGTACTTGCCCGCCGGTCTTACCGACTTGAAGGGTAACGTGCTTTATGGACCGGGGTTGCACTTAGGGTTCAACTTTCCGGCCTTCCTGGTAGTCATGATTCTTACGGTCATCTTGGTGCGCGGTATCCGCGAATCGGCGGAGGCAAACAACACGATGGTGATTTTAAAAATTGCCGCCATCCTGGCTTTTGTGATCGCAGGCGCCCACTATGTCCATCCCGGCAACTGGCATCCCTTTGCTCCAATGGGATGGTCAGGAATCCTCACGGGTGGTTCAATCATTTTCTTCACCTACATCGGATTTGACTCGGTTTCGACAGCAGCCGAAGAAGCGCGCAATCCACAACGAGACCTGCCCATCGGCATTATTACTACTCTCATAATCTGCACCGTGCTGTACGTAGCTGTCGCAATCGTCTTAACGGGATTAGTTCCTTGGCAGTCATTGCTCGACGATGCGGCGCCAGTGGTGAACAGTCTAAAGAAACTAACGGTAGCAACCGGATCGCCCACTTTGCACTGGGTAAGGCTCGGCGTTCTGTTTGGCGCAATGATGGGCATGATCTCCTCCCTCCTCGTATTTCAGTTGGGACAAGCTCGGGTATGGTTTGCAATGTCAAGGGATGGACTGCTGCCCCGGCTCTTCGGCCGTGTGCATCCCCGTTTCCGCACGCCTTCGACAGCAACTTGGATCGCAGGCTTCGTCGTCGGTGTTCCGGCGGGAATATTGGATATCGGAACGCTCGCCGATCTTTCGAACATAGGCACCCTTTTCGCCTTCGTGTTAGTTTCGATTGGAGTGGTTATTTTGCGCTATCGTGATCCCGATCGTCGTCGCGGGTTCCGCGCTCCGGGAGGCATAGCAGCACCGCTCCTAAGTGTGCTTTTCTGCATATTACTGATGTCCGGACTGCCCATCCTCACCTGGTTGCGGTTCTTCGGTTGGCTTGCGATTGGCCTAGGCATCTATAGTTTCTACAGCCGCCGGCACAGTGAGTTCGCCAAGGCAAAGGCCTAGGGATTTCATCAAAGCGGCGCCGGGTTTTCCCCACCTACCTACTTGGAGGTCGACTTACCAATTCGCAAATCTTCAATCTGAAATCTAAAATCTGAACTATGGATGCGCAGCCCAGCGCCTTTATCCTCGGTTTGCCCAAGGCCGAGCTGCATCTTCATCTTGAAGGTTCTGTCGATCCGGTGACTCTGCTGGAACTTAGAAAACAGCGTGGAAGGAATTCGTCGCTGGCCGAAGTGGAACAGCTATATCGTTATGTGGATTTCCCGGGCTTTCTGCTGGCGTTCAAGGCTGTGACCGACGATCTGCAAAATGGGGGAGATTACGAGCTGACCGCGTATCGCCTGATGCAGAAGCTGAAGTCGGAAAACGTGCTGCATGCCGAAGTCTACGTTTCGGTTGGCGTGTGCCTGTGGCGCAAGCTCGATTTCGAAGCCATCTTCAATGGGCTGGAGCGCGGACGCGAACGAGGAGAACGCGACTTCGGAATTTCCGTGCTATGGATTTTCGACGCCGTGCGCCAATTCGGACCCGAAGCTGCTCAACAAGTTTTCGAGCTTGCGGCGCGCTATCGCGACCGCAGCGTCGTAGCAGTCGGAATTGGGGGCGATGAGCAAAAAGGCCCTGCTGAACTGTTTCGCGATGCTTACGCCTGCGCCGCCGATAATGGCCTGCGGCTTACGGTTCATGCGGGGGAAAATGCCGGGCCGGATTCGATTTGGGGCGCGCTCAATTTGCGCGCGGAACGGATTGGCCATGCGCTCACGGCCTGTCAGGATATCGAACTTGTGGAAGAACTGGCACGGCGGCAAATCCCAGTGGAAATTTGCCTGACCAGCAACTTGCGGACCGGCTGCTGCCCCGGGATCAGCGAGCACCCATTACGCAGCTATTTCGATCAAGGCCTCATGATTACACTTAACAGCGACGATCCGGCAATGTTTAGCACGTCTCTAGCCCACGAATATCAGCTGGCCCAGGACTCGTTCGCTTTCAGCGATGAGCATCTGCGGGAGTTGGCGCGCAATTCTTTCGAAGCATCGTTTCTTCCTCCAGAAAAGAAACTTGCCTTTCTGAATTTGTTTGACGCCGCGGCGGCGCGGTCCTAGATTCCGCGGGAAAATTGGCGAAGGCTGGGGCGGACTTTCTTATCTGCCCTGACAATACGATTCACCAGGCATTCGATCTGGTGGAGCATCGGTCGCCTCGGCCATGGCTGCGCCCGGTGTATCCCAATAAGCTGAAAGCCACCGGGCTGGAATAGCGTATTCCGGGCGGACGGCGACTCAGAGCGTACATACTGCAATGATCGCAGGAGTTGCCAATCCCGGATTTGAAGAATCCGCATTGTTGAAGCTGCGCGTGAAGGAACTCGAAGAGCAGCACCTTGCTTTTCGCAACTCGCTCGTCTGTGGGTTCAACCAGCTACTCGATCTCAAAGCATTAGCACTGGCGTTCACAGCACTCGTTTAGCCGAATGGGCGATCCGGGTCGCCCGAAAGCTGAATATTCCTGAAGAACATTTGTACCAAGTCGAAGTCGCAGCGCGGCTCCACGATGTCGGCAAGATCGGGGTTCCGGACGCCATCCTGAAGAAACAGGGTCCACTCACGACTGTCACCTCAAAGATTTCCTATAGAATGATGCTTCCGTCCGCTGCACTCCTTACATCTAATGATTGTTCTGACTGCGGCAACGTTGTTCACACCGATGGAGCGCCTCGATCAGCCGTTACTGTTGATCGAGGACGGAGTGATTCGTACACTCAGCGCACGCGCGAACAGCGAGATTCCACCAAACTGCCGCGTAGTGGATTTGAAAGATGCAATCCTTGCGCCGGGGCTCATTGATATTCACATTCATGGCGGCGCCGGGCACGACATCATGGAAGCCAACCCAGAAGCTCTGCCTGCGCTGGAGCGGCTTCTGGTTCGTCACGGTGTGAGCAGTTATTTCCCAACTACGGTCACGGCTCCGCTCGAGGCGACGCTCGCGGCTTTAAAGCGATTGGCTACTGCTGTCGAAGCTGCGCAAAAGCATCACGCGGGCGAAGCTCGCGCCGTTCCACTTGGAATTCATCTCGAGGGGCCTTTTATTAGCCATATCCGTCGCGGCGTGCATCCACCGGAGGACCTGCTGCCGCCCACGGTTGCAACTTTTGAACGCTTTTGGCACGCGGCCCGTGGTCATATTCGCATCATGACGATCGCTCCGGAATTGCCTGGAGCGCCGGAAGTAATCGCAGAGGCTGCGCGACGTGGCGTGTGCGTAAGTCTTGGGCATTCTAATGCGGATCTGAATTCCGCTCGCGCTGCAGTCGCAGCCGGAGCGAGGCACGCAACTCACACCTTCAATGCCATGCGACCCTTGTCACACAGGGACCCAGGGATCCTGGCCGAAGTGCTGACCGACACGCGGGTTTCTGCCGACATTATTGCCGACGGTGTTCACGTCGACCCCGCTGTGGTGAACCTGTTCTTGAAAACTAAAGGGGCCGATGCTGCAGTCTTGATTACCGATGCAACGGCTGCGACGGGAATGCCGGCAGGCCGATATCGTCTCGGATCTTGTGAAGTAGAGGTGAAAGATGGGAAGTCCCTCATTGGCGGCAAGCTGGCGGGAAGCATTCTCACCATGGATTGTGCTGTCCGCAATGTGATGCAGTATGCCCAGTGGGACCTGCAGAAGGCCCTTCGGCTGGCAACGGTAAACCCAGCGCGGGTAGCAGGCTTGAACAGCCACGGCGTGGTGAAAGAGGGTGCGCCAGCCGACTTGGTGGTGCTCAGCCCGGGTGGTGAAGTGAGAAAAACAATTGTTCGCGGTGTCGGAATCTAAGCGCAGTTCACTTCGAGGAGCAAAGAATGGCTGATAAAGGCAGATTTCCTCATTACATGATCAAGGAAATCTTCGATCAGCCGCAGGGTTTGCGCGACGCCATTGAGCCGCGCGTCTCGCTCGAAGAGGGCATCGTGAAGCTCGACGAAGTCCGCATCAGTCCAGAGGAGCTGCGAGCGCTGCGGCGCATCAATATAGTCGCTTCCGGAACCAGCCGTCATGCGGGGATGGCCGGCCAGTACATGATTCAGGAGCTGACAAACATTCCTGTCGACGTGGATTACGCCAGCGAGTTCGAGTACCGCAATCCGTTGATCGGGCGTGGCGAGCTCACGATTGTGATCACGCAATCGGGCGAGACTGCCGATACGACCGCCGCGCAGCGCGAAGCACGCGCAAAGGGATCACGCACGATTGCGATTTCCAATGTTGTGGATTCCACGATAGCGCGCGAGGCCGATGGCGTCATTTATACGAATGCAGGTCCTGAGATCAGCATCGCTTCCACGAAAGCTTTTACAGCACAGATGGCTGTGCTGTTTCTATTTGCTCTTTATCTCGGCCAGGTGCGCGAAAAATTGAGCAAAGAACAGATGCGGCGTTACATCCGCGAACTGCTCGAGCTTCCGGGTAATGTCGAAACTGTGTTGCAGTCGGCGCCGGAATGCGAGCAACTGGGGGAGAAGTACCACAAGGTTCAGGATTTCCTATTTCTCGGCCGCGCAATTCATTACCCGATCGCTATGGATGGCGCGTTAAAGCTGAAGGAGGTTTCTTACATTCACGCTGAAGGCTATCCCACGGGTGAGACCAAGCACGGCCCGAACGCGCTGATCGACGAAAGCCTGCCGGTGGTCATGATTGCCACTTGTGATCGCAACGATCCCGGCTCGGTGCTTCGCTATGAAAAGAATCTCGCCAACATCAAAGGCTTCAAAGAACAATCCGGGCGGGTGATCGCAATCGCTACGCAGGGTGATGAAACAATTCGGCGGATCGCCGACCACACGATTTTCGTTCCTGAAGCGCAAGAGCTGCTTTCACCGATTCTCGAGATTGTCCCGCTGCAACTGTTCGCTTATTACATGACAGTGCGAAAAGGACTGGACGTAGATCGGCCGCGGAATTTGGTGAAGTCAGTGATGTTGGAGTAAGTGTGGAAAGATCGGGAGTCAGTTCGGTTTTCGATTCTTTCCATCCGATAGAAACCGTAGAAGCGCTGCATCGGTGGCGCACTTGAATTTTTCCAACAACGACGCTTCCGCGTTGAGCATCGCGTCCCCGGCTGGCTTTTGCCGGATGGTTTGCCGCAATCTCTCGCCAGCCTCTGATTCGTTGGTCATCACCTGCATATAGAACCACAGAAAGTGTCGCATCTGGTCGACAGCCGATTTGAGGACCTGCAGCGATTCCATTTCAGGCAACTGGCTGAGCGCTTCCATTAGCTCCGGATCGGTTGGGGCTTGCATCGCCGCGCAATTAAGTTCCCGCTGAATGGCCCGCAGATCCTCAGTCACCCGCACAATGCGAGTGTGGATATCGTGCATGTAATCGTCTCGTTCCATGGCTTTCTAGAGCTAATGAGATTTCACCATCTCACTCGCGTTGCAGTGCGAATAGATGTCACCCGTGCATGCGCCTTTCGTAATTCGCTACTGCGAGAACAAGTTCGGGTCTGCATTGTCGTGGTCGAGACCGCTGAGAACTCGCACGGGGCGCGGGTTTTATCTGACTCGCGAGATGCGTTTGCCGATAAATGTCTCTCTACTATTGTTGAGGTCTGAAAGCCCGCGCGCGACAGTGTAGTTCTAAGATGCCGAGAACACGGCAATTTTGGATGCTGGCGGGTGTTCTCCAATTGTTCGCCTATGATTTTTCCGCCTGTTAAAATGCCTTGCTTTATCGGAAGTCCTGAACTTTTGGGACCACAACAACGTATCTATATTGTGGTGTTAAGGCTGCGGTGTATCGACGCGACCGCTTGCGGCCGAGACCAGGAGTTCCGGGGAGTGCTGGTTGGAAGACGCCCAGGTCGTAGCACTGCTGGTCCGTCGCTGTATCGCCGGCGACGCGGGGGCCTGGGAGGATATTGTACAGCGGTACCATCGGAGGATTTACAACATCTGCTATCGTTTCGCAGGATCGGCTGATGACGCGCAAGATCTCACGCAGGAGGTCTTCATCAAGATCTATCGCACTCTGAATACCTATGATCTGGAGCGCGGCGCATTCATGACTTGGGTAACAAGCATCACTCGTAATCTGCTGGTGGATCATTTCCGGAAAAGCAAGCACGATCGAATGACCGACTCGCTGGATGCGGCGCCCTCCGAACACGAAGATGCTCAACCGCTCAGCGAGCAGATTCAGGATAAGGCCCTACCGCCGGACGCGAGCGTGCAGCATCGCGAAGCCAAGGAAACAGTGCATCGGGCGTTGCAGAAATTATCGCCCGACCTGCGGGAGGCGGTCGTGCTGCGTGACCTGCAGGACATGGACTATCGCGAAATTGCTACAGTTTTGAAGGTTCCTGAAGGCACGGTGAAGTCGCGAATCAATCGCGGACGCGCGGAACTTGCGCGCCTGCTTCAACGTACATATAGGCAGGTGATGTGATGGCCGGAGAGAGCAAGAACGGCATGCAATGTACAGAGTTTGAAGCTCTGTTGAGCGACGCTGTTGAACGAGCGTTGAGCGGCAGCCGTCTGGAAAGCTTCCAGGCGCACGCGCAAGCTTGTGCAGTTTGTGGACCTCTGTTGGCGGAAGCCGAAGAGGGGCACCGCTTGCTGAAGTCGCTCGAAGAAGTCGAGCCTCCGGCTAACCTGGTTCATAACATCTTGGTCGCGACCACCGGACGGGAAAGCAGCCGCTCGCGCAAAGGAGGCATTTCCTGGAAAGAAGCCGCAACCGGATGGCTGCGCCCAATATTCGCGCCGGTTTTCGCGATGGCGCGGCAGCCCAGATTTGCAATGTCATTCGGTATGGCTTTCTTCTCGCTCTCGATTACCTTGAGCGTGGCAGGAGTGAAGGTCGGCAATCTTCGCCATGCCGACTTGCGGCCCAGCGCCCTGCGCCGCACTTACTACGAGACCACCGGGCGAATCGTAAAGTATTACGACAACATTCGATTCGTGTACCAAATCGAATCGCGCTTGCGGGAGTTTAAGCGGGCGACCACGCCTGCCCAGCCCGCTCCGGAGAAAAAGGAAAAGGAGCGAAAGAACAACACGAGTGGACAACCCGAACAAAAACAGGAACGCAACTACAGCCAGTGGGAAAACCATCCCGTCTTAGCCGCTGCGCCAGACCAGCCCCCTGTAGTGTCGGCGACCACATACAGGAGGAATTCATGAACTGCGCTAACCATCCCGCTGTTCAGGCTGCGGCTTATTGCCGCACCTGCGGGAAAGCGCTGTGCGCCAACTGCACCCGACCGGTGCAAGGAGTGATTTATTGCGAGAACTGCCTCGCAGCTCGGCTCGGACATCCACCGCAGATCGCGAATCAGCCTCGAGTGGCAATGCCGGCCGATACCCGTCTCCCGAGTCCTGGCCTTGCTGCTGCGCTGGGCTTTATTCCCGGAGTCGGCGCGATGTACAACGGGCAGTTTCTGAAGGGATTCATCCATGTCATGGTTTTCGTGATCATGATTTGGATGGCGAATGAATATGGCCCAATTATGGTGCCGGTCTTCTTTGCCTATTTCTTCTATTCGGTCTTCGACGCTTACAAGACAGCACACGCAGTTGAACTGGGGCAGCCTGTACCTGATCCGTTTGGTTTGGAGCGTATGTTCGGAGGGCAGAGTGCGACCGCTTCTGCGGTGCCTGGAAGCCCAGTTCCACCCACTGCTCTTAGTCCCGTGACTCCAGCGGCTGCTGAGCTACGTGGACCGCGGCATTCAGCCCCGATAGGGGCCATTGTTCTTATCGTGCTCGGCGTTCTCTTCTTGCTGGATAACACTGGCTGGTTTGAATTCCATTGGGTGCATCACCTTTGGCCGTTGATTCTGATCGCCCTAGGCGGTTGGCTACTGGCGCGAAGACTTGGGCTGCTTGGCCTGGCTCCCGGGGAATGTGCATGTGAACGTTGCAAATCGCGGGGCATAATGGGGCCTGCCATCCTGCTGACTCTGGGTGTGCTCTTTCTTGTTGCCGAAATCGTGCCGTTCGCCCGACTGTCGCACACGTGGCCTGCGATTCTGATTGTCGTCGGTCTGGTAAAAGTTTTTCAGGGCAATGCGTCAACTGCTGGTCACATTGGGTCGGGGCCAAGCACAGCGCCGCCAACCACAGACGTTCAGCCTCCTCCTAGTGAAGTCCAACCGCCACCAACCGAGGTGCACAATGGCTAGCCCAGTCCAAGCACCGCCTCCATTGCAGCGCCGCCGCTCGTTCGCCGGGCCGGTCGTGCTGATTATTTTGGGGACAGTCCTCCTTCTGGCGACGATGGGCGTGCTGCAATGGGAGCCGTTGCTGCGCGCGTTTGGAACTTACTGGCCGGCGCTCATCATTCTGTGGGGAGTGATCAAACTGGTTGAACACCATCGCGCGCTGCGTGAAGGAGTTCGTCCGCGGGGAATCGGCGCCGGCGGCGTGTTCTTGCTGATTATGCTGATCATAATTGGGCTGGCGGCCACGCCGATCTCGCATGTCAATTGGCGGGAACTGGGCGATCAAATGAATTTTGGCGAAAATGATTGCTCGTGGTTTGGACATTGCTACAGCTTTGACGATCAGCTTCAGCAGGAGTTTCCTGCTGGTAACAGCCTGCGGATTATCGACGATCGCGGCGCGGTCACCGTGAATCCATCCGATGATAATCAGGTCCACATTGTGGTGCGGAAACGTGTCAGCGCGCGCGACCAGAGTGACGCTGACAAGTGGAACGCCGGTACAAAACCGCAGTTCACAACCAGCGGAAATACCTTGATTCTGAATGCGAATACTCAGGGCGCGGGCGATCATTGGGTGGCGACCGATATGGACGTTTCCGTTCCGCGTAAAGCGGCGGTCGTGATTTCGACGCGGCACGCGCGACGCCGATACCGAAGTTTCCAGTCAGCACGGCGATGTTTCTCTCACCGACATAACTGCAAAAGCCAACGTTAATCTGGATGGCGGCTCAGCGCGCATATCCAACGTCAGCTCTGATGTTGCGATTCAGGGACGCGGCGGCGATGTTTCGCTCACCGATATAAAGGGGGCGGCTCGGCTGAGCGGCGAGTTCGATAACGTCAAACTGGCAAGAGTCGCTAGTGGCCTGAGCTTCAAATCTGCGCGCACAGACCTGGAGTTTTCGCGCCTCAATGGCGATCTCGATATGGATTCGGGGGACATGCGCGCCACCGACGTCATTGGGCCATTTCGCATGTTGACCCGCTCGAAGGATATCCGCCTTGCCGGTGTGAGTGGCGATCTGCGTCTGCAAGATGAGAATGGCGCGGTTGAAATCCGCGTGAGCAAGCTGGGCAGCATGCAGGTGGACAACCGCAGCGGTGACGTTCAGATTTATCTGCCCGACAAGGCGGGTTTCCAGGTGCAGGCGCGGGCGCGCGGCGGCGAAGTGGAGTCCGATTTCAGCGAACTGAAGATCGCGACCGGCGATGATCAGGCCACAGCCGCAGGTTCGGTTGGCATAGGCGGTCCTCGCCTGGTGATCAACAACGAGCACGGAACGATCGAAATTCGCAGAGGCTCTGCCTTGGCCGAAACCAGCGCTC